>NZ_JBHRYD010000002.1:0-35005 GCF_042648785.1 Devosia honganensis
GTTCCTATATCCTCATCCCCCCAAGCTGCCCTCGGGCTTCGACCCTAGGGCCTGTCCCCGCCAGCACCAAATATCAATCGGAAATGCCGCGCCTGCCGCCACAGGTCCTCGGGTCGAAGCCCGAGGACAGCGCCGGGGAGGGCATAGCATCCGTCACAAGCCGCCGCCTCCCCCCTGAACGAAGCCCTCCCCACCGTCACCACCCGACTTGTTCGGGTGGTCCATGCTTCGGCGAACCGGATTGCCCGGATAAACCGGGCAATGACGACAGGTCGGAAGATCCCATCCCTTAACCTTACCCCATCCTGAATCCCGTCCCGACGATTTCGCGCAAATCGCATGGACTTTAAACTCGTCTTTACCTTACCGGCGTAGCGTCAGGCTCAGTTGTTGAGTTCCTGCGTACGAGTAAGCCGATGAGTATTCGCGTTTCCCCGCGGACCCACAGAAGCGCTGTCGCCATTGCCGGCGTTGTCGTGGCCGCCGTCGGACTGGCCGGCTGTTCCAGCCTCGGCAGTCGCACGTTCGGCGATCCCACCGTCACCGGTTCCGCCACCCAATCCGCTCCGGCAAGCCTGAACCAGCCCATGCCGCCCTCCCTGGGGGCGCCGCAGAACACGCAGGTCGCCATGCAGTTCCTGCCGCCGGCCAATGTCGGTTCGTCTTGGGGCGGGGGCGGCAACCCCATGCCGCCGGCGCCGGTGCAGAACGGTTTCATGCAGCCGTCCGGAGCCACCTCGCCGATCGGCCAGGGGGCGATGGCGCCCTCGGTCCAGTCGCAGGACCTGCCCGCCTTGAACTCGTCGTCCTCAATGGGAACCCCGCAAGCCATGCCCGCTCAGCAAACCCTTGCCCCGCTGCCGGCCGCCCCCGCCGCCGTGTCTCTGGGCGCCACTCCCCCCAGTGCCGCGCTGCCCCTCGATTCCAGCGTGCCGGTGCAGTCCGCCGGCAATGGCAATGGCTATACCCACACCATCGCCAGCGGCGAGTCGCTCTACACCATCGCCCGCAAATACGATGTCACCACCCAGGCCATCGTGCAGGCGAACGGGTTGAGCTCGCCCGACCGGATCGTGGTCGGCCAGAAGGTGATCATTCCGGGCCGGTCCGACCTGCTGCCGGCGGCCACCTCGTCCGCCGCGCCGGTCCAAGTCGCGTCCACGGCGCCGCAGGCGCTGCCGTCCATGCCCGCCAGCCGCCCCGACAATCTGGGCGCCGGCACCCTGCAGGCCGCCGCCACGCCCGCGCCGGCGGCGCCGGCCCCTGTCGCCGCGCCCCAGGAGGCCGCGCCCACCCAGATCGCCTCGATCTCGCCGGCCGCCGCCGCCGAGCCGGCCATGTCGGGCAGCGACAAGTTCCGCTGGCCGGTTTCGGGCCGCGTCATCACCGACTTCGCCGCCTCGCGCGGCACCGGCATCAATATCGACGTGCCGGAAGGCTCCAGCGTCAAGGCGGCCGAGAACGGCACCGTCATCTATGTCGGCTCGGGCGTCGAAGGCTATGGCAACCTGATCCTGATCCGCCACCCCAATGGCTATGTCTCGGCCTATGCCCACCTCAAGTCGATGAGCGTCGCCAAGGGTGCGGTGGTCAGCCGCGGCGACAATATCGGCGCGGTGGGCGCCACCGGCTCGGTCTCGCGGCCCCAGCTCCACTTCGAGCTCCGCAAGGGCGCCACCCCGGTCGACCCGGTCCCGCTGCTCGCCAGCTAGAGCCTGTCAAGCGGATCAGCGCCTTCTTGCTCCCCTCCCCCTTGAGGGGGAGGGTTTACTTTGGACCTTCCTGGATCGATTTTTGCTGCCCACACAAGCTCTTTGCTGCCCTCGGGCTCGACCCGAGGGCCGGCCTGGGCGCCCCGAAGCCCGGGTTTCCTGCACGTGGATAGAGGCCCTCGGGTCAAGCCGAGGGCAGCCCGGTGTGGGGGGGTAAATCGAGCCAGGAGCCCCTCAAAATATGAAAACCGCTAGGCCCAGTTTTTGAGGTCTTCGAGCGCCCGGGAGGTGATGGCGCGGCGCTTGGCCATGGTCTTTTCCGGGCCGCGCCAGCGCTTCACCCCTTCGGGCTTGCTGATCTCGACTTCGGGGAACAGGCCGAAATTGACGTTCATCGGCTGGAAGCTGCGGGCGCCGCTATAGCTTTCCGCCTCGATATGGCCGCCGGTGATATGACCGATCAGCGCGCCCAGTGCCGTGGTCGCAGGGGGCGTTGGCAGCGTCTCGCCCCGGCTTTCGGCGGCACTCATGCGGCCGGTGATCAGCCCCACGGCGGCGCTTTCGACATAGCCCTCCACGCCCGTCACCTGTCCGGCAAAGCGGATGCGCGGGTCGGCCTTGAGCTTGAGGTCGGGCGCCAGCACCTTGGGGGAATTGATGAAGGTGTTGCGGTGCAATCCGCCCAGCCGCGCGAACTGGGCATTTTCCAGCCCTGGGATCATGCGGAAGATCTCCGTCTGCACCCCGTAGCGCATCTTGGTCTGGAACCCGACCATGTTCCACAGCGTGCCCAGCGCATTGTCCTGCCTGAGCTGCACGATGGCGTAGGGCTTGACCGTGGGGTTGCGCGGATTGGTCAGCCCCACCGGCTTCATCGGGCCGTGGCGCAGCGTTTCGGGGCCGCGCTCGGCCATCACCTCGATGGGCAGGCAGCCGTCGAAATAGGGGACCTTCTCCCATTCCTTGAACTCGTGCAGCGGCGCGGTCTTCAGCGCCTCGACGAAGGCGTAGTACTGGTCGCGGTCCATCGGCAGGTTGAGATAGTCCGCCCCGGTGCCGCCGGGCCCGGCCTTGTCGTAGCGCGACTGCTTCCAGGCGATGTCGTGATCGATGCTGTCATAGTGGATGATGGGGGCGATGGCGTCGAAAAAGGCCAGCGAGTCCTCGCCTGTCTTGGCGAGGACGGCATCCGCCAGAGCGGGAGAGGTCAGCGGCCCGGTGGCGATGATGACGTGCCGCCAGTCCGCAGGCGGCCAGCCGGCGATTTCCTCGCGCACGATGGTGATGTTAGGATGGTTCGAAAGAGCTTCGGTCACCGCCGCCGAAAATTCGTCGCGGTCCACGGCAAGGGCGCCGCCGGCCGGCAGCCGGTGCGCGTCTGCGGCCCGCATGATCAGCGAGTTGCAGCGGCGCATCTCCTCGTGCAGCAGCCCCACCGCGTTTTGCTTGTGATCGTCGGAGCGGAAGCTGTTCGAGCAGACCAGTTCCGCCAGGCCCTCGGTCTGGTGGGCGTCGGTGCCCCTGACGCCGCGCATCTCGTGCAGCACGACTTTGGCGCCCGACTCGGCGGCCTGCCAGGCGGCTTCCGAGCCGGCGAGGCCCCCGCCGATGATGTGGATGGGTTGGTTCGACATGGCTGGCAGATAGCAAGTGGCGGGTGCGCGCGCAACGTGTCTCGGAGGGGACGGCGTGCAGCTTCCGATGCTAACGATGTGCTGGCGATCCGCAGCCGGTGTGGCAAGGCGTCAAATCGCGCCCTCTAAAAGAAAACGCCCGCGTCCTTGAAAGACACGGGCGTTCAGTTCGCAATGGCGTTGTCGCCTATATTAGAAAGAATTGGCATGGTCGCGAGCAACCCGGTTGATATCGGCGCGCGAAATACCGAGATCGTTCAGCTGACGATTGTCGAGAGCGGAAAGCTCACGGATGGTCTGCTGGTAGGCGGCCCACTTCTTGAAGGTCTTGCGGATGTCCATCGGAAGTCTCCTTTCGTTTACGCTACGAATATAGGGCCGGGGCGCCGGATTGAGCAGACGGCGATTGGTCAAGCGAGCCATGCGTCTTCCGCATGACGAGGCCATGGTTCCGTCAATTTCCATACGGCATGATTTCCCTTGTGCCCCGGTTCCGGAACCAACACACTCCGGGCCGAACTGATTTGGGGAATCGGCAGTGCGGCAAGGCGCGCATGTCATCGTCATCGGCAATGAGAAGGGCGGCTCGGGCAAGTCGACCACGGCCTTCCACCTGGCCGTTTTCCTGCTTTATCAAGGGTATAAGGTCGCTTCCATCGATGTGGACAGCCGCCAGCAGACGCTGACGCATTATGTGCGCAACCGTCGCGAGTGGGCGCGGGAGAAGGGGCTGGGCTTGCCCCACACCACCCATTTCCACCTGCCGCTGGCGCGCGGGGATTCGCTGCGCGAGAACCATCGCATCGAGTTCGACCTCTTCCGCCAGGCGATCGGCGAGGTGGAGGGCAGGGCCGACTTCATCATCGTCGACACGCCGGGCTTCGACACCAATCTCACCCGGCTCGCCCATTCGCTGGCCGATACGCTGGTGACCCCGGTGAACGACAGTCTGATCGATCTCAGCGTCATGGCGCAGGTCGATCCGCAAACCGGCGAGCCGCGCGAATTGAGCCATTACGCTAGGCTGGTGCAGCGGGCCCGCTCCGAGCGGCTCGCCATCGACGGCCGCAATATCGACTGGGTCCTGGTGCGCAACCGCATCTCCATGCTGTCCTCGCGCAACATGCGCCAGGTGCAGGCCATGCTGGACCGTATCGCCATGCGGCTGGGCTGCCGCGTCGCCGACGGAATCGCCGAGCGCGTCATCTTCCGTTCGCTCTTCGCCATGGGGCTGACGATTTTCGATCCGCTGGACGAGGAACTGCTGGGGGGCGTGCCGACCATGTCGCATATGAGCGCCCGGCAGGAGTACCGGACGCTGGTTGCGGCGCTCAACCTGCCCCATGGCCGACGGGAAGACGTGCGGCAGGCAGCGCCGCAGGGACGGGTGAACCAGGCCGGCCGGCTCCCCGATATGGCCGAAAGCGAGGGCTGAACGTTCCGTCAGCCCCTCGCATAGGCGATCTTACGGCCCTGCGTGGCAGTGACGGCGTTCTCGCGGGCGTCGTAGATGGCGCGGGCCTCGATGATGGCGTGATGATTTTCCGCCGACCAGTCCCACAGCGCGCTGATCGGCACCTGCAGGGTCTTGCCCAGGGCGGTGAGGCTGTATTCCACGCGGGGCGGTACCTCGGGATAGATGGTGCGATTGACCAGTCCGTCACGCTCGAGATTGCGCAGGGTCAGCGTCAGCATGCGCTGGGAGACCCCGTTGATCATGCGCTTGAGCTCGTTGAAACGCAGCGTGCCGTTGCGCCCGAGCATGCCTACGACCATGACGCTCCATTTGTCGCCGATGCGATTGAGCACATCGGACATCGCCGAGCAGTTCGCCTGCTGCGAGGTATCGGTCAGTGACATGGCTGTGCCTCCTTTCGTCGGTTACTCAGGCACAAATATAGACACAGTTACTAGTTGTTACTAGTGGCTGCCCGTATTTCCGTGCCGGGAGGGCACTCTCCTGCGTGCCGAGGGTCCGGAGACGGCGAAGGTTAAGGATGGGTTCACATGGATGTCAGCCGTCCCGGCTTTCCTTGAGGCCGAGGGGACTGCCTGCTAAGAGGAGGCCGTTTTCGCCCCGGCCGCCCTGGAGTCGATCCGCCTTGCTCATCATTCGCCGCATCATCCTGGCCCTGATCCTGGTCTTTTCGAGTCTCGCGCCGGCCTGGGCAACCCCCTTGCTGGTGGTCGACCGGGCCACGCTGCAGGTGCTGTATGCCGAGGATGCCGGCCAGCCCTGGCATCCGGCCTCGCTCACCAAGCTGATGACCGCCTATGTGGCCTTCGAGCAGATCGCGAACGGCACCGTGACCCTGGATACGCCGGTCACCATTTCGCGCAACGCCTTCAACCAGGCGCCGAGCAAGTCCGGCTTGCAGGTCGACAGTTCGGTAAGCCTGAATGATGCGCTCTATATCCTCATCGTTAAATCGGCCAACGATATCGCCGTGGCCATTGCCGAGACCATCGGGGGCAGCGAGGCCGGGTTCGTCGCCATGATGAACGATGTGGCCTCGCGCATGGGATTGACCGCTACCCATTTCGTCAACCCGCATGGCCTGCATGACCCTGGCCAGGTCTCCTCGGCCCGGGACATGGCGGTGCTCTCGCTCTATATCGAGCAGAGTTTTCCGCAATATATGCCGATGTTCACGACCGGGGTGGTTCGGCTGGGCAAGGCCCGGTTGAAGTCGAACAACGGCCTGCTCGAGGGATTTGCGGGCACGACCGGCATGAAGACCGGCTATATCTGCGCCTCGGGACTGAATATCGTGGCGACTGCCGATCGCAATGGCCGGCAATTGCTGGTCGTGGTGCTGGGCGGATCGTCTTCGCGCGAGCGGGACCAGCGGGCCGCGCAACTGCTGCTCGATGCGGAGGCCGGGCGCCTGCAGCCCAATGGGCAAACGGTTCTGACCCTTCCCAATGCAGTGGGCACGGCGCCGGTCGACATGCGGCCGC
The DNA here is from genome assembly GCF_042648785.1 of Devosia honganensis. NCBI lineage: Bacteria > Pseudomonadati > Pseudomonadota > Alphaproteobacteria > Hyphomicrobiales > Devosiaceae > Devosia > Devosia honganensis. The sequence continues at coordinate 6,308 of NZ_JBHRYD010000002.1, forward strand.
TGATCTGCGGCAAGGACGCCAAAACCTATGCGGCCGAGCAGCAGGCGGCCTTTCCCATGGGTCTCAAGGACCAGCCGAGCTATCTGACCGAGAAAATCGCGCTGCATGAATATACGGCGATCGATCTGGGCCGCGTCCGCACCGGCATCGCCCTGCCGCGCCCGCGCCCGCCGCATCTGCCGATGTTTAGCGCCCCGGCGCCGGTCGAAAGCGCCGCGATCGGGGACATTCTACGTCCCGGCGTGTCTCCGGGCGGTTCCGATATTCCAATTCCCCAGCCACGCCCGGCCGATCTCTAGAGGCGTCAGCCGTTCCTCGTAACGGTGAACCGCAGGGTTCCGTCCACTTCTTCCAGCACGCAGTCATGACCGTTCTGGCGGCAGTGCAGGGGGATGTCGATCCGCGCCATGGGATCGGTGGCAAGGACCTCTATAACCGTGCCCGCAGTGGCGCCGGCAAGCTGCTTTTCGAGTTTCAGGACGGGCAGGGGGCATTTGAGGCCCCTGGCATCGATCAGGACGGTGTCAGTTGCCAAGAACGAGCACCCAATAGGTGCCGTAGCTCGAAGCCGGGTTGTAGGCCACGGCGAGGCCCGCCTTGCCGGCCGGGGCGGCCAGGCCGGCGGCGTCGGTGGCATTGTTGCGCCAGCCCGAGAAGGTCTCGGCAAAGGTCGCATAGCCCGCGCTGAGCTTCATCTGCGCCAGCGCCTGCGGCTTGCCGGGCGCGTTATTAGTCTGCGCATACTGGTTGGCCAGCGCCTGCGCGGTGCCGTTGAGCCCTGCATCGGCGACGAGCGGAGGCATGTTGCGCGTGGCACGATAGGCGTTGACGAGGCCGATGGCCTGCTGGGTGTCGAGCGTGGCGTTGGGCTGATCCATGCGGGCCGACAATGCCGGCGCCAACGCCTCGGGAGAGGAACCGCCGCCGAAAGACGCGCAGCCGGCCATAGTCAGTGCCGCGCCCAGCATGAGGCCGGCGAACATCAGCGAGGAAGATTTCGTCATCTTTTTCCTTCCGGAGTCTCCGGGCGATGCCTGCCCATATCACCAACGCCCTTCCGCGGCGTTAACGTTCCTGCCGGCGACCATCGCCTGATGGAGCCTTTTGCAGGAATGCGCGTTAGCCCCGGACTGCGGCGGTCGCCGGGTCCGGCGGGCAAGAGAGCGCGCAAAAGGGGCAGCATTGTGGGGAGGTATTTCTGGCTGGGGGCAGGGTAATAAGGTTCGGCGAGGTCCGTGCCACAACGGTGGCGATCGTCTTTCTGCTGATATGTCTCGCCGCGTTTGCCGGCGTTTTCGCCTATTTCGTCACGCAGGCGCTGGAGCAAACGCGGGTTCGCCTGGAAGAGCGGTCGCAGGCGGCTGCCCAGGTGGTGGCGGTCAATGCCGGCTGGCTGGCCCAGGTGGCCCAGCAAACCCTGCTCCGCGTCGATGCCTTGCTCGGTCCGGCGATGGGTGGCGATCCGGCCGTGCTGCGGGCGGCGGTAGAGGGGCTGCCCGAGGATGTGGACGTCTACATCATCGATGCCGACGCCAATACACTGTTCTCTACCGTGCCCGGTGCCGAAGCGGTGAGCGTCGCCGACAGGGAATATTTTACGGCCCTGCGCGATGGCGAGCGCCTCTACATGTCGGGCATGATCGTCAGCCGGCTGAGCGGCGAGAACATATTCGTCTTCTCGCGGCGCGTGCAGCGCCAGGGGCAGTTCGCCGGGGCCGTCATGGTCTCCTTCAGCAATGCGCTGATCGAGGATTTCTGGCCCTCGCTCAATCTGGAGCCGGGCTCCGCCGTCAGCCTTTTCCGCCGTGACGGCCAGTTGATGGCCCGCTATCCCGCTGCGGATGGACCGGTTGACCTGTCCGGGCATCCCCTCATCACCAACTATCTGCCGGCGGCGGAGGCAGGGACCTATTTCTCCGACGGTTCTCCCGTGGACGGCGTGGCGCGGATCGTCAGCTATCGTGCCGTGCCGGGAACGGATATCCTGGCCCTGGCCTCCATCGCCACCAATCAATCGTGGCAGGCGCTACGCGGCGCCATCGTCGCGGTCATCCTCATCGCCGCGCCGATCGTTCTGGGACTGATCGCGGGTGGTGCCTGGATCATCCGGCTGCTCCGCCGCGACGCGCGGCGGCGTGCCGAACTGGAAGCGGCCAATGAAACCAATGTGCTGTTGTTTCGCGAAATCCACCACCGGGTGAAGAACAACCTGCAATCGGTGCAGTCGCTCGTTCGCATGCAGGACATGCCGATCGGCGCGAGGATCGATCTGCAAAGCCGGCTGAGCGCCATGGCCGCGATGCACGAGCATATCTATCGGAACGACCGCTACGAGGACATCGATGCGCACGACCTGATTCCCGTCGTGGTGAACGAGGTCGTTCATGCCTATGGTGCCAATGTCGAATTGAGCTATGACATCGATCGTGTCGCCATCGACCGGGATCATGCCACGCCGCTTTCGCTTCTATTGAGCGAACTGGTGACCAATGCGCTGAAATACGCCTTTTCAGACGGACGCAAGGGCCGTATCAGCCTGATCCTGCGGGACAGCGGCGGCGGGCGCTGCCATCTGGTCGTGGCCGATAACGGGATCGGGATCGGCCCGATCCCCGACGCTCCAGTCAGTATGGGCCTGCGCCTGATCCGGGGCGTCGTGTCGCAGATGGGCGGGACCTACCGGTTCGTGACGGCCGAGGGTACCCGTTTCGAGGCGGATCTCGCCCTGACATCCACCGGGCACGCGCCCAAGCCCTGAGCGGTGCTCCCGGCGATCTATTGCCTCAATGCCGCGCGTCAGGCGCGGTTGCCGGCCGAGGACGTGGAGTGGTCCTTGCCGGCGGGCCAGCCGGAAACCGGCGCCGGCCGCGTCATGATGAAAATCGCGCAGCAGGCCAGGACGAGGGCGACGGCCGCCCGTATCCACGGGGAAAAGTCGGTGGTCATCAGCAGGATCACATAGCTGCCGAGCATGGCCAGAACCGCGCACCATTTGGCCTTCGACGAAATTGCCCCCGAGCGGCGCCAGTTTTCCAAGGGCGGCCCGAATTTGGGATGTTCGAGCAGCCAGCGCTCCAGACGGGGGAAAGAACGGGAAAAACACGCGACCGCCACCAGCAGGAACGGCGTGGTGGGGAGCAATGGCAGGACGGCGCCTGCGGCCGCCAACCCCACCATCACGATACCCACCGCCGTCAATAGATGGCGCTTGGTGGCATTCACGGCTGACAGTCTCCATCCATCGAGCGGAGGTCCTCGGCTCCGCGCAGGGCGTGCTGCGCGATATCTTCGAACAAATGCGCCAGTTCGGCAAATACCGTGCGGTCCGCCTCGCGCCAACTGATCTCCTCCAGTTCGGCCAGGAGGTCGACCAATGCGGCGATGGCGGCGCGGTGTTGGCGCGAGGACAGCAAATGCCGGCGCGTTTCCCGCTGCTGCTCCATTTCGACGAACCGCTGCAAGGCGTCGTTCACCCGCTGGCGGCAGTCGCAATCGAGCGCGACCGTGCCGATGATGCCACGAATACGACTGATAAAGGCATCCGAATCGCCGCGGCGTGGCGTCACAGTGTGATAATTCATGCCGCCACCCAGTTCATGCCCGCCTCCCCGTGCAGGAAGCCATTGGCGAAGGGGGCGTTCGGATAGACTTCCCCGAGCCGCCTTATGGCCTCCTCCGCTGCCAATGCACCGTCGCGCACGCCGGCGTAGAGTTCGGCAACGGCCAGCATGTCGCAATCCTGAGGCGAGAGCCGCAGATGGGTGATTCCCATTGCCGCGACCGCGTCGAGATCGCCGAGCAGTACCTGGCAGTGCCGGGACATGGTCTGCACGCCGTTGACGGTCAGGAAAGGCTGGCCGTCCAGCGTGTCGACGTCGAGCCCGTCCGGCTCCTCGCCGCAGACGAACTGGCAATTGTCCTTGGTGTGGCCCTTGGCGCGGGCATGGGCGCAGCGTGCCGAGATAGCCAGCGGCAAGCGGCCGAAAGCGATCAGCTCATATTCGATTTCCGGCGCGCCAGCGGTGATCGCGCCGATGGAGGCGGCCGGCAGTTCCGGCCCCAGACAGATGCGCGTGGCGCCCTTTTTCGCCAGCAGCCGCGCCGTCGCGCCGTTATAGACGTTGACGAAAGGCCCTACGAGGTGGGGGCGGCCGGAGAGCAGCCTCAGTGCCGAAAGGTCGTTGGCCTCCGCCAGCGCAGCCTCGGCCGCGAGGCGGCGCGTCGCGGCGGCCTCGCGCTCCTGGGTGATCAGCGCCAGCGAAGCGACCGCCACCGATTTGCCGTTGCGCGTCAGCCGCTCGACCACGTCGGGGAGGAAGTGCCGGGTGAAGTGATCCCGCTTGGAACAGACCACTTCACCCAGCGTTACCGCATCGACATGCCCCGACTCAGCGATGCGGTAATAGAAATCGCGCCATTTTTCGCCCGACCAGAGATAGGGGATCGGACCCATGGTGATCTTGAGTGCGCCGGCCTCTCCCATCGCTAGCGCCACTTCTTCTCGTAGGCGCCGGACGTGGTGCGCTGGCCTTCGCTCAGCCGGCGCAATTGCGCCAGTTCGGCGGGCCGTTGGTCGGATGATACGGTCAGCGCCTTGCGCAGGCTCGAGACCACCTCGGCCACATAGGCCTTGCCGCGCTGCCGGCCTTCGATCTTGAGAGCTGTCACTCCGGCCGCCTGCAGCGCATCCAGATGATCCATGACATCGAGGCTGACCGGGTCCTCGAAGGCATAGGCGTCGGACTCGGCGATATGGAAGCGTCCCTTGCACAGCGTCGGATAACCCGCCGGTTCATCGCTGCCGAACCGGTTGATGGTAAAGCCGCCCAACTCGGAAACCATGTCGTCGCCATCCTCGCGATACCGCACATGGCTGGCGGGCGAGCACACGCCCTGCATATTGGGCGACTGGCCGGTGATGTAGGAGGAGAGCGAGCAGCGCCCCTCGGCCATCACGCAGAGGCCTCCGAAGGCGAAGACTTCCAGCTCGCAATCGACCTGTCGGGCCAAAGCGGCGATTTCGGCCACGGTCAGTACCCGCGGCAGCACCAGCCGCTTGGCGGAAAAGCTCTCGACGAGGAAGTTGACCGCTTCGGCATTGGAGGCTGAAGCCTGGACCGACACATGCAGGCGCTGCTCGGGGTGGGTGGTCGCGACATAGTCCATCAGCGCCATGTCGGCCAGGATGACGGCATCGGCGCCCAGCGCCGCGGCATCGTCCGCCGCGCGATACCAGATGTCCTCGGCGCCGGCATGCATGAAGGTGTTGAGCGCCACATAGGTCTGCACGCCGCGCTCGCGGCCATGGGCGATGGCGGCCCCCATTTCCTCCACGGTGAAGTTGAGGCCGGGGAAATTGCGCGCATTGGTTTCATTGCGGAAGCCGCAATAGACGGCATCGGCGCCGGCCTCGACGGCTTCGCGATAGGCGGCGGGCGTTCCGGCGGGGCAGATGAGTTCCATGGTCACACCACTCCTGCAAGGGCTCGCTCACGCAGATGCTCGGCGAGACGGCGGAAGGGGGGCGCGAAAGGACCGGCGATGCCGGACAAATCCCTGGGCAGGTCGAAGCCGCAATCGTCTAGCGCATTGCGCAGGGCCAGCATGGCTTCCATGTCGCCGGTAACGGACAGGTCGCGTGAGAAGAATACCGCATCGCCGTCGATGCGCCCTTCGAGCAGAGCCAGCAGGGTCACCAGAGGTCCGGAGACGGCCGCCGTGGCCGGAGGTGCCTTGCCGGCGCGATAGACCGAAATGGCGGGGCCGGCCGGATGGACGACGAAGCTGAAGTCGAGATCGGTGGGATTGAAGCGGAAACGCCTCGAAGCATAAGGGCCCAGCCGGTCGAACAGGCCGGGATGCTGGCGCAACACCCGCCGGAACACGACGCCCACCGCCTGCTGCACCAATGGCAGCGGTACACGGTCGAGAGCAGCGGATAGGGGGCGGGGCAGACGCATTTCAGGCCTGGTGCTGGTGATCCTGAAACCAGCATTACCGGGCCGGCGGCGGCAGAACTTTGATGCAGCGCAAGGATAGGGGTCATTGGCCGGGATAGGCATGGGCCATGTCGAAACCGCTCCTGCCTGTCCTTCGTCACCCCGTTGCCGGCAATTTGCGGGAGTTTCTCGATATTCTCGAGGCCCGTGGGCTGCTCCGCCGCCTTTCAGCGCCCATCGGCGTCCGCCACGAGCTCACCGAAATACATCGCCGGGTACTCGCGGCCGGGGGACCGGCATTGCTGATCGAAAATCCCGTCATGGCGGGCGGCGCGCCCGCTGCCATGCCCGTTGTGGTCAATCTGTTCGGCACGGTCGAACGCGTGGCGCTGGGATTGGGGCTCGATGAGGCGGATCTGCCTGGCCTGGGCGAGGCTCTGGCCGACCTGCGCTCGCCCAGGCCGCCGCGCAGCCTCAGCGCCGCCTGGGCGCAGCGAGACATGCTCAAGGCAGCCCTCACCCTGCGCACGCGATTCATGCGCCAGCCGCCCTGCCAGCAACTCGCTCGGGAGAAAGCCGAAATCAATCTGGGAACCTTGCCGGTCCAGTGGTGCTGGCCGGGCGAGCCGGCGCCGCTCATCACCTGGCCGCTGGTGATAACGAGGGCGCCGGACGATCCCCAAGATATCAATGTCGGCATCTATCGCATGCAGGTGCTGGGATCGGATCGTGCCATCGTCCGCTGGCTTCCCAGCCGGGGCGGCGCCCGTCATCACCGCATGTGGCAGCGCCAGGGCCGGGACATGCCTATCGCCGTCGCCATCGGCGCCGATCCGGCCACCATTCTCTCCGCTGTCATGCCGTTACCCGACGGCATGAACGAACTGGCATTCGCGGGCGTCCTGCGGCGCAAGGCCGGGCTGGTGGCCAAGGGCGTCGCCGTCGACCTGCCGGTGCCCGCCGAGGCGGAAATCGTGCTGGAGGGGACGGTGTCCGCGACGGAAACGGCGCCCGAGGGACCCTATGGCGATCATACGGGCTATTATAATTCCGTCGAGCCGTTCCCGGTCATGACCGTTGCGGCCATCACGTCGCGCCGCGATCCGCTTTATCTTTCCACCTATACCGGCCGGCCACCGGACGAGCCATCGCGCCTGGGCGAAGCGATGACGCCGCTTTTCGTTCCGCTGGCGAAGCGGCAGTTTCCCGAAATCACCGACCTCTGGCTGCCGCCCGAGGCCTGTTCCTACCGCGCCATGGTGGTGGCCATCGACAAGCGCTATCCGGGGCAGACGAGGCGGGTCATGATGGGGCTGTGGTCCGTGCTGCCCCAGTTCAGCATGACCAAGCTGATCATTGCGGTCGATCCCGATATCGACGTGCGTAGCTGGCCCGACGTCATCTGGGCCCTTTCCACCCGTTTCGACGCGCCCCGCGATCTGGTGGTCATCCCCGATACGCCCATCGATTATCTCGATTTCGCCTCACCCCAGGCCGGTCTTGGCGGCAAGCTGGGGCTCGACGCCACCAACAAGATCGGCCCCGAAACGGCACGGGAATGGGGACGCCCCCTGGTAATGGATGCGGAAGTGACGGCGCGCGTCGATGCGATCTGGGACGAACTCGGGCTCGGAGACCGGCAATGACGCATCGGGTCATCGTGGCGATCACCGGAGCTTCGGGCGCTGCTTTGGGCGCGCGCATCGTGGAGAGACTTGCCGGGCGGCCCGGCCTCGAAACGCATCTGGTGATATCGTCATCGGGCGAGCGCACCTTGCGCCACGAAGTGGGCGAGGACGCGCCGGATCGGCTGAAACGCCTCGCCGCGGTCGTTCATGCCGAGAGCAATATCGGCGCGAGCATCGCCAGCGGCTCCTTTGCCGTGGCGGGCATGATCGTGGCGCCATGTTCGATGCGGACCCTGGCCGCCATTGCCGCCGGGCTGGCGGACAATCTCGTCGTCCGGGCAGCCGATGTGCAATTGAAGGAGCGGCGGCGCCTGATCCTGCTGGCGCGGGAAACCCCTTTGCATCTGGGGCATTTGCGCAATATGGCGGCGGTGACCGAAATGGGCGCCATCGTCATGCCGCCGGTGCCGGCCTTCTATCAATTGCCGAAAACGGTGGGCGAGATCGTCGATCATCTCGCCGCCCGGGCCATCGACCTGCTGGCCCTGCCGGGGGAGCAGGAAACGCGGCAATGGGCGGGGCTGGACCGCTAAATCGTGGTCATGGCCAGCGGATCGGCCCCGAACAGGATGGCGTGGCCGCCGCCGAGGAGCCAGGCCGTTATTAACGCCGCCAGAACCGCGGCGACCAGCATGGAACGATCGAAGCGCCAGCGCGCCCGCCCGCCGAGGAGCGCGGCGAAGGGGAAGATGGAAGTGGTGCGCGCGAACTGCGCGAATCCCGCTTCCTGACGCCGCCGGGCCCGGCGCTCCGCGGTCACCATGCCCACCAGGGCAAAAAGAGCGAAGGCGCCGAACAGCAGCAGGCTTCTCAGGTCGCCATTGGGCACCAGATGGCTACCAGCCCAGAGCGCGAAGCCCCAGAGCACCGGATGCCGGGTGATCGTGGTGATCGCCCCGGCCGAAGCATCGCCGCGCCGCAGGGTGATAGAGCCGGGATTGGGGCTGACAAGACCGACGAACAGCAGGAAAAAAGCAATGGGCGACAGGATGATAGGCACCCAGGCCTGCCATGCTGATGGGGGCCACAGCTCCACATAGTCGAGGCGCAGCGCGGCATGGAATACCCAGCCCAGCGCCAGCAGCGATATCAGCGAGTACAGCACCAGATAGAGGCGCCGGCCGACCAGGCCAATCAATCTGGTTCGGATCGCGGGCATGGCCGGCACGGAGTGCAGCAGGAGAAAGAAGAGAAGCGCGACGAGAAACTGCGTCAATGCAGGGCTCCGGGTGGGTCGGGAATCTGGCTCAGCAAGGCGATCATATCCTGTTCGGCCTCGACGTGGCGGCGCAGGCTTTCGAAGAAGGACCGGAACATGTAGCCGGTGGCGTCGGGCGAGCGGGGGAAGCGGTTGCGGGCCAGGTCGAGCAGCGTATCGCGCAGCTCGAGCGCCGTCTGGGCGTCGATCTCGTGCTCGCGGCGGAGACGGCGGGCCAATTGGCGGAATTCCGGCCGGTCCGAGCGGGCCAGCATCGGCAGCAGGAGCTGTTCCTCCTGGCGGTGGGCCTCGGCCAGAAGGTCCTCGAGACGCTGGGCGAGCAGCCGGCACTGATCGGAATCGGGGACCTGCGGCAGTTCGTCCGCAACGGCTTCCAGTGCGTCGCACAGCTCCAAAAGGGCGGTATAACAATAGGTTAGCCGCCCAGCGGGATCGTAGGCAGCGCTCACTATATCCTCCACAATGGTCCGGACATCCTAGTGCCGGGGGAGGGTCTGTCCTTGTCCCAGATCAAGACTTCCAATCTTCGCCATCGGGACGGGGGCGGTCTTCCTCGTAGAGGAAACGCTCGGAGGCGCCGTCGAGGTCTTCATACTGGCCGTTGCGCAATGTCCAGAGGAAGACGACAAGGCCGATCAGGCCTAAAACGATAGATATTGGAATGAGATAGAAGAAATCACTCACGCGGTGGCCTCCTCGGTATAGGAGACGGGACGGCGGCGGAAAGGATGCCAGCCCAGCCGGAGGGCATTGACCACGACCACTACCGAGGATGCCGACATGGCCACCGCCGCGAGGAACGGATTGACGAGGCCGGCGACCGCGATGGGGAGCGCGATGAGGTTGTAGATGAGGGCCAGGACAAGGTTCTGCCGCACCAGTTTGCGGGCTTCGCGGGCCACGGAAAGTGCTTGAGGGATTGCCATCAAGTCGTTGCGCAGGAAGACGAAGTCGGCGGCGCTGCGACCGATATCCACGGCGCTGGCCGGGGCCATGGACACATGGGCGCGGGCCATGGCCGGGGTGTCGTTGAGCCCGTCCCCGACCATGAGGACATGACGGTCCTCTTCCTCGAGGCGGGCGATATGGGCAAGCTTTTCGTCGGGCAGGAGGCCGCCATGGCCCTCGATGCCGAGACGTTCGGCGAGCCGCGTGACGATGGCCGGGCGGTCGCCGGAAAGCAGTCGCACATGGTAGCCGTTCGCCAGCACATCGTTAGCACTTTCCACAGCATGGGGGCGCATGTGGTCCTCAAAAACGAAGGCGGCGAGACTTTCGCCGTCCCGGGAAAAGACGGAGCCGGTCTCCGCTTCGGCGTCCGTGCCCGACCAGCCCGCACGCCCCAGGCGATAGAGGCTGCCGCCAAGCCGCGCCTCGACGCCCAGCCCCGGATATTCGGCGACGTCCTGCCAGTCGATGCCGCGGCCGGCGCCGAAGGCGCGGGCGATGGCCATCGAATAGGGATGGCGCGAACGGGCGGCGAGGCTGGCGGCGAGGGCATGGACCCTCTCGTCGCCGGAGGTGGCGGTGGGAATGGCGAGGCCGGTGGTGAGGGTGCCGGTCTTGTCGAAGACTACCGTGTCGACCTGGGCAAGGCGCTCCAGCCCGGAGCCGTCCTTGACCATGATGCCCGCCTCGAACAGCCGGCGCGCGGCCATGACCTGAACCATGGGCACGGCAAGGCCGAGGGCGCAGGGACAGGTGATGATGAGAACGGCGATGGCGACGGTGGTGGCATTGTGCAGGTCGCCGTCGAACAGCATCCAGCCGACAAAGGAGAGGGCGGCGGCAAGATGCACCACGGGCGAATACAGCGCCGCGGCGCGGTCGGCGATGCGCCGATAGCGGTTGCGGCTGCTTTCGGCATCGTCGAGCAGTTGCACCAGGCGGTGCAGGGTCGAGCCCTGCTCGTCGGCGGTGGCGCGCAGGACCAGGGGCGCGGAGAGGTTGAGCGCGCCGGCGGGCACCGGCTGGCCGGGCCCCACCGCCTCGGCCAGGCTCTCGCCGGTCAGCAGGCTGCGATCGAGGGCGCTGTCGCCCGAGATCACCTCGCCATCGACGGGGATGCGCTCGCCGGGCGGGACGGAAACGGTCATGCCGGGGCGGAGCTCGGCCAGCGGCAGATAGGCCGGGCCGCCATCCGCGTCGAGGACCAGGGCGCCTGCCGGGGCGAGGCGGGCGAGGCCCTTGACGGCGGTGCGGGCGCGCTCGCGCATGGCGTGGTCGAGCGTGCGGCCGATCAGGAGGAAGAAGATCAGCGAGGCGACGGCATCGTAATAGACGCGATCGCCGGAAAAGACGGTGTCGTAAAAGCTCAGCAGGAAGGCCAGCACGATGCCGATGGTGATCGGCACATCCATATTGGTGCGGCCCGAACGGATGGCCGACCAGGCGGACTGGTAGAAGACCCGGCCGGAATAGAGCAGGGCCGGCAGGGTCAGCCCGGCGGAAATCCAGTGCAGTATGTCGCGGGTCGCGCCATCGGCCCCGGACCAGACCGAGCCGGACAGCATCATGATGTTCATCGAGCAGAAGGCGGCGACGGCCAGGGCGCGGACGAGCGCGGCCAGATGGCCGTCCTTGCCGGCTTCCTCGAGGGAAAAGAGGTTGGGCTCATAGCCCAGCTCGACCATGCGGCGCACCATTGGCGGGGGCATGGCGTCGTCCCGCCAGCGCACCACCACCCGTTTGCTGGACAGGTTCACGCGGCTGGAAACGACGCCGGGCAGGGCGTCCAGCGCGGTTTCTATGGTGCGGATGCAGCCGCCGCAATGAATGGCGGGCACGGAAAAATCGGATTGGCGCACCCCTTCGCCCAGCGGCCGGCTGGCGAGGCGCACCTCGTTGTCGGACGGGCCCCGGTCGGGGCCGCCGGCCACGGCTTCGGCAAAGGCGGGCGGGGGGGCGCAGCAACTCATGGGGCGAGCCTCCCGATGGGGGCTGTGGATTGCCGGGACGAGCCCGGCAATGACGGGGTGGCGGGGTATGAGGGAGGGAAGCTCCGATATCGGGGCTCCCAAGCGGGCCCTCGGGTCGAGCCCGAGGGCAGCGCAGCGTTGGTGTGGGCAATGGCGACCAAACCAGGAGCGCCCGAACCTTTCCCGCAAGGGGGAGGCAGAGGCGCAGACTTCCCAATCGTCATCACCGGGCTTGTCCCGGTGATCCATGAAAGGGTCAGCGCAAGCGGCGCTGTGGATTGCCGGGACGAGCCCGGCAATGACGGGGTGGCGGAGGGCCGGCCCTTCCCCTCGAGGGGGAGGGGGGACGTATCGGCGTTGTTTTTCGTATCCGGGCTCATCCGCTTCCGGCCTCCGATACTATTCCTCCCGCACGGCCGCATAGGCGTGCCAGGTGGCGTGGCCGAGCAGCGGGAAGATGACGATGAAGCCCAAGAAGGCCGTGGCGATGCTGACCAGGGTAAGGCCGACGACGATGACGGCCCAGACCAGCGTTGCGGGCAGGTTGTTGCTGACCAGCGAGAGCGACAGGCCCATGGCCGAGAAGGCGTCCAGGCGGCGGTCCAGCATCATGGGAATGGAAAACGCCCCGATGGCGAAGGAGAAGGCGGCGAACAGGCCGCCGATGGCGGTGCCCACCACCAGCATGCCGATGCCCGGCGGAGTGGTGAACAGCATTTCGGTGACGTGATCGAAGCCGGGGAAGGGCCGCCAGCCGAAGAACAGCGCATAGAGCAGGACCGCGGCGCGCATCCACAGCAGCATCAGGGTCATGAGGATGGCGCCGACGAAGAAGAGGTGCATGCCGCCCCCGCGACGCGGCAGCAGCATGGAGCCCAGCGTGACCTTCTCGCCCGCCTCGATCCGGCGGCTCTTCTCGTAAAGCCCGGTGGCCAGCACCGGCCCCACCACCAGGAAACCGGCCAGGGCCGGAAACAGGATCTGCGCCCAGCCGAACTGGAACATGGCGTAGATGACGGCGAAAGAGACCAGCGTGATCCCCAATCCATAGGCAAGGCTCGGGCCGGGCCGGGTCCACAGGTCGCGCCAGCCGGCGGCCAGCCAGCCGAAGGCGGCCGTGGCGGGCAGGTTGCGGTTATGATTGACCGCCCGGGGCCGCGCCGGTTCGTAAGGAGGCAGGATATCGGCAGTCTGGGTCATGGCTTTCTGGGTCATGGCTTTTCCAATATCGATTCAGCTAACACCCGGACTTGGCGGCGCGGAAATGGGTGTCGCTGCCGTCCGGAACCTTGAGGTGGCTGATGCAATCGGGTTGCGAGGTGAAGGCGACATAGACGAGATGGGCATTGGCGACGAGCAGCACGGCGACGATGCCGAGTCCCACCATCCAGGCCAGGGGAAAGCGCCGCCGGAGCGGCGCAGTCTCGTCGGATGCGCTCATGGGGTGGCGCCTCGCAGGTCGAGCACGTAAAGGGCGAGCAGGCGAATCTGCGCGGTGCTGAGACGACCTTCCCAGGACGGCATGGTGCCCTCGCGCCCGTCATAGATGGAGCGCCTGATGGTCGAGCGGTCGCCGCCATAGATCCAGAAGGCATCGGCCAGATTGGGCGCGCCGGTCTCGATCATGCCCAGGGCATCGTCGCCGTGGCAGGCGGCGCAGTTGTCGGCGAACAGCATTTCGGCGGTTTCGCGTTCCTCCACCGTCAGCACGGGCTCACCGCTGAGCTCGACGAGATAATCGGCCAGCAGCGAGATATCGGTGCCGGCCAGCATCTGGTCGCGGCCGAAGGCGAGCATCTGCGCATAGCGGGTTTCCGGATGGACGGCATTGATGCCCACGCGGATGGTTTCCGCGACGGTGTCGGCATCGTCGCCCCACATCATCGGCGCCTGGGCGATATTGGGATAGCCGCGATTGCCGGTGGCCTCGAGACCATGGCAGCCGGCGCAGTTGTCGGCGAACAGCACCGGGCCGCTCTGGCGCACCACGGTCATGATCGCCTCGTCCCCGGCCAGGCTGGAGAAATCCTCATTGGCCAGCCGCTCGGACCAGATGGCGCGCTCGGCCTCGGCCTCGGCGAGGCTCTGCCGCACGGCCTGATGCTGATCGACGCCCAGGACGCCCCGGAAATAGCTGCTTATGCCCGGCCAGCTCGGCATGAGGATAGTCCAGACCACGGCGAACAGGGTCATGGAGATGAGGAAGGCCCAGAGCAGCCGCGGGACCGGAGTGTTGAGCTCCTTGATGCCGTTCCATTCGTGGCCAGTGGTGAGCTGGCCCGAAAATTCATCGCGTTCCTTCAGCGCCATGGCCGGTCATCCTCTTCGAGAATGGGCATCTTCGCGGCTTCCTCGAAGCCTTTCTTGTTGGACGGCCAATAGGTCCAGGCCAGGCAGATGACGCTCATGCCCAGGAGATAGAAGAGACCGAAGGACTTGGCGAAGCCTACGACGGTATCGTGATCGAACGGCATTTATTCAACCTCGGCTGTCTGGGTTGCATGGGCAACGTCGGTGAGGGTTCCGAGCACCTGGAGATAGGCGACCAGGGCATCCATGTCGGTCAGCCGCGACGGCTGGCCGTCGAACTGCCGGATATTGGTGGCATCGCCATAGCGCTCGGCGACCCCGGAGGCTTCGATGCTGTCCGGATTGGCCTGCCCATAGGCATCCTGGGTGGCGTTGGCGATCTGCTCGTCGGTATAGGGCACGCCGACGGCGCGCAGCGCCGCCAGATGCTGGCCCAGATCGTCGATCCTGAGCTGGTCGCGCAGCAGCCAGCGATAGGCGGGCATCTTGGATTCGGGCACGAGGTCGCGCGGGTTGTAGAGGTGGGCGGTGTGCCAGGCGTCCGAATATTTGTTGCCCAGCCGCGCCAGGTCCGGCCCGGTGCGCTTCGACCCCCACAGATGGGGATGGTCGTACTGGCTTTCGACGGCCAGCGAATAGGGCCCGTAACGGTCCACCTCGTCGCGCAGGGTGCGGATCATCTGGCTGTGGCAGGCATAGCACCCTTCGCGGATATAGATGTTGCGGCCGGCCACTTCCAGGGGCGTGTAGACCCGCATGTCCTCGGCCTTTTCCACCGTCTCGTCGATGGTGAACAGGGGAGCGATCTCCACCAGGCCGCCGATGGAGGCGACCAGGATGATGAAGGCGACCAGGCCGATGGCGCTTCGTTCAAGGCGATAATGGAAACGGAACATCTGTGGTTACTCTCCAGCCTGCAAGGCGGGCTCGGCGGGCAGGTCGTGGCTCTGTTCCACGACCCCCAGGGCCGGCATGCGGATGGTCATGACGACGTTGTAGAGGGCGACGACGGCACCGAGCAGGAACAGCAGGCCGCCGAATGCCCGGGCGATATAATAGGGATGCATGGCCACGAGGCTCTCGATGAACGAATAGCTCAGCGTGCCGCTCTCGTCATAGGTGCGCCACATCAGGCCCTGGATGACGCCCGAGTTCCACATGGCGAAGACGTAGACCACGGTGCCCGCCAGGGCGAGCCAGAAGTGCACCTCGACCAGCTTGTGCGAGTAGATGCGCTCGCGCTTGAACATGGCGGGCACGATGGAATAGAGCGCGCCGAAGCTGATCATCGCCACCCAGCCCAGAGCGCCGGCATGGACGTGGCCGACCGTCCAGTCGGTATAGTGGCTGAGCGAGTTGACGGCGCGGATGGCCATGAACGAGCCCTCGAAGGTGGTGATGCCGTAGAAGATGGCGGCCAGCGCCATGAAGCGCAGCACGGCATCGTCGCGCACCTTGTGCCAGGCGCCGTTGAGCGTCAGCAGCGCATTGCCGGCGGAAGCCCAGGAGGGGACCAGCAGCACGACCGAGAAGGCCATGCCCAGCGTCTGCACCCAGTGGGGCAGGGCGGTATAGTGCAGGTGGTGCGAGCCGGCCCACATATACATGAAGGTGATGCCCCAGAAGGAGATGATCGACATCCGGTAGGAATAGATCGGGCGGTTGGCGCGCTTGGGCAGGTAGTAATACATCATGCCCAGGAAGCCGGCGGTGAGGAAGAAGGCGACCGCGTTATGCCCGTACCACCACTGGGTCATCGCATCCTGGACGCCCGAGAACAGCGAATAGGACTTGGCGGCGCCCAGCGAGACCGGCACGGACAGATTGTTGACGATGTGCAGGATGGCCACCACCAGGATGAAGGCCATGTAGTACCAGTTGGCCACATAGATATGCGGCTCCTTGCGGCGGGCCAGGGTGCGCATGTAGATGGCGAAATAGACCACCCAGACGATGACCAGCCAGATATCGGCATACCATTCGGGCTCGGCATATTCCTTGGACTGGGTGAGCCCCATCAGATAGCCGCTGGCGGCGACGAGGCAGAACAGGTTGTAGCCCAGCAGCACGAACCACGGGCTGATGGCGTCGGGCAGGCGGGCCCGCGTGGTGCGCTGCAGCACGTGGAAGGAGGTGGCGATGAGCGCATTGCCGCCGAAGCCGAAAATGACGCCGCTGGTGTGGACGGGCCGCAGGCGGCCGAAGCTGAGCCAGGCCACGTCGAAGGTGAGATCGGGCCAGGCCAGGAGCGCCGCGACCCAGAAGCCGGCGCCCATGCCGATCACCCCCCAGATGAGGGTGAGGATCAGCCCCACGCGGGTGGGGGCGTCGTAATATTCGGAAAGCCGCTCGGCGGAGGGCTCGGGGCGGTCGAGCTGGCGGATGACGGCGAAGAAGCCGGCAAGCCCCAGGGCGAACACCAGCCAGCCGTGCACGCCCAGCAGATCGGCGCGTCCGGCCACCGCCATGGCCAGCCCAATGGCAGCCAGGGAACCCAGGATAATGAGTGCCCATTGTCTTTCATCGCGCGTCAGGTCTGCGACCATTTCTTGCCCCCGGCTGTTCGTTCTGGGCGGAATCCCACTTGCGCCCGTCCCTAGCTTAACGAGGCGCAGCTTATTTGATCTAGCTCAAATAGCCGCACTTTTGCACAGGATGGGGACGCTTGCGGGGGCGGGATGAGTTTGCGCTGCAACAAAGTCGGGGCGGGACCGGGGAGTATCCTTCCTCAATCCGGGTGCACGGCCGCGGCCCGGAGCCCAAGAGGACAAGCGGCCAGGACTGGAACAATGGCCCAAGACACGACCGAGCTGCCCTTCATCGACGTCCGTACCGTACCACCGCGCGAACGCCATCCCAGGATTTTCGGCATGGCCGACGCGCTCGCCGTCGGGGAGAGCTTCGTCATCGTCAACGACCATGATCCACGCCCGCTGCACTATCAGCTCCAGGCGGAATATCCGGGGCAGTTTTCCTGGACATATCTGGAAGCCGGCCCCGAGGTCTGGAGGGTCGAGCTGGGGCGGGTAACCGCCGCCTGAGGACCATCAACTGCACGGCGCGTCTCCCGCGCGCCGTGCCTTGTCCGGGACGATGCACATGCCCATTGCAGGTCTTTCGCGCTGGACGGCCACCTATTTCGCACTCGCCCTGCTGGCGCTGGTGGTGGCGCAGGTCATGCTCGCCGCCGGCTTCGGCTATCCGGGCGACGACTTCATGGCCCCCGAAACCCTGATCGTGGTGCATCTGGTCGCCATCGGCTGGCTGACGCTGCTGATGTGCGGGGCGCTGTTCCAGTTCGTGCCGGTGCTGGTGGCGGGCCGGCAGGACAATGACTGGCACGCGCCGCTGGCGCTGCTGCTGCTGGTGCTGGGACTTGCCGTGCTGCTCATGGGATTTGCCGGGCTGGCCGGCCTGCCGGGGGGCGACGCGGAGGCGCTGCCGCTGGGGGGCGTGGTGCTGACGGCGGGATTCCTCGTCGTCGTGGCCAAGCTGGCGCGGATCATCTGGGCGGCGCGCCCGCTCGCGCCGCCGGCGCGATTCGTGCTGGTGGGCCTCGCGGGGCTGGTGCTGACGGGGCTGCTGGGGGAGAGCCTCGCCGCGGCGCTGACCGGATTGCTGCCCGACGACATGGCCATGGCGCTGGTCGCCGCCGCGGTGCCGGTCCATGCCGCATCGGGGCTGGGCGGCTGGCTCACCGTCACCGCCATCGGCGTCAGCTATCGCCTGCTGTCCATGTTCCTGCTGGCGCCCGAACCCAAGGGGTGGCGCAGCCGGGTCGCCTTCTGGGCGTGCCTGGTCGCGGTGGCGCTGCTGGCCGCCCATGGCATCGCCATCGCGCTTGCCCTCCCCCTGCCGCCGGCGCCGGTGCTGATCGTCACGGCGGGAAGCCTCGCCGTCGCCTTCTATGCCGCGGATTTCGTGCAGCTCTACCGCACGCGGAAGCGCCGGCAGCTCGAATTGCACTCCAAGGCGGCGCTGGCGGCGTTCGCGGCGCTGATCGGCGGCGCGCTGCTGCTGCTGGCCGGGATCGCCGGCATCGGCGCGCGCATGGTGCCGGCCGCCGTCTATGTGCTATCCTTCGGCTGGCTGGGCGGGCTGGGCCTCGCCATGCTCTACAAGATCGTGCCGTTCCTGACCTGGCTGGAATGCTTCGCCCCAGTGATGGGGCGCCAGCCCACGCCGCGCGTGCAGGACCTGGTGCGGGAAACGCAGGCGGCACCCTGGTTCTGGCTGTATTTCCTTGCCGTCGCCATCGCCACCGCGGCGCTGGCGGCGGATCTGCCCCTGGTCTTCCAGGCCGCCATGGCGGTCCAGGTGCTGGGAACTGTACTGCTGATCCGCGAATTCTACCGGTCGCGGCGGCTGGCCAATATTCCCGGCGACCTGTGGACGGGAGACCGCCCCCGACTGTTCCTGCCCAAGCTATTCGAGGAAAACCATGTCTGATCTCGAACTCGATGTCCGGCCCATCCTGCGCGACGGAGGCGAGCCGTTCGGCGCGATCATGGATGCGGTGGGGCGCCTGGCGCCCGGCCAGCGCCTGAAGCTGCTGGCGCCCTTCCGTCCCGAGCCGCTGTTCGGCGTCATGGCCGGCAAGGGTTTCGCCTATGAGGCCTCGCCGCTCGAGGGCAATGATTGGGAAGTGGTCTTCGTGCCGGGCGAGAACGCGGTGAGCGCGCCCGAAGTCCGCCGCCGGGACCCCGAGAACTGGCCCGATCCGAGCCACTACCTGGACCTGGCCGAACTCGATCCGCCCGAGCCCATGGTGCGCATCCTGACCCAGCTCGAGGAGATGGAGGAGGGCGAGGTGGTCTTTGCGCTTTTGGGCCGGGAGCCGCTGCTGCTCTACCCCGAATTGCAGAATCGCGGCCATGCCTGGGCCGGCGATTTCGACGAGACCGGCCGGTTCTACCGGCTGATGATCTGCGCCGGGGCAGGACGATGATCGACGCCAGCGCGGACATGGTGCTGGAGGCCGAGGTCCGCGAGGCCCTGCGCGAGGTCATCGATCCGGAGCTGGGCTTCAATATCGTCGATCTAGGGATGATCTACGACATCGGCGTCACCGATGAGGGGGCGGCGAGAGTGATCATGACCACGACCGTGCGCGGCTGCCCGGCGACGGATTTCCTCCGCCAGGCGGTCGAGACCCGCACCGCCGGGGTCGCCGGTATCGGCTCCGTCTCGGTCGAGCTCACCTACGACCCGCCCTGGTCGCCGATGATGGCGGCGCCGGAACTGGCGGCGCAATTCTGACCGGCCGGGAGGAAGCGTGTCCAATTCGCTGCTGAGTCGGGCGCATCATTTCGACGAGCCGGAGCTGGCGCACCTCATCGAGGAGTTCAGCGACCGGTTGCGGCGCGACGCGGTGCTGCGCCCGGCGCTCGACCGGCTGGTCGGCAATCACTGGGCGGCGGCGGAAGGCGCCGCCATCGCGCTGCTGAGCGCGAGCCTGCTCAATGTGCGGCTGCCGCAGATCGACATCGAGGCGGTGCATCGGGCCTCGAAATATCTCTCGCTCGACCAGCTCGGCCGGCTGAAGGACATGTTCATCGAAAGCGCCATGGTGTGCCTGCCGCTGGAAAGCGCCGCCCAGGTGGCGGAAATCGCCTTCGAGCTCGAGGGACAGCTCGCCGCGATCGTCTCGGCCTCGGGAGTGCAGCGGCAAAAACTGACCCTGGCCCTGCGCCAGAGCCTGGCAAGCGGGGCGCTGCTGAACGGGTTGTGAGGGCGATCCCCCCAGCGCGCGGAACGGGGAAACGGAGATTCCCGCGTGCGCGGGAATGACCCGATGGGAAAGACGGCCCAGATGCCCCTTATTCGGGGCGGTCGCGGCGGCGGGTGAGGAGGAGGGGGGCGTGTTCCAGGGTGTAGAGGAGGAAGGCCAGCATCCATAGGGTGCCGGCGACGGCGAGGAGTTCGGTCGCGAGATCGGGGAGGGGGCCGACGGCGAGGCGGATGAGGGCGGCGAGCGCGACGCAGGCATAGCTGGCCGCGGTCAGGGGCGAGGCGGTGAGGGGCACGCCGGTATGGCCGCGGGTGGCGCGGCTCATGATGGCCAGCGTCATGGTGCCGATGGCGCCGACCGTCAGCACGTGCAGAGCGGCCATGGGGTCCAGCCATCCGGCGGCGGAAAGCGCGACGGACAGCAGGCCCAGCGGCACGAAGCCATAGGCGACGTGCAGCACAAGGACCAGCGCCTCCGCGCCGGTCTGCCAGCCGCGCCAGCGGAAGAGCCGCCAGGCATTGAGCAGGCCGGCAAGCGCGCAGAGGATCACGGTAAGCGGGGAGACCGGCAGCAGCGTCCAGCAGGCCAGGGCCGCCAGCGTGACCAGCAGCGTCGCCGTATCGAACAGGGCGTAGGGGGCGGGCAGGGCGATGACATGGCGTTTGGCCAGCCAGTTGCGCGTGAAGCTGGGCACGACCCGGCCCCCGATGATGCCGATGAGCATGATGAAGGCCGACACGGCGGCGCGGTCGGCCAGCGCGACGTCGCCGCCCCACAGGATGACGCCGTGGAAAAGCGCATTGGCGATCGCCAGTGCGCCGACCGCGGCCATGACCTTGAGATCCTTCCATTTGCGCCCCGCGATCACCTCGCGCAGGCAGATGCCCAGCAGCAGCGGCAGGAAGGCGATGTCGAGCGCGATGGCGACGGGCAGGCCGACGAGATCCGGCGCGAGCAGTGCCAGGCGGCCGACGAGCCAGGCGAGGAACAATATGGCCAGGGGCAGGCCCGAAACCGGCAGCCGGCCGGTCCAGTTGGGCACGGCGGTCAGAAGGAACCCGGCGAGGGCGGCGGTGCTGTAGCCGAAGAGCATTTCATGGGCGTGCCAATAGGCGCCGCCATAGCTGCCGCCGATGGGCCAGCCGAAGATCAACGCGCCGATCCACAGGCCCATGGCCAGAACCGCCCAGATGCCGGCGGCGAGGAAGAAGGGGCGGAAGCCATAGGAGAGAATCACCGGGCCGGTGCGCGCGAGACCGCGCGGAACCGGCTTGCGCTTCTGGGCAGGGGCGGCGGTTTCGCTCATGGCGGGTCTCCTGGTCATCGTCGCGCTCGGGCCGGAACGCCATGGCGGCGATCCGCGCCTGTCCGGCGCCCCGCATGAAGCCGATGGAATTCCTCGTGCCTGTCCGAGGCGCCGATCGGGGACCGGTGCGGGACGGGCATGCCGCTGTGGCGGAGAATGACTCGAGGCCGGAAGGCGATATGCGGGGCGCCTCAATCGCAGCAAGGTTTAGAGCGTCAGGATGCGCCCCTCCTTGCGCCAGCGCAAGCAGGGTCAGCCAAGACCCTCGGCCAGGTCGCGGAGCCGCTCGGCATCCTTGACCAGCAGCGTCTGGCGGCCGCCCTTGACGATGCCGCGGGTTTCCCAGGCGCTGAACAGGCGCGACACGGTATGCAGCGTGGTGCCGGTCATTTCGGCGACGTCCTGACGGCTTAGCGGGAAATCGATCCGCACGCCGCCCGGCTCGGGCCGGCCGGCCTTCTCGATCAGCCGCAGGACCGCATGGGCGACCCGCCGCTCGACCTCCTCGGTGGACATCTCGCGGATACGGATATGGGCTTCCTGCAAGCGCTGCCCGATGGTCTGCATGGCGTTGACCGCCAGGGTCGGATTGTGGGCCACCACTTCGTGCCAAACGTCGTTGGGCCAGCAGATGACGATGCTTTCGGCGGCCGCGACCGGAGTGCCGGGATAGTCGTCCCGCTGGAGGGCCTGGGCGAAACCGAACAAATCACCCGGATGCACGACCCGGACGATGATCTGCTGCCCGTCGGGGGTGACCTGGGTGACCTTGAGGCGGCCATGGAGCAGGAGGAAGAACTGCGTGGCCTTCTGGCCCTGTTCGAAAACCGCCTCGCCCACCGGCACGCGACGGATGTTGGCGCGGGCCAGAAGCCGCTCCAGGTCCTCATCGGACATACGGGCGAACAGCGAGAGTGAACGCACCAGGCTGAGGTCGATGTCGGCCAAATCCCCGGTCCCATATCGTTTCTGCTGTGCTTCTACAGCAAAAACGTCCGGGAGGATATCGGCCAATCGGCCGCAGATGGTCACAGGCCGATGGCGTTCAGCAGGTTCTCGTGCCATTGCGGCTGACGCACCAGGCGGAAGCCGAGATTGTCCGGCGGCACGCCCACCGAGCACCCGCCGCTGCGGGCGTCGCGGATGAAATAGGTGACCGAAGCCCGGTGCTTGCCTTCCAGCACCCGGATATTGCAGGCGGGCAGCTCGCTCACCAGTTCGCCGGCACCGTCGAGGTGGACGCGCCGGTGGCAGGTCTGGGTCCATTCCCAGACATTGCCGTGCATGTCGAAAAGGCCGTTCTCGTTCTGGCCGAAGCTGCCGATGGCCCGGGGGACGGGATCGGCCTCGGCCTGGCGAGCGGCCTCACGGCGGTAGTCGGCCAGCCAGCGCTCGGCCGGATTGGCGGCATTGTCCTCTATGCCCAGCGCATCGTCGACGAACAGCTCGCCGGCGGCATAGGCCCATTGCTGGTCGGTGGGCAGGGTCCAGGCCTGCCCGGTCCGGGCGCTCAGCCAGGCGGCGTAATCGGTGGCGTCGCGGAAATTGACGCCGGTGACCGGGACGTCGCCCTCGCCGACATTGCGGGGGTCGGCGGCCGTGCAGGCGCCGTCGGCCACGCAGGCGGCATATTCGGCGGCGGTGACCTGATATTTCATGATGGTGAGCGGCTCGTCGAACCGCGTCGTTTCCATCGGCGCGTCAACCGCCACGCCATTGACGAAGAAGTGGCCCCCGGCGCGATAGTGCAGTTCTCCCGGCGGCAGGGTGACGGTTTGGGGAGCGAAGGTCGGGGCGGTGCCGGGCAGGCCCGGCAGGACCTGCCAGGCGATGGCCCCCAGGGCCGCGGCCAGCAAGGCTGCCGGAAGCGCGATGCCGGCGATGTTTCCAAGACGAGGGGCGAGGGCAGTCATGTCTGCCTCCAGGGAATGTCCGGCGCCCGGGATTGGGCGCCGGCAGGCTTGCGCGATGCCCGTCAGATGGGGCTGGGGGGCAGCACGCTGGTCATCAGATCGTCGTTCCACTCGCCCTCGACCACGACGTGGCCAGCGGCGCCGAGCTCGAAGGCCTCGATCAGGTTGTGGTTCACATAGGCGTAGACGCCGGGCTGCTCGAAGGTATAGACCGCAGCGCCCGCGGTGCCGCCCGGGATGAACCAGGTCTCCTGGTCGACGTCGGGCACGTTGTGGAACTTGCCGGTCTGCCAGACATAGTCGCCATGCCCGCCGATGAGGTGGGGCCTGGTATCGCGGTTGGCCTGGCCGTGCACGATCAGCACCGTCTCGCCGACATTGGCCTTGAGCGCGCCTTCGCCGGTCAGGGCCCCGACCTTGCCGTTGAAGACGACGTGGGTGGGGATCAGGCCGCGCATCACCTCGGTGATCTCGTCAAAGCCCTCGCCGACATCCTCATAGGTCTTGTAGTTGCCGTTCTCGTCCTTGGGGACATAGAAGTCCTGCTCGCCCACATAGAACACCTTGTCATAGGTGATCAGGTTGCCCTTGGGGTCCTTGAGGCCTTCGCGCGGCAGCACCATGATGACGCCGTTCATGCCGGCGGTGACGTGCCAGGGCACCATGCCCTCGGGGGCGCAGTGGTAGATGAACACGCCCGCCTTGGTGGCCTTGAAGCGCAGGATCGCCTTCTCGCCGGGGTTCACATTGGTGAGGCCGGCACCGCCCAGCGCGCCGGTCGCCGAGTGGAAGTCGATGTTGTGCGCCAGCATGTTGTGGTCGGGGTTGATGAGCGTGAGTTCGACATAGTCGTTCTCGTGCACCACCATCAGCGGACCGGGAACCGTGCCGTTGAAGGTCATGGCCCAGACCTGGGTGCCGTTATCGTCGATCTCGATCAGCTTCTCCTCGATCGTCATGGTGAATTCGACGATCTTGGGAGGGCCGCTGGCCACCTGCTCGTGGGCGTGGACGAAAGGCGGATCGACGAGATCGACCTTGACGCGCTCGAGCGTATCGATATCGACCGGGGCGGCGGCCGTGGCTGCTGCTTCCTGCGCCGTGGCGGCAACCATCGTGGTCAACTGCGCGGTGGCGCCTATCGCCGCAGCGCCGGCAAGCAGGGCACGCCGCGAAAGCATGGTTTTGTCAGCCATTTTCTTCTCCATCACCGGCACAGCAGGTTCCTGTGCCTTCGTGATGCAAACTAGGCGAAGTCACGCAAGCCATCATTGATCGAGCGCAAATAAACGAATGTTTTCAGACGGATGCGAGGAGCGCATTATTTGTCCTGGATCAAAGACCCGGACATGGTACATGCTTAGAAGAGTGCCAACGGGTCGCCCCGACCCACAAACCAAGGAGAACCCCGATGCGCCATTTCGCCACCACAATGATTGCCCTGGCAGCCGTGGCTGGCCTGGCCGCTCCCGCATTCGCGGCGGACTATGAAGTGCACATGCTCAACAAGGGCGAAGCCGGCACCATGGTCTTCGAGCCCGCCTATCTCGAGATCCAGCCGGGCGACACGGTGACCTTCCTGCCCACCGACAAGGGTCACAACGCCGAGACCATCAAGGACATGATCCCCGAGGGGGCGGAGAGCTTCAAGAGCAAGATCAACGAGACCTTCACCGTCACCTTCGACGTGCCGGGCGTCTATGGCATCAAGTGCACCCCGCACCTGGCCATGGGCATGGTCAGCCTGATCCTGGTGGGCGACGATCTGGAGAACCTGGACGAGGCCCGTGCGGTGAAGGTGCCCAAGAAGGCCCAGGAGCGCTTCGACGCGGTCTATGCCGAGCTGGGCCTCTGATCCCATCTTCCGAAGCCAAGAAGGAAACCCCCGCGGCCGCGGGGGTTTTTGCGTCCGGGCCGGCGGAAAACCGGTTTCCCCTTTCCGGTCCGATGCACTAGGCTGGGGGCAGTCCCCACAGCCCCCGATGCCCCAGTGAACGATTCTTCCCAGGACCAATCCGCCCTTGTCGGCCAGGCCCGCAAGCTGCAGGCCATATTGCAGTCGGCCATCGATGCGATCATCACCATCGACGCCGCCGGAATCATCACCACCGTCAATCCGGCGGCGGCGCGCCTGTTCGGCTATCCGGAGGCCGCTTTCCTCGGGCGGAACGTGAATTTCCTCATGCCCGAGCCCTATCACTCGGCCCATGACGACTATATCGCCAATTACCGCCGCACCGGCGAGCGCAAGATCATCGGCATCGGCCGGGAAGTGACCGGACGGCGCAGCGACGGCAGCACCTTTCCCATGCATCTGGCGGTCAGCGAATTCGAGGTGGACGGGCGGCAGCACTTCACCGGCATCATCCACGACATGTCGGCCCAGAAGGCCACCGAACAGGCGCTGCGCCAGGCCCAGAAGATGGAGGCGATGGGCCAGCTCACCGGCGGCATCGCCCATGATTTCAACAATCTGCTGACCGTCATCATCGGCAATCTGGAAATGCTCGAGGGCCGGCTGACGACCGCGGCGCAGCGCGAGCTGGCGACCGAGGCGCTGGAAGCGGCGGATCTGGGGGCGCGGCTGACGGCGCGGCTGCTGGCATTCGCCCGCCGCTCGCATCTCGAGCCGGAAATCGTCAATCTCAACGATTTCGTGCTCGGCCTCACCGACATGCTGCACCGCACGCTGGGCTCGACCATCGCTCTTTCCAACGCGCTGACGCCGCGCCTGTGGCCGACCCGCATCGATCCCTCGCAGGTGGAAAGCGCCATCGTCAATCTCGCGGTCAATGCCCGCGACGCCATGCCCGAGGGCGGGCGGCTGATCATCGAAACGGGCAATGTCTCGGTGGATGAAGCCATGTCGGAAGGGCTCGACGGCCTCGCGCCGGGGGATTACGTGCGTCTGCGCGTCGCCGATACGGGGCAGGGCATGCCCCCCGAGGTGCGCGAGCGCGCCTTCGAGCCCTTCTTCACCACCAAGGACACCGGCCGGGGCACGGGGCTGGGGCTGTCGATGATCTACGGCTTCGCCAAGCAGTCGGGCGGCCACGCCACCATCTACAGCGAGGCGGGGCGCGGCACCACGGTCAATATCTACCTGCCGCGGCATGGCGAGGCGCGGGCGGAGCCGGAGGAACGGGGCGAATCGGCGCGCCCCGACACCGGCAAGACGATCCTCGTGGTGGAAGACGATCCACGCGTCCGCAGGCTGACCGTCAACCGGCTCGACGCCCTGGGCTACGCCACGCTGGTCGCCGCCGACGCGCAGGAGGCGCTGGCGATTCTGGAGGGCGGGGCGGATATCGATCTCGTGTTCACCGACCTGGTCATGCCCGGCGGCATGTCCGGCTACGAGCTGGCGCACCGGGTGGCGGAGGACCGGCCCGGCCTGCCGGTGCTGCTCACCTCGGGCTATGCCGACGAACTGGTGCGGCGCGACCCGGACGCCATCTCCCGCCTCAAGGTGCTGAGCAAGCCCTACCGGCAATCGGAGCTGGCCAGCGCCATCGCCGATGCGCTGGAGCGGGGGTAGGAGCTTTCAGGTTTTATCGGAAGCGGTGGGCAGCACTCTCTCCCCCTCGGGAGTGTTTACTTTGGACGCTTCTGGTTTGATCGTTATTGCCCACACCGGGCTGCCCTCGGGCTCGACCCGAGGGCCGGCCTGGGCGCCCCGAAACCCGGGTTTTCTGCACGTGGACAGAGGCCCTCGGGTCGAGCCCGAGGGCAGCCCGGTGTGGGGGATAAATTGTGCCAGCAGCCCATTGTAAGCACTCCCCCTGGAGGGCGCGGAACCCCGCCCCTGACCCTCCCCTTTAGGGACGCTGGGCGCCGCTTCCGTTAAAACATGAGATCGAACATCTAACCCAGCCGTTCCGGGGTAAAACTGTAGCCGGCGCCGCGGATGGTCTTGATGAGACGGGGGCGGGCGGTGTCGGTCTCGATGAGCTTGCGCAGGCGCGCCACCTGGTTGTCGATGCTGCGATCGTTGGGGGCCCAGTCCTGGCCTTTGAGCAAGTCCATGATGCGGTCGCGGTCGAGCACCTGATGGGGATGGCGCGCGAAGACCAGCAGCAGGTCGAATTCGCCGGTGGTGAGGACGATGTCGGTGCCGTCGGGCGCGCGCAAGGTGCGGCGGGCGGGGTCGAGCACGAAATCGTCGAAACCGATGGTGCCGGAGGCGGTTGCCGGCCTCGCGGCGGCGCTCCGGCGCAGGACGGTGCGGATGCGGGCCAGCACTTCGCGCAGGTGGAAAGGCTTGGGGATATAATCGTCAGCGCCGATCTCGAGCCCGACGATGCGGTCGATCATGTCGCCCTTGCCGGTGATCATGACGATCGGTACGTCCGAATTCTGCCGGACCCGGCGGGCGATGGCGAGGCCATCGGCGCTGCCCAGGTTGAGATCGAGCGTCATCAGGTCGATGCCGCGATCCAGCGCCGCCTCGACCTCGCGTTCCCCGGACGCCTCGCTGACCTTGTAGCCCTCGTCCTCGAGGAAACGGCGCAGCATGCGGCGAATCTGGGGTTCGTCGTCCACGACCAGGATATGGTGCCTCTGCTGCATCGGCCGCCTCGACCCGCCGTTACAATCGGTTACAATTCCCGGATAGGCCGATTACGTCGGCGTGGTCAATTCCGTTCCGCAGCAAGCAGATCGGAGTTCGCGATGTACCTGTTCCCCAATGCCGCCCCGCCGGCCAATGCGGGCAGGAGCGCCGTCAGCGACGCCGGCCGCGTGGTGGGCGCCACCACCGTCCTGTTCCACGAAGGCGACAGCGCCGACACGCTTTACGAAGTGGTCACCGGCGTCTTCCGCGCCACCAAGATTTTCCCCGACGGACGCCGGCAGGTGGTGGCCTTCGCCTATCCCGGCGATATCATCGGCTTCGGCCACGGCGACGCCTACCGCTTCGATTGCGACGCGCTGACGCCGGCCCGGGTTCACGCCGCCGGGCGCGGCGAGGTGCTGCAGGCCATGCGCACCGATCCCGAACTGGGCGAGAAGCTGCTGTCGATGGCGGCCGGGGAAGTCGCCACCATGCAGGACCTGTCGATGCTGCTGTGCCGCAAATCGGCCATGGAGCGCATTGCCGGCTTCCTGATCTCGCTCGCCGCACGCACCGGCAAGGAGGCGAACGACCAGCGCGTCAGCCTACCGATGTGCCGGGCCGACATCGCCGACCATCTGGGCTTGACCATCGAGACGGTCAGCCGCAACATGACCAAGCTGCGGGCCCGCGGCATCATCGACCTGCCCAATCGCGGCTGCTTCGTCATCCGCGACCTGAACCGGCTGCGGCAACTGGCCGAAAGCGAGACCGGGACGCGGTGATTTTCCCATGTCCCGCCGACCTCGCACCGCATTTGCGCTCTTTGCCGACTGGCCCGCCGCCTCGAGGGCGCACGAGGCTCTCAAACATCTGGGCGTTTCGGACCGCCAGGCCGTGCTGGAGCGCGCGCCGGACGGCGTGCGCCTGCGCGTCAGCCTGCCGCGCATCGCCGAGGAACAGGGCATCGTGCAAAGCCTGCTGTCCAGCGAGGCCCGGCGGGTGGAGGTTCACGACGGGGAGGGGCAGAGCGTTTGAAGGCGCTGCCCTCGGGCTTGTGTGGACGATTTTTGCTTTACTGCTTGCATCAGCCGGGATGCGCATCCCGGCTGATGCAGTGAG
>NZ_JBHRYD010000003.1:0-7099 GCF_042648785.1 Devosia honganensis
GTTCCTATATCCTCATCCCCCCAAGCTGCCCTCGGGCTTCGACCCTAGGGCCTGTCCCCGCCAGCAAAATGTTTCGACCGGACACGCGGGGAGGGAGGATGACATCCGGCGCAAACCGCCGCTTCCACCCCCTTCTTGACGCCATTGCCATCCCCGGCCAAGACTGGCGGCATGACGTCCACCGGCGACCCTTCCCGATGACAAGCGCCCAGACCGACTGGTTCGACACGCCCAGGCTTCCCGCGGGGGACGAGGTGCTGCATGTCGATGTCGACGGTTATGAGGGGCCGCTCGACCTGCTGCTCGATCTGGCGCGGCGGCAGAAGGTCGATCTGTCGGCCATCTCCGTGCTGGCGCTGGCCGAGCAATATCTTGCCTTCATCGACACGGTGCGCGAGCGGCGCATCGAGGTCGCGGCCGATTATCTCGTCATGGCGGCGTGGCTGGCCTATCTCAAGAGCCGGCTGATGGTGCCGCAGGCGGCGAGCGACGAGGAGCCGAGCGGGGAAATGCTGGCGGCCATGCTGCAATTCCGCCTCAAGCGCCTCGAGGCCATGCGCGATGCCGGCTCCCGGCTGATGAACCGCCCGCGCCGGGGATTCCAGGTGCAGGCGCGCGGCGCGCCCGAGCCCGTCGAGATCGCCCGCCGCTCGATCTGGGAGGCCAGCCTCTACGATCTGCTCAAGGCGTATTCCAGCCAGCGCGAGCGTGGCGTGGTTTCCGGCTATACCCCGCTGCTGCGCACGGTATGGTCCTTGCAGGATGCGCGCGACATCCTGGAGCGCCTGATCGGGGACAGCATGGAATGGGTGCCGCTCGACCTCTATCTGGCCGATTATCTGGCCAGCCCGGCGGAGCGGGCCACGGTGCGCGCCTCCAGCTTCGCCTCCAGCCTCGAACTGGCGCGGCAGGGGGAGATCGACCTGCGCCAGTCCGAGACTTTTGGGCCGCTGTTCCTGCGCCGCCGCCGGAGCGATGCGCGGTGAGCGGCGGCGATCGGGACGAGGGGGCGGGGGACGACGGGACCGGCGAGGTTCGGCGCCGCCATCTGCGCATTCTGGAGGCGCTGCTGTTCGCCTCCGCCGAGCCGCTGCGTCCTTCCCAGATGGCGCCGTTTCTGGGCGAGGGCGCCGATGTGGAGGCGTTGCTGCTCCGCCTGCAGGCGCAATATGCGGAGCGGGGCGTCAATCTGGTGCGGCGCGGCGAGGGCTGGGCGTTCCGCACCGCCGAGGATCTGGGCTTCCTGTTGCGCCGCGAGGAGCAGGAGACGCGGCCGCTCTCGCGCGCCGCGCTCGAAACCCTCGCCATCATCGCCTATCACCAGCCCGCCACCCGAGCCGAGATCGAGGAAGTGCGCGGCGTCGCCACCGGCAAGGGCACGCTGGACCTGCTGATGGAAGCGGGGTGGGTGCGGATGCGCGGCCGCCGCCGT
The DNA here is from genome assembly GCF_042648785.1 of Devosia honganensis. Lineage (NCBI taxonomy): Bacteria > Pseudomonadati > Pseudomonadota > Alphaproteobacteria > Hyphomicrobiales > Devosiaceae > Devosia > Devosia honganensis. Next base: position 1,433 of record NZ_JBHRYD010000003.1, read on the forward strand.
ACGCCGGGCCGCCCGGTCACCTATGGCACTACCGAGGCCTTTCTCGATCATTTCGGGCTGGAAAGCCTCTCCGACCTGCCGGGGCTGGAGGAGTTGAAGGGGGCGGGACTGCTTTCGGGCCGCCTGCCGCCGGATCTGCAGATCCCCTTGCCCTTCGATGGTGCGCTGCGCGAGGACGAGGACCCGCTCGACCCGTCCGATCCGGGCGACCCGGAGCCGGAGGAGGACGAGGCCTGATCCGCGAAAGACTTGCGGCAAAGCGCCACCAGGGCGGTTTTGCGCGGCTTTCATGGGGTGAAAGGGCAACACGTTCTTGTGTTCGGGCGCGATTAAACCTATTTCTCGGTCTACATATCGCGTGTAACGCGTATCAGGACTTGTAGGGAGACTACCATGCACGCGCCGTCTATCTGGGGCATTCTCGTCGTCGCCGTCGTCGTTATCCTGCTCTTCGGCCGCGGGAAGATTTCCGGCATGATGGGTGAGGTCGCCTCCGGCATCAAAGCCTTCCAGAAGGGCATGAAGGACGACGACGACAAGTCGGTGGAGCGCATCCAGGCCACGGCCGAGGTCGATGCCCGCGAAGTGGACAAGAGCAAGGACGCCTGAGCGTTCTGCCTTTTCACTGCTAGAGGCGGCATGGCCGCCGTTCGGAGAGAGTTTTCATGCTCGGTCTAGGCTGGACAGAGATGCTGGTCGTCGGCGTCGTGGCGCTGATCGTCATCGGCCCCAAGGACCTGCCTGTCGTCATGGGCAAGGTGGGCAAGGTGATCGGCCAGATCCAGCGCATGGGCCGCGAGTTCCAGCGCGAGATCAACAAGGCCACCGGGCTGGATGAAGTGCGCAATCTGCGCAACTCCATCACCTCGCCGCTCAAGCAGACCGCCGACGAGATCCGCCGCGAATTCAATGCCATGACCCCCAGCGGCCCCAAGCCGAGCGGCGTCATCAAGCCTGCCGACCCCAAGGCCGAGAGCGTGGTCGACGAGATCCGCGAAAAGGCCGGCATGCCGCCGGCCGCCAAGCCTGCCCCGGTCGCCGACGAGCCCGCCAAACCCCGCGCGACGAAGCCGAAGGCTACGGCCAAATCCACCGCCGCCAAATCCACCGCCGCGGCGAAGCCGGCCCGCAAAACTGCCGCCAAGCCCGCCGCGAGCGCCGAGCCCGAGGCTCCCAAGCCCGCCGCTGCGCCCAAAAAACCCCGCGCGCCCCGCAAGAAGCCCGCTGATACGGCCGGAAAGAACTGAGAATGGCCGACACCAAGCCGCAGATCGAGGACAAGAGCAAGGACAAGCCCGAGGTCGAGGACGAGCTGGCCGGCAGCGAGGCGCCGCTGCTCGATCACCTCATCGAGCTGCGCAAGCGGCTCATCCACAGCGCCATCGCCATCGTGGTGCTGATGGTCGTCTGTTTCATCTTCGCCGGGCAGATCTTCGATATCCTGCTCAATCCCTATCGCTCCATCTATCCCAATCCGGGCGATATGGAGCTGATCTACACCGCCCCGCAGGAATTCTTCTTCACCCAGCTCAACCTGGCGTTTTTCGGCGCGGTGTTTTTCGGCTTTCCGTTCCTGGCCATGCAGATTTACCGCTTCGTCGCGCCGGGTCTGTACAAGCACGAGCGCAAGGCGCTGGTGCCCTATCTCGTCGCCACGCCGGTCTTCTTCCTGCTCGGCGCCATGATGGTCTATTTCGTCGTGCTGCCCATGGCGCTGGGCTTTTTCGCCGGCATGCAGACCGAGGAGATCCGGCTGCTGGCCAAGGTGTCCGAATATCTGGGCCTGGCGATGACGCTGATCCTGGCCTTCGGGGTCTGCTTCCAGCTTCCCGTGGTGCTGACCCTGCTGGCCCAGATCGAGCTGGTCAATGTCGAGCAGCTCAGGAAGGGGCGGCGCTACGCCATTGTCGGCATCCTCATGGTCGCCGCCTTCATCACCCCGCCCGATCCCATTTCCCAGATCGGCCTTGCCATGCCGATGTACGGCCTCTACGAACTGTCCATCCTGTCGGTTCGCCTGGTGGAGCGCCGCCGGGCCCGGGCGCTGGCGGCCGAAGCTTCAGCCGAATCCTGATCGCCGGATTTTCGTCCGTCCCTGCCGCCATGCCCGGCACGAGGCCGTTCCGTTGTTCCCAAGAGGCGGGCAAGGACCCGTAGCACGATGTTCGATATCAAGTGGATCAGAGACAATCCCGAGGCTTTCGATGCCGCCATGGCGCGGCGCGGGAACGGCTCCGTGCGCGCCTCCGATCTCATCGCCATCGACGAGCGCCGCCGCGGGGTCATCGTCCGCCTCAACGAGGCGCAGGAAAAGCGCAATGCCATGTCCAGGCAGATCGGCCAGGCCAAGGCGCAGAAGGACGAGGCGCGCGCCGCCGAACTGATGGCGGAAGTCTCGCGCCTCAAGGACTTCATCCCCGCCGGCGAGGCCGAGGAGCGCGCGGTCGAAAAGGAGCTGCGCGACGCCCTCGCCGCCCTTCCCAACATGCCGCTCGAGGACGTTCCCGAGGGCGACGACGAAAGCGGCAATGTCGAATATTTCGGCCCCAACGGCACGGCGGAAACCGCTGCCCGCCTGCGCCCGCCCAAGCCCGTCTTCGCCTTCGCCCCGAAAGAGCATTTCGAGATCGGCGTCGCCGAGAAGGACATGGATTTCGAGATCGCCGCCAGGCTCTCGGGCAGCCGTTTCGTCGTCCTCAAGGGGCAGCTCGCGCGGCTCGAGCGGGCGCTGGGCCAGTTCATGCTCGACCTGCACACCACCGAGCACGGCTATCTCGAAGTGCAGCCGCCGGTTCTGGTGCGCGACGATGCGCTGTTCGGCACCGGGCAATTGCCCAAATTCGAGGAAGACCTGTTCTTCACCCCGCACGGCGAAAGCCGGCTGGCGCTGATCCCCACGGCCGAAGTGCCGATGACCAATTTCGTGCGGGAATCCATCCTCGCCGAGGAGGAACTGCCGCTGCGCTTCACCGCGCTGACGCCCTGCTTCCGCTCCGAGGCGGGCTCGGCCGGCCGCGACACGCGCGGCATGCTGCGCCAGCATCAATTCGACAAGGTGGAACTGGTCTCCATCACCACGCCCGAAGCGGCCATCGACGAGCACGAGCGCATGCTCGCCTGCGCCGAGACCGTGCTGCGACGCCTGGGCCTGCATTACCGCGTCATGACCCTGTGCACCGGCGACATGGGCTTCCAGGCCCGCAAGACCTACGATATCGAGGTGTGGCTGCCGGGCCAGGACAGCTATCGGGAAATTTCCTCGGTCTCCGTCTGCGGCGATTTCCAGGCCCGCCGCATGGAGGCGCGCTATCGCCCGGCGGGCGAGCGGCAGCCCCCCCGCTATGTGCACACGCTCAACGGCTCGGGCGTGGCGGTGGGCCGCTGCCTCATCGCCGTCCTCGAGAACTACCAGCAGGAGGACGGCTCGGTGCTGGTCCCCGAGGCGCTGCGCCCCTATATGGGCGGCCTCGCCGCGATCGGCGGGCGCTGACATGGCGCCGCGCATCCTGCTCACCAATGACGATGGCGTGGATGCGCCGGGCCTGGCCATCCTGGCCGGCATCGCCCGGGCGCTGTCGGACGATGTATGGATCGTGGCGCCGGACGGCAATCAGTCCGGGGCAGGGCACCGCTTCACCTTCGGGCGCGAGCTGTCCTTCGAGGAGCGCGGCCCGCGCCGTTTCGCCGTCATCGGCGGCTCGCCGGCCGATTGCGTTGTCGCCGGCATGACCCATATCCTGGGCGACAGGCCCGCCGACCTCGTCCTTTCCGGCGTCAATGCGGGCCAGAACCTGGGCGATATCATCAATTGCTCGGGCACGGCGGCCGGGGCGCGCGAAGGCGTCCTGCAGGGCGCCATCGGCATCGCCCTCAGCCAGTCGATGAATTACGACGTCTCGCGCGATCCCGACTGGACCAATGCCGGCCATTTCGGCGCCGAGGTGGTCGCGGCCATTCTCGCCGCCCATGATGGGGAAGACGTGTTCTACAACGTCAACTTCCCCTTCTGCGCCACGGGCGAGGTCACCGGCCTCGCCGCCGTCGCCCATCAGCGCTTCTCGCGCTCGCCCATCCGTTATTATCCCAGCGACAAGGATGGCGAGTTCTTCATGGCCATTCCCGAGACACCCAAGCCGCTCGATCCCGAAGCCGATTTCGAAACCCTGCATCGCGGCCGCGCCATCACCGTCACCCCGATGCGGCTGCAACAGACCGACATGGCGCTGCTGGAGCGCATGCAGGGCACGTTGAGTCTTTAGGCAAAATACTATTCGTTGGAACCGGATCATCTCATATTCACCTTGACCATCGCCCTTCGCCACCCTCTTGAGGGGAGGGAGCTAGAGCCTTTCATTGTCAGGCGGAATCGGTGCCTTTGCTCCCCTCCCCCTTGAGGGGAGGGGTTGGGGGTGGGGGTCCTCTTCGGTGGCTCATAAACCCACCCCCTCCCCAACCCTCCCCTCAAGGGGGAGGGGGCGCCGGGTCGCCGCTTCCGCCAAAACCTGAAAGCCTCTAGAAACGCCGGCGCAGAACCCCGCAACCAACACAGGACCCATCATGGCTGACCAGATCCGGATCGCCATAGCCGGCCACGGCAATCTCGGACGCGGCGTCGAGACCGCGATCCAGAAAAACCCCGATATGCGCTTTGTGGGCATCTATACCCGCCGCGCGCCGGAAAGTGTCATCCCGTCACTGGCGGGCGCGCCGGTGTTTTCCATGGCCGAGCTGCCGGGCCATGCCGGCCGCATCGACGTGCTGATCCTGTGCGGTGGCTCCAAGGAGGACCTGCCCGAGCAGGGGCCGCGCCTTGCGGCCCTGTTCAACACCGTCGACAGTTTTGACACCCACGCCCGTATCCCCGAATATTTCGCGTCCATGGACGCGCCGGCGCTGGCCAATGAGCGGACCGCGCTCATCTCGGTCGGCTGGGACCCGGGCCTGTTCTCGATCAATCGCGTCATGGGCGAGGCGCTGCTGCCGGATGGGGCGACCCATACCTTCTGGGGCGACGGGCTGAGCCAGGGCCATTCCGATGCCGTGCGCCGCGTGCCGGGCGTCGCCGCAGGCGTGCAATATACGCGGCCCGTCCCCGAGGCGGTCGATCTGGTGCGCGGCGCTTCCCGTCCGGTGCTGACGCCGCGCCAGTCCCATCGCCGCGATTGCTTCGTCGTGCTCGAAGACGGTGCCGACGCCGAGGCGGTGCGCCAGGCCATCGTCACCATGCCGCATTATTTCGATCAGTACGACACCACGGTCACCTTCATCTCCGCCGAGGAAATGGAAAACAGTCACCGCGCCATGCCCCATGGCGGCTTCGTCATCCGCAGCGGCAACACGTCTTCCACCCAGACGCAGGTGGTCGAATACAGCCTCAAGCTCGACAGCAACCCCGAATTCACCGCCTCGGTGCTGGTCGCCTATGCCCGCGCCACCCACCGCCTCCACCTTTCGGGCCAGTACGGCGCCAAAACCGTCTTCGACGTCCCCCCCGGCCTGCTCTCGCCCAAAAGCGCGGCGCAACTGCGCGCCGAACAGCTTTAGGAAAGCGCCAGCGCAAACCGCCGCTTCACCCCTGAACGAAGCCCTCCCCACCGTCACCACCCGACTTGTTGTTCGGCCCTGATACATAGCTGACAGATGTTCGGGGACATGCCTGACACTTTT
>NZ_JBHRYD010000004.1:0-45045 GCF_042648785.1 Devosia honganensis
CAATACCCCGCGATACCCGCCAAATGACCCTCCAGTTCTCACCAGATTAAACCGGACAGCAGTGGGTCGAGCCCGAGGGCAGCGCAGCGTTGGTGTGGGCAACAAAACACCAATCCAGGAAAGCCAAAATAACCCCTCCGTCCAAGGGGAGGGGAATGCTCCCACGCCGCACAAAACACCTCGCTCCGAACCGATCTTGCGTTTTCCGTCCACTGTGCCACCCTTTCGCTGTCAACAGACTCAGCGCGAGGAGAAAGCAAATGGGTTTTGACGGAGTGGGCTGGATTGCGGCCATCATCATCGGCGGCGTCGCCGGGTGGCTGGCAAGCATGTTCATGAATGCCGGCGGCGGCGTGCTCAAGAATGTCCTTCTGGGTATCGTCGGCGCCATTCTCGCCAGCCTGGTCTTCGGGCTTCTGGGGATCTCCTTCGGCGGCTGGATCGGCTATCTGATTGCCGGCTTCATCGGAGCCTGCATCATCATCATCATCGGCCGGGCCGTGTCGAAATAGCATTCGAGGAGGATGCGGAAACTCTGGCCGGTGTGCGCCCGCAAGGGATTCACGCCGCTCAGGCGCCGGTCGCCCCCGGGCGGCCGGTCTTTCCCGCGGAAAGGAATTGGCGCGGAAGCGCGGCCCCGCGCAACGTCTTTGCCCCCGCGCAGCGGCCGGTAAATTACTCGTCCGAAGCAGGCATTTAGCTCTTTACGCCACTGCCGGCGCCGTCGCATCACCATCGGCAATCCGACCAAGCCGATGGAATTCGCGTCACATGAACAAGCTTTTCGCCTCCGCTTTCGCCGCCCTGGCCCTGGCCGCAACGCCGGCCCTGGCCCAGCCCACCGACATCCTCAACGCCTCCTACGATATCGGCCGCGAACTGTTCGACGCCGAGAACGCCACCTTCGTTCCCGCCTATGAGGCGGCCCATGGCGCCGCGATCACCGTCAACCAGTCCCATGCCGGCACCTCCACCCAGGCCCGCGCCATTCTCGAGGGCCTGCCCGCCGACGTCGTCACCTTCAATCAGGTGACCGATATCGAGCGGCTGGTCGAGGGCGGCTTCGTTTCCGCCGACTGGCAGCAGGCCTTTCCCAACCAGGCCTCGCCCTTTTATTCGCTGCCCGCCTTTCTCGTCCGCGCCGGCAATCCCAAGAACATCACCTCCTGGGCCGATCTGGCCCGCGACGACGTTCAGGTGATTTTCCCCAATCCCAAGACCTCCGGCAATGGCCGCTACACCTATCTGGCGGCCCGCGCCTGGGCCAATGAGGAGTTCGCCGATGACGGCGCCAAGGTCGAGGACTATCTCACGAAAGTCTTCCTCAACGTCCCCGTCTTCGAGACCGGCGGGCGCGGCGCCACCACCGCCTTCACCGAGCGCCAGCTCGGCGACGTGCTCATCACCTTCGAGGCCGAGGTGCTGAGCGCGGTCGAGCTGCTGGGCGCCGACAAATACGAGGCCGTGGTGCCCCCCGTCAGCCTGCTGGCCGAATTTCCCGTCGCCATCGTCGACAAGGTGGTCGACGCCCGCGGCAGCCGCGACCTCGCCCGCGCCTATCTGGAATTCCTCTACTCCCCCGAGGGCCAGCATATCGTGGCGGAGCGCAATCACCGCCCCAATGACGAGGCCGTCGCCGCCGAATTCGCCGACCGCTTCCCCGAAGTCCGGCTCGTCACCGCCGAGGACGGCTTCGGCGGCTGGGCCCGGATCAGCGAGGAACACTTCGCCGATGGCGGCCTGCTCGACCAGGTCTTCGTCAACCAGTAGCCGCGGCATTCCCTCCCTCCTTGGAGGCAAGGGAATTGCATATGAGCCAGACGGTGCAATGGCCGCTGTCGCGTTCCCCTCCCCCTTGAGGGGAGGGGTTAGGGGTGGGGGTTCCGCGCTGTCGATTTTCTCGATGGATCAATCGGATTCCCGAACCCCCACCCTCATTCCCTCCCCTCAAGGGGGAGGGAGGTGAAGGGATCGTCCTCACAGATTTTTTCATATGCGATTGCCCTGCCCTTGAGGGGAATCCCCGCCACCCCACGAACCAAAACCAGCGAGCCCCCCATGTCCAGACCCGCCAGCAAGCATCTCCTGCCCGGTTTCGGCCTGACCATGGGCATTTCGCTGTTCTACATCACCCTCATCATCCTGCTGCCCATCGCCGCCATGCTGCTCAAGCTCGCCGGCATGGGCTGGCCGGAGTTCTGGCGCATCGTCAGCTCGCCCCGGGCCGTCGCCGCCTACCGGATCACCTTCACCTCGGCCCTTTGCGCCACCGTCCTCAACGGGCTGATCGGCCTGCTGCTGGCCTTCGTGCTCACCCGCTACCGTTTCCCCGGGCGCCGCGTCCTCGATGCGCTGGTGGACCTGCCCTTCGCCCTGCCCACCGCCGTCGCCGGGCTGGTCCTGGTCACGCTGTTCGCCCAGACCGGCTGGTATGGCCAGTTTCTCGAACCCGGCGGCATCAAGGTCAATTACACCCAGCTCGGCATCATCGCCGCCATGACCTTCACCTCCATTCCCTTCGTCGTGCGCGCCGTGCAGCCGGTGCTGGAGGAGCTGGACCAGAGCCTCGAGGCGGCGGCCCATACGCTGGGCGCCACCCCCTTCCAGGTCTTCACCCGCATCATCTGGCCCGCCATCCTGCCCGCCTTCATCGGCGGCTGCGTCCTGTCCTTCGCCCGCTCGCTGGGCGAATTCGGCGCGGTCATCTTCATCGCCGGCAATTTGCCCGGGGTGACCGAGATCGTTTCGCTGCTGATCTATATCCGGCTCGACGAATATAATTACGAAGCCGCCGCCGCCCTCGCCTTCGTGCTGCTGCTGGTCGCCTTCCTCACCCTTCTCGCCACCAACGCCCTCGCCGCCTGGCAGACGCGCTATGTCGAAAGGAGCGCCTGATGCCCCCGCTCTCGCAGCCCCGCAGCTTCGCCTCTTCCCTTGCGGGAGAACTCGACCCGCTTGCCGGTCGGCGCCCGTCCTCTGCCGACCCCCACGATGGAAGGCACCGGGCGCGGAACTTCCGGACCCGCCCTGGCCCCATCTTCGGAAACGGGCCCGCCGGCGCTGCCGCCGCAACGCCCTCGTCCGCCGGGAAAGCGGCGCCGCGCCCCGGGCAATCCCATGCGACCGTCCGGTCCCCCGCCGAGATCGCCCTCATCGCCCTCGCCGTGCTGCTTGCCGGGCTCACCCTGCTGGTGCCGCTGGCGCTGATCTTCTCCTTTGCCCTGCGCGAGGGCCTGGGCGTCTATTTTTCCAATATAGTCGAGCCCAATACCCGCCACGCCATCCTGCTCACCGTGCTCACCGCCCTGGTGGTGGTCCCGGTCAATATCGTGGTCGGGGCGGCGCTGGCCTGGCTGGTCACCCGTTTCCGCTTTCGCGGCCGCCAGCTTCTGGTGAGCTTCATCGACCTGCCCGCCGCCATGAGCCCCATCGTCGCCGGCGTCACCTATCTGTTCCTCTATGGCGGCCAGGGCCTGTTCGGGCCGGCCCTGCAGGCGGCCGGCCTCCAGGTCATGTTCACCCCGCTCGCCATCGTTCTCGTCAGCCTCTTCGTCACCGCGCCCTATGCGGCCCGCGAGCTCATCCCGATGATGAGCCAGCAGGGCACCGAGGACGAGGAGGCCGCTTTGTCGCTCGGCGCCACCGGCTGGCAGATGTTCCGCTATGTCACCCTGCCCAACATCTCCTGGGCGCTGGTCTATGGCGCCGTGCTCACCAATGCCCGCGTCATGGGCGAATTCGGCGCCGTCTCCGTCGTTTCCGGCGCCATCCGCGGCCAGACCAATACCCTGCCCCTGCAGATCAACCTGCTGTTCAACGACTTCAACATCACCGGCGCCTTCGCCGCCGCCTCCACCCTCACCCTCATCGCCGTGGCCACCCTGGCGATCAAGGCGGCGCTGGAGGCACGGCGGCGGCAATAGTTGCACCGGCCGATGATTTGCCCGAGGATGGGCAGGCGTCGGATCGATCGAATTTCGGGAGCAGATGGAAAAGCTGAAGCCGACTTACGACCTTAGCCGTCTTCAGCACGTTCTCGGTTCGGTCTCGACATTGGCAATGACCACGAGAGCGGCGCAGGACGCGCGTGGGCTCGGCTTCGACAGCCAGGCCATTGCCGCCATCATTCGGTCCATTGAACGTCCTATGTTCTACAAGTCCATGACCACCTATATGGACTCATCACGCTGGCAGGACGTCTATCATGTTCCTGCCGGTGACCTGATGTTATATATATCAAGTTTCAGGCGGACATCGTCACCGAATTCATCGTTGTTTCGTTCAAGCAGAGATAGAAATGGCCACCGCCAGCACACGTCTTCCAGAAACGATGGTATCGCCCGAAACCGGCGAAACGCTTTTCCGTGATATCCGGCCCGTGCGCATAAGCTATGGGGAAGACAGCATCGTGGTTGATCTGCCGGGATATTATCCCCGTTACGGCAATGATGGTGTACATGTCGGTGACGATATGCGGACAGCCGACAAAGCCCTGGAAATTCTGAAGAAGCGGGCGGCAGAACGGCAGTCAGGCCCCACCCCCTCCTGACCCGACATCGCTTAGCCTCGAGCGCGCCGCCCCGCTCCGCAGATGCGGCAGTCACCTTTGTAGCGGATCATGCACAGCACCCACTCCATCCCCCTGCGCCATCGCCCGCCGCTTGTTCTGGGCCCGCGCGCGCTGGTCATGGGCATTCTCAACGTCACACCCGACAGCTTTTCCGATGGCGGCCGCCACGACCGGGTCGACGCCGCCCTTGCCCATGCGCGGCTGATGCTGGCGGAAGGGGCGGATATTCTCGATATCGGCGGCGAAAGCACCCGTCCCGGCGCCGAGCCGGTCGGCGTCGAGCAGGAGCTGGACCGCGTGGTGCCGGTCATCGAGGCCATCCGCGCCGCCGGTATTGCAGTCCCCATCTCCATCGACACCATGAAGCCCCCGGTCGCGGATCGGGCTATCGAGGCCGGGGCCGATATCGTCAACGACGTCAACGGCCTCCAGGGCGCCCCGGAAATGGCCGGGATCGCCGCCCGGCACCAGGCGCCGGTCATCGCCATGCACTGGGACCGGGGCTGGACCGCCGCGACCGGGCCGTTGCCCGCCATGGTCCGCTATTTCGAGCGTACCCTCGCCATCGCCGAAACTGCCGGCATCGATGCCGCCCGCGTCGTTCTCGACCCGGGTTTCGGCTTCACCAAGACCCTCGACCAGAACTATGGCATTCTCCGCCAACTCGCTGATTTGAAGAACTCTTTCCCGAAAAATGCCCTTCTCGTCGGCACCTCGCGAAAATCCATGATCGGCCGGCTGCTCGACAACCAGCCGCATGAGCGCCTGCCCGGCACCATCGCCACCAGCGTTCAGGGCTATGAGCGCGGCGGCCATATTTTCCGCGTCCATGATGTCGCGCCCAACCGCGATGCCCTTCGCGTGGCCGAGGCGACATTGTATGGTCCGGGCCGGACCTGATCCCCACCCCGTCCGGAGCCATTGCCATGACCAGCCCTTTTTCCGGCGACCGCATCATCCTCAGCGATCTGGGCTTTTACGGCTATCACGGCCTCTATAGTGAGGAGAATGCGCTGGGCCAGCGTTTCTTCATCGACCTGCAATGCGGTGTCGATCTGTCGGGACCGGCCGAGACCGACGCCATCGGCGCCACCGTCTCCTATGCCGATATCTATGAAGCGGTGAAATCCGCCTTCGAGACCAAGCGCATGAACCTCATCGAGGCCGTCGCCCAGAATATCGTCGACGCCATTTTCGCCGCCTTCGCCGATGTGGGCTGGGTCATCGTGCGCGTGCGCAAGCCGGAGGCGCCCATCGCCATGGTGCGGGGCGAGGCGGCGATCGAGCTGCATCGCCTCCGGCCCCCCGCCTGATGGCCCGGGCCTGGCTCAGCCTCGGCGCCAATATCGGCGATCCGCCGGCCCAGCTGGCCGAGGCCATGCGCCGGCTCGCCGCCCATGGCCGCATCGCGGTGGTGGCGCGGTCCTCGGTGATCCGCACCCCGCCCTGGGGCAAGACCGACCAGCCCGATTTCGCCAATATGGCCGCCGAGATCGACACCTCCCTTTCCCCCATCGACCTGCTGCATGCCTGTCTCGACATCGAGCGCGACATGGGCCGGGTGCGTCACGAGGTATGGGGGCCGCGCCTCATCGATATCGACCTCATCGCCTATGACCGGGTGGAGATGGAAACGGCGAAGCTGACACTGCCCCATCGCTTCGCCCATGAGCGCGATTTCGTCCTCGTGCCCCTGCGCGAGATCGCCCCCGAAACCGCGGAATGGCTGCTCGCGCGGCACTGAATGCAGCGCGAAATGCTAACGATGTGCTGGCGTTCGGCGGGCAAATGCGGACGACCGTCCGGACATGGCGGCCGAAACCCGGCCGCCATGAAAATCGTACCCGATCGGGGCCTATCGGGCTCCGGCCACCATGTCGGCGGTCGCCGGTTCGTCCTGATAGTCATTGCCGAAATGGGTGCGGATATAGTTCACCACCTGGGCGATCTGTTCATCGTTGAGCACCCCGCCCAGCGGCGGCATGGCGCCGCTGCCGTGCACGACCATGTAGATGGGGTAATCGGCGAATTCCAGCATCTCGTTATCGGCCAGGGCCGGATAGTGCCCGGCTCCCACCGCGCCCGCTCCATCCGCCATGTGGCAGCTGGTGCATACGGCATCGTAAATGCCCTTGCCCGTGCTCTGGGTGAGCACGGAGGAGCTGGCGAACCAGGCTTGGCTATCGTCGCCCGCCGTGGTGTCCTGTGCGCTTGCGGTAGTGGAGCCGAGAACCAGCGCAGCGGCTAAAGTGATGAGAACACGCATTTTTCTTACTTTCCTGCTGCGTTGGAGGCGACTTCGTGCAAGCGGGTGATGGCGTCCAGCGAGGACAGCAGAGCCCCTTCCATCCAGGCCGGCAGATAGGACAGGTGCTCGCCTGCGCACACGATGCGGCGATCCATCGCCACCCCGTCCTGATACTGCGCCTCCTTGTCCTGCCAGGCGCCATAGCACCCCAGCGTCCAGGGCACGCGGTGCCAGGCGACGGCCACGCCGGCCTTGAACTCCTCCTTCATCTGCGGATGGATCTGGCTGCCGAACTCCACCGTGCGGCTGATGCGCTCCTCCGGCGTCATCGAGGAGAACTGGTAAGCCGTCGCCCCCCAGGAATAGCAGCCCAGCAGCACGCCCGGCTTGTCGGAAAGATAGTCGTTGGACGGGTAGGAGATCTGCGAGATCGGCAGGTCCGTATAGGTGGTGCCGCCGTAGATGTGCTCGTCCTCTTCCCAGAAGCGGCGCTTGAACTCGACCCCGACCTTGATCGACGCATTATAGGACATCGTCGAGATGACATTGCTCAGCGAGGAAGAGAAGTCGTGGTCGATCTGCCCGAGGATCGAGAACGGAATCGTGCAGACGCAGTAATCGGCAGTCGTGGTGACTTCCGCATCGCCCTGGTCCATGTCCTCATAAACGACGGTGACGCCATCATCGTCCTGCCTGATCTGGGTCACGCGCTTCCGATACTTGACCAGATCGCCCAGATTCTCCGCCATGGCCCGCGCGATCATGTCCATGCCGCCCTTGGGCTGGAAGATCGGCATGGAGCTGTTCAGGGCCTCGCTGGTGGCGAGGCGGCTCCACAGGCCGGAGCTGAGCAGCGTCGACAAGTCCATGATTTCATTGGCGATCGGCGCGCCGTCCACGCCGCCGCCCGGCGCCCGCTCATATCCGCGGCGGGCGCTGGCCGTATTGCCGGAGACATATTCGTTGTCGGCATTCAGCGCCCCGAAAGTGCGCAGGCCCGCCAGAAGATTCTCCTTGTCCTCGTCGGACAGGACCTCGTCGAGCGCCCCCTGATTGGTCACCTTGGAGAGCAGGTCCGAGATATGCCCGCGGAAATCGGAATTGATTTCCCGGTAGCGCACCGGCTTGCCGTCCAGCGCATCCTTCGAGTGCACATAGGCGAAATTGTTGATCTGGATCAGCGGCTCCAGCTCGACGCCCAGGCGCCGGCAATAGTCGATGATGCCGTAGTGGTTGTAGGGCACCCGCCACGGCCCGGGATTGAAGTAATTCCCTTCGGCGAAATCGACCTTCTGAACCGCGCCGCCGAGCTCTTCATAGGTATCGCCGGCCCGGATGGTCCAGCAGCGTCCGCCGGCGACATCGCGGAATTCGATGACTTCGACTTCATAGCCGGCGTCGCGCAATTCCATGGCGGCGACCATTCCGGCGATGCCGGCCCCCAGCACCAGCACCTTCTTGTTGGCCGGGGCGGTGCCCAGCTTGATCGGGCCGGCATAGGGGGAAGCCTGCGCCAGTCCCATCATGCCCATTGTCTGGTACATCAGCGCGGCGCCGCCGACGGCGCCCACCATGGTCAGGAAATCTCTTCGGGTCGGGTTGCCGATTTGGTCGCCCATAACTCTCTCCAAGCTAGTCATCCGACCAGCCTAACAACAAGTTTTAAAAAGACAATCGCCGTTCGAACCACACCCCTGCCCCGGTTGGAAGCAGTGTGCAAAGCCTTGACCTGCCGGTCTTTTCGGCCCGGCCGCGCAACACCGCCAGTGAAGCGGGTGTCATGCCGTAAACAGGATTTTTGAGGAGTTGTATGGAGCGGGTAGCGGGAATCGAACCCGCGTATTCAGCTTGGAAGGCTGCTGCTCTACCATTGAGCTATACCCGCCCGCAGGGCGAAGCCACCGCTCCGCTTAGCGCGATCGGGGCCGATCTGGCAAGAGCGCCGGGACGGTGCCGGCCAAAAAATGACAACAACGTCAATTTCTTGCGGGCAAGGCTTGCTAGGGTGTTGACACCTTCGTCCCCGCCCACCATAAACCGCCCGACGAGATGCAAGCGCGCCTCGTCTCCTGCCCGTTATGTGGAGGGGTGGGAGAGTGGTTAAATCCATCAGACTGTAAATCTGACGCCTTAGGCTACACTGGTTCGAATCCAGTCCCCTCCACCACCGCTCAAAACGGCCATTGATTTAAAATAGCTTTTTGGCGTTTTTGGCTAACTCATTTTAGGGTTAGCCATTCTTGTGTTCGCGATTTCACCCAATGGAATGGCGATGGTCACCTGCGCCCGGCCAGATGTCTGCTAATGACTGAACTTGCCCTGCCTTGAGCGTGGTAATGTCTGTTCGGCATTCATGCTATTGCTGGCTCATGGTCCGCGTCCCAACAAGCGTTAGCGTGCGTCATATTCTCGGCCTATCGGAAGATCAGGTTGTCGAGGGCTCGACGAACGATGCCGAAGCCGCCGAACTGCTGGAGGCAATTGACCGAAAAGTGCGAGAGCTCGACCGGAAGAATAGCGGAATCGACACTCCCTCCCGGAAGCAGCGCCGCCCGTTCAATGAGACCTAAGTAGGTTCCCCACTTCTGGGGCCAGAAGGCCTCACGGAGCGAAATGAAGTTCATCAGGCTCAGACCTAAACGCCCTCGGCCCAGGCGTCCCGCCCCACCGCAACGAGATGCGGTCACCCCGGCGCTGGGTGTAATTGCCCTCTTTGCCGTCTGCGGTCTTGGCTGGATTGCAGTCGATCAATTCTTGCCTGCCAGCAGCCAAGTCGCGACCTTTGCCGGGACTGCACAGGAACGGACCGCTCGATTTTCGATGTGCGGCCGAAATCGCCATACATGCGTCGTGGACGGTGACACGATCTGGCTCGATGGCCAAAACCTGCGCTTGCAGAGCTACGACACACCGGAACCCCATAACGACATCTGCGGTGGTCAGGCAGAGGTCGCTCTGGCCCACCGCGCTAGCGCCAGGTTGCTGGAACTGCTCAATTCCAATTCCTTCACGGTCCAGACCTCTGGGCAAGACCGCTATGGCCGCGTCCTGGCGACGATCCGCATTGGCGGGCGGGACGTGGGAGATATCCTCATCGAGGAGGGGCTGGCTCGCCGGTGGCCGGATGGCCATGAGTGGTGGTGCGAATAGCGCCGTTGCGCGCCCAGTCATTCGGGTCCGGAGGTCTGCTTGTCCCTTCCCGCGCAGACCGCCTGTTCCCGTTCCGGGTATGGCAGTGGCCGCCCGTGGGGATGCGCTGTGCGGCCTGACAAATGACAAACTCATCCGGCTGGTGATGCTGTGCCCCAAGGGCAGAACAAAGCCCGGGACTCACATCATTCATGATCCAAAGGCTTCCAAGCCAAGCCAAGAAAAGCCCCGACCGTGAGGCCGGGGCAATTGCTGATGCTTTGGTACTGAGCTTTGAAGAATTTTACTGTTCTAGCGCAGCCCTAGCTTCTTCGATCCATCCGTCGAAAGTCTCCTGGTTGGCAGCAATCCACTCTTGAGCGTGCCGGCGCACATCTTCATCGCTGTTCTCGCCATCCCGCATACGAACATTTTGCTCGCCCACTGCATCTAGAGGAATCTCCATAACCTCAAAGAGACGGCGAACATCCGGATTTTCCTCAAGGAACTCAACGTTGCCTACCGGCCGAATATCGTTGGCCGGAAAACCCATCTCGCATGGATCGCTAGAGCAGCCCGAGACTCCTGCAATTGCGGTATGGCCCTCGAACTGAGACTGCCCCTCAGGGAGGGACGAATAAGGCACCTCAAGCCATACCACATCCTCGCCGGGCATCAGTTCTCCGAGCACCCAATTTGGGGTCCAGGTGTAGAAGAAGATCGGCTCGCCAGTCTCATGGGCCGCCACAGCATCTGCCATCGCAGGATCGTAGGCCGCCGTTATCAGCTCAATATGCTCCTCCAGCCCAAATTCACTTATGTGATGATCGATAACGAGGCCGCAATCCCATCCGGGCGGGCAGGCAACCATATCGGCGACGCCGTTACCGCTGCGATCGAATAGGGCTGATATCTTCGGGTCGGTAAAATCGGCCAGCGAAGTGATGCCGTATTCATCGGCCGTCTTCTTATCAATCAGATAGCCTTCAAGTGCGCCGCCACGGATAACGTAACCGACCGCTTCGAGATTATCGAACATGGTCAGGCGATCGTTGAAAAGCGGGAACCACTCCATGACCGAAAAGTCCGCATCACGCTGACTGAGGGCTTCATATCGAACAGCATCATCAAGAGTGACGGGCTCATTCACAGAGTGTCCAAGCTCACGTAGCGCAGCAATGTAAACTTCGGTATCAAACCAACCTGAATCCCAGGTTCCCCGAGCCGGATTGATTTCCGCAGCCAATGCATGGGGGGAGCCGAGAAGAAGCATCGCCGCGGTGATGGCGATAGTGTTTTTTCCAACGGGCATGATGATCCCTTATATCTGGTCGTAGAGTTGTTTGATGGTTTCAGCTTCAAAAAGGAACTGAGACGGGACAGAGAATTTCCACGACCTATAGGGCTCACCTCTCATCAATTTGACAGCCTGTTCGGCCACTACGATTTCGCCGCCGTAAAGCCAATTCGCCATGCTTAGAATGGCAGATTTATGCATTGTCCGTGTGGCCGTGGTCATTGCATCCTTTACAAGGGTAACCCGGTAGCCCTTCCAAACGGCGTCATTGACAGTGGTCTCTACGCAGGCCTCCGTCCAAACGCCGAGTATCATCAGATTTTCGATATTCAGCCGTTGAAGAACAGATTCAAGCCGCGTCCCGAAGAATGCTGAATACCGGGTCTTATCAATGATGATGTCGCCGTCCGCGGATGCAACCTCCGGGCTGATTTGGGCTGCGTCGCTATCTTCTACGCAATGGGTAGGCTGACCGTCTTCGCCAACCTTTTCAAATCGAAGCAAGTCGGATCCGTCTCTAGCGTGCCAGTGACGCGTGTAGATAACCTGAATCCCCGCTTCCCTTGCCGCCTCAATAACCGCTCTTGAACGATCAATAACGCCTGAGTAATCGAAAACCGGCCAAGCGCCAGTTGGCCGGTTAGCTTCCTGCAAGTCAATAACTAGCAGGGCTGTTTTTGCGTTAGTCAAGAATAAAAGGTCCTTTTGGGTCGCCTTCCCCAAAACAGTTCTAATGCTCTTACAGAGCAGAATTATAGGAAACCGCTCAAGCCCGAAGCCACAACCGGGATGGGAAACGCGTAGTGGCTCCTGCGGTTTTTAACATTATGAGCCGACATGTCAAAAATGGGCGGATATCATCTGTGGACGTTCCGTCCATGAACGATACATGTCTATCGTTCACCAGGGCGCCGGCTATCTGATCTCTATTATCCGCCACTCCACTTCTGGACGATCACATCCCAGGCCCACCACAGGAATGATCCGATGGCAGCTCCGGCCATGCCCACCATAGCGAGCACCGTCACCCCGGTGATCTTCCAGCGTTTCACTTCGTTGATGGTCGGCATGACGTCATTGGTCAACTTGGCGTCGAAGGCGTCCAGCCGCTCGCGAACCTGAACATCCACCTGAGCAGATATACCGATATCGCCCTCGATCTTTCCGAGGCGGTCTGAGACTTCATCCACCCGCTCATGAAGGCGCGCCCGACTATCGCCGGACGCTTTGAGCATGGTCAAGACCTCGCTCATCTGGCCTTCCAGCCGGCCCAGGGATCGTTGCGTATTATCGTCGGTCATGCTGAACCCTGAATGCCCGAGGGAGAGGCGAGCGGCCGGAGCCGCCCGGTGTTATTTGCCGAACAGGCGCTCCCAGAGCGTGCGGGGTCGGGGCGCGGTGGATGCCCTCGCCTCGATTTCGCTGGCGGCGCGGGTGTACGGGTCGAGAGCAATCTTGCGCCCGCTGCCGGTAACGACTTGGGGGCGCACGGTGGCCCGGTAAGACTGCCACTGGCTCCACAAATACATGGCAAAGCCGATATAGGCGGAAACCGAATAGCCGCCGCCCTGCCCCTGCAAGACCGCCACAATAAGCGCCTGGTGTTCGGGCGGGAGCATCATAAACAGCGGCGCAAGCCCCGCGACCCAGGCGACCAGCTCTTGCAGCCGGCGCCAGAGCCAGCCCACCAACACGTTCTGAGTGACGGCAAGGATGATGGAAGTCAGCATGGTCAGAACCTCACTTGGGTGATGAAAAAGGCCGCTACGAGAGCGGCCAGGACGATTGCGGTGATGATGATGGTGGGTGCCCTGCCCCGTTCGGGCGGCGCTGAACCCGGTTGAGGAGGGGATTGGGCCATCGATAGGGCCTCGGCACGCACCGCAGCGACCCGGCGGGACCAGCCCTTGCCGAAGGTGGGCCATGTGGGTAGCCGCTCAAGGAAGGCGAGCCGATGTGAACACAGGTCGCCTATGACGGCAGTGGCACCGATCCGCTCGATCACCCCGAGGGTGATTGGACCGATAACGCCATCCACCGATACGCCGACGATTGTCTGGAGTGCCCTCGCTGCCCGGTCCGGGCCGGAATTGACGGCGAAGTCGAACACAGCCAGGTCGAGCCCCGCTGGTAGATCGTCGCCGCGCACCCGGCTCCAGTAATTCTTGCGGTAGATCGGCGTCACATCCTTGACAGTGAGCGCTTTAACCTCGGCCTTGGTGGCCTTGCGCCCGAGCCAGCCGGACAGCGTGCCGATGGTGACGCCCAAGTTGGTGGCTCCGCCGGGATCGGAAGGATGATCGACATAACCACCCTCGTGCTTAAGTACCTCGCCCAGCGCGTGGGCGAAGTTGTTCTTGGCCATATCGGCCTCCTATCGATGTTGAGTGAGTGAATTAACCGCTTGTTCAGACACTGCGGACAGCATGGATGGGCGCAATGTGTCCTGAACGCGCAACCCTTCCCCAGGCCTGCCTCATCGTCACCCGAGGCAGGCCTTTTGTTCAGGCGAGTTCGGCAGTCGTTGAGCCTCCGTATGCACGCGGTGCCCATGCCGCCCCGCCAGTAGTTGACGAAAGCGCAGAAATGCGGCCCACTTGCCCAAGGCAGAGGGGGGAAAGATGCGCGCTCTGAGGATGGCTGCTTTGTCGGCCGGGCTTGTACTTGCCACTGGGATGGCGAGCGTTACTTCAATGCAGGAGACCGTTGCTCAGCAGGGCGAATGCAACATCAAGGGCAACGTGAACACGCGTGGCGAGCGCATCTATCACGTTCCAGGCCAGAAATATTACAACGACACGCGGATCAGCGCATCGCACGGTGAGCGGTGGTTTTGCTCCGAAGCGGAAGCCAGGGCGGCAGGCTGGCGGAAGGCGAAGGTTTGACGACCATCACAGTAACCCCGGCCGGCATCGATAGGATCGCGCTCTCCGAACAAGTTATTGAACGCTGGGAAGATATGCTGGCCCTTGGCGCCCTTTCCTCCGAAAATCTTCGGTTGGTCGAGAATGAGATTTCTATTCTGGCCGATTATCGGGGCGAGAGTCCCGAGAAGATTGATGACCTCTTGAACCGATACCAGGCGATTGCTGATCAGTTGCGGCGGATGGTGAACTGAGGCGCAGCGTTAAGATAGGAGCGGCGTCTACCCCAACCACAGCCCATCATCCGTCACATCCTCCGGTAGCGGGTCCATAAGCTCGATCTCATCCGACCGCGTGCGCAGCCGCTCGATCTCGGCCCAGGCGGCCATGGCATCAGCCTGACGCTGTTGCAGATCGGGCGGCCAATTGGCTGGATCAGCGCCATAGGTCATGGTTGCTTCCAGTCCGGCCGCCAACGTGTTGCGCTGCTTGTCCTCGTTCATGACGGCGATGATGCGGCGGCGGGCCTCGGCCTTGATGTCCGAAACCGTGGTCTGCCGCTGAGCTTTCGGGGTGCGCAAATAGGCCATTGTCAATCTCTCCAGTGAATGACGTAATCGTGCAGCTTGACCATGACGGCAGTGGTGGAGAGCCGCCATTTCAGGCTGGTGCCGGGGTCGAGCCCGGACACATCCGCCACGCCGGAGAACATTTTGCGGCCGGGGATATCAAGCGCCACCTGCTCCATGGTGATGATGGTCCAGTCAGTGCCGTCGCGGCTGACCTCGAACACGTAATCATCGCCGATCACAGCCGCGTCGACTTCTTCCACCATAGCGAGCAGCCGCATTTCGGTGGGCGGGGCATCAGCCGTGAAGGGCTCTGAAGCGACGGTTAGGTCGTTAAATGGAGGATGGTTGAAAAGTTGAACTTCCGACATCTGCACATACGCGCCCCCATTGTTCATCGTTATGACAATTCTATGCTCGCTACAGGCGATGATCGCCTGGGCGGTGAATGTCCTGACTTGATTTGCTGTCCACCCTGTTTGGCCGGATCGTGTATCGAGAGTAAGCCATTCCGATCCGTCCCACCCTTGAAGAGTCCAGTCCCGTGGCGTACGGTTGAGGTCGCTATTCGTAGCTTGTATTGAGTATGATCCCACGCTCCGACTTGGCCCCGACCAGGCATAACTAATCCATTCCGGTGTCCCGACCGACGAGGCTGACTGGGCTACCCACGCACTGGATGCGCCCCCCAAGCCATCAAAGGCCTTCCACGCAGGGTATGACCCGCTTAACTCTGATGACGCAGAGGCCGTCCCGCTGCTCGATGTCGGTCCAGCATGTGCGTCCACCTGATTTACTGGATTGGGCTGTGAGGGCTTCAGCACTCCCGCCTCAGACGTATCGAGGTTCGTTGCCCCCGCCACGTCGATCTGATCCAGCGAGGTGAGGTCATCGGCATAGCCATTGCCGTTCGGGCCGCCACCATAGGCCCACGCCTCGCCCTCCATCATCGCCAGCTTGAGGGCGATCTGGGAAATCTCGAGGTCGTAATCCTTCGAGGGTGGAACAAGCTTCTGAATAGCCTGGGCGGTGCGCAGCGGGGTCATATAGCGGGTGTTGTCCGTGCCTGCCTCTGCTTCACCCTGCGAGGCCAGCACTATCCCAAGGCCGGTCCGAGCGGCGGCGGCGGTGGTGTCGACTGTGACGCGTCCGACCCAGAAGGACGTCAGCCCTTCAATGTCGCCCGTAGCCCCGCGAACATTGGTAGCATCCCCGGGGTCGCTCACCATGCCATCAGGCCCGACATACATACCAATTCCAGCTGTCGGCTTTGTCCCTTCCCCTCCTGTGTAGTCGACAAGTCGCACCACGCGCCGCTCCGTATCGGCAACCACCGCCAAGACGGGAGACCACCCTCGAAAGCCTTGCAGCCCCTGCTCGCCCTGCGGCCCGGTGAAGATGGCGGCTATATCCCAGCCGCCTTCATCGTTGAGTTCAACGACGCCACTGCGGTTGGCATTGATACCCCCTAAGTCGAAGACCCAGACGCGAAATCCGGGGGCCTCCTCCTCGTATATCTCAAGTCCGTCCATATCGAGAACTTCGGCTGAGTAAGAATAGCCGGCTCCCTGGCTTCCGTTGGGGACGAAGGCCATCATCAATCCATCGTCAGCAGCAAAGCCGCCGGACCCGCCCACATGGACCACCGTCAATATCCGGTAGCCTGTGCCATCTACAACCGCTGCGATGACAGAATACGAATGAAACGACGACGGATTGGATATCGAACGGAGCCAGATGCGGCCACGGACCGGAGCGACCGTTGCTCCCCACGAGTCGATTTCACCCGCAACCGACGCACCGCTGGCGTCGAGGTCGTCAACATAGATAGCCGTCACTTGGGCAGGGTCTGCATTGTTCAGGCGCAGGCGGCCCGCACCTGGATCGGAGTTGGCGGTAGCATTATCGAAGCGAAAGAAAAGGCCCTGTCGATTGGCGTTGATCGCCTGCATATCCTCGAGAACACGTCGGCTCTGCGCCGTACTGCGCTCGATAATTCCGACATAGCGGATTTCATAGGAAGCCTCTGTCATGGCCGAGCCCGGCCACGGCGCCCAAAGCTCGAGCTCGGTATCGCTCACCACCTGCTTGATGCGCTGTGGCGGCACCGACGGCTGCGCCGGGTCGCAGAACAGATCCCCGGTCATGATGGCGTCACCGCCCCAGAGCGTATTGGTGCCGGTCACAGTCGCGCTGCCGCCCGCCACCGAGACGGTCCCGGCGTCGTACCAAGTTGGAAGGGTCATGATTTACCTGATGAGGTTAGCTTCGCCGGCCGAACCGGCCCCGAACAGTCAGTGTGTAGATGGACGAATAGTCAGTTGGGTCGTCATAGACAGCGGCATTGGCGCCGCCACGGTTATATGAACTGCATATGCTGACTGCAGCACTTCGATCCGGGCTGCTCAGCCCGCCCGTTTGTCCACTGAATGTTTTTGAATAAGGACTGCCCTCTCGCCAAAAGACCGGAAGAGCTGCCCCGCCGACGGCCTGATTCTGGATGCCTGAAAACTGCACGCCGTTGAACTGGCTGGCCTGAGGCGGCACTGTTCCGTAGGTGGTGAAATTTCCAGCGGCGGGCCCAACCGAGTGGGCAAGCCGGACAAGTAATTGCCCGTCAACGATATCGACCGTCAGCCCTCGCGAAATGCCCGGGCCTATCTCCACAACCATGGAACCCCATAGTTGAATTTCGGCACCCTCCGGCACGGCAGGCGAAAGCGTCTGACCCAGCCAGGTATGTGAGGGTGCTTTGGTGTGCGTTAGCATTGCCCTGCCGACCCATAGGTCTGCCCCGGTCGGGGCCGAGGCCAGAACTACATCATTTGACCACTCCTGTGGTCTGGCACCAACCGCAGTACGGCAGTTGCCATAATAGCCGATGGAGGTCGGGCCGGTGTTTGTCCCATACGACCACGTGTAGAGTTGGCCCTTGTTTGCGTCGGGAAAGGCAATGTCGGTGGTGAATTCCTGCTCTTCGCTCACGAACTGCAACAACCGCCCTTCGGTCGTCGCCACCCGGCGGCCCTGGTATTCGATGACCATCTGACCGTTCTCATAGAAAAAGCTCATGGTGCCTGCACCAGAACGGACGGGTCGCCGGTGAAACCGCCTTTGTAGTTCCCGTCGGGGCCCCAACCAGGCCCTCCCTGACCAAAGGAAACGCGAAACGTTGCGGGCACGATATCCCGGATCGTGCCGTCAGGCGCCACAGACCGAAACGTGCCGTTGTTGAAATCTGCTGTTCGTCCCGTAGGAATGCCGAACGGCGTCCCACCATCAACCACCTGGAGATAGCGACGATCCGAGCGGAACCGGTCGCCCGCCATGCGGACGATATCGGTCTCGGGGTCATAGTCCCAAAGTGTGCTGTTGATAGGCGCTGGCGGGCGGCGCAGCACCATAACCGTATAGGTGATACTGATCTCCGCCAGGGGCGTGGTGGTCTGCACCCCGACCTCGTGCAGCATGATCCTCGAGGCCGTTGCATAGGCTGTGACCACCCTCGCCCGACCATCGGCGCTATCAAACTGTACCGGGAATCCGGGATGGACAACATTCGAGCCGAGCAACAGAAAAAAGTCAGGCACATAGCCCAAATCGTGGGCGAGCAGGTCGTGGGTGCGAGTGACATTGCCATAGACCCGGCCATTGTTGACGCTAGCGGCACCGCCCCCGCCCGATCCGGCAGGGATGGCAAGGTGGCTAACCACCACATCAGTGGCATCGACGGCCACCTCCATCGGGTCAAAGGCCGAATGGAAATAGACATACGACATGTTGTGGACCGGATTGGAGAGCGGCGCATTGCATGGCGCCAGCGGATCGTCTGGGTCTCCGACATCGGTCGGCACTTCGTAAACGGCCACGTGACCACTCGCAGGATCAATGAAGCGGCGGATGGTCATACTGCGTCGTTCCTCATAGCGCCTGTCACCCAGTTGATCATAACCGCATTGTTGGCGGAGCGCTGAACGCCATTCTCATCCATGGCAACAATTGGAACGCCAGCCGACGTGTACCAGGCAAACCTCCCGGCCGCCCACCCGATCATGGTTGGCTGCAACGGATCTGTCGGGACATCCAGCCACTGCGACGCCGCGCGAAATTGCCCATCGTTGACGGCCGCTTGCTGCACATATCGAGCGCCAAACCCTCCCTCACCCGCTTCAGCATGCCACCGCACATTCACCTCGGCAGTGTTGCCGCCCATGGCCGCATAAAGGCTTTCCAGTGCGGTAGCGATGGCACCGCCTGGCCCCAAGGCCACCTCGATGATCTCGGTGAAGCTGGCCTCCAATCCCTCCAGTTCCACCTTGATTTCGCGGAACAGGCTTTCCCGCTTGGTGTAGCTTTCGCGGTCGGCTTCCTCCAGCAAGGTGCCGATGCGCTTGAACGTCTCAATGACCTGGCGGCTGGTGCCGATCTGGGCCAGCACATCCTTGGCGACGTTGGACAGATCGAGGGCGATGTCGCTGGCGCCGAGCTTGACGTTGGGCAGCTTGACCGGCATCCAAGAGCGCCAGTCCGTTTCCCGAGATGTGAAGGGAACATATTTCCCGCGGACCTCCACATCCATATTCGGAAGAAAGGCCTGGCTGAATATCGGCTGCGCTGCCTCGCCCACGACATCGGCGCGGTACGGGAATTCTCCCTCGAAGAAGGGCAGCGCATCGCCGGGCCGCCGCACCTGCACCGCGAAGTAGCGGACGTCATCCATGCCGCCCTGATAGAAGCCCTCAAGGCCGGGGCGGCGGCCAACATTGTCGCTGTCCATCAGGGTGAGCGGCGCAAAGCTGATGCCCGTGGCCGGCTGGCTGGGCGGATAGATCGTTTGGATCGGGCCTACAGACCAAGGTTGCCACGCGCTTTCCGGCGGATCGAAGTCGTCCGGATCAACCTCGCGGATCGTCATGGTCTGCACGAAGGTGCGGCGGCCAGACATTTCGAGGATTTCGAACGCCTTCCCGGAATATCCTTCCGAAAGAATGGTCCCGTCAATCACGTCGCCGGGCTCAAGCATCCATGAGATCGGATGGAACGAGCCACGGAAGGTGCGGAAGCGGCGGCCGTCATGGAGATAGCTATAGGCCAGGCGTTGCGCCTGCTCGTTGCGGCTCACCATGCCCAGGGTGAGGCCAACCGGGAGCTTGCGATTGCCGTCTGCCGCGATCATCCCGGCGTCAGATGCTTCGGGCGCCGCCTTTGTGCCCCACGCCTCGCCCGGCTCGGAATAGCTGATTTCAACAGCGTTGTGCGTCGCCTCAAGGCCGGGGAAAGGCGTGATGGTCCTTGGGTCGGTGATAAGCAATTCGCCCTCACCGAAGCTCCACACCGACGCACCGGGCAAGCCGCAGCGGGGCTTGTAGCTGCCGGCGCTCTCGATGAAGCGGCCCAGCGATGCCTTGGCGATCTCGTCCAAAACATCGACCGGCTGCATATCGACGGTGATCTCGCCGCCGATGGTGAACTGCTTCTGATTGCCCCATGCCGCCATCGTCCGGTCGGCTTCGTTCATGGCCGCGATCCACGCCGACTGCGGCAGGCGCAGAATGGGCAGGTTCTGCAAACCCCACATCCATTCCGAGCCGACATAGACGCCCATGAAGGCGATGTTGTAGGCAATCACATAGGGGTTTTCGGTCCATTCCCATGTCGCCGGATCATTACGACGATGGGAGCCGGAGCCACCAGCGGTCGAGTCCTTGCGGATGTTGTAGCAGCGCAGGCCCCGGACCTCGAACAGCATCGACGGCGGGCGCCCGTTCCAGTTCTCCCGGTTATAGCGGGTGGTGACGATGGCGTAGGCCGTGCCATAGCCCACCATATCGGCATCATAGGGCCGGGAAGGATGCGAGCCGAACTTGGACCGCAGATAGGCGTCAGGCGTCGTCTGGTCGCCGCGGTAGAACTTGACCCAGAGGTGATCCTTGCCGCCCTTTCGGCCCTGAGCAATGGGATAGCCGAATTCGGGGTGCGCCTCATCCCAAAGGATCGTGGCACGCTCCTTCTCGACAAAGACGCCGCTCAGCCCATCAAGCGGCGCATTGGCCAGCTCCAACACATCGACAAAGTAGGCATTGGGCGTCGCGCCAACATTGCCCCACGAGCCGGCATAGACGCGGTGCCCTGCCGTAGCGGAAAGCCCGACGATGAAGGACAGCGGGTTGTTGCCGCCGATCTGCATGGTCAGCGACACGCCCGGATCGCGCTGTTTTTGCGCCTGCGGCTTGGGCCTCAGCGCATTGGACAGCAGGGTCGAGACAACCGACAGCCCGACACCCACGACAAGCTGCGTGACCCATCCGCCAGCAGCAATAGCGCCGAAAACTGGTGCAAGAAAAGGCATGGACTATACCTCGAATGCGCGCGTGGCTTCGGCACGGTCGCGGGTTTCGATACCCGCAGGCGTGACAACCAGAATGCGCTCGCCGTTCAGGATGCCGAGCGAAAACCCGAAGGCATCATCGGTCGGAATGGCCATGACATCACCGATCTGGGCCATGACGGGCGCAGCGCGCTCAGGGAAGAACAGGCCGGCGAAGTCTGCCATGTTGGCCGCCCCTGCCCGCTTCATGACGCCCAGAGCGCCCTTGGGGGCCTTGTAGCGGCCACGGTGGGGCTTGGCATGGTCCACGCCCGTCATCGCCTCCACGGCGCCCGCTACGAACAGCCAGCAGTCATGCGCGCCCAACTGATAAGGATTGGCCCGGGCCGCATTGACATAGGCGCTGAAACGCTTGCGCCAGCCTTCCGTCCGCATCATGCACTCTCCTGCCCGAACGGGATGATCCAGTCGCCGGCCACCCCGATATATTTGTGAAAGCCGTCATTGCTCCGGGTGCGCTGATGAGCGTCGGAGCGCTTGGCCGGATTGGTGCGGGTCAGTTGCCGGGTGTCCGAGACGAAATCGAACTTGATGCCGCCTTCGCCGCCGGCGGCCGGAACTTCCTTGGGCGCGCCGTTCAACTCACCGACGAATTCCAGCAGCGCATCGATCAGATTGCGCGTTGCGGGATCATAGATGGCTTGGAACACGGCGACCTGGGCCAGCCGCATGTCCTTGCCCCACATCTCCATGACCGTGGGATGGATATTGGAGAGCGTGATCGACTTGCGCCGGATCGACAGGTCCGAAGTGCGCGATGTTTCGCCAACATCAAGGATCGCGCCGGCACCAACAAAGGGATAGCTTTGCGATGATCCAGTCCAAGGCGACGTTACCGTGATCGTCTCGGTGTCGTGTTCGGTCCAGAAGGCATAGGTGGCGGCCTCACCGGTCCATTCCTTCACGGCCAGGACAACGAGGTCGGAAACGACAATACCGTGCTGGTCCGCTCCGGCCAGAAGGCCGGCGGTTGTGGGGCTAACAGTGCGCATGGGATCAGATCAGCTTTTGAATGGCGGCGAAGGTGAAGCGCTGATGCAGGGCGCCGGCCTGCTGGGGCTTGTAGGTGCCGGGGATCAGCTTGGCCCGCATCGTGGCCGGCGCCAAATAGATCGGGTTGCCAATAGCGGCGCCGGATCGAATGAACGTGGTCAATTCCACCAATGGTGTGAGACCGCCCGAATCCGCCGTCACGGTCCCGGCAAGACGATGGATGGCACGGCGCTTCTGCCCGGTCGGGCCATAATCCCACGCGGCCATATCGCCGCGGGACAACACGTAACCGGCAGGTAGCCCGCCGATGCGCAGCTCGTTGTTGCTCGCTCCCAGCGTGTGGATGGTCGGGGTTGCGCCACCCAACAGCGTGCCATTCCCATCCTGCCGAGGCCCGAGTTTGCGCGGATTGGCAATGTAGAAATCCCGGCCCGGCGCCTCCAGCATCTCGAAGATTGCCGCGATTGCTTCGGCATCGTCATTCGGGATGGGCCCGGTTGTTCCATCGAAGCGCCAGAGCGGCGACGCCATTTCGGCATTGAGCGGCTGCCCGTTTCCAAGGCCGGACATCTGGTCGTTGCGGGATAGCGAGAACATGCCATCCTCAAGGCCGATTAGGGCCATGAAGTCGGGAAAGGCGAGCGGGAATGATAAGGCCATAAGATCAAAAAAATCCTCGTTTGTTCAGGGTGACTCGCGCCTCGCCCATCTGCCACCATCTGAAACGGGCAAGGGAGGGGGCGATGTGGGCGATTCCAGAAGACTTGAATGAACAGTTCGAGGCGAGCACAGACCGCGCGGCAGCGATTGTTGGCGGCGCCTATGTAGAGGAGTGCTTACTACGGGCGCTCAAGTGGCATCTGCACAAAGATACCAAGCACTTCGACCGACTTTTCCATCACAGCGGCCCGCTCTCAAGCTTCGAGATGAGAATTCGCATCGCTGTGCTGGTGGGGCTCATCAACGGCGAATTCGCCCATGACCTGCTGATCATCAAAGATGTCAGAAACGAATTCGCTCATAAGCTGGACCTTCAATCATTTGACGCACAGAAGATAAGCAGCTGGCTTAACAATCTCAGCCTGTTGACCATAAATCGAGGCTTCCTCGCTTTGGCAGAAAAACGAGACCCGACCCCGCGCGAAATATTTCAGGGCGCGGCCGGTGAAGCTGGTGGGATGCTCAGCGCAAGACGACCCACCATGATGCCTACCCCGCCGACTTACCGTTCCTGACTCGCTCCATGGCAACATAAATCCTGAAAATGACATGATCGCTGAACGGATGATCACCAGGATGAAGTGCAGAAGATAATGCAGCCCTCTCCCCAGCATCCAGCATTTGAGGCGTAACCTCAATGTGCATGCCCGGTGCGCCGTACACCTCGGCATCCCGGTAGTCATTCATCAACTCAAGAAACTGAATGTGCCTGGCAGGCGCATTACTGGCCATTTATTTACACCCAACTCTGACGCGGATTGGCATTGATGGACTGCACAAAAGCCGGAAGCTGTTCGCGCAAGGCTTCATCGCGCTGGTCGAGTAACGTCCGGACTTCGGCTACCGACACGCCCGCGTTCTCACCGACAGTTATATGCGTCACTGGAGCAAAGACGATCCGACCATTATCGTTCGCCTGGTTCTGGTTCGCCACCATCGCCATAGACCGCTGATGGTCATAGACCTGCGAGCCGCGCGGCAGGTTGACCAGCTCTGGCCCGCGTTCACCCACCCATGCCAAGCCGCCGGGGGCATAGTTTGTGCCGCTGGCAAAGCCGGGAATGCCGAAAATACCGGGCCGGCCAAAGCCACCAGCCACGCCCCAGCCGCCGCCGAGGCTGTTGCCGCCCATAAACGCCCCGAAGATCATGTCGAAAATGCCGTTGGCCGCCATGGACAGAGCGCGGTCAGCAATGCGGTCCAGTGCTTTGGCACCTGCATTGCCTAGCGCTTCCCAGAAGGTCTGCCCGTCTTGGAGGCCTCGCTTCATATCGAGGAAGAAGCCGCTGAACGTCTGGCGGTAGAAATCCCATTCCTGGGCGGCGGCGCGGGCTGCATCGGAGAGAGTTTGTCCGAGGGTCTTTGCATTGTCATTGGCGGCTTTTGCTGCTGTGCCAACACCGTTGAGGCTCGCAACTGTATGTTCAATCGGCTTATAGGTCGCCTCTACGTCTCCTAACTTGGATAGCTGCCCCTCCAAGTCTTGCAGTCGAGAGTATGCCGTATTGATGCCCGCAAGGGCGTCATCCATGATTCCGGCGCCGTATTTGGGATCACGGCCTTCACCAAAGAGCGCCTGTGACAGGTTCTGCATCGTGGTGCCGAAAGCGTCGGCTGCTGCGGCCTTGACCTTTGCCGCTTGATATTGAGCGCCGGCTTCGTCCAACGCCGCACGCGCCGCAGCAACCTGCAACTCGATCTGCGATCGAAGGCCGTCCCGGAAACCTTGCGAGGAAGTCTTTGCTACCTCGATAGCATTCGCGTTCGTTGTCAGCGCCTCGGCGTGTGTTTGAGCCGCTTGTGCAGCGAGCCCCTGCTGCTGTTTCAGATGGATGATGGTGCCGGCCAGGGCGCCGGCAAGAAGCCCGATCTGCACGAACGGATTGGCCAACATGGCCGCCGTCAGTAAGCCGAACGACAACGTGGCGGACGCAATGGCTGGGATCATGGAGACGGTAAGAACCGTTGCGAGGGCGCCCGCAATCGGCACCAGCATGTCCATATTATCGGCAAGGGATAGAATGACCTCGGCAACCGCACTGGATGCGCCATACGTCTTGTCGAGAGTCCCGATCAGCGCCGTGAGGTTGGTTTGGATTCGTGTGAATGCGTCACCTATGGTGGCCGGCATTTCAGCGGCTTCATCGCGCAGTTCTTGCAACCGGCCAGTCAGCGCTCGTGCAATCACATCACCAGTTATCTTGCCTTCCGACGCCATCGTGCGGAGCCCAGACACAGTAGTGCCCAATTCTGCTGCCAGCGCCTCCGCAACACGCCCGCCATTTGCAAGCACAGTCTCCAGGCCATCAGCCTGCAACTTCCCAACAGCCATTGCCTTCGCCAGTGCGTTCTGCACGGAAGCGGCGCGGTCGCCCCGCGTGGCGGTGATAACGAGAGCGTGGTTGAGGGCTTCTGTGAAGTCGGCGGCCTGACCCGCCGAGTATCCAAGGTCGCGCAGAACGCCAACGTTGCGCGAATAGACCTCGACCGTCTGTGACAGCGGGCTATAACTGGCATTGGCCAGTTCAACCATACGCTGCATCAGGGCGGGCGCGGCGTCCATATCCTTAATCGCGGCGCCAACGCGGCTTTGCATGTCCGACCAGGCGTCAGCGTAGCCCACCAGTTCCCTAACACTGAGCGCGGCGCCTATCGCGCCGAGCAGTCGGCCAACAGCGGCGCCCATCTGGGCCGCCCTCTTTTCGGTCAAACCGGCCTGATGGTCGAAATCTCGCAGCCGATTTTTCGCCACTACGACACCGTCGCTGCGAATTTCGAGGCCCAAAGTGGCGATATCCATCGTTGCGATCCTTTATGGCGTGAAGTAGCGTCCCGCCGAGATGGAGGGGTGCTATGCGGATATGGATTGTTCTGATTTCGTTGGCTTTGGCGGCGCCATCAGCCGCTCTGGAAGCGCAAAGCAGGGTTGTGGAGGGGTGTTTGGCGGCACTAGCGTTTGGATCGGCTCAAGAGGCCGTTCAACCTACTGTAATTCAAGATTTTTCTGCGCTTTCGCCGCCGCGCACCCGCATTTCATTCACCATTGACGGTGTGGATGCACCTCGCCCGTTCTTGGGATCGTGCGAGTTCACGAATGCGGAAAGCCCCCTCGGTCTGATTGAAATGTGTGTTGAAGACAACTGCTTTAGCAAGGGTGACGCGACGCCCCGCTTTGACGAAATCAACATGCTGCTTGAGAAGGCAGGGTTCTAAAGCGCCCTTTATCGGCGCGAGAGAGTAGACGACTCGACTCTTTCGCCTTCATTTGATCTTCTACTTCCGGGGTGGGGCCGGTTGTGGGATTTCGTTTCCGTAAATCGTTCAAGATTGCGCCGGGTGTTCGAGTTAACTTGAATGCCAAGAGCACCAGCGTCCGCATCGGTTCTAAGGGTCTGGGCTATACAATCAGCTCCACCGGCCGAAAGCGCGTTACTGCATCCATACCTGGCACCGGAATTTCGTATACCGAAACCATCCCGGCGAAGAGGATGGCTCCCGAGGTTCGCGCAGCACCACAAGAGTCGCCCTCGAAAGCTAAGAAAAACAACTTCCTTCCGGTGTTTCTTGTTCTATTGGCGGCCGTCATTGGCATTGGCGTTGCCAGCAACGAAGACTGACTCGACTCTTTCGGGCGGGACTGCTTTGATGAGCGACAAGGATTCTTAGGGGGACAATCCTTGGTCTTTGACGAATACAAGCACGCCTACTATTATGCCCTGCGTACGGCTGCCAGAAGCAGGGTCGTGGCCCAGATCAATGAGCGGTCAATGGGCGGGCCAAGCCACGAAATTTGGGATGGCATCTCCTTGGCTTCCGTGAATCCGGAGGCCATAGACTATGCGCGCTTGGAATGGCCCAAATTCTATAATGAGGGAACACACCTCGGATTTTCCCAAAGCTGGGAACGTCTCTTCTATCGTTTCGGCGCAATGCCTGACCATTTTGGCCTAGCGATCTGGCAACAATTCGGTGACACAAAGGTGCTACAAGGTCTGGCTTTGGGGAAACCTTCTCGGGCCAAAACGCATTTGACGATTAACTGGGTCGAACGATCATTCGAGCCTACCTACTTCCGCGGAGGCATACTGATACCCATATTGGCCTGTGCGGAGGAATATGCAAACCTCCTCGGATGTCAGCGGGTGTTGATCAAGGACCCCATTGACCCTGGAGTTTACGAGAGATACGGCTACACGCCGTTTACCCTGCACAAGGGTGCAGAGTATCTAGCAAAGGAGTTGCCACATGGCTGCGCTTAAGAAGATTGAACCGTCCGTCACTTCGACCGACGTCGTTCAGCTTGCTCTCGGCGAGGCTATGGAGCGCATCAATGCCTGTGCTCCTACCTCTACGCTGATCGCTTCCATCCCCCAGGATGAATGGGATTCCCTTGACCATTCCGAGGTGAACCCGCTTGTTGCAGACAAGGATGGGCTGGACTTCCGCGACGAGGATGAAGTCGAGCACGTAGCGTAAGGCTACCGCGCCTCGTTCAGGAGCCCGCCGCAAGGCGGGCTTTTTGCTTTTCCTCACCTCATTGCCGCCCTGAATGCGTCTCGGGCGGGATTATCGCTTCTCGATGGATTTCAGCCCATCCTTGAGCGCTGCTTCACGATCATGCTCACCGGCTTGTTCTGCCATCTTGGCGAGGAACAGATCGTCCAGCGCCTCGATTAGATCGATGTCGAAAGGATCGAGCGCCGTTCCGGTCCGCCGGATAAACGCATCAATATCCGGCCATTCAATTGGATTGTGGCCATTGAAGCCCGGCGCTTTTCGCCGCCTGATCCGGCGCCAGGCACTCCATACATACGCCACAGAGGCAGGAAACTCCGGCGTGGCAAGCTCTGCCTCAAGTTCGGCCGCAATGTCCGCCCTGCCCTTCCTGATGGCCCTTTCAAGGCGACTGGAGAGGCGATCTCTGCGGGTTCTACCTTCTTCCCATCGATCCAGCTCAAAGGCGCGCTCGGCGTAGGCGGTCAGCCGTTCTCCGAGCGCTTCATAAAAGACCGCTCGTCACCGATGAACTCGGTGAGCTGGGCCATGAGCGTATCGCCTCGAGCCGGGTCCATCAGGAGCTTAATCGCGTTTTCCATCGAGAACGGATAGGGGTCGCCATTCATCTTGATCGGAGTCCAGCCGATAATGCGTCCGGCGAAGGCTTCCGCGGTGCGGCGCAGTGCTTCCTCGGTGGTCTCGTCATCACCCTTCCACTTCTTGCCGTTCACGCGAGCCATTTCCTGAGCTTTGTGGCGGGCGAGGCTTTCCTTACTCAACCGGTTGCCCAGTTCAATGGCCTGCGGGTGCCCGGGGCCGGCGATGAACCACTTCCACCCGGTCGGGCTACCATCGCGCCGCTTGATTTCAAGCTCGGCCTGATCGATGGCGGCCAGTTCATCAAGATCGAATTCGGCAATGGCCGGTTCTTTGCTCATATCTCACCTATCGGGATCGTTGGGAAATGTCGGGGTGCGCCGCCCTGCCCCGACGACAGGGCGGCGCTATCGCACGTGCGAAGGGTTATTCGGCCAGCGTGTCGGCAGTCGCGCCGGAGGTGGCAGGCGTGCTGCCGGCGCCATTCACCGCGGTGACGATGACCCGGAGTGGCTTGCCGACCTGGGCGAGGAGCGGCACAAACGTTATGCCGGTCGCGCCGGCAATGTTCGTCCAGCCGGAATTGTCTTCCTGCCATTGGTAGGCGAACGAGGTCGGATCGTTGGACCAGGAGCCGTTCAGTGCCGTGAGGGTTTCGCCCTGCTGCGCGATGCCCGCAATGGACGGCAGCAGCGAATTGACCGGCGCCGACAATGCGCCAGAGGCCACCTCAAACACCGCCGTATTGATGCCAACGTCGAAATTGCGCCGCACCACGTTCGAGACATTGCCGAGATTATTCGCTTTCGACATGACCAGGCCGGCATAATAGAGGACCGATTTCGAGTGGCCGGCGGTCCGGGCGTCGTTCAGCTCGATCTTGAACGGATAGTTGAAGTCGGTTCCTTCCGCCGCAATAAGCGCTTCCTGCCCGTCATCGAGCGGGTCTCGCCCGACAACAATCGACTGCGTGCCTGCGTCCTTCGGCCCTTTGAGCTTGCGGACACGCTTGTCCGCGATAGCGGTGAAGTTGATAGATTCAGAGGTGTCGCCAATGGTGCCGATATCCTCTTTTTCCTCGACCTCAAGCCAGTCATTGATGGCGGCAAAGAAGTTGATGGCATCGCCGTCGCTCATGGCGTTGATGGTGTCAGGGTTCACCGAAACCGGGCTGAAAAACAACCGCGACCCTGCATTCGAGTGGATTGCCATGGGGTTTCTCCTTACTGGCATGAAAAAACCCCGCTCAATGGCGGGGCGGGTTAATCCGGGCTGCCCGGGCTGGGTCAGGCGTAGGTTTCGAGCTCGATCAGCACCGGCACCTGCAGGTGCGTGTCGACAAAGACCGGACCGATGCTTGGCGCCTTCATGACCCGGACCCGAGCTCCCATGAAGACCATGGCGAGGTCGGTGTAGAAATGCTGGGCCACCTGCCCCGCAACCTCGATGGCTCTGGCCGATCCCTGCGACACGGTGCCGAACACGTCGATTTGCAGCACGCCCGGCCGGCGATGTGGATCATTCGAGCCGATGAACTGGCGCTGCGTCTGGTTTGGCGTCCACGTCACCCGGAGATAGCGCGTGAGTGGATCGGGTGTATAGGTCTGTTTTCCCGCCGGTAGCGGGCCATCGGTCCACACGATTTCGTAGGTCGAGGCCATTGGCAGTGTCGCCACGCGGGCGCGGATCGCTTCGGATATCTTGGTTTCGATGGTCGGAGCTGACATGCGACCTCCTACAGTCCGAACGCTGCTTTGACGGCCGCGGCCCGGCGCTGAACAATTTCGTTCCACTTCTGGGCTGCCAGTGTCACCCATGGCTTCGGCACCGTGCCGTTGGCGCCGACGAAAACATGGTATCCGTACCGAGCCGTGTAGCCGAGGTAGAGCGTCCCGCCGCCATCCCATCCGTTGATTACAAGAATGATGCCAGCCATCTCGTCTGCGCTGACCGGCGCACCCGGATTATCGCGCACCAGTTGCGGCATGGCTTCGGTGGAGGCAACCAGTGATGCCCGCAAGAAGCCGGTTCGGACATAGCCGGACGGCGCGGGCGGTGCGTCATAAACCAGCCTGTTGAGCTCGGCCTGCATTTCCCGAACGAGGTCTTGCGCGCTCTCTTTCAGGACCGCCTCAATCGCCTCGGGAACTTTTTCAGCCCACGCCGATATGGTCGCGCTGAAGCTAGCCACCAGTGCGGGCCCGGTATTTGCGCAAAGCCTGCGCGGTGAAATCCACCGACAGCTCAAGCAAACATTTGCAATTCACGATCTCGCTCGCCGGCAGGTTCGGATCGTGGGGCCCGGTGCACTGGTGCCCGCTGGGCAGAGTGAACATCTCACCGAATGGGATTGTCTTGCCGACCATGGCGAGATGGCCATCACGCGGCGCCCGGCTGACCGTGCGCTGCCAAGTCTTGGTCAGGTCTTGAGCGTCGAGCTTCCCAGCATCGATCTGCTGCTGGAAGGCGTCGGTCTTGGCCTTGGCCAATGCGATATTGGTTTCGGTCAGGGCTAAATTGTCGGCCCGGTATTTCAGGGCTCGGTTGGAATAGGCCGTGACGATCCGGTCAACAGCCTCAGCCGGCACGCTGCCGCCCTGCTCCAGTGCGCGGTGCACATGACCGTCGAAGCGCTTGTCGCGGAGCTGGTAGCCCAGATAGTCCCGCATGGCCTGGGCATCACCCGCACGCAGCCCGCCATAGATCTTGTCGAGCGTCTGCACGCTGGATGGCGTCAGACCCAGCACCCCGCCCTCTCGAAAGCCGGAGCGGCGGTTGACGCGCCCCACCAGCCCCAGGGCCGTCTGGCGCGGGTTCTGGCCGCGAGAGAGGCCGTCCACCAGCACCGAGCGGGCGACGGTAAGCTGCTCGCCCACTAGGTCATCCACGAGCGAGGCGGCGTGCTGCCTCATCGCCTGTTCGGCCGGAAGATTGCGAACGCCCCAGGTGAAATTCACCCTTGCGCCGCTCGGATCGCGCAAGGCTGGCATCGAGCCCACCGTCGCAATGCCGCCAGCGTTATATGCGGACAGGATGCCTGCCTCGAACCGCGCGAAACGGTCAGCGTCGATGTTCAACAGCCGCATGGCCGCGTCGAGATTGCCCCGCTCCAGCTCGGCGATCAGGGCTTGAAGCGTTACGGCCGAGGTGATCGAGCGAATTGCGTCCAGCCATTCGCGGGCGAGCGCGGCTTCCCATTCGCTGGCAAGGTTGATCAGGACTTCACGGGAGGAAAGGCGCTTGAGCATTACCGCCTAACCACCGCGTCAAACATAACCGTCACGCCCGCCGGCGCCAGCGTATCGAGCTTTTTGATCGTCCACGCCTCGCCACCGGTGTAGCTGTTACCCGAGAATGCCCCATTAAAGATCAGCACGTCCCCAACCACCGGCGTGATCGAAAGCCCCTGCCGCGACATGAGCGCCTGCCTATCTCCGCTCAAAATGAGTGTCCCATCAATCCTGCGCTCATCCATCGGCAAAATGGCCAGCGTCACCGGATAGTCTGTGATGACCTCCTCGGCTTCGTCCCAGTTGTTCGCGGGCGGGACTATGACTGTACGGCGGATGGCTCCCGTTTGGCCGAATTCGGTCAGCAGCTCGGACGCGACGCCCTGCATTTCGCCATAGAAGGTCATGGTCAGTTCCCGATTGCCCAGAGGCCGGCGAACTCGCCCGACACGTCAGGGCAAAGCAGGCCCGCGATAAGCCCATCAATCTCAGCATCAATGGCAGCAAGACCGCCCGCCCCGATCTCAACCGCCCCGCCTTCAAAGAATTCGCGCTCAATCGGGCCAACCTTCTGCCGCTTCACGCGCTGCATGGGGTTGACCGTGGTCGAGCCAAAGGTCGGATCGGTCGCAATGAGATAGGCTGCCCGGTAGGAGGCATCGACCCACTTTGCCGGGATGGCGTCGGGGGCGATAGCGATGCCGTTGACCACGTGACCAGTGCGAGGCCATGCCCGCTCCTGGTCAATGCCGCCAGTGGGCACAGAACAGGCCAGCCGGGGGCCATATGTGCCATCGACATAAGCCGAGCCGCGCTGGCGAAGAACGGCCAGAGACGGGGCGCCAGCGGGCAGAGCGAGCCCGTTGGCGGTCATCCATGCCGTCAGGTCAATATCTTCGCCATAGCCGGCCATGACGATCAGGCCGCCAGCTTTGCGTCGATCAGCTCTTTGAGCTTCTCGGTACTGATGTTCTTTGGATATTCGATCCCAAGCTCGGAAGCCTGCTTTTTGAGTTCATCGCGCTCGCTCGGGGGATCATTCGGCTTCGCGCCACCAGCCTTGCCGTCACCATCATGGTCGAGCGGGTTGGTGACAGGTTCCTTGCCCTTCTCGTCGGCAAGGACGCGATAGCGACCGTCCAGACCCTTGGGCTCTTCGGAGACCTCGATGATGGTGCCGATGGCGACTTCGCCCGCGGTGCCGTAGATGCCACGGCCGGTGATTTCAATGCGCATGTCGCGCTCCTATGGTTGGGGTGGGCACACAAAAAGGGGCCGGAAACTCCGACCCCTTCACAGTGACCGCCGAGGCAGATCAGTTGTTGATGACCACCGAGTAGAACACGCCAGCGGCGCCGTTCCAGTCCGCACGGATGTCCAGGCCCATGGCGCCCATGACCAGGAAGTTATAGTCATCGACGGGGTTGAGGCGGACGGCGGCCGTGGTGTTCACGGCCATGCCGACCAGCGGGCGGATGAAGGTCGCATCCGGCACAAAGGCGAAGAACTCATTGCCCGAAAGCAGCGAGGTTTCCTCGATCTTGTTGATGTTCGGATGCGTCCGCAGATAGTCGATCAGTCGACCGGGCTTGTAGCCAGCCGAGCCGGAGAAGCTGCGGGTGAAGTTCTGCATGATCTCAGGGGAGACATACAGGTTCACCTTGCGGCCGGCCAGCTTGTTGGCCCGGATGGCGCCGCCGATGCCGTTCGTGAAGAACGTGTCGATTGCGTCAGCCGTGGTCGATCCCGAAGTCAGGTCGATATTGTAACCGGCCGGGCTGGACAGGTTGCCAATGTTGATCGCCTTGGCGTTCGGGTGGTTGCGAATGCCGTAGCCGACCGAGCCCTCGAACTTGATAGTGGTATCGCCATCGAGGGCGTACTTGGCCATATCACGGCGCAGAGCAGCGACGTGGGCCTCCTGGTCATCGGCCAGAGCGTCGAAGTTCTCCGACTGCATGGTGTTCCACTCGCGCCACGAGCGGCCATAGCCGGTATTGAAGATCGGCACGATTGCCTGACGGTAATCGTATTCGACCTTATCGACGGTCTCGGGCACCTTGCCCGAGATAGTGCGGCGAACCGTGCCGGCGTCACTGGAAACGCGATAGCCGAACGCGATCTTGCCGATATGCACCGGGCGAGCCAGGGCCATGAGGTCGCGCATGAAGTTTTCACCTTCATCGTCGCGCATGACGCGGCGGGTGATGGTGTCCATTTCCAACCAGGCGTCACGGGGCAGAACGGCGGCAGCATTGGTCACCAGACCCGTGCTGGACGCCAGTTCGGCCATGCTGGCCTCATGGATATGGAAGGCTTCACGCTGTGCGCCAACCTCGGCCCACCACTGGCGGTGCGGCCGGGAATTGGCGACGAGCTGTTCATCGAAATAGCGCATCGAATTTTCTCCTTATCGACCGCGATTAACCGGGCGTTCCCTGCGGACCCTGCGCGCCGGGGATGCCGGAAACACGAATGCGGATCAGCTGGTCAGCGCCGGTGTTGTTGTTGAAAACCTCGTCCGCAAACGCGACGATGTTGTCGGTGCCCGGCGTGGCAATGGCGAGCTTGCCGCCCGACGCCAGCTTGAGCGGGGTGCCAACGGCGGTGATGTTCGTGCCGGTGGCGATGACGGCGGCGTACTGCGTATCGTCCTGCAGTTCGAGACCGAGAACGGTATCGCCGTGGACCACCGGGGGGCCGGCGGCATAGGCCTTGTAGGCGTCATTGACACCCTTCATGGCCAGGTAGTTCTCCTGGGCCAGCCAGATCTTGCCCACGGTGGACGCGCCGGCGTTGACGAAACGGCCCGACGAAAGAACGACGAACGTGCCGGGCTTCACGGCGCCGCCCGCTTCGGCTTCACGGACCTGCGGGTCGTTCTTGCGAGCCGGGCCCAGATGGATGCGATTGTAGCGACCCATGACGGTTACTCCTTCTTGTCGCCGGCAGGCAGCTTGAAGCCGCCGCCTTCGGTGGTGGAGGCGCCAAGGGCCGCATTGAGCGTGGCCGCCTTGCCCGGCTCCGCCTTCTTCGCCAGCGCGCGCGCCGCGTTGAGGGTGAGTTCGCTGGCAGCGGCCTCGTCCATG
This sequence comes from Devosia honganensis, assembly GCF_042648785.1. NCBI lineage: Bacteria > Pseudomonadati > Pseudomonadota > Alphaproteobacteria > Hyphomicrobiales > Devosiaceae > Devosia > Devosia honganensis. The sequence continues at coordinate 34,192 of NZ_JBHRYD010000004.1, forward strand.
ATATTGGCCTTGACGATCTTGGCCTGGAGATCAGCCAGTTCGGCATCGTCCTTGGCCTTCTGGTTGGCGGTAAGTTCCGCCTGCGCATCGACCAGCGGCTTGACGGCGTTCGCCACCACGTCACCGATCACCTTGCCCAGCGCATCGGGCTTGAGCGCCTCCGAGAGGGTCTTCACCTCTACGGAGAGCGCATTGAACTGCTCTTCAGAGACAGCCATGTCGTCTTCCTTTCGATTGAGAGAGGGTTCCCGCTCGGTGAGCCCAAGGGCTTCCATGATCGCGGTCTTAATTCGCTCCAGAGCAGGAGCCTTTTGGCGCCGCTCCACAGCTCGGGCGAGGGAATCCAGCGCCCAATTCATGTCCCGCTCGGCTTCGTCTTCGAGCGACGAGTTGATGACGGGGATGTCTTCTTCCTGGCCGGCGGAATTCACCAGCATGCCGACGCCCTGCTCCGGGGTGGCCGCGCCCTCCTCGCCCAGGAGAATGGCGTCATGGTCGAACACCATGTTCCGGGCGATCTTGGCGTATTTGGCGTTGTTGGCGACGGGCTCTAACTGCATCAGCAGGCCGGTTGATGTGTGGATAGGCTCGCCGGCCTCGATGGCCTTGAGGACCGCCCTACCGCCCTCGCTGCTGTTGGCGACCTGCACGTCAATCACCTTGTCGACGAGGACGCGGCCATTCTCCTGCCGGACGTTCTCATTCCAGGCGCCGACGAAGTGCCGAACGATGGCCTCCGGGTCTTTGGCCGAGACGAACTTGCCATTGATGACGGGGTGGCCGAGCGGCGCCGGGGTGCGCTCGAGCTGCTTGAACGACTTGGCGATCTCGTCGGCAGGGTAGAACACCTTGCCCTGACTGCCGTTCATTACGATGTTGTCGGGCATGGTGGCGCTCGGCACGATGATCACGTCCCGCCCGTTGCGTTTCTCTTTGCGCACGGCGGCCATGTTCACGACCGCGCGCACATTGGCGCGGACTGTCTGCGGCATAGCGATGTCTCCGATGGTTATTCGGCCGCTGGCTGCGGCAGCACGTCTTCGTCTTCAGGCAGATCGTCCATCTCGCGCTGGTCGTCGGTCAGCGGGTCGTAATCCGCGACCTCGCGGATTTCGTCAGGCGTGAACACGTATTCGCTGGGGTGCTTGGCGTTGATTTCCGCCATATCCTTGGCCCGGCTCATCTTCTCGGTTGAAGACGCCTCGGTCAGGTCGGCCCAGTCGATAAACCAGTCCTTCTCCGGCAGGATGCCGAACCGCTCCAGGCGATTGATGAATTCCTGGATGATCGGCCGATTGCGGGTGACGCGACGGGCATTGCAGGTCTGTGCCCACTCCTGGGCATCTTCTGTGCTCGCACGCTCGCCTGTCTGGCTCCCCAGCAGGATTTTGACCGGGATATGCAGGCTGGCGGCGAAGGCCTGGACCGGAGCAGCAAAGAAGTGCTCTGGGCTCGGGAGGGTGATCTGCATCGGCTTGGCGGTCATCCCGCCCAGCATCAAGCCCTTGTCGAAGCCGGACTGGAAGTTGTCGATCTGCTCATTGATCGCGTCAATGAATTCGGATGGCGTACCGGCGCCCATCTGACCTGCCAGCGTCTTGGCATCGACGCCTTCCCGCGCCTCGATGAGCGGGGCGCCGCGGCTGGTCTTCCAGAAGCCCTCGCCCCCAGCCCCCTTGACCTTCTCGGCGTCCAGCAGATCGTTATAGCCGGGCTCAAGGGCCGACTGGCAATTGACCGTGCCATCATCCGACCAGATCAGGACGCGATCAGGATGCACCCGGAACTGGCGCGGCTGGGTCTTGTCGCCAACAGCGGATTCGTTGAACTGATAGAACAGCGGCTCGCCGTAGGTCTCGCTGTTCTGATTGCCATCCCACTCAGCAACGGTGAGTTGACCCTCCCACGCAGGGATGATGCCAGCCAGGCCAAGGATGCCGCCAGGGACCGTATCAACAGGCTGGTCGAACTGCTTGCTGTCGGCGAAGCGCAGGATAACGCCGGCGTACCGGCCAACCATGGAACGGCGGTCTGCTTCTGAGAACATCTGCCAGATGCGAAGGTCGGCGAAGCGCTGGCGAATATCAGATTCGACGTCGCTTTCGGCCGGCTTTTCCGTCTCCCAGATATCGGGGCTGTCCTGCCAGGTCTTGAGGATCGTCTTGTCGACGCCGGCAAAGGCCAGGCCGTTGCGGCGATACATGCGATAGAGCTGGTCGAACGTCAGATGATCGGGCCAGCCGAAGTCCTTGAAGTGGTCATGCTTGCGGCCCTTGGTGAAATACGAGGGGAACATCGCATCCAGCCGACGCATGGCCGAATTGACGATCATAGCAGTTCTGCTCACCATGAATCGCCTCGTGTCAGTATCCAGCCGGTCGGCAGCGCCGCGATGTTCACATTATCCGCCGCGATCACCGCGTCGGCCAGGTTGTGCGATTTCACGCCAAGGTCTTTCTTCAACTTCACCTTCGGCACGACGCGCTTCTTGCCCTCGCTCTCGACCCACCAGGGCACGCACAGCTCGGTGAACAGCGCATCGAGCTTTTCCTTGCCCATGGCTGAAGAGAACGACAGCACATCCTCGGGCTTGATCGATTGGCCTCGCGTCACCGCGTTGAAGGTCAGCATGGCGCGGCGGGCGGTGTTGGCCCACGCCTGCGCCTTGAGGTTCAGATACTCGTCTTTGTTCAGCGGCGAATTGCTGTTGGTCGGGTCGCTGGGCTTATCGGAATCCATAACAGCGCCGCCGGCATGAAATGCGAAGTGCTCGACCCTGGCGCCGGCCGCCTCATTCTGCTCATCGATATAGCCGCCGACGAAAGCGCCAACGCCGATGGTATCGTAGGACACCGTGGCATTGAGGTGTTTCGCCTTGGCCCATACCCTTTTGGCATTCTGGACTAGCTCGTCCTTGCCGCTTGACCAGTCCTCAGCATCGACAAACACGCCATCAATCTTGTCAGCCGTCGCGCTCTTGTCCTCGCCATCATCGGCGGGGTCGAAGCCCACGATGTTCCGGCCCGTCAGATCCAGCTTCAGAACCTTGTGAGCATCAACGCAGGCATCGAGCCAACGGCGCTTGAAGATCGAAAGCTCACTATCCCCAAGCGGCACGCCGCCATAGACGTGCTCGAATAGCTCTGGGTTGCTCTCCTGCATTGCCGCGATGTCGCGCAACGCTTTCTGCGAGAGGAACGGGTTATCCGTCCAGTCGATCTTGTGCACCACCGAGTGCGGCTGCGCTTTCACCACGAAGTTCTGCCACACATAGTCCGTGACGTATTTCGGGTTGAACAGCAGGATCGCTAGGCTGTCCTCTTTGCGGATCGTCGGGCCGATAACGGTCCACTGATCCTCGGTCAGCTTTTCCGCTTCCTCCACCCAGAGGATATCGACATCTGAGGTGCCCTTGATGTCCTCAAGGTTCCGCTCGATGCCGTAGAAGATGAACTCCGAGCCGGTCGCCTTGTGGATGATCGTCGTTTTCTGGACGTCGAAGGCAGCTTGCAGACCCAGGTGGGCAATCGCCCATTTCAGCTCGGTGTAGACCGATTCCTGGATGCGGTTCTGAAAGCGCCGGATGCAGAGAACGCGCATCTTGACGCCGACATGATCTACCAGCCGAACAAGCTGGCAGGCGGTGTCCCGCGTCTTTGAGCTCGACCGGCCGCCATGCAGGACGGCAATGTCGGCCTCGCCAAGAAAGACCTGCTCCCAAAAATCGAACAGCGCCGGGTTTGTAAGGTAGGTGCTTTCCTCTAGCTCTTTTCGCCGCGAAGCCGTTGACGCCATGTCTTGTCTTCCGCCTGCTCCCAGCCGCCGGGCTCGCTCACTTCGGTCTTGGCCGGCGCATGCGAGCCCTGCATTTTGTTCGCCTCGGCAATGGCAGAGACGGCCACACGAGGGTCAGTCTTTGCGGTATAGGTCACGATCTCCGAGAGCGTCTTGAGGCGGTCAGCAGCCGTCCACTCGGCCTTTTCGGAGATGCGCTCGACCAATTCAGCCACGCGGGCTTCGATGTTCACATTTGTTGACAAACGCGATGCAGCCGACCGGCTCGGCTTATACCCTGCCCGCTCATATGCTTCGGCAGCACTTGCGCCTTTGGCGAGCGCCTGCGCAAATGCTTCATGCTTAGGGTTTGGGAGGATGGGCATGGATTTATTTCCGATCAGCAAGGAACTTGCCACGTTCCTGTCAATCATTTGTCTTGCTTTGTCGGCCGTCGCATGGGCGATTTCGGCGTTCGTCACGCCAGTCATAAAGCACTCGTATTGGGACAGCCTCCCGACCAACCTGGTACGGAGGCAAACCATAGGTTCTTACCTAAATGCCTTGGCGGCGCTTTTGGCAGCGGCCGGCGTAGCTCTTCAAGCTTACGCTTCTGCAATCTGAAGCGTCACTGCCTGCTCATCGAACCCGTGCATGTCTTGCACAAGTTAGGTGAACAGGCCGAGCGCCGAAGCGCCCGACCGAAATCGATCTATGCTGGTTAGCCCAGACTTCGCCCCGGGTCGAAATGACCGGCGGAAAAATCGGCATGGGTGCGCATACGGTCAATGAAGGCGAGGAAGCGGCTGCGCAGCGCCGGCAGGATGGCAACCGGCTCGACGCGGGTTACGCCGCGCTGCGGATTGGCCTTGGTTGTTACGCCAAGAGCTGGGGAATGGGGTTAGGGCAAAGCTGGCTGGAACTCGCCTGCTGCTTATGGAAATTGACGATAATGCGAGCTTATTCATGGGTTTCCCAGAGGAGTAGCTTGCTCTCCGCAAAACCTCTAAATACACACCGCCTCGGGCGACTCTTGCCCCGAGGAAAAAATATGAAAAAAGCTGTTACAGCTCTATCGCTTGCCTTGCTGGCAGCGGGGACCATAAGCGCTACCGCGCTGGATCGACGCGTTGTGATCAACAATACATCGTCCTACACGATCATGGAATTCTACGCTTCGAACACCGGAAGCGAATCCTGGGAAGAAGATATTCTCGGCAGCGACATCCTGCCTGCAGGTGACAGCGTCACGATCAACATCGATGACGGGTCAGGCTATTGCAAATATGACTTCCTTGCGGTCTTCGAAGACGGCGACGAGGTTATCTCCGCCGACAACAACGTTTGCGAATTGAGCGAGTTCAACTTCACGAATTAGCGACAAAAAACTGGTAGCCAGACCGCAGGTGCGCTGGCTACCAGCGCCCGCCCCTGCGCTCCAATGCGCTTACCTGCTGGGAGAGATTGAGGCGGAAGCTCCCTATTGCGCTTCGGGAGCCTCACGAGCCAGCAGGGGCTTTCGCAACCTGCGCGCATGGGCTCGCCCGCCTCAAATTGAATGGGTGCAGCGCCAAACCAGATTTATTTCGAACTGCCCCAAGGTTTTGTCACATTCAGCCGTCTAACCTTTGCATGCCAACCAAAGGAGAAACGAGCATGAAGAAGATACTCACCGCCGTCGCGCTGGCCAGTGCCCTTTCGCTGAGTGCCTCAGCACCTGCCATGGCAAAAATCAAAGATCACCCTAAGATTCAGGACGGCTCCGCTGGCTACCACCTGGGCTGCGCCATTGGATGGATGCTCGGAATCCAGATGTGTGGCGAACTTTTGATGGAGTAGCCTGGAAACTCGGTGCCGGCCCTGCTTGGGCTGGCATCCTGCGCAGCTTGAAATCAAAAAGGCCCGGTTGCCCGGACCCTGAATTTTGGACGCTTTATGCGTTAGCATAAAAACTCTGACTGATTTGCTGCCAAACGTCAAGCAGCCTTGCGTTTGTCCCCAATCTTGAAATGCCGGGCCAGGGCGTTTAGCCCCTCGCGCATCCATCCGACCATATGCGTGTGCGATTCATCGCGGAGAACGCAGTAATCCAGGGCCGCAATAAGCGCCCCGCCTGCCCTCACCTCGTTCTGGCGCTCCTGCACAACGGCGACCGCGGCGCGCCAATCTGCCAACGCCTTCTTCGAGCGCTCGACATTCTCCGGCGCCGGCATGCCTCTCGTTGCATTGAGGTTCACCGCGCCCGATGGCTTCGGACCGCCGACCGTGGCCTGCATTTCCTGGTAGACCTCGCAATAGCGCACCGCCGCCTCGTACTGCTGCTGCGTGATTTCCCCCGACATGGCCAGCCGGCCAACGAATGATCCTGCCATTTGATCCTTCCCGATCCTGGGATCCAATCCATAATGCCGATGCCGCGCCTCGATGCCCGGGCGCATCGCTTCACGTTCAGCCTTGTCGTGCATACCGACCAGTCGCTTCATGATGTCTGGTTTTTTGCGGGAAAGCCGGCCGTTGGCTTCCCGAGCGCCTTGTTTCGGCTTTGGACCGCGCCTTGCCATGTGTCTCTGTCTCTCTGGTGGTTAGGAAGGGTTACGCAGCGATTGCCGGATCGGCTTCGGCGCATTCACGGCGGCGGATGGCGGAACAGATGCCTTTGGTCAATTCGCTGCCGTTGCAGTGCCAGCGAAGCGCCGCGACCATTTCCGGCATGGTGGAACGGCGGCCGGCGGCAACTCCGAGCGAGCCGCATAGCCACGCCAGTTCGTCCCGCCAAAGTAGGTCAATTGCTCCGGCGGGCAATGCAGCCTGGAACTGCTGTGCTGGCATTTGCCACTTCTCAAGGAAGTCGTGACTTGCTTCCGGCAATGCCCGACGCGCTTCGGGAAAAACCCAAACCTCATGTGGCCTAGGGCGGATGACCGGCGTTGTCCTAGAATAAAATTTTCCGTCACGCTCGAAATGTGCGCATCCACGATTGGCGGGCACCTCAATCAAGAACTTATCGTGAAGCGCTGCGATGACATGGTGCGCACAACCTTTCATACTCTCGATCTGCTTTGGCAGCCGATCGAGTTTGTCCTTGGCCGATTTGATCTCCACCGCGATAATCTCGGCCGGCGAAACGGCCAGAACATCGATGCGGTTCGGGCCATAGCTGCTGACGTTGATTTCGTGAATGATCCGAGCCTCGGGGCGGCGCTCACGAATCCGGGCCACCACCGCTTCGCGCACTTCTCCTTCATCGCTGCTGCGATATGCTGGCATCACCCTCTCCTTTCGCTTTCCTGGGGGACATGCTCGCGGCAGAAATAGAGCCGCTTGCCATGCTCATCGGTGATCCCGAACGGGGCATGCTCCATCCCGCAAATCTCGCATTGCGCGATCATGGCCCGGGGCGTGAACAGAACACCGTCCTTCATGAATTTCGGACCAGACTGGCGCAGTACGGCGGGCATCATCGATACGGCCTCCGAACCGGCTCTGGGATAGGCTGGGGCTCGCGCTGATCTTCCGTCAGCATGGCGATCTGGCGCTGAAAGCGCTCGACGCGAGCGCGAAGGCCGGGCACTCTCGGGTCGAGATTGGCCAGTTCATCGCGGAGAGCTTCGAGGCGCTGCTGGACGTTCATGCTGCCGCCCTCGCCTGCTCGATCAGATCATCCGGCGCGGCGCAGCCAGGCTCGCCCGGCTTCGGCCCCCACGAGTGAGGCCAGACGTCTTGCTCGTAAAACGCCGCTAGCCTTTCCTGCCAATCCACCGCCTTTCGCTCAGGTGCCGGGGAGGATGCTGCCGCTGCCTTGCGTTCAGCCGCGTCTCGGATTTGCGGGACGAAATAGGCCCAGCTCCGCGCTTTCGGGTTCGGTCGTGCCTTGATCGCCGGAAGAATGTCGGCATGGAGGTCAAATCCAGCCTGCATCAACCCGAGGATCTCGCCGGGAAAAGCAAGGCCCGGAGAAGGGTTACCCCTAATGCCAGCCGCCAAGAGCAAGCTATCTATCAAATCCTCCCCGCGCGGTTGCGAAGCAACTATCTGGCTTCTAGCCTCTGGCTTCTGGGGCTTATCCCGGTCGGTTGGAATTTGGTTATCCGAAGCGGAAATATCCCTTTGTTTTAAAAGGGTTGGGTTGCCGCCGTTCTTGCCGTTTTTTCTGGCAATCGCGGACTTCTTCGCCACACGCGTCATTCGCCGAGAGAAAATGACACCCTCTCTCGTGCGGGAGAAAACCCCAGCCGCTTCAAGTTCGCCGCGCAATGCGGGGATCTGATCGGGCGAAGTTCCTGCCAACACGGCGAGCTGTGCATCTGTCGGGGCGAGACCGGAGACGAGAAGGTGACCGTAGGGCGTAGCCTCATGCATGATCGAGATCATCTCGATCCACAGGCCACGAGCGGCTAAGCCGCACATTCTGAGCTTCGGATCGGAACGCCAGTCGGTCGGATAGAATTTCAGCCAAGGGTCGCTCATAGATTGTCCCTGATGCTGGAGTGAGCGATGGAGCACCACAGACGGCAATCAGCCGTCTCTCCATTGCGGTTCTTGCGAATGAGGAAATCAAGCTTCCAGCGGGCATCCGCCAGGGCGCCAAGATCGGCATTTGCATCTTGGGCTAGGTAGTATTCCTCGCGGAACAGGAACCCGATCACATGGGCGTCTTGCTCGATCTCACCGGACCAGCGAAGGTCGGACATGACGGGGCGCTTGTCATCGCGCTTTTCCACGTCGCGGGAGAGTTGGCACAGCAGGATAACGCAGCAATCCAACTCCTTGGCGAGCGCGCGGGCGCGGCCAGAGACTTCCCCGGCCTCTGCCACCTTGTTACCCGCATATCGGTCTGAGGGCGTCACCAGGCCCATATGGTCGATCCAGATGGTGCCGAGGCGAACGCCGTGCATTTCCATCTCGGCTTTGAGCCGGCGCGCCTTGGCTGCGATTTCCGCAAATGTCAGGCGGGCGCTGTCATCGATGTGCATCGGCGCTTTTCGCAGCGCCTCATAGGCATTGCCAACATGGTCATCCATGCCTTTCAGATCGCCGCGAAGCAGGTCTCCGAAGCCTGGAGCCTTGGTCCAGTCGATCTGATCCGCAGCCATGCGGGCGAAAATCTCCTGCCGGGTCATTTCTAGCGAGAAGATCAGCACCCCTGCTCCGCTCAGCGCTGTGCGTCTGGCCGTCGAGCACATGAACGCCGATTTGCCCATGCCCGGTCGGCCGGCCACGACATAGAGCTGGCCCCGGCGAAAACCGTTCAGCTTGTTGTCGAGGATGCGCAGGCCGGTGGTGTCGCCCTTGAGATTGTCGGGATTGGTAATATCCTCGAAGAATTGCTTTCCCGCATCCGCGAGGCTCGACCCGCTTTTTTCGGCCTGCACTTCCATCACAGTGTCGATCATCGACATGGACCGGCTGGCAACCTCGTATGGATCAGCGCCGTGCATCTGCGATTGCTCGATGACGGATTGACCCATTTCGGTCAGGACGCGCCTTGCCCAGCGGTCCTTGACCGTTTGCAACATGCCTCCGATCATCGAAACCGGCAGGCTTTCACGGGTGAGGTGGGCATAAAACTGATTGCGCGGGACGCCGGCGATATCCTCCGGCATGGCGGCAATGACGGTTGGCGGCGACAGCCGGTGTCCAGCTTCGGCCAGTTTCGTGCATTGCTCATAAATGTAGCGAAGGATCGGCTCGGAAAACCATTCCGGCTTGATGAGACCAGCCGAATACTCAAGCGCCCCTTCGGTCGCTATCAAGGAGCCGAGAAGCGACATTTCGGTATCGACTTCGCTCATGGCGATTTTAGTTGCCGGGACCGCGCTCATGAGATGAGCCTTGCCTTTTGGCGCCGGGCGGCCTGGTCGAGCACCATGTTCATAATCACCCAGAGCGGCCTCATGGTGTCATTGTCATTTGCATGGTTGAGGTTCATGAACAGCCTCAAAAAGGTATGTCTGGGTCCATACCGCCAGCATCGAATGCCGGGCGGCTGGTTTGGGGGCGCTCTGAGCCACCAGACTGCTCGCGCGTCCGGGTCTGGCCGTAATCATCGGGAGAACTGGCGGCCGGCGGGCGATTGCCGCTGCTGGCGCTGTCCAGCAGGTCTATTGCGCCACGAAACGGCTGCAATACCACTTCGGTGCTATAGCGGTCGGTGCCGTCCTGATGCTGCCATTTGCGGGTCTGCAACTGACCTTCGAGATAGACCTTGCTGCCCTTCTTGAGATATTTTTCCGCAATGCCGGCCATGCCGGAATGCTCGGACGAACCGAAGATCACCACGCGGTGCCACTCGGTCTTTTCCTTCTTCTCGCCCGTGTTCTTGTCGGTCCATTTTTCGGACGTGGCGAGGGAGAGGTTGGCGATTTTCGTACCGGCCTCGGTGGTGCGGATTTCGGGGTCGGCGCCGAGATGGCCGACGAGAATAACCTTGTTGACGCTCATTGGCTTTCATCCTTCTGGCGACGGGCGGCGAGACGAAGCCTGGCCTTGTCGGACATGTCTGCCCGGCCAGAGGCAGCAAGCTGGATAGCGATCCGGCGTTTCTTGTCGGTGGTGATACCCCGCGCCTTTAGGGCCTGCCGCAACTGGTCATTGACCTTGTTGCTTTGGCGGGACCATGCGCGGGTGGATTTGGTGGGCTCGGACAGGTTCATGGCTACTCAGCCGCCATGGCGACGGGGGGCGCTATATCTTCCTGCTCGGCCTGCCCTTTCGGCGGAGCCAGACTTTCCAGCGCAGCATCAGCGGCGACGACAATGCGGCCCTGCTGGGCAATCTGGAGGTTGAGCGGATTGACCTCAGCATCGCGCTCAGCAATGAGCCGGGTCATTTCCCGGTCGTAGTAGCTTTCGCGGGTGAGCAGTTCTTCCCGGAGCCGGGTTTCCTCGACCACGGCAGCGTCACGATCCGAGACAATGCGATTGGCGAATGCCTCATCGGCGGGGATTGCGGGAGTGGTCACGGGCTTGCGCGTGGTCATCTGCTAGTCCTCCTGTTCAATCTGTCGAGCGTCGGCCGCGAGGGCCGGATCGACGGTCTAGGTTTTTGGGTTGATGGGGTGCCGCTCCGGCTCGTTCGGCA
>NZ_JBHRYD010000005.1:0-410346 GCF_042648785.1 Devosia honganensis
CCGCGATACCCGCCAAATGACCCTCCAGTTCTCACCAGATTAAACCGGACAGCAGTGGGCGTGACCCGAGGGCCGGGCTTCGCGGGTGCGGCGGTTCGGGGTGGGGCGCAGGGAGTGTCGCGAGAGGCCCTCGGGTCGGAGCCCGAGGGCAGCGGTGGGTGCTTTTCACAATTTCCTCTCTCTCGTCCAACCCTCCCCCGTCCTTCGTCATTGCCGGGTTTATCCCGGCAATCCAGCGCTGAACGAGTCCGGTGGTGACGACGGGGCAGGGGACGGAGGGGGTGGGTTTGTGAGCCATTGAAGAGGACCCCCACCCTCGATCCCTCCCCACAAGGGGGAGGGAGGCGAAGGCACCGATTCCGCCGGACGATGAAAGGCTTTAGCGGCGGGGGGCGGTGATGGAGCCTCGGTCCATGAGCTGGCATTCGATTTTGAGGCGTTGCAGGCGCATGTCGGCGTCGATGGTGCCGTATTCGTCCAGCAACTGGCCGACCGCCCAGCGCGCCATTTCGTCGTGGGGCAGGACCATGGTGGTCAGCGGCGGGGCCATGTTGGCGGCGATGTCCTCGTCGTCGAAGCCGACGATGGAGAGGTCCTGCGGGATGGCGAGGCCAAGGCTGCGGGCGACTTCGTAGCAGCCGATGGCCATGCGGTCGTTGAAGCAGAAGATCGCCGTGGGCGGATCGGGGCGCGAGAGCAGGGCAAGGGCGTGCTCGCGGCCGGCGCGGATGGTCCAGCCGCCCAGCACGACCAGGGTTTCATCCACCGGAACGTTCCATTTGGCCATGGCCTGCCGGAACCCCTTTTCCCGGTCCGGGCCCGCCTCGATCGTCTGCTCGCCGGCCAGATGGGCGATGCGGCGGTGGCCGGCGCGCAGCAGCGCCTCGGTGGCCATAAAGGCGCCGGCGACGTCGCCGGGAACGGCGGAGGGGTAGCGCGCCCGCTTTTCGTAGCAGTTGAGCAGCACCAGCGGCAGGGCGGAAAAGCCCTCGGCCACCGCCACCTCGCGGGTGATCAGCGTGCAATAGATGGCGCCGATGGCATTGCTGGCGGTGAGCAGGTCGAGGCCGGCCTGCTCCAGCGCCGGATTGTTGCCGGTGCAGAACGTGGCGACGGTGACGCCCTGCAAGGCCGCCTCGTCGCGCGCGCCTTCGATGAAGGGGGCCGCAAAGGGGGTGGTGGACACCTCGTCGATGAACAGGCCGATGACGCGGGTGCGGCCGACGGGGACCGCATGGGCGCGGCCGCGCCGGTATTCGAGCCGCTCGGCGGCGTCGAGCACGCGCTGGCGGGTGGTGCGGGAGATGCGCACATTGGGCACGCCGTTGAGAACCAGCGAAACCGTCGCCTGGGAAACCCCCGCCAGCTCGGCCACATCGTGCATGGTCGCGCGCTTTACCACTTGTCCTCCCATGGAGCCGCATCGCTCCTCCGCTTTTAGGGAAGCGGCCGGGGCAAGGCCAGCCCCGGCGGCGCTGAAAAACCGCGAGCTGCGCCATCCATCCTCGGTCCGCACACCCCCTCTTGCCACGGCCCTCGTTTCGAGCCTATGGTGATAATAATATAACTAATACAAATATGGGGTGGAGATGATGAATCCGGGTCGTGCCCTTGCCGCCGAGGCGGAAGACGCGCCGCGCAAGAGCCTGTCGCTGGACGGGGCCTGGCAGTTCCGGCACGAGGACGGACCCTGGCGCCAGGCGCAGGTGCCCCAACCCTGGCAGGCCGAATTCTCCGACCTGGTCGATACGTTCGGACGGGCGGTGTACAAGCGCAGCTTCACCCTGCCGCCGGGCTGGGAGGGGCGCGAGCTGGCGCTGCGCTTCGGCGCCGTCAGCTATCACTGCGAGGTGTTCTTCAACGGCGAAAGGCTGGGTGAGCACGAAGGCGCCTTCCTGCCGTTCGAATTCGCCGTGGATGCGGCGCTGCTGCGCCCGAGCAACGAGATCGAGGTGCGCGTCACCGTGCCCTCGGCCGACCAGCGCGCCTTCCCCGAATTCCCGTTTTCCGAAGTGCCGCACGGCAAGATCTCCTGGTATGGCCGCATCGGCGGGCTCTGGCAGTCGGTCTCGCTCCTGGCGCGCGATGCGCGGCGGCTCGACCGAGTGACCATCACGGCGGGCATGGATGGCCAGGTGAAGGCGGACCTCGCCTTCACCGCCGCCGCCGCCGGGCTGCCGGCACGGGTCGAGGTGCGCGACGGGGAGGGCGAAGTCGTCGCCCAGACCGAGATCGCCGCCGCCGGGGCGGTGGCGGTGGAACTGGCGGTCGCCGGCGCGAAGCTCTGGGATATCCTCCAGCCCAATCTCTATACGCTGGCGGTGACGCTGGACGACGGCATCGACGTGGTGGAGGAGAGCTTCGGCTTCCGCACCGTCGCCGCCGCGGACGGAAAGATCCTGCTCAACGGCAGGCCGGTCTATATGCGCGGTGCGCTCGACCAGGATTATTATCCGGACGGCATCTATACCCCGCCCTCGCTGGAATTCCTCGAGGACCAGGCGAGAAAGGCCATCGAGCTGGGGCTCAACACGCTGCGCTGCCACATCAAGGTGCCCGATCCGCGCTATTACGAGGTGGCGGACCGCTTCGGCCTGCTGGTGTGGACGGAAGTGCCCAATGTGGCCAGTTTCACCGCCGCCGCCGCCCGCCGCATGCGCCAGACCATGGAAGGCATTCTCGAGCGCGACCGCAACCATCCCTCGATCATCGCCTGGACGCTGATCAACGAGGACTGGGGCACGCGGCTGGTGGAGAATGCCGAGCACCGGCAATGGCTCAAGGACAGCTATGACTGGCTCAAGGCCGAGGACCCCACGCGCCTCGTCGTGGACAATTCGGCCTGCTTTCCCAATTTCCACGTCAAGACCGACATCAACGACTTCCATTATTACCGCTCGGTGCCGGAGCGGCGGCAGGAATGGGACGACCTCACCGCCCAGTTCGCCGCCGGGGCCGACTGGACCTTCTCGCCGCTGGGCGACGCCGAAAGGCGGGGCGACGAGCCGCTGATCGTCTCCGAATTCGGGGTCTGGGGCCTGCCTGACCCGAAAAAACTGCGGCGCGAGGACGGCAGCGAGCCAGACTGGTTCGAGACCGGCGCGCTCTGGGGCGACGGGGTGGCGCTGCCGCACGGCATCGAGGAGCGCTTCGCCGCGCTCGACCTCGACCGCAGCTTCGGCAGCTTCGAGGGGTTCATCGAGCAGGTGCAATGGTACCAGTTCATGAACCTGCGCTACCAGATCGAGGAAATGCGCCGCTACGACTCGATCGTGGGCTATGTCATCACCGAATTGACCGATGTGCACTGGGAGGCCAATGGCCTGCTCGACATCGAGCGCAATCCGCGCGTCTTCCACGACGTCTTCCACACCATCAACGCCGATATCGTCATCGTGCTGCGCCCGGAGCGGTACGCCGCGCAGGTCGGGAAGGCGCTGGAGGTCGAATTGCGCATCGCCACCGGCGGGCTCTCGATCCCCGATGGGGCGGTGCTGCGCTGGAGCGGCGCGGCCGAGGGCGCGCTGGCGGTTCCGGCCACCGGGCCGGTCTCGGTCGCCGATCTGGGCCGCCACGCCATCGCCATGCCGGAGGCGGCGGACAATGCCATGGTGCGGCTCGACTTCACGCTCGAGGCGGGCGGGACGGTGCTGGCGCGCAATAGCTGCGAGATCGCGCTGTTCGCCCCGCGCGGAACAAAGGGGCGGCCCTCCATCGCCGCCGCCGATGCGGACCTGGCCGACTATGCCAGGGGGCTGGGCTATGCGGTGGTGCCGGCGGACAAGGCCGATATCGTCCTCTGCCACGCCGTCGACGGCGACGACGTCGAGGCGATCAAGGCCGGCGCGCGCTATCTGATCCTTGCCGATGGCAGCGTCGAGACCAACCGCAATCTGCGCACCGACATGCCGCCGGGCGAGCTGCCGCACCGTTCCATCGTCGCGGACGGGAAGCAGTTCCGCCCCAGCCTCGACCAGCACCTGCCGGGCATTGGCCTCGTGGAGCGCGACGGCACCATCTGGCGCGGCGACTGGATCGCCGGCTTTTCCTGGCTGCGGCGCGAGGGGGCGTTCGCGGACATTCCGGGCGGGCCGATCTTCGACCTCGGTTTTTCCGGCGTGGTGCCGCATCACCTGCTCACCGGCTTCCGGCCCTGGGAATTCGGCAGCAACGTCATCGCCGGCATGGTCTGCGGCTGGGTGCACAAGCCGGCAGCGATCATCGGCCAGAAACGGGTCGGGCGCGGCGGGGTGGTGGCCACCACCTTGCGGTTGACGCGCGAGGCGCCGGGTGCCGATCCGCTGGCGGCGGCGCTGTTCGACGCCCTCGCCCGGACGACGGCGGACCTGCCGGTGGACGAGGGGGAATTTGGCTGAGGAGGCTTCCTTCTCCCCACAAGGGGAGAGGGGTGGGAAGAGGAAGGAGGAGCAGGATGGCCGATATCGTGCTGCGGGACGTCAGCAAGTCCTATGGCGCCGTGCAGGTGCTGGACGGCGTCAACATGCATATAAGATCGGGCGAGTTCATCGTCTTCCTCGGGCCCTCTGGCTGCGGGAAATCGACGCTGCTGCGCATGATCGCGGGGCTGGAGGCGGTCAATTCCGGCGAGATCCATATCGGCGAGCGCCGGGTCGACCAATTGCCGCCCAACCAGCGCGGCGTGGCCATGGTGTTCCAGAACTACGCGCTCTACCCGCATATGAGCGTAAGGCAGAACATGAGCTTCGGGCTCGAGAACGTGGGCACCGACAAGGCCGAGATCGCCCGGCGGGTGGAGGATGCGGCGCGCATGCTCGAGATCGGGCCCCTGCTCGACCGCCGCCCGGCCCAGCTTTCGGGCGGCCAGCGCCAGCGCGTCGCCATCGGCCGGGCCATCGTGCGCGAGCCCGAGGCGTTCCTGCTCGACGAGCCGCTGAGCAATCTCGATGCCGGGCTGCGCGTGCGCACCCGGGTGGAACTGGCGCAACTGCACCAGCGCATCGGCACCACCATGATCTTCGTGACCCATGACCAGACCGAGGCGATGACGCTGGCCAGCCGCATCGTGGTGCTCAACAATCGCCGGGTCGAGCAGATCGGCACGCCCATGGAGGTCTATTCACGGCCCGCCAGCCGGTTCGTCGCCGCCTTTGTCGGCTCGCCGGCGATGAATTTCCTGCCGGTGACCGGACTGAGCGAGGAAGGCGGGCTGGTGCGGGTCGAGGCGGGCGGGGGCAGCATCGCCACCACCATTCCCGCCGCCACTGCGCCGCTCATGGCGGAAGGGCTGACGCTGGGCGTCCGCCCCCAGGCGCTGCGGGTGGACGGAAACGGCACGCTCAAGGGCCGCATCGCGCTGGTGGAGCGGCTGGGAGACCGCACCCTGGTGCATGCGACGCTGGCCGACGGCACGCTGGCCATCGGCGAGGACGCGGACAAGAGCACGCTGGAGGCCGGGCAGGATATCGCCTTCGCGGTCGACGGCGCGGCCGCCCATCTCTTCGACGCCGAAGGCGCGGCCTATCACGGAGAGTGACGAATTCGGCCCGGCGGAAAAGCTCAATGCGCCGCCCCTGCCGATCGGATCAAGCATTGGGCATGTTTTGGGAGGAATACCAAATGAAGACGACCCTAAGGCGCCTGGCACTGGTGTCCACGGCCATTCTGAGCCTGACCGGAGCCGCTGCCGCCCAGCAGACCGTGGTCTGGTGGGATTTCCTGGCGGGCGGCGACGGCGTGCGCATGAAGGCCCTGATCGACGCCTTCAACCAGGAGCATCAAGGCGAGATCGCCATCGAGGGCACGACGCTGGAATGGGGCACCCCGTTCTACACCAAGCTGCAGACCTCCGCCGCCATCGGCGAAGGGCCCGATATCGCCACCTATCACCTCTCGCGCATGCCGCTGGCGGTCCAGAGCGGCACGCTGGCCGAAATCACCGATGAGGACCTCGCCGGGGTGGGCCTGTCGGACGACAGCTTCACCGCCGCCGCCGCCGAAGCCGCCAAGGTGGACGGCGTCCGCTACGGCGTGCCCTTCGACCAGCACGGGCTGATCCTCTACTACAACAAGGAACTGCTCGGCGATGCCGGCATGCTCGACGACAACGGCCTGCCCACCGGCCTCGACGGCATGGAGAATTTCGAGGCGGCGCTGGCCCAGTTCACCGGGGACGGCAGCTATGGCCTGTCCATGCCCACGGGCGACCGCTACCGCGCCGTCTATTCCTTCTTCGGCCAGCAGGGCGGCACCATGTTCGACGCGGCGGCCGGGGGCTTCTTCCCCACCGATGCGGACGTGGAAAAGCTCACCACCGCCACCGAGACGATGAAGCGCTGGGTCGACAATGGCTGGACCCCGGCCCAGATCGAGAGCCCGGCGGCGCTGGCGCTGTTCACCTCGGGACAGGCGGCGTTCTTCATCATGGGCAATTGGGAAGTGCCCACCTTCACCGACCTCGCCGCCAAGGGCGAGATGTTCGAGTGGGGCGCGGTGGAACTGCCGGTACTGTTCGATCATCAGGCCGCATGGTCGGATTCCCACGCCTTCGTGATCCCGGCCAATGCCGGCAAGGAAGCCGATCCGGCCAAGCGCGAAGCGGTGATGACGGTCATCGCCTGGATGGACGAGCACAGCCTCGACTGGGCCGGCGCCGGCCATATCCCGGCCTTCAACGCCGTGCGCGAGAGCGCCGAGTTCCAGGCCCTCAAGCCGCAGTCGGACTATGCCGGCTTCGCCGCCACGGCGGTCTTCGATCCTCGCACCGTGCTGGCCGGACCGGCGGCGCCGCTGGGCGATGCCTGGACCAACTATATCGTGCCCGCGACCACCGGCGAAATCGACCCGGCTGACGCCGCCGTCGAAATGCGCGACGATCTCAACGACCAGCTCTGAGCCGACGCGACCAAACGCCTGACCGTCCCCCTCCGCCGGAGGGGGGCGGCCCAGGGGCCTCAGGCAGGCAAACGCAAGGAGGGACACGGACATGATCCGCGACAAGCGCTCGGAATATCTGGCGGCCCTGATCCTGGTGGGCCCGTTCCTCGTGATCTATGGGCTGCTCTTCGTCTGGCCGACCATTCAGATGGTGATGCTCAGCTTCACCGACGCGCCGCTGATCGGGCCGGGCGAATGGGTCGGCTTCGACAATTACTTCAAGATCCTCAACCACCGCCTGTTCCGCGCCGCCTCCTGGAACACGGTCTATTTCGTGCTCCTCACCGTCATCCCCAACACGCTGGTCTCGCTGGCCATCGCCATGGCCGTCAACCGCCTGCGGGGCTGGCAGCAGGGCTTCGTCATGGCCTGCTTCTTCCTGCCCTATATCCTGCCGGTCTCGGTGGTCTATCTGATCTGGAACTGGATCATCGACGTGCAATACGGGCTGATCCAGTACTTCGTGCGCCCCTTCAACGGCGGCGAGCCGATGTCTCTGACCCGCACCATCCCCTTCTTCATGCCCACCGTGGCCGTGGTCACCATCTGGTGGACGCTGGGCTTCAACGTATTGCTGTTCATCGCCGGCCTGCGGAACATCTCGCCGGAAATCTACGAGGCCGCCTCGCTCGACAGCGCCGGGCGCTGGCGCCAGTTTACCCGCATCACCTGGCCGCTGATCTGGCCGGTGACGGCGCTGGTGCTGACCATCCAGCTCATCGCCCAGCTCAAGATCTTCGACCAGGTCTATCTGTTCTCGATCGGCGGGCGGCAGGACCCCACCATCGTGCTGGTGCAATATGTCTACAAGCTGGCCTTCCAGCAGAACAAGGGCGGGGAGGGCGCGGCGGCGGCTACCATCCTGTTCGCCATCATCATCATCCTCTCCGTCCTGCAATATCAGGCGCTGCGCGCCAGGGGGCAGAAATGAGCTCGGACGCGATATCCCGCCCGGCGGAACACCTCGCCGAGCGCGCCCGGGGCGACCGGCTGATCGACCTGGGCGGGCTGGCGCTCACCGCCATCACCTTCGCCTTCGCGCTGGCGGCGATCTTTCCCATCTACTGGGCGGTGGTCACCTCGTTCAAATCGGAAACCGAGGTCATCGCCTCGGGCGTCTCGCTCTGGCCGCAACGGCTCAATACCGACGCCTACGAGCATATCTGGCGCAACACCAATATCGGCTATTGGTATATCAACTCGCTGGTCACCTCGAGCCTGATCACCATCGGGGTGATCGTCAGCTCGGCCGGCTGCGCCTATGCGCTGAGCCAGCTCGATTTCCCCGGACGGCGGGTGATCTACGTGCTGATCCTGGCCTGTTTCATGATCCCCATGCAGGCGCTGATCATCAACCATTTCGTGCTGATGGCGCAGTTCCGGCTGCTCAACACCTGGGCCGGCATCATCCTGCCGCAGCTCATCGTGCCGGTGACCATTATCGTCTACAAGCAGTTCTTCGACCAGGTGCCGCGCGAGTTCCGCGAGGCGGCGCAGATGGACGGGGCCGGACACTTCAAGACCCTGTTCCGCATCTATTTGCCGATGAACTGGGGCGTGACCAGCGCGCTGGCCATCATCACCTTCATCGGTGCCTGGAACAGCTTCCTCTGGCCCTTCCTCGCCGCGACGGGCGAGGCCACCATGACCGTGCCGGTGGGCATCACCCAGGTCAAGGACGCCTATGGCATCGTCTATGCGCGGCTGATGGCCTCGGCGGTGATGGCGGGCCTGCCCGTGGCCATCATCTACCTGATCTTCCAGCGCCGCGTGACCCAGGCGATCATGCTCTCGGCGGGGGTGAAGGGGTAGGGGGCTTGCGGGCTTTCCACCTTCAATCGCTCCACCGGAGCGATTGACCCTAGCGGCTTTCATGTTTTGACGGAATCGGCGACCGGCGCTCCCTCCCCCTTGAGGGGGAGTGTTTACTTTGGACGCTTCTGGTTCGATCGTTATTGCCCACACCAACGCTGTGCTGCCCTCGGGCTCGACCCGAGGGCCGGCCTGGGAGCCCCGAAACCCGAGTTTCTTGCACGTGGACAAAGGCCCTCGGGTCACGCCCGAGGGCAGCCCGGTGTGGGGGATAAATTGTGCCAGCAGCCCATTGTAAACACTCCCCCCTTGAGGGGAGGGTTGGGGAGGGGGTGGGTTTGGCGGATCACCGAAGGACCCCCACCCCCGACCCCTCCCCTCAAGGGGGAGGGGAGCAAGAAGGCGCTGATCCGCTTGACAGTGAAAGGCTCCAGGGGTGGGGGGGCGCTCCATCGATATTCTCGATGAAGCAAGCGGACTCCCGGACAATCCCCAACCCCCACCCTCGATCCCTACCCGCAAGGGGGAGAGGGGTAGGGCTTCAGAGCCGGGCGGCCAGCACGGCCAGCTTGGCGGGGATGGTGAGGGTGGTGCGGATGGTTTCGAGACGCTCGGGGGTGTAGTGGCCCGCCACGTCGAGCAGGTTCATGGTGGCGACCAGCTCGTCCCCCAGGATCAGCGGCACGTTGACCACCGACTGGCACCCCAGCGCGTCGATCAGCTCGTGGTCGAACAGCACCTTGGCGATGTCCTCGATGGTGTTGGCGACGAAGAACTGGCGCTGCTTGTGCACGATGTCGAACCAGGGGCCGTAATTGATCGGCTTGGTGCCCGAGGCCGGGTAGTTTTCCGGGTCGCTGGTATAGGCGCGGCGGGCGACGTCGTTGGGCATGTCCACCAGCATGACGGTGAACAGCTTCGCCCCCACCGTGGCGCGGGCGAGGTCCTGCAGAGCCTTGAAGGCCGCATCCGCGCCCCTGGCCACGGAAATGGCGGCGTCGAAATCGGCGAGGGCGGCGGAATGGTCGGTGGAATGATCGGTCATGGGGGGAGGGTCCTTGTCTTCCAAGATCGTGTCCGCCTCTCGATCGCGTGGACCATCCGGACAAGCCGGATGACGACGGCGGGGAGGGGGCGGACGTCCCCCGCAGCCGTCATTGCCGGGCTGGTCCCGGCAATCCATGCCCCGGGGCTTATCCGCCGCCGGTCGCGGCGAGCAGTTCGCGCGAATAGGGCGCTTCGAGCGCGCCGGCGCGGAGCCGGGCGACATCGGCGATCTCGACGATCCGCCCCTGGCGCATGACGGCGAGCCGGTCGCAGAGGAAGCTGACCACCGGCAGATTGTGGGTGACCAGCAGATAGGTGAGCCCCTGCTCGCGCCGCAGGCCTTTCAGCAGGTTGAGGATTTCGGCCTGCACCGAGACGTCGAGCGCCGAGGTGGGCTCGTCCAGCAGCAGCACCTTGGGCTCCAGCATCAGCGCCCGGGCGATGGCGACGCGCTGGCGCTGGCCGCCCGAAAGCTGGTGGGGGAAACGGAAGCGGAAGCGCCGGTCGAGCCCCACCGCCTCGAGCATGGCCTCCACCCGCTCGCCGCGATTGCCGATGCCGTGGATGACCAGCGGCTCGGACAGCACCGCGTCGATGGTCTTGCGCGGATGCAGCGAGCCGTAGGGGTCCTGGAACACCATCTGCACCTGCCGCGACACGGCACGGTCGACGCCATGGCTGCGCGGCGCGCCCATGATGGAGATGGAGCCGGTCCAGTCCGGGGCGAGCCCGGCAATGGCGCGCAATATGGTGGATTTGCCCGAGCCCGATTCCCCCACCAGCGCAAAGCTCTCGCCTTCGGGAATGGCCAGGTCGATGCCGAACACCACCTTGGTGTCGCCATAGGAGATGTCGAGGTCGGAAAGGTCGATGGCGTTCATGTGCCGGCCCATTGCGTGCGGTCGAGCACGGGAAGTTCGTCGCGCGTCTCGTCGATGGTCGGCATGGCGGCGAGCAGGCCCCGCGTATAGGGATGTTGCGCCCGGTCGAGCTGGCCGGCGGCGCATTCCTCCACCACCCGTCCCGCATTCATCACCAGGATGCGGTCGCAATAGCGGCTGACCAGGTTGAGGTCGTGGCTGATGAGGATGAGGCCCATGCCCTTGCCGGTGACCAGATCGTCGATGATGTCGAGCACCTGCGCCTGCACCGAGACGTCGAGCGCCGAGGTCGGCTCGTCGGCGATCAGCAGCTCGGGCTCGGGGATCAGCATCATGGCGATCATGATGCGCTGGCCCATGCCGCCGGACACCTCGTGCGGATAGAGGCCGGCGACGCGCTCGGGATCGTTGATGCGCACGGCCTCCAGCATGTCGAGAATGCGCCGCCGCACGTCCCTTCGCGCCAGCTTCTCGTGCGTCACCAGCGCCTCGGCGATCTGCTCGCCGACCGTCATCACCGGATTGAGCGAGAATTTGGGGTCCTGCATGACCATGGAGATGCGGGCGCCGCGAATGGCGCGCATCTGTCTTTCGGACTGCTCGAGAATGTCGATGCCGTCGAACCGCAGCCTGTCGGCGGTGACCAGGCCCGGCTTGCGGATGAGCTTGAGGATGGAGCGGCCGGTCATCGACTTGCCCGAGCCGCTTTCGCCCACAATGCCGAGGCGCTCGCGCCCCAGCGTGAAGGAAATGCCCTTCACCACCTCGACGCGGCCCGAATGGGTGGGGAAGCTGACCCGGAGATTTTCGACCTCGAGCAGGGGAGCCGTCATGACTTGCCCTCGCTCTTGGGGTCGAGCACGTCGCGCAGCCCGTCGCCGAGGAAGCAGAAGCCCAGCGAGACGATGATGATGGCGAAGCCCGGCATGGTGGCGACCCACCACTGGTCGAGGATGAAGGTGCGGCCGCGCGAGATCATCGCGCCCCACTCGGGCAAGGGCGGCTGGGCGCCCAGCCCCAGAAAGCCAAGGCCCGCCGCGGTGAGGATGACCCCGGCCATGTCGAGCGTGACGCGCACGATCATCGAGGAGGTGCACAGCGGCAATATGTGCCGGACGATGATGCGCACCGGGCCGCCGCCGGCCAGTTGCACCGCCGAGATATATTCGGCATTGCGGATGGTCAGCGTCTCGGCGCGGGCGATGCGCGCATAGGCCGGCCAGGAGGTGATGGCGATGGCGATGATGGCGTTGTTGATGCCCGGCCCCAGCGCCGCGACGAAGGCCAGCGCCAGCACCAGCTTGGGCAGGGACAGGAAAATGTCGGTGAACCCCATCAGCACCCGGTCCACCCAGCCGCCGAAATAGCCCGAGACGGCGCCGATGACGAGGCCCAGAGGCGCCGAGATCAGCGCCACCAGAAGCACGATGGTGAGGGTGATCTGCGAGCCCCAGATGACGCGCGAATAGATGTCGCGGCCCAATTCGTCCGTGCCCATCCAGTGCTCGCCCGAGGGCGGCAGCAGCCGCTGGCCCAGATTCTGCCCGGTGGGCGAATAGGGCGCGATCCACGGCGCGAAGGCGGCGGTGACCAAGAGCGCCAGGATGATCAGCGCGCCCAGCACCGAGAGCGGATTGCGCAACAGCGCCGCCAGCACGCGATAGGCGCGCCCGGCGCCGGCCTGGAAACGCGAGGCGGGGGAATCGGCCAGAAGCCAGTCGCGGGTGCGCATCAGCGGGCCCTCGGGTCAAGGACGCGGTAGAGCACGTCCGACACCTTGTTGATGACGATGAAGACCGCCCCGATGACGAGGGTGGAGCCCAGAACCGCGTTCATGTCGGCATTGAGCAGGGCGGTGGTGAGGTAATTGCCGATGCCGGGCCAGGAGAACACCGTCTCGATCATCACCGAACCCTCGAGCAGGCCGGCATAGGACAGGCCGATGACGGTGATGAGCGGCACGCGGATGGGCTTGAAGGCATGGCGCCAGACGACGACCCGCTCGGGCACGCCCTTGACCCTTGCGGTGGTGACGAATTCCTGGCTGAGCTGGTCGAGCATGAAGCTTCGGGTCATGCGGGCGATATAGGCGAGGCTGAAAAAGCCCAGCACCGAGGCCGGCAGCACCAGATGGGACACCGCGTTCCAGAAAATGTCGATCTCGCCCTGCAACAGGCTGTCGATGAGGATGACCCCGGTGACGGGCGAGACCAGCCCGTCATAGAAGATGTCGAGCCGGCCCGGCCCGCCCACCCAGCGCAGCCGGGCGTAGAACACCGCCAGCCCCACGAGCCCGAGCCAGAAGGCGGGAACCGAATAGCCCAGAAGGCCCACGACCCGGATGATCTGATCGAGCCAGCTACCCTGCCGGGCGGCGGCGGTGACCCCCAGCGGCACGCCCAGCGCTATTCCGATCAATATGCCCAGCGTGGCCATTTCGAAGGTGGCGGGGAAGAAGCGGCTGAGATCGTCCACCACGGCGCGACCGGTCGAGACCGACATGCCCAGATCCCCGGTCAGCACCTTGCCCACATAGGTGACGAACTGCATCCAGAGCGGCTGGTCGAGCCCCATGGCGATCCGGGCGGTCTCGTATTGCGCCTGGGTCGCCCGGTCGCCCACCACCGCCAGCACCGGATCGATGGGAATCACCCGGCCGATGAAGAAGGTGATGGCCAAAAGCCCCAGAAAGGTGAGGAAGAGGGTGGCGACGAAGCCCGCCGCGCCGGCGAGGTCGCGGCCCAGGCGCCGGTTGCGAGCCCTCGGC
Source organism: Devosia honganensis (assembly GCF_042648785.1). Lineage (NCBI taxonomy): Bacteria > Pseudomonadati > Pseudomonadota > Alphaproteobacteria > Hyphomicrobiales > Devosiaceae > Devosia > Devosia honganensis. Next base: position 13,423 of record NZ_JBHRYD010000005.1, read on the forward strand.
GCCGGAGGCACCGCCATGGATTGCTGCTCGATCGCCACGGAAAATCCCTTTGGAACAAAAGCCTCCACGCGGATGGTACACACCGTCCACGGGAGACAGAAGCTGCATATTTCACTTCCACCATACAAGAAACTTTGCTTATATCAAAAAAATTTTGGTGAGGTCGACTTGTCCCAAGCGATGGCGAAGCAGGCGGAAGGCTATCCCCGTGTGGGGTCGCTGATCCGTGCGCGCCGCCGCCAGCAGCACATGACGCTGATGGCGCTGGGCGAGGCCGCCGAAGTGTCGGTGGGCTATCTCAGCCAGGTGGAGCGCGACCACGCCACCCCCTCGCTGGGGACGCTGGCGCAGATCGCGCGGGCGCTGGGCGTCACCATCGATTATTTCGTCGCCGCGCCCGCGACCCATACCGCCCTCTCCCGGGCCGGGGAGCGCAGCCGCTTCTCGCTGGACGGCTCTTCCATCATCTATGAGCGGCTGGGCGCCGATTTCCCCGGCAACCAGCTTTCCAGCTTCCTGATGACGGTGCCGCCCGGCTACAGTTCCGAAACCGTGGCGCATGAGGGCGAGGAAATCCTCTATGTGCTGGAGGGCGCCATCACCCAGCGCCTCGACGGCGAGGAGATGGTGATGCAGGCCGGCGACAGCCTGCATTTCCGCGGCAACCGCCCCCATTCCTGGTCCAACCACACCGACCAGCCCGCCCGGCTCCTCTGGACCGGCACGCTGGCGCTGTTTCGCTCCACGGCGCGGCCGCGTCCCGCCGTGGCGAAGTCCAAGGCCGGCGCCCACAAGCCGGCCACGAAGAAAACCAATCCCAAGGAGAAACAGACATGAAGCTCTTCCGCGCTGCCCTTCTGGCATCCGCGCTCACCCTGCCGCTGGCAGCGGGCGCGGCCCATGCCGCCACCCCCGCCGATGCGCTGGTCATCGCCCAGAACATCGACGACATCGTCGCGCTGGACCCGGCCCAGGCCTATGAATTCTCGGCCGGCGAGATCAACGCCAATCTCTACGACCATCTGGTCCAGTACGCCGCCGAGGACACCACCGTGCTGGCGCCGGGCCTGGCCACGGAGTGGGCCGCCGACGAAGCGGCCAAGACTCTCACCTTCACCATGCGCGAGGGCGCCAGCTTCGCCTCGGGCAATCCGGTGCGCGCCGAGGACGTGCATTATTCGTTCAAGCGCGTGGTGACCCTCAACCTCACCCCCGCCTTCATCCTGACCCAGCTCGGCTGGACCCCGGAAAACATCGACGAGATGGTGACCGTGGACGGCAACACCGTCACCGTGCGCTGGGACGGCGATTTCGCCTCGGCCTTCGTGCTCAACGTCCTGGCCTCGCGCCCGGGCGCCATCGTCGACGAGGTGCTGGTGCGCGAGCATGAGGTGGACGGGGACTGGGGCAATGCCTGGCTCAACACCAATTCGGCCGGCTCCGGCCCGTTCGTGCTGACCGATTACCGCCCCGCCGAACTGGTCCGCCTGACCGCCAACGAAAACTATTTCGAGGGCGCGCCGGCCATGAAGCAGGTGCTCATCCGCCACGTCGCCGAAGCCGCCACCCAGCAGTTGCTGCTGACCTCGGGCGACGTCGACATGGCCAAGAACCTCACCCCGGACCAGATCGCCGGGCTGGGCGACGACGTCAAGGTCGAGGCCTATCCGCAGGCCACGGTGCACTTCCTCTCGTTCAACCAGAAGACCGAGAGCCTGACCCCGCCGGCGGTGTGGGAAGCCTCGCGCTACCTGGTCGACTATGACGGGATGGTCGGCAGCTTCCTCAACGGGCAGATGGAAAAGCACCAGGCCTTCTGGCCCAAGGGCTTCCCCGGCTCCTATGACGAGACGCCCTACAGCTACGACGTGGACAAGGCCAAGCAGATCCTGGCCGATGCGGGCATCCAGACCCCGATCAACGTCACGCTCGACGTGATCAATTCGGCGCCCTTCACCGATATCGCCCAGTCGCTGCAGGCCGGCTTTGCCGAAGCGGGGATCAATTTCGACATCCTGCCCGGCACCGGCGCCCAGGTGATCACGAAATATCGCGACCGGACCCACGAAGCCATGCTGCTCTATTGGGGCCCGGACTTCATGGACCCCCATTCCAACGCCAAGGCCTTCGCCTATAACGCGGACAATTCGGACGACAACTACACCGCGACCACGACCTGGCGGAACGCCTGGGCCGTGCCGCAGGAGCTCAACGACGAAGTGACCGCGGCCCTGGCCGAAGCCGACCAGGACAAGCGCAACGAGATGTATGTCGACCTGCAGAAGAAGGTGCAGGAAGACAGCCCGATCATCATCATGTTCCAGGCCGAGCTGCAGATCGCCATGGCCCAGAACGTCGAGGGCTATGTCAACGGCTCCAACTCGGACTTCGTCTATTACCGCCTCGTGACCAAGCAGTAGGCTTGCGTTCACCATTGCGGCGGCCCGGCGGGCCGCCGCTCGCGGAGCCGGGCACTCCTCCTCCTCAGCCCGGCTCCGCCACTCTTTCTTTCGGGGACAAGCATTCATGAAACCCATTCTCGCCACCCGCATGGACAAGCTGCGCGCCCGCATGGAAGCGACCGGCACCGACCTCGTCGCCATCGGTCCCTCGAGCCATATGCGCTATCTGGCCGATCTCTCGCCCCATGGCGACGAGCGCCCGGTCATGCTGCTGGTGAGCAGGGATTTCGCCGGCCTGCTGATGCCGGCGCTCAATGTCGACAGCGCCCGCCAGCACACCGACCTGCCGTTCTTCGCCTGGGCCGATGCCGATGGCCCCGACGCGGCGCTGGCGGAACTGCTCGACGCGACCGGCATCGACCGGGCGGCGCCCTCCATCGTCCTCGACGAGACCATGCGCGCCGACTTCGCGCTGCTGGTGCTCGACGCGCTGCCCGGCGCGCGCCGGCGCTTCACCGCCGACACGGTGGGCTATCTGCGCTCGCGCAAGGATGCAGCGGAATATGAGCTGCTCAAGGCCTCGGCCCGGCTCAACGACCGCGCCATGCAGGCGGGTTTCGCCGCGCTGCGCCCCGGCGTCACCGAATTGGAGGTGGCGCAGGCCATCCGCGATTTCTACAAGGCCAATGGCGCCACCACCGAATTCTGCTCGGTCTGCTTCGGCCCCAATGGCGCCTTCCCGCACCACCATACCGGCACGACCCGGCTCAAGCCGGGCGACGCCGTGCTGATCGATACCGGCGGGCGCATCGGCGGCTATCCCTCCGACATGACGCGGGTGGGCTATTACGGCAGCGCTCCCGAGGGGTTTGCGGAGATCCACGCCATTCTCGACCGCGCCGTCGCGGCGGCCATCGAAGCTGCCGTTCCCGGGGCGAGGGCCAGCGCAGTGGACAAGGCCGCCCGCGACGTCATCGCGGCGGCCGGCTACGGGCCCAATTTCCTCCACCGCACCGGCCACGGGCTGGGCATCGACATCCACGAAGCGCCCTATATCACCGCCAGCAGCGACACGGTGCTGGACGAGGGCATGGTGTTCTCCATCGAGCCGGGCATCTATCTCGCCGGCCGCTTCGGCCTGCGGCTGGAGGAAATCGTCATCCTGCGCGACGGCAAGGCCGAAGTGCTGTCCGGCATGAAACGCGACGCGGTGGCGGCAGGATAGGGGCCTGCGGATCTATGCGCCCAGCGCTCCCTCCCCTCAAGGGGGGAGGGGAGCAAGAAGGCGCTGATCCGCTTGACAGTGAAAGCCTCTAGCTGCTGCGGCGGAGGGCGCGCATGTGTCCCACGATGTGGCGGCCCGAGCCCCGGACGTGATTGCCGATGATCTCGGCGGCACCGTCGGCGTCGCCCGCCTTCACCTTGTCGATGAGCAGGCGGTGCTCGGCGATGATGTCCTTGCGGCGGGGCCCCGAGAAGGGGAAGCGCCGGCCGATGGCGCGCAGAATCTCGCGGTGCTTCCACCACATTTCGACGGCATGGCGGTTGTAGTGCTTTTCGTACATGACCTCGTGGAAACGCGTGTCCAGCTCCGAATGCAGCGTCTGGTCACGGAAATTCAGCTCCTCGATCTCGTCCTGCACCGCTACGAGCCGGGCGATGTCCGCCTCATTGGCCATGGTCACGAACCAGGCGGTCAGATAGGGCTCGATCAGCGCTTCCATCTCGTAGATGTCGCGGGCGAAATCCTCGTCGATGGGCCGGACGCGCGCGCCCTTGTTGGGGGAGAACAGCACATAGCCCTCGCCCCGGAGCTGCTGCAGCGCCTCCCGGATCGGATTGGTGCTGGTGTTGTAATATTCGGCCAGAACCGAGGCCTTGAGGCGCTCATTGGCCTTGAGGCGCCCCTCGAGGATGTCGTCGCGGATCAGCTCGTAAAGACTGGCTTCGGCGCCCGGCGCGGGTTTCTCGGTCGATATCTGCATGTTTCGCAATGGGATAACCAATGAAGGGTCACATCTCGCATATTTTCCGAAACACGCCAAGCTGTGAAGAATGTGCCCTGTTGTTGACAGATAATGTATGATCTGTGACAGATAGTGTGTCGATGATATGGCGAAGCGCCAGCGTCGGCAAGCGGGCACATATTTCGCCCACCCGAATCTTGGGAGAAGTCCAGGCGCCTCAGGGTGCCGAAAGAGGAGGTCCTATGGACATGTTCAAACCAGGTCGCAGCCTTGCGGCCGGCGCCATCGCGCTCGCGCTGATGGCCACCACCACCCTGAGCTGGGCGCAGGAATACGGCCAGGCGCCGACGCTCGACGCGCGCGTGGAAGCCGGGGAACTGCCCCCGGTGGACGAGCGCCTGCCCGCCAATCCCTATGTGGAGACCATGGTGGACGGCGTGGGCAAATATGGCGGCACGCTGCGCACCACCATCCTGGCCAATGGCGACCACTACAATCTCACCCGCACCATCGCCAACGAGCTGCTGGTGCGCTGGAACCCCGAATGGACCGAAGTGGTCCCGTCGCTGGCCGAGGAAGTGATCGCCTCGGACGACGCCACCACCTTCACCTTCAAGCTCCGCGAGGGGCTGAAGTGGTCGGACGGCGAGCCGTTCACCGTCGACGACATCATGTTCTGGTATGAGGACGTCTTCCTCAACACCGCCCTGACGCCCGACAAGAACCCGATCTTCGTCGTCGGCGGCGAGCCGGTGGTGGTGACCAAGATCGACGAGGACACGGTCGAGTTCAAGTTCAACTCGCCCTATGGCCTGTTCCTGCAGCAACTGGCCTATGGACAGGGGCACCTGCCCGTCATCTATCCCAAGCATTATCTCAGCCAGTTCCACGAGAAGTACAATGCCGAGGGGATTCCGGACCTGCTGGCCCAGGACAGCACCGCCGCCGACTGGGTGGCGCTGTTCAACTCCAAGGTCTCGGTGACCTTCCAGCCGCCCTATTGGCAGAATCTCGACCTGCCCACGCTCAACCCCTATGTGCTGACCGTGCCCTATGCGGATTCGGACCGGGTCGAGGCGGTGCGCAACCCCTATTACTGGAAGGTCGACAGCGAGGGGAACCAGCTTCCCTATATCGATCGCGTCACCTGGGCCAAGCTCGACGATCCGCAGCTCATGCTGCTGCGCATGACCGGCGGCGAGCTCGACTTCGCCTTCCGCCACATCAACAACTCGACCTACAAGTCGGTGCTGTTCGATGGCCAGGAGACCGGCAATTACCGCTTCGTCGACGTCAAGGACCTGCCGGCCAACGACGCCACGCTGCTGCTGAACCTCAATGTTGAGGATCCGATCAAGAACGAGATCTTCAACAACAAGGACTTCCGCATCGCGCTCAGCCATGCGATCGACCGCCAGGAGATCATCGACCTGGTCTATGTCGGCCAGGGCGCGCCCTCGCAGGTGGCCCCGCAGCCCGAGCACGAACTCTACAACGAGGAAATGTCCACCCAGTACACGGAATACGATCCGGACCTGGCCAACAGCATGCTCGACGAGATCATGCCGGAAAAGGACGGCCAGGGCTTCCGCCTCGGACCCGACGGGCAGCGCTTCACCATCAACTTCATGGTGGCCGACGTGTTCGGCCTGTCCTACCCGGACATCATGCAGATGGTGCAGCAATATGCGGCCGATGTCGGCATCGACATCCAGATCCGCACCACGGATCGCGCGCGCCTCAACACCATGTGGTACGCCAACGAGCAGGACGCCTATATCTGGAACTGCGTCGGCGGTCTCTCGGAAGCCTATACCGACGTGCGCTGCTACATCCCGTTCCAGAAGGCCGACATCTTCATGGCCTCGAAATGGTCCGAATGGTACTCCGACCCCAATACGGGCGAAGAGCCGCCGCAGCGGGTCAAGGACGCCTATGACGCCTACGACGCCGTCAAGGCCGCCGTGACCGACGAGGACCGCCTGGCCAAGATGAAGGAATTCCTCGCCATCAGCGCGGATAACCTGTTCACCATCGGCATCTCGCGCCCCATGCCCAAATACATGCTGGTCAACAACGATATCAGGAATGTCGTCGAGGGCATCCCGATCACCGGCAATCTGTGGCACCCGGCGCCCACGCTCACCCAGTGGTATTTCGACCGCTGACGGGTTCCTCCCGGACGGGGGCGGCGCTCCGGCGCCGCTCCTCCTGACCGAATTCCTCCCCCCGAAACGCTGGAGACACCAGCTTGCTCAGCTTCATCGCCAAACGCATGCTGCTCGCCATCCCGACACTGATCGCAGTGTCGATCGTGGCCTTCATCATCATCCAGTTGCCGCCCGGCGACTATCTCACCACGCTGATGGCGGACTGGGCCAGCCAGGGCGGTGCGGTCGAGATGGGCACGGTCGCCGCCCTGCGCGAGCGCTACGGCCTCGACCAGCCCATGTATGTCCAATACTGGAAATGGGTGTCGGGCATCGTGCTGCGGGGCGATTTCGGCATCTCCTTCGAGCTCAACCGCCCGGTCACCGACATCATCTGGGGGCGTCTCGGCTTCTCGTTCCTGCTGGCCTTCCTGACCCTGTGCTTCGTCTGGGCGCTGGCCATCCCCATCGGCATCATCTCGGCGGTCCGCCAGTATTCGATCACCGATTACGGCGTCACCTTCATCGCCTTTTTCATGCTCGCCGTGCCCGATTTCCTCATGGCGCTGGTGGCCATGTACGTGCTCTCGACCTTTTTCGGCCAGAGCGTGGGCGGGCTGTTCTCGCCCGATTTCGTCGATGCGGCCTGGAGTTGGCCGCGCCTGCTCGATTTCGCCGCCCATGTCTGGCTGCCGGTCGTGGTGATCGGGCTGGGCAGCCTGGCGGCGCTGGTGCGGATCATGCGCGCCAATCTGCTCGACGAGCTGCACAAGCCCTATGTGACCACCGCCCGCGCCAAGGGCATGTCCGAGCTCGAACTGCTGCTGCGCTATCCGGTGCGCATGGCGCTCAACCCGCTGATCTCCACCCTGGGCTGGATCCTGCCGGCGGTGGTTTCGGGGGAAATCATCGTCTCGGTGGTGATGAGCCTGCCCACCGCCGGTCCGCTGCTGCTGCGCGCCCTGCTGGCCCAGGACATGTATCTGGCCGGCTCGCTCATCCTGCTCATCTCCGTTCTGACCATTATCGGCACGCTGATCTCCGACATGCTGCTGGCTCTCGCCGATCCCAGGATTCGCCTGCAATGACCGACACCACCCAATTGCCCGAAACCGATCCGGCGGCGCTCAACCCGCAAAGCGCGGAAATGGCCGTCGCCGGCCAGTGGAAGCTGTTCTGGCTGAAATTCGTCAAGCACCGCATCGCCGTGCTCAGCCTGTTCGTCGTGCTGTTCCTCTATCTGGTGGCGGCACTGGCCGATTTCATCGCCCCCTATGATCCCAACCAGACCAATTCGCGCTACACCTATGCTCCGCCGCAGGCGCTGGGCCTGTTCATCGACGGCAGCTTTTCGCCCCACGTCACCGGGCTCGACATGGAACTCAACACCGAGTCCATGCGGCGCGAATTCTTCCCCAATCCCGACGCGCCGGTGAAGGTGGGCTTCTTCGTGCCCTCCGAGCCCTATGCGCTGCTGGGCTTCATCCCCATGCAGCACAAGCTGATCGGCACCATCGACGCCCGGCCCACCGATTCCATGTATCTGTTCGGAGCCGACCGGCTGGGGCGGGACATCTTCTCGCGCGTCGTGCACGGCGCCCGCGTCTCGCTCTCGATCGGCCTGGTCGGGGTGTTCCTCAGCCTGATCCTGGGCGTGACCATCGGCGGCATCTCGGGCTTTTTCGGCGGCGTGGTGGATACGGTCATCCAGCGCATCATCGAATTCCTGCGCTCCATCCCCACCATCCCGCTGTGGATGGGCCTCGCCGCGGCCATTCCGCTGTCCTGGCCCCCGATCCAGACCTATTTCGTCATCACGCTGATCGTTTCGCTGATCGGCTGGACCTCGCTGGCCCGCGAGGTGCGCGGACGCTTCCTGTCGCTGCGCAACGAGGATTTCGTCATCGCCGCGCGTCTCGACGGGATGAGCGAGATCGGGATCATCTTCCACCATCTCGTCCCCTCCTTCATGAGCCACATCATCGCCACGCTGACGCTGGCCATCCCCACCATGATCCTTGCGGAGACGGCACTGTCCTTCCTCGGCATCGGCCTGCAACCGCCCATCGTCTCCTGGGGCGTGCTGTTGCAGGAGGCGCAGAACATCCGCGCCGTGTCGCAGGCGCCCTGGCTGCTGTTCACGCCCGCCGCCGCCATCGTCATCTCGGTCCTGTCGCTGAACTTCCTGGGCGACGGGCTGCGCGATGCCGCCGACCCCTACGAGGCCCATTGATGAGCGCCCCCCTTTCCACCGAACCGCTGCTCAGCGTGCGCAATCTCGCCGTGCAGTTTCCCACCCGCACCGGCCTCGTGAAGGCGGTGGACGATATCTCCTTCGACCTCTATCGCGGCCGCACCCTGTGCGTGGTGGGCGAGAGCGGCTCGGGCAAGTCGGTGACGGCGCGCTCGATCCTGCAGATCGTCGACCGGCCGGGAAGAATCGTCGGCGGCTCGATGGAATTCGCCCGCGCCGACGGCAGCACGGTCGATCTCGCCCGGCTCGACCCGCGCGGCCGGCAGATCCGCGCCATTCGCGGCGGCGAGATCGCCATGATCTTCCAGGAGCCGATGTCCTCGCTCTCGCCCATCCACCGGGTGGGCGAGCAGATCGGGGAAATGCTGCGCATCCATTTCGGCACGCCCAAGACGGAGCGGCGCGAGCGGGTGATCGACCTGCTCAAGCAGGTGGAAATCCCCCGGCCCGAGGAAGCGGTCGACCGCTATACGTTCGAATTTTCCGGCGGCATGCGCCAGCGCGTTATGATCGCCATGGCGCTGGCGTGCAATCCTTCCATGCTGATCGCCGACGAGCCGACCACGGCGCTCGACGTGACCACCCAGGCCGAGATCCTGGCGCTGATCAAGCGCCTGCAGGTGCAGCACGGCATGGCGGTGATGTTCATCACCCACGACATGGGCGTGGTGGCCGAGATCGCCGACGAAGTGCTGGTGATGTATCGCGGCAAGGTGATGGAGCGCGGGCCGGTCGACCAGATCTTCCATACGCCGGAAAACGACTACACCAAGATGCTCATCGGCTCGGTGCTCAAGCTGGAGAGCAAGTCGGAACTGCGCCTCAACCGCAGCGCTCCGGAGATGGCGCCCGAGACGCTGCTGGAGGTCAGGGATCTCAGCCTGACCTTCCCCACCGGCCTCAAGGCGCTGGATGGCGTGTCGCTGTCGGTGGTGCCGGGAGAAACGCTGGGCATCGTGGGCGAGAGCGGCTCGGGCAAGACCACGATGGGGCGGTGCCTCCTGCGCGTTTACGATCCCCAGAGCGGAGTGATGAATTTCCGCCGCGCCGACGGCTCCACCGTCGATCTGCGCATGGCGGGCGGCGAGACGCTGCGCGCCGCGCGGCGCGATATCCGCATGATCTTCCAGGACCCGGTGGGCTCGCTCAATCCGCGCAAGACCGTGGCCGACATCATCGGCGAGCCCCTGCGCCTCGCGCGCCTGGCCCGCGGCAAGGAGCTGGACGATCGCGTCGCCGCGCTGATGCAGCAGGTGGGGCTCGACCCGGCCTGGCGCGAGCGCTATCCGCACGCCTTTTCCGGCGGCCAGCGCCAGCGCATCGGCATCGCCCGGGCCATCGCCGTCAAGCCGCGCCTGATCGTGGCGGACGAAGCCACCTCGGCACTCGACGTGTCGCTGCGCAGCCAGATGCTCGACCTGATGATGCAGTTGCAGGACGAGATGAGCCTGTCCTTCATCTTCATCTCCCACGACATGTCGGTTATCCGCTACATGTGCGACCGGGTCGCGGTGATGTATCGCGGCCAGATCGTGGAGACCGGCACCACCGAGGCCGTCACCCAGAACCCGCAGCACGCCTATACCCAGGCGCTGCTGTCGGCGATCCCGCATCCCGATCCGCGCGACCGGCGCCTGCAGGACCGTTTCCGCTACCAAGAGACCTCCCCGTGAAGATCACCGATATCAAAGTCATCGTCTGCTCGCCCGGACGCAATTTCGTCACCGTCAAGATCATGACGGACCAGGGGCTCTACGGCGTGGGCGACGCCACCCTCAACGGCCGCGAGAAGGCCGTGGTGGCCTATCTCGAGGAGCATGTCATTCCGTGCCTGATCGGCCGGGACGCCAGCCGCATCGAGGAAATCTGGAACTATCTCTATCGCGGCGCCTATTGGCGGCGGGGCCCGGTGACCATGTGCGCCATTGCCGGCATCGACACGGCGCTGTGGGACATCAAGGCCAAGGCGGCCAATATGCCGCTCTACCAACTGCTCGGCGGCGCCTCGCGCGAGCACGTGCTGGCCTATACCCACGCCCAGGGCACCGACATCGCCGAATGCGTCGACGCAGTGGGGGCGCGGCTCGGTGAAGGCTTCAAGGCGGTGCGCTGCCAGACCGGCATTCCCGGCCTGCGCGACGTCTATGGCACCGGCAAATATTCGGTGACCACCAATGCCGCGCAGGACGCCATGCCGCGCGAGGAAAGCTGGTCCACCCCCAAATATCTCTCTTACGTGCCGGGCCTGTTCGATCGCGTCCGCGCCGAATTCGGCGAGGACGTGCACCTGCTGCACGACACCCATCACCGTCTCACCCCCATCGAGGCAGCGCGGCTCGGCAAGGACCTCGAGCCCTATCGCCTGTTCTGGCTCGAGGACAGTGTGGCGGCCGAGCATCAGGAAGGCTTCCGCCTTATCCGTCAGCACACCACCACTCCCCTGGCGGTGGGCGAGGTGTTCAACACCATCTGGGACGCCAGGCTGCTGATCGAGGAGCAGCTCATCGACTATATCCGCATGACCGTGGTGCATGCCGGGGGCGTTTCGGCGATGCGCCGGGTGATGGATTTCGCCGCCGTCTACAATGTGCGCACCGGCTGCCACGGCGCCATGGACATGTCGCCCATCTGCCTTGGGGCGAACCTGCATCTCGACCTGTGGGCGCCCAATTTCGGCATCCAGGAGTATTCCGGCTACCTGCCCGAGATCGAGGAAGTGTTCCCCCATGCCTGGAGCCTCAGCGAGGGCATGCTGCATCCGGGCGACGCCATCGGCCATGGCGTCGATATCGACGAGAAGCTGGCCAAAAAATATCCCTATCAGCGCGCCTATCTGCCGGTGAACCGTCTCGAAGACGGCACGCCCTGGCACTGGTGAGACCATTTTACTTTTTGCAGGCACAACGATGAAAATCACCGCCATTCGCTGCTATCCGGCCTGGATCGGCATCCGCAACCAGCTTCTCGTCAAGATCGAGACCGATGAAGGCGTTTTCGGCTGGGGCGAAAGCGGCCTGTCGGGCCGGGAAAAGGCCGTGGTCGGCGCCATCGAGCATTTCGCCCAGTTCCTCGTGGGGGCAGACCCCTTCCGCATCGGCGCGCTCTGGCAGGACATGTATCGCAGCCAGTATTTCGAGGGCGGGCGCGTCCTCCAGGCGGCGATCTCGGCCATCGACATCGCGCTTTACGACATCAAGGGCAAGGCGCTGGGCGTGCCGGTCTACGAACTGCTCGGCGGCAAGCAGCGCGATTTCATCCCCACCTTCGCCTCGACCTCCGCCGCGCCCGGCCCGGAAATGATCGAACAGGCGCAGATGCTGGTGGAGGCCGGCTGGACGGCGATGCGCCTTTCGCCATCGGGGCACGAGGCCACCGAAATCTACGAGCCGCGCGAACATCTGGCCACCACCGCCAAATGGTGCGTCAAGGCGCGCGAGGCGCTGGGCGAGGACGTCGTGCTGGGCATCGACTACCACCATCGGCTCAGCGTCGCCGAGACCGCCTCCTTCTGCCAGAAAATGCCCAGCGGCACGCTGGATTTCCTCGAGGAGCCGATCCGCGACGAGACGCCCGAGGCCTATGAGGCGCTGCGGCGCATGACCGACGTGCCCTTCGCCATCGGCGAGGAATTCGCCTCCAAATGGCAGTTTCTGCCCTTCATCGAGCGCGACATCCACCAGTACAACCGGCTCGACGTGTGCAATGTGGGGGGTCTCACCGAAGCCATGAAGGTCGCCGGCTGGAGCGAGGCGCATTATGTGGACATGATGCCCCACAATCCGCTGGGGCCCATCTGCACCGCCGCCACCGTGCATTTCGCCGCCGCCGTCGCCAATTTCTCCTGGCTCGAAACGCGGTCCTCCCCGGCCGAAACCCATCTGGGCTTCGACAGTTCGGAATTCTTCCCGGTGCAGCCGCGCCTCGAGGGCGCGCGCTATCCGGTGTCGGATGCCCCGGGCCTGGGCGTCGAGGTCAACGAGGAGCTGCTGGCCAAGCAGGAATTCCGCTATTGGCAGGCGCCGCGCCTTAAGCGCCGCGACGGCTCCGTGACCAATTGGTAGCCGGCTCCCGCCGGCTCCGTCCCTTTCTGTGAGACCCTAGAAATGAAGATCGTTTCCGTGACGCCCTACCTGGTCAAGGAGTGGCGCACCATGCTGTTCGTCAAGGTCGAGACCGACGAGGGCATCGTCGGCATCGGCGAAGGCGGGCTGACCTCGCGCGAGCAGGGCGTCGCCGGCATCGTCGAGGCGCTGGCGCCGCTGCTGGTCGGGGCCGACCCGATGCGCACCGAACATCTCTGGCAATTGATGTGGCGCAGCGGCTTCCACCCCTCCAACCAGGTGCTGACCGCCGCCATCGCCGCCATCGACATCGCCCTGTGGGACATCAAGGGCAAGGCGCTGGGCGTGCCGGTCTATCAATTGCTCGGCGGCAAGGTGCGCGACAAGGTGGATACCTATTGCCACATGGCGGCGTCCTCGCCCGAGGAACTGCTCGACATCGCCCGGCAGCGGGTGGCGGAGGGCTGGAACTGCCTGCGCTGGGACAGCGGCCCCTTCGGCGGCTCGCTCTACGAGCCGGTCAAGGCCGTGGACTGGACCATCGAGGCCTTCCGCCTGCTGCGCACCGAACTGGGGCCCGAGATCGAGCTGGCCTTCGACGCCCATACCCGCACCAGCGTGCCCGATGCGGTGCGGCTGTGCCGGGGCGTCGAGCCCTATCGGCCGATGTTCATCGAGGACCCGCTGCGCATCGAAAATCCCGAATCCTATCGAAGGCTGCGCGACCAGACCGCCGTTCCCATCGCGGCGGGCGAGCAGCTCGGCACCAAGTGGCAGTTCCGCGCGCTGATCGAGGAGGAACTGATGGACTATGCGCGCATCGACATGTGCATCGCCGCCGGCTTCACCGAATCCCGCAAGATCGCCGGCTGGTGCGAGACCCATTATATCGATATCGCCGTGCACAACCCCATCGGCCCCGTATCGACCGCAGCCTGCCTGCATCTCAACCTGGCGACGCCCAACATGCTGGTGCAGGAATTGCCGCGCCGGCCGGGCGAAAGCCTTGCCGACGTCATCGTCAGCAAGCACCGCTGGGAAGATGGCTGGCTCTATGCCTCCGACGAGCCCGGGCTGGGGCTGGAGGTGGATTGGGACGGGCTGGCCCGCTATCCCTTCCAGCACGAAAGCCTGCCGATTTTCTACCGTGAGGACGGCGCACTCACCAATTGGTGAGCGACACTTTTATTCCCCCGCCTCGAAGCGGGTGGCGCGGTAGGCGAGGGGGGTGGTGCCGCGGTGGCGGCGGAACACCTTGGCGAAATAATTGCCGTCGGCGAAGCCGGTGAGGGCGGCGATGTCGCCCACGGTCATCTCCGTCGCCAGCAGCAGGCGCTCCGCCCGGGCCAGGCGCCGGGCGAGCACGAAGCCGGAGGGCGGCTGGCCGGTGGCCGCGGTGAAGCTGCGCACGAAATGGGCCCGGCTCATCTCGGCGATCGCGGCGAGCCGCTCTACCTGCAGGGGGGCGGCCAGATCGTCCTCGATATGGGCGACCACCCGCCCGATGGAGCGGGGCAGGGCGTGCTCCGGCGGAGGACGGGAGCCGAAGACGCCGTCATGCAATGCCGCCATCGCCTCATAGGCGATGGTGGAGACCTGCCCCGGCGTCGGATCGCCAAGGGTCAGTGCCTTGAGCGCGGCTCCGGCGAGGCGATCGATCTGGCCCGCTTCCAGGCCCAGCACCGGGCCGGAGCGGTCGAGGATCTCCCGGGCCAGCCGCAAGGCCTCGCGCCCGTTGAGCAGCAGCCAGAAATACTCCCAATGCCCGCCGCGCTCGAGAAAATAGCGATGCGCATGCGGCATGGCGACCAGCATGGTTTTTCCCGGCGTCAGCCGGTACTGCGCCCCGGCGTGGTCGAGCCTTCCCTCGCCCAGCAGCGTGTGCTGGATGACCAGGAAGGGCGCGGTGCCGCGCTTGAGCCCGTCCCAGGAATAGACCTCGTTGCGGCGCTGCTCATAGCCGGCCGCAGCCAGCATGCAATGCAGCGGCGCGGCACTGCGCGGCAGCGCCGGGCGGACGATGTCGAAGCCATGGTCGAGAAGCAAGGAAAGCACAGAATTACCCGCTTTGGCACAAGCTTTCTCTACACGGACGGCGCCCGGGGCGCTAGCACTCTTATGGGGCAGGCCCGCGTCGCCGTGCCGCCCGGAAGGTTTGGAACGGGGCCGGCGCGCCTGCCGGACGGGGGAGGGAAACCATGGCATTCAAGGTAGCGGTCATCGGCGCCGGCTCGGTCGGCTTCACCAAGACGCTGATTTCGGACCTGCTCAAGGTGCCCGAATTCGCCGAATGCGAATTCGCCCTCACCGACATCAACCCGCACAATCTCGACATGGTGCGGCAGATCATCGAGACCATCGTTTCGGTCAACAGGCTGCCCGCCAGGGTGACCGCCACCACCGACCGCCGCGAGGCGCTGGCGGGCGCGCGCTACATCATGAGCTGCGTGCGGGTGGGCGGGCTTGAAGCCTTCGCCACCGATGTCAACATTCCGCTCAAATACGGCGTCGACCAGTGCGTGGGCGACACCATCTGCGCCGGCGGCATTCTCTACGGCCAGCGCAACATCCCGGTGATCCTCGATTTCTGCAAGGATATTAGGGAAGTGGCCGAGCCGGGCGCGCTGTTCCTCAACTATGCCAACCCCATGGCCATGAACACCTGGGCCGCCGACCTCTATGGCGGGGTCAATGTGGTGGGGCTGTGCCACGGCGTGCAGCACGGCGCCCACCAGATCGCCCAGGTGCTGGGCGTCGAGGACGGCGAGCTCGATTATGTCTGCTCGGGCATCAACCACCAGACCTGGTATATCGATATCCGCGCCAAGGGGCGGAAAATCGAAAAGGACGAGCTGATCGCCGCTTTCGAGCGCCACCCCGTCTATTCCAGGCAGGAAAAGGTGCGTATCGACGTGCTCAAGCGCTTCGGGGTCTATTCCACCGAAAGCAACGGACATCTGAGCGAATATCTGCCCTGGTATCGCAAGCGCCCCGAGGAGATCGGCCGCTGGATCGACATGAGCGACTGGATCCACGGCGAGACCGGCGGCTATCTGCGCTACTCGACCGAGCGCCGCAACTGGTTCGAAACCGATTTCCCGATGTTCAAGGAACAGGCCGGCAAGCCGCTCTCGGAATATAAGCGCACCAGCGAGCACGCCAGCTACATCATCGAGGCGATGGAAACCGGCCGCGTCTATCGCGGGCATTTCAACCGCCGCAACAATGGCATCATCACCAATCTGCCCGATGACGCCATCATCGAGAGCCCGGGCTATGTCGACCGCTTCGGCATCAACATGATCGAGGGCATCACCCTGCCCACGGCCTGCGCCGCCACCTGCTCGGTCTCGGTCTCGGTGCAGCGCCTGTCGGTGGAGGCGGCCATGAGCGGCGATATCGACACGCTCAAGCTCGCCGTGCTGCACGATCCGCTGGTCGGGGCCATCTGCACCCCGGACGAGGTCTGGGCCATGGTCGACGAAATGGTCGTGGCGCAGGCGCAATGGCTCCCCCAATATGCCCATGCCGTCCCGGCGGCGAAGGAGCGCATGGCCAAATCCACGGTGCGGACCCGCGACTGGGAAGGCGCCGCCCGCAAGCGCGTCCGCTCGGTGGAGGAATTGCGCGAGATGAGCGGGGCGCATCACTGAGCATGCTATCGCCTTGCGAAAGCAATCGCGCCGAGTTTGAATGGGTGGATTATCATTAGATCATTTCACCGTTTCTACTAAACGGTGAAATGATCTATGTAGCCCGCTATGGCTACGCCTCCGAACGGGGCGAGGTCTTCATCCTGCGCATCTGGCATCAGCGCGAGGCAGGCCTGCCATAGCCCCTTCAGCCGATTTCGTTGCGGCGCATCTGGCTGGGGGTCATGCCATAGGCCTTGCGGAAATGCTCGTAGAACTGGGTCTGGCTAGAAAAACCGGCATGGAAGGCGATGTTGGCGACGGCCAGATTGCTGTCGAACAGCAGGCTGCGGGCGCGGATGAGGCGCATGCGGGTGACGAATTTGCGGATGGAGATATGCATCACCTTGGTGAACAGATTGGTGGCGTAATTGGGATGCAGGCCCACCACCGCGGCGATCTCCTCCACCGATAATGGATCGGTGATGTTCTCGACGATGTGGCGCACCATGCGCACCACATAGCGCACCGGGCTGGCGGTGCGGCTGCGCAGGCCGGATTTCTCGACCCAGGCGGGCAGCAGCGTATCCCAGCCGGTGATGGCGGCGCGGCGGAACATGGTGCCGATCTCGGCCCGCACCAGATCGGAACGCAGCGAATTGCCGCTGCGGTAATCCATGTGCCAGCGCTCCAGCGTTTCGAGCCCGATGCATTCGGGCGCGAGCTGGATGACGCCGCCGCCCATCAGCGTCTCGGTGAGCCGGCCGAGCTGCGGCATTTCCAGAAACGCGTCCATGGGCAGGTAGATATTGAGCTGGCGCGCCGTTTCATCGGCGTCGAGCCGCACCGTCTGGTGCGGAATGCCGGCCCAGAAGGCGACGAGGCGGTGGGGACCGACGCGCACCGGCCCGCCATCGAACGCGTAATCCATGGAGCCGGCGGTCAGCCAGTTGAACTCGATATGGCCGTGGCTGTGGGGATGCGGCATGAGCTGGGGCGGGAACATCCTGATGCCGAACCGGCCGAACGCCTTGCCCGAGGCGTAAAAGCTCCGGTCGGGGCGGGGGGTGGGCCGAGGGGCCTTTTCACGCGGGCGCGCGGGGCGGGACGCGGTGGCCTCGAGGGTCATGGTTTTCGCTCGCACTTCTTAGAGAACCGGAAACAGTCACTATCATTCCGGATTGAAACACTATTCGCAAGGCGTAGGCTTGACCCATGCAGGAGGGGGCCGGGCAGGAGAGCCGGCCCGGGCGAAACTCGCCCATGCCTCGATGCGATGGGAGGTTCTATTGAGAAAGCATATTTATGCCCTTGGAGGGGCAGGACTTTTCCTGTCCGTGTCCATGCTGGCGCTGCCGGCGCAGGAATTGACGGGCGAGCTGCCCGATCCGCCCGAATTCGCCGCGCAGAGCGAGCCGATCTTCGTCAGCGTGACCGACATTCTCGAATACAAGGCGCTGCCCGAATATCACGAGCCGGAATGGGTCACCTCGAAATATGTCGATGCCGGCACCCTGCCGCCCGTAGCCGAGCGCCTGCCCAAGGAGCCGCTGGTCTACAAGGCCGCCAATATGCCCGACGGCATCGGCGTCTATGGCGACACCATGCGCCACGTCATCGGCGGC
This sequence comes from Devosia honganensis, assembly GCF_042648785.1. Lineage (NCBI taxonomy): Bacteria > Pseudomonadati > Pseudomonadota > Alphaproteobacteria > Hyphomicrobiales > Devosiaceae > Devosia > Devosia honganensis. The sequence goes on from NZ_JBHRYD010000005.1 coordinate 31,514, forward strand.
CGGCCCGAAGGCTGGAACTATGTCGGCGGCCAGAGCCAGGGCTGGGGCGGCATCGATATCGGCCTTTCCGAATGCCTGACGCGCACCGGGCCGCTGTTCACGGTCAAGGCCGACGAGATCGAGCCGCTGCCCAACCTGGCCAAGAGCTGGGAATGGTCCGAGGACGGCCATGAACTGACCATGCACCTCATCGAGGGCGCCAAATGGTCCGACGGCGATCCGTTCGACGCCGACGACATCATGTTCTACTGGGAGGACAACGTCCTCGATCCCAACGTCTCCCCGCTCAACGGCGCGACGCCCGAATCCTTCGGCGTGGGCACGACGCTGGAGGCCGTCGACGCCTATACGATCAAGTGGACCTTCCAGGAAGCGTTCCCCACGCAATATCTCTATACCATGGCCTATGGCACCTTCTGCCCCGGCCCCAGCCATATCCTCAAGCCCGAGCACCCGAACTATTCGGACAACACCTACGAGCAGTACAAGAACGCCTTCCCGCCCGAATATATGAACATTCCGGTGATGGGCGCCTGGGTGCCGGTCGAATATCGCCCCGACGACATCATCGTCATGCGGCGCAATCCCTATTACTGGAAGGTCGACGAGGCCGGAAACCAACTGCCCTATCTCAACGAGATGCATTACCGGCTCTCGACCTGGGCGGACCGCGACGTGCAGGCCGTGGCCGGCTCGGGCGACTTCTCCAACCTCGAACAGGCCGAAAGCTATGTCGAGGCGCTGCGCCGCTCGGCGGACGACACCGCTCCCGCCCGCCTGCAATTCGGCGCCCGCACCATCGGCTACGCCTTGCAGGTCAACATGTCCGGCAATGGCTGGGGCGAGCCCGATGCCCGTGCCCAGGCCATCCGCGAGCTGAACCGCGATCTCGATTTCCGCAAGGCCATCACCGTCGCCATCGACCGGCAGCGCCTGGGTGAATCGCTGGTGCGCGGTCCGTTCACCGCCATCTATCCGGGCGGCCTCTATGCCGGCACCGCCTATTACGACAAGGAGTCCACGGTCTATTACCCCTATGATCTGGAGGCGGCCAACGCGTTGCTCGACGGGCTGGGGCTGGTGGATACGGACGGCAATGGCGTGCGCAACTTCCCCGAAGGCACCGCCGGCGGCGCCGATGTGGAAATCACCCTGCTCGCCAATACCGACTACGCCACCGATACCAACCTGGCCGAGGGCGTGATGGCGATGATGGAGCCGCTGGGCCTGCGCGTCATCGCCAATTTCCAGCAGGGCAACTCCCGCGACGACATGGCCGCTTCGGGCCAGTTCGACTGGCAGGTGGTGCGCCAGGGGGCCGAAATGGTCTCTATCGTCCAGAACACGGCGGCGCTCGCCCCCACCGGCCCGCGCATCCACAGCTTCCACCGCGGCGGCTCGGACGGCACGCTCGACCTGCTGCCCTTCGAGGAGGAACTGGTGGCCCTGGTGAACAAGTTCGTCACCACCAGCGACAATGCCGAGCGCGCGGAGATCATGAAGGACTACCAGCGCGTCTTCACCGAGAACGTCTATTCGGTGGGGCTGACCCAGTATCCGGGCGCGCTGATCATCAACAAGCGCTTCGCCAACATCCCGGCCGGCGCCCCGATCTTCATGTTCAACTGGGCCGAGGACAACATCATCCGCGAGCGGGTCTATGTGCCCGCGGACGCCCAGGGCGATTACGAGCTGCACCCCGAAACCCTGCCGGGCGAGCCCGGCGGCGCCGGTGCGGTGTGACCACCAGCGCTTGAGCTCCTGCCTCCCTCCCCCTTGTGGGGAGGGAGAGCGAGATAGGACTTAGCCCTTCGCTAAGTCCGGGATCGAGCAGGGTGGGGGTATGGTTCCGCAAACGCGGTGCGCGTGGCCCGCCCCCACCCTTAATCCCTCCCCACAAGGGGGAGGGAGACGACTGAGACCCCGGTGCAAGTGCCGGACAGGTTAAGAGGCCCCGATGCTTCGTTTTCTGATCCTGCGCGTATTGGGCGCGATCCCGCTGCTGTTCCTGCTCAGCGTGGTGACCTTCGCCATCATCCAGGCGCCCCCCGGCGACTATGCCGACTATATCCGCTCCATGCTGATCAATCAGGGCGGCGTGCGGCCCGACCTCGCCGAAATCCAGGCCGAGGCCTACCGGCAGGCCAACGGGCTCAACGATCCGCTGATCGTGCAATATTTCCGCTGGCTGGTCGGCATCGTCACCCGCTTCGATTTCGGGCATTCGCTCTATTACAACAAGCCGGTGGGCAATGTGATCGCCGAGCGCCTGCCGCCCACCATCGCGCTGGCGCTGGTGTGCCATCTGCTGGCCTCGATCCTGGGCATCGGGCTCGGCATCGTCGCGGCCACCCGGCAATATTCCTGGACCGACACCATTCTGGGCATCATCTCCTTCATGGGCATGACCATCCCGCGCTTCCTGCTGGCCATCATCATCCTCTACGTGCTGGTGTTCCGCCTCAATGTGGGGGAGGTGGGCATGTTCTTCTCGGCCCGCTATGGCGGCGCGCCCTGGAGCTGGGACAAGTTCGTCAACCTCGTCCAGCATGTCTGGCCGGTGGTGTTCATCGCCACCTTCGGCGGGCTGGCCTACAATATGCGCGTCATGCGCGCCAACCTGCTCGACGTGCTCAATTCCCAATATGTCGAGACCGCCCGCGCCAAGGGCCTGCCCGAGGGCGCAGTGATCATGAAGCACGCCGTGCCCAATGCGCTGCACCCGCTGGTCGCCTATCAGGGCGTGGTGCTGCCCTATATGCTGACCGGCGAAATCGAGGTGGCCATCGTCTTCGGCCTCGCCACGGTCGGTCCGGCCATCGTCGGCTCCATGGCGGTCGGCGACGTCTTCGTCACCGCCAGCTTCATGCTGGTGCTCGCCACGACGCTCATCATCGGCAATATCATCGCCGACCTGCTGCTGGTCGCCCTCGATCCGCGCATCCGTCTGGGAGGGGGCCAGGAATGAGCCGCGACGACACCCAATCCTCCATTCCGCTGCCCGTCGAGCCGGGCGCCGGCCCGGCGCCGACCCCTGCCGAAGAAGCGGATACCCAGCCCGCGCTGTCCCGCTACGGCTCGGGCAACGAGACCTATGCCGCCCTGGTCTGGCGTCGCTTCCGCCGCTCGACCATGGGCATGATCGGGCTGGTGCTGGTCGTGCTGCTGCTGGTGGTGACGGTCTTTGCCGATTTCTTCGCGCCCATGGACCCCAAGGCCACCAACCTGCCCTTCGCGCCGCCGGACCTGGTCGCCTTCGAGGACCCGGAGGGCAATTTCAGCCTCATTCCCCATGTCTATCCCATCGGGGACACGGGCGAATTCGACCCCATCACCTTCCAGCCCCTGACCGGCGCGGTGAAGGACGATCCGACCCCCACCGGCTTCTTCGTCCGCGGCTACAGCTATCAGATCTTCTGGGTCATCCCCTCCGACATCCATTTCTTCGGCTCGACGGACGGCCGGCCGATCCAACTGCTGGGCACCGACAAGTTCGGGCGCGACATCCTTTCGCGCGGCATCATCGGCTCGCGCATCAGCCTGATGATCGCGCTGGCGGTGGTGACCATGACCACCGTGGTGGGCACCATGGTGGGCATCACCTCGGGCTATATCGGGGGCGCCTTCGACGCCTGGGTGCAGCGTTTCGTCGAATTCGTGCTCGCCTTCCCGCAATTGCCGCTCTATCTGGCGCTGACCTCGCTGATCCCGGTGACGGCGCCCTCCAATGTCTTCCTCACCTTCGTGATCTTCGTCATGGCGGCGCTGGGCTGGGCCCAGCTCAGCCGCGAGGTGCGCTCGAAAACCCTGTCGCTGGCGCGCATCGAATATGTGCGGGCGGCCATTGCCGTGGGCGCCTCGGACGGGCGCATCATCACCCGCCATATCCTGCCCAATGTGATGAGCCACATCATCGTGGCGGTGACCCTGGCCATTCCCACCGTGGTGCTGCTGGAAAGTTTTCTCGGCTTCCTGGGCTTTGCGGTGAAGCCGCCGCTGATTTCCTGGGGGCTGATGCTGCAGGATACCGGCACCTTCTCGGTGATCGGCTCCTATCCCTGGATCCTGTCGCCGGTCGCCTTCGTGCTGATCACCGTCTTCGCCTTCAACGCGCTGGGCGATGGCCTGCGCGATGCGGTCGACCCCTATTGAGGAACGCCGGATGACCCCGAACGACTTCGCCCCCGCCGAACGGCTCGATCTGGGCACCCATGGCCGGGAACTCATCCTCGACGCCCGCAATGTCGGCGTCGACTTCAAGGTGGAGGGCGGCGTGGTGCATGCGGTGCGCGACGTCTCCTTCCAGTTGCACAAGGGCGAGACCATCGCGCTGGTGGGCGAGAGCGGCTCGGGCAAGTCGGTCACCGCCCGCACGCTGATGAAGCTGCTGACCAAGCGGGCGCGCATCCTGCCCGAAACCCGCATCACGCTTTCGGGCAAGGACGTGGTGGCCATGGGCGACCGCGAGATGCGCAAGCTGCGCGGCAACGACATCGCCATGATCTTCCAGGAGCCGATGAGCTCGCTCAACCCGGTCTATACGATCGGCCAGCAGATCTGCGAGATCATCCACCTGCACAATCGCGTCTCGGCGCGCGAGGCCATGAGCCGCGCCGAAAAACTGCTCGAAGAAGTGCAGATCCCCGATCCGGGGGCGCGCCTCAAGCAATATCCCCACCAGCTCTCGGGCGGGCAGCGCCAGCGGGTGATGATCGCCATGGCCCTGGCCAACCGCCCCGACGTCCTCATCGCCGACGAGCCCACCACGGCGCTCGACGTGACGGTGCAGGCGCAGATCCTCAACCTGATCAAGGACCTCAAGGACAAATACGGCATGGCGGTGATCCTCATCACCCATGACCTCACCATCGTCCGGCAGTTCTCGGACTATGTCTATGTGATGCAGAACGGGCGGGTGCAGGAACACAATGCCACCGAGGCGCTGTTTTCGGAGCCCCGGCACCCCTACACCAGGCATCTTCTGGCCTCCGAGCCGCGCGGCACGGCGCTGCCACTGCCCGAGGGCAAGCATGAAACCGTGCTCGAGGGCCGGGAGGTCAGGGTCACCTACACGCTGCGGCGCGGCGGTTTCTTCCGCCCCGATTTCTTCGATCTCAAGGCCGTCGACAATCTCGATATCGAGCTGATGCGGCACGAAACGCTGGGGATCGTGGGGGAAAGCGGCTCGGGCAAGACCACGTTCGGCCAGGCGCTGATCCGGCTCATCGGCAATCAGGGCGGGCAGATCTGGTTCGATGGCGAGCGCATCGACACCAAGGACCGCGCCGCCATGCGACCGCTGCGCTCGCGCATGCAGATCGTCTTTCAGGACCCCTTTGCCAGCCTCAACCCGCGCATGTCGATCCGCCAGATCATCGAGGAGGGGCTGATCGTCAACGGGATCGGCGCCAATGCGCGGGAACGGGGCGACCGGGTCCGCCAGGCGCTGCGCGATTCCGGCCTGCCCGACACCATCCTGCAGCGCTTCCCGCACGAATTCTCCGGCGGCCAGCGCCAGCGCATCGCCATCGCCCGGGCCATTGCGCTCGAACCCGAGTTCATCCTGCTCGACGAGCCGACCTCGGCGCTGGACCTCTCCGTGCAGGCCCAGATCATCGACCTGTTGCGCAAGCTCCAGGACGAGCGGGGCCTGTCCTATCTGTTCATCTCCCACGATCTCAAAGTGGTGCGGGCCCTGTGCCACCGCGTCATGGTGATGCAGAACGGCCGCATCGTCGAAGAGGGACCGGTCAGCGAGGTGCTGACCAATCCCGGCACCGACTATACCGCCCGCCTGGTGCGCGCCGCCTTCGAAATCGCCGCCTGAGCCGGCGGGTCAGCGCAGCGCCCGTCCCTCCGCGTCGAACAGGTGAATGGCCTCCACCGGCACCCCGATATGGATGGTGTCGTGCAATTGCAGGTCCGGCGCGCCGTCGAGCTTGACGGTGACCGTCTCCCCGCCGGGCAGCTCCACATAGGCCAGCGCATATTCGCCGAACTGCTCGATCACCGCCAGCTTGCCGCTGAACTGCGCCGTTTCCGCGCTTGCCAGCTCCAGATGCTCGGGACGGACGCCCATGGTCGCGACCCTGGGCAATTGCGGATGGGCGAGGGGCAGGCGCCGGCCACCCGGCAGCAGCAGGCCGCCATCCTCCGGCTGCGCATCGATGAAATTCATGCGCTGGCTGGCGATGAAGCCGGCAACGAACGTGTTGACCGGCTCGCGATAGAGCTCGAGCGGGGTGCCGACCTGCTCGATGCGCCCGGCATTGAGCACCACGATGCGGTCGGCCAGCGTCATCGCCTCGACCTGGTCATGGGTGACGTAGATCATGGTGGCGTCGAGCGTGTCGTGCAGCTTGGCGATCTCCACCCGGGTCTGCGCCCGCAAGGCCGCGTCGAGATTGGACAGCGGCTCGTCGAACAGGAACACCTGCGGATTGCGCACGATGGCGCGGCCGATGGCGACGCGCTGGCGCTGGCCGCCCGACAGCGCCTTGGGCATGCGGTCGAGATAGGGCTCGATCTGCAAGATCCGCGCCGCCTCCCTGACCCTTTGCTCCACCTCGGCTTTCGGCGTCCGGGCGAGCTTGAGCCCGAAGGCCATGTTCTCGAAGACGCTCATATGCGGATAGAGCGCATAGGACTGGAACACCATGGCGATGCCGCGCTGGGGGGAGGGGATGTCGTTGACCACCCTGCCGCCGATGCTGACCTCGCCGGCGGTGATGGGTTCGAGCCCCGCGATCATGCGCAGCAGGGTCGATTTCCCGCAGCCCGAAGGCCCCACGAAGACGACGAACTCGCCCGAGCTTATGTCGAGATCGACCCCGTGCACCACCTCCAGCGCCCCATAGGATTTGCGGACTCCCCGCAGCGTGACATCGGCCATAGGCGTCTCCTCAGGTCTCGATCATCAGCGTGGCGATTTCGAAGGGGCGCAGCTCGAGCGTGACGGCATTGTCACGGATATCGAGGGGCCGGGCCTCGCCTTCTTCCATCAGGTTGACGATGCGCGCCGCTTTCACCGGCACGCCGAAGCCGATCCTGGCCGCGGCGCGGATATTGGCGTGCTCGAAGATGCGCAGCACCAGGGCATCGGATTTCTCCGCCTTCTTCACCGTCTCGATGGTGACATTGTCCACATCGACCGTGGCGAAGCTGAACCGACCCAATTCCCCCGCAGCGGCGGCGGCAGGCGAAAGATTGCCGATGACCGCGACGGGATTGTTGAAGCGCTCGGCGGCGCGATGCACCTGGGCGAGGTCCGCCACCCCCTCATGCACGAACAGGGCATAGCGGATGCGATGCTCGCTCAGATCGGCCTCGGGGTCGGGATGGGTGGAGCCGCGCACCAGGGTCAGGCGCACCGACTGCTCGTGGCAGTCATAGCCGTATTTGCAGTCATTGAGCAGGGCGACGCCGAAATCGGCCTCGCTGAGATCGACCCAGCGATGCATGGAGGCCTCGAAGCGGGCGCGGTCCCAACTGGTGTTGCGATGGGTCGGGCGCTTGACATGGCCGAACTGGATTTCCGAGCGGATTTCGGAGGTGTTGAGATCGAAGGGGAATTGCGCCTTGATGACCTGCGCCCGCTCCTGCCAGTCGATGAAAGTGTCGAACTCGAGCTGCCGCGCGCCGGCGGCAAGGGAGATGACCTGCACCACTTTCGATTTGCGATAGTTCCGCTCGACGCGGATGGCGGCGCGATGCGGCCCGGTCTCGACCACCGAAATGGCGGCCTTGCCGTCGGCAAGCGGCCAGAACTGCTCCTCGAAATAGCGGTCGATGTCCCAGGCGTCCCAGCTCATCGGCTTGTCTTCATAGGCGATGAGCCGATTGGCGGTGGCGCCTGGCGCCAGCGTCTCGCGGTTGCGGGTCTTGTCGAAGATCGAGGTGATCTCGCCCTCCGCGTCGAAGGCGACGCGCAGGAGGGCGTTTTCGAGCTGGGACGGAGAGACCGACAGCTCGGATTGTCCGGCATCGGCGGCGGCGACGAGCTGCGCCCCGGTCCAGCCCAAGGCGGCGATATCGGCGACCGGGGCCACGGTGTCGGCCGAACCATCGGCGCGCACGATCTTCTGCACGCTTCCCGTGCCGGAAGCGGTGGCAAGGCCCGTCCCCTCGGCGACGTCCGGACCCAGATGAACGAGGCCGGACCGCGCCTGGCTGGTGAAATTGATCAGCCGCAACTGGTCGGCGCCCGGATCGGTGGCGGCCCTGGCGGCGGCGTGCCAGGGGCCATTGGCCGAATTCAGCGTCGAGAAGATGCGGGCATAATCGTCGTCGCTGTCGACATAGACTTCCGGGATCGAGGTGCCCGGCAGGATGTCGTGGAACTGGTTGATCAGCAGCAATTCCCAGAATTCGGCCAGCGTCTCGGCGGGATAGGCATGGCCGGCCCCGGCCAGCGCCAGCGCGCCGAGGAATTCCAGCTCGCGCAGCCGCCGCTCGGCCATGCGGTTATTGGCCTTGTTCTTGGCCACCGAGGTCAGGGTGCCGCGGTGATATTCGAGATAGAGCTCGCCGTTCCACACCGGGAAACGGCCCGGATCGGCGTCCATGGCCCGGCCCAGCCGGTCGAGGAAGGGGACGATGCCCTCGAGCCTGACCTTGGGGGCGCCGGGAATGCCGCGCTCGAGGCGGGTGCCGCGCTCGATCATGGCGCGGGTCGGGCCGCCCCCGCCATCGCCATAGCCATAGGACATGACCAGCTCGTCATAGGCCGCCTTGGGCTCGTAGCGCTTCCAGGCGCCCATGGTCTCGGAGACGGAGAGATCGCCATTATAGGTGGTGTAGATCTGCTCGCTGCCATATTTCTGCGCGGTGATGAGCTGCGCCCTGGTCACGGTGCCGTCGATGCCGCGCCAGAAGAAGGTGTCGTAGGGGTGCCGGTCGGTATCGTTCCAGCTCAGCTTGCTGGTGACGAAATAGCAGAGCCCCGACTTGTCCATGATCTGGGGCAGATTGGCCGAATAGCCGAAGGTGTCGGGCAGCCAGACGGTCTTGGGATCGACGCCGAAATGCTCGAGATGGAAACGGCGGCCGCGCATGATCTGGCGCACCAGCGCCTCGCCCGAGGCGATGTTGACATCCGGCTCCACCCACATGGCGCCTTCGATCTCGAACTGGCCGGACCTGACCCGCTCCAGCATCCGCTCCCAGAGCTCGGGATAATCCTGCTTCAGGAAGTCGAACAGCACCGACTGGTTATACATGAAGACGAATTGCGGATATTCCTCCATCAGATTGAGCACGGTGGCGAAGCTGCGTCCGGTCTTGTCGCGCGTATGCATGACGCGCCAGAGCCAGGCCACGTCCAGATGGGTCGAGCCCACGGCGGTGATCTGCGGCTGCACCTCGGTATCGGCGAGCTCGTAAATCTCCCGCGCGATCTTTTCCGCCTCGGGCAGGCCGGCCTCGAACTCGGGGGTATGGCCGTCGCGCCGGTCGAGCGCGCGCAGGGCCCGCTCGACGATATTGAGCACGGCATGGCGGCGCGGGTCGTTCTGCGGCAGCAGCAGGGCGACCTCCAGCGGCGTCTGCACATCGTAATAGAGCTTTTCGGCGCGCTCGTTGCGCACGAAGAAGTCCACCCCGAAGCCGACCAGCGGCCGGTCGTAAAAGGTGAAGGCGTTGACCAGCAGCACATGGGTATTGCCCGGCACGGCATCGCGCTCGATGACCAGTTCGGTATGGTTGCCGTCGAGCGCCTGGGCGATGCGCCCGTCGAGATAGGCCAGGCATTGCGGATCGGTGGTGCCCGGGCGGTCCTGCCACTGGCTGGTGAAGCGGGCGACGAAGACCTTGCCGCGCGCCGCCTCGGGAACGGTGATCTCGGCGGCGAACCAGGTGTGCTCCTGATGCTTGGCCCAGACGGAATGCGGGCCGAACTTTTCCCAGCTCCGCCAATCGGCCGCGAGCGCCTCGGCGGCGGAATAATCGTCGGCACGCTGCACGTGCCACTGGAACGGCACATCCGCGATCGGGGTGCGGATTTTCTGTTCCAGGTCGGCGCAAAGGCGCAGCAGCTTGCCCTCCTGCTTGAGGTCGTCGTCCAGCAGCCCCAGTTTCGATGCGAGGGGATTGGAATAGGTCATCCTTTAACTCCGACACCGGCGAAACCCGTGTTCATGTTCCGCCGCAATAGAAAATAGACGCCGACCGCCGGCGCAGCGTAGATGATGGAAAAGGCCGTCAGGAACCCGTAATTGATGGCACCCTGCTGGCCGAAGGCCGCATAAAGTCCCACCGACATGGGGAAGGCATCCTGCACCCGCGCGAAGATCAGCGGCAGAAGGAACTCGTTCCAGGCGCCGGTGAAGCTGAAGAACCACACCACCGCGATCCCCGCCCGCGACATGGGCAGGACGATCCGCGACACGATCTGGAACAGGCTCGCCCCCTCCACATAGGCGGCCTCCTCCAGCTCGATCGGCACGGTATCGAAGAAATTCTTCAGCAGCAGCAGGGTGAAGGGCAGGTTGAGGATGGTCAGCGCGATGATGACGCCGAACTGGTTGAGCAGGCCGGTGCGCTGCGCGGTGAAATAGAGCGGCACCAGCACGCCCGCCGAGGGCAGCATGCGCAGCAGCACCAGCGTCCACAAAAAGGCGTTGCGCCCCGGAATTTTCAGGCGCGACAGCGGATAGGCGGCGGAAATGCCCACGATGACGCTGAGCGTGGCCGTGCCCGCCGCGATCAGCATGGAATTGACGAATTGCCGCCCCGCCTGCCCGCTGATCGCCTGGCCGAAATTGTCGAGCCCGATGGCGCGGGGAATCTCCAGTTGCCCGGTCGAGAGCGGGTTGAAGGCATTGAGGACCAGCCATGAAAACGGGCTGATCCAGATCACCGCCATGAAGGCCAGGGCAATGGCGGTGAGGCGCGAGTGGGAGGTGTCGGCGTCCATCACTTGGGCTCCCGCAGCATGCGCAGATAGACCAGCGACAGGCAGCCCACGATGACCAGCATGGCCACCGAGATCGCCGAGCCGAAGCCCAGATTGCCGCGCGAAAAACTCTGATTGTAGAGGAACACCGCCAGCGTTTCGGTCTGCCGGCCCGGCCCGCCCCCGGTCATGGCGTAGATCAGCGGGAAATAGGTGAAGGTCCAGATGGTGATGAACAGCATATTGGTGGCGATATGCGGCCGGATGATCGGCAATTGCACCAGCCAGATGCGCTGGAAGGGCGTGGCCCCGTCGACCTTGGCGGCCTCGACCACTTCACGGCTCACCGAATCCAGCGCCGCCGAGAACAGCAGGTAGGACCAGGCCGTGCCCTTCCAGATATTGGCGATGGTGACCACGGGCAGTGCGTAGTCGTTGATGAAATTGACCGGCGGCAGGCCCAGCGGGCGGATGATGAGCTGGTTGATCAGCCCGGTCTGCGCCGTGGTGGCGGACCACAGGAACGCCGCCACGATATCGGGCAGCAGCCAGCCAAGCATGATGCAGACCTCCACCACGCTGCGCAGCATAGAGCGCGACCCCCGCAGCGCCGCGGCCAGCAGGAAGCCGAGCACCGACTGGCCGACAATGGCCGAGAAGAAGACGAAGATCACCGTGGTCCAGAGCGATTCCAGAAAGCCCCGCCGGGTGAACAGACGCTGGAAATTATCGAGGCCCACCCAGCTCCATTCGACGCTCTTGCGCCCCACCAGCGCCAGGTCGGTGAAGCTGAAGGCGAAGGCCCAGGCGGTGAAGTAGAGCAGCATGCCGATCAGCACGATGGCCGGCAGCATGCCCAGCCCCAGCACCCAAAGATTGCTGGTCAGCCAAGGATTGGCCTGGTTCTTCATCGGCGCTCTCTCATACCCCGGTTCTCTCGACATCCATGCCCGGCACGGCGTTCCAACCCTGTCCGCGAAGGGGCGGTGTTCATTCGGAACTCTTGGCTCGATTTATCCCCCGCACCGGCCTGCCCTTGGGCTTGACCCGAGGGGAGGGGGCGGAAAGCCGGCCGGCAAGGAAGTCCGGCGACGCCCCGGGAGGACGCGGGGCGTCGCCGGTCAGTGGTTCAGGTCACTCATAGGTGATGACGTTTTCCTCGCCGAACTCGTCGACCAGGGCGTCATGATATTCCTGCACCACCTCGTTGGGAGTGGCCCCGTCGAGAATGTCGGCAGTGGCCTGCTGGATCAGCGCCGAAACGGTCTGATAGCCGGGCACGGTGTCGCGGCCGGTAGTGTCGGCGGCGAGCTTGGTGGCCTCTGCCAGGAAGGGATCGGCGGTGTATTCGGAAGATTCCGAAATATCGGTCCGCACCGCCATGCGGTGGTTCTCCAGCGTCCACTGCTTGAAATTGCCTTCATCGAAAATGGACGTCACCAGCTTGAAGGCGAGATCCTTGTCGGCGGCATTGGCATTGATGCCGATGGTCCAGCCGCCCGAAATATTGGTGGTCGCCTTGGCGCCCTCCACGCCCGAGCCGGGCCAGGGCGTCCAGGCCACGGTGGCGTCGCGCTCCTCGCGGCTGGGCGGATTGTTGCAATCCCACAGGCACGCGTCTTCCCACGATCCCGAAGCGAGAATGCCCAGCTCGTCCGCCGCCAGCGCCGCGCGCACCGCCGCCCCGATATCGGTGGCGTAGTTGAGCTCCGCCGTGTTCAGCTCGCGCTCGACATAGACCTGATAGAACAGATCGAAAGTGCGCCTGAGGGCCGGGCTGTCGCCGATCCACTGATTGGTGTCGCGGTTGAGCAGGCGGTTGCGGTCGTCCTCGGGCACGTCCGCCCCGAGCAGCGCCATATAGACGCCCTGCATGGTGGTTGCCTCGCCCTGCTTGGTGCCGGCCGGAAGCTGGAAGGGATAGCGCACGCCAGCATCCTTGAGCTGCTGGGCGGCATCGAGAACGTCGTCCCAGGTCTTGGGCGCCCAGGGTGTCGCGATGCCGGCCTTCTCGAAATTGGAGAGGTCGTACCAGAGCATGCGCACGTCGGTGTCGGTGGGCAGGGCATAGACCTGGCCCTGATAGGAGGCCACTTCCAGAAGGCCCGGCAGGTAATACTGGAACTGATCCCAGCCCGCGAGCAGATCGTCCAGCGGGTGCAGATAGCCGGCCGAGGCCAGCTCGGAGACCATGAAGCTGTCCATCAGATTGACATCGGCGGCGGTGCCGGCCGACAGGTCGAGCGCGATGCGCTGGTCATAGCCCTGGCCGGGCAGCTTGATGGCGTTGACGGTTTCCCCGGTCTCGGCCTCGAAGGCGGCGATGCCCGGCTCGACCAGCGCGGCGATCCATTCGGCATACATGAACGAAACCTCGGCCCTGGCGGGCCCGGCAATGGCGGCCGTCATGGCAAGACCCGCCACGCCGCCCAGAAGAATTTTCTTAAGCATTCACACCTCCCTGTGATGTCCGCCGGTTTTTCGGCGGCGGCCAGCTCCTCTTCCGGCCGATGTCCTCAGCTAACCATAGGAGATACAACGTTGCAATTGAGAATTGGAGTAGGTGGTTCGCCAAGGGGATAAATCTTTTATCATCTTGATATATAATATTAAAATTATGACTGAGTTGATAGGTTTGTATGTTGAAACGATTGCATCGTTGCAGTTCTCGGGGCTACACTCCCGGGCCTTGCTCGTGATAAGAGAGGGCCGGGGGTAGCAGCACATGCAGAAAATCAGGCCCGGATCATCCGCAAGGGGCCGCGTGACGTTGAAAACCATTGCGGAAGCGACGGGGCTCAGCCTGTCCACGGTGTCGCTCTCCCTGCGCGGCGGCACGACGCTGAAACAGGAAACGCGCGACAAGGTGGCCGAGGCGGCGCGCAAGCTCGGCTATATCCCCGACCGGGCCGGGGTGCGCCTCCGGACCGGCAAGACCAACGTTCTGGCGCTGGTGCTGGACGGGGCCGAGGATTCCATCGACTTCGCCCGGCAGATGATCCAGGGCATCGGCCAGGCGATCCAGGGCACCGCCTATCATCTGACGGTGACGCCCGAATTCGAGCGGCAATCGACCGATACGATCCGCTATATCCTCGAGAACCGCAATGCCGACGGGGTGATCATCACCCATACCGGCCCGCGCGACCCGCGCGTACAACTGATGATCGAGGCCGATTTTCCCTTCGTCAGCCATGGGCGTACGGAATTCTATTCGCCGCACCCCTATCACGACTTCCACTCGGAAGTGTTCGCGACCATGGCGGTCGACCGGCTGGCGGAAAAGGGCTGCCGGCAGGCCATGCTGGTGATCGGCGACGACCGCACCACCAATTACCACAATATCGTCACCGCCTTCCACCGGCAGGCCGCCCGCAGGGGGCTGGAGGTGCGCCTGCTCGAAGGGGCGATGGGTATGTCGCCGGCCGAGTTGCGCGGCGTCGGCATGGAACTGGCGCGCTCGCCCGGCCGGCCGGACGGCCTCGTCTGCGACAGCGAGATGCGAACCATCGCCCTGGTCGGCGGCTTCAACGAGGCGGGCCTGGTGCCCGGCCGCGACCTGCATCTGGTCTACAAGCAGACCTCGGACATATTGCCCACGCTGTTCCCGACCATGGACAGCATCCGCGAGGACGTCTTCGCCGCCGGCATCGAACTCACCCGCCTGCTGCGCCGCCGCATCGAGGGCGCGCCGATCGCCGAGCTGCAAACCCTGGCCGAGCCGCTGCCGCAGTGGCGGAGCTGAGGGGGGGCCGTCGCCTGGGCCACCGGAGCAAGTCCGGTGGTGACGATGGGGGTGGCGAGGGCAGCGGTGTGGGAGGGTGATTTGGTGTTCTGCTGCGGGTTTTTGCGTTCCCGCTCTCTGGGCTCTCCCTTCCTTCGTCATTGCCGGGCTTGTCCCGGCAATCCAGCTTGCGGTGGTTTCGTATGGACCACCGGAACAAGTCCGGTGGTGACGATGGGGGAGGGGCGAGGGTGGACGAAACACCTTTAACCCCAGTCCCGATGCTGCCCTCGGGCTGCGGCGGGGAGGGGTGATTTAGGATTCTGCTGTGGGTTTTTTTGCGTTCCCGCTCTCTGGGCTCTTCCTTCCTTCGTCATTGCCGGGTTTATCCCGGCAATCCAGCTTGCGGCAGCTTCGTGTGGACCACCGGAACAAGTCCGGTGGTGACGATGGGGGGGATATCGGAGCAGGAGGCGGGAATGACGATGGGGAGGGGGACGGGCAGGGTTCGGGGTGAAAAAAACGGAAACGGAGACTCCCGCATGCGCGGGAGTGACCTGGTGGTGGGGCGTGGAGGGGTGGTGTTTTGCGGCAGGTTTCCGCATCCTCCGCGCATTCCCCCTGTCCCCGAAATCCCCTAAGACCCGCCGTGCCGGGCGACAGAGTTGCGGACGATGAGTTCGGCGCGCAGCAGGACTTCGGGGGATTTCGGCTTCTCGCCGGCCAGCAGCGCCAGCAGCAGTTCCATGGCCGCCTCGCCCATGCGGTGGCGGGGCTGCTTCATCGTCGTCAGCGAGGGGGTGAGGAAGCTGGCGAAGGAGATGTCGTCAAAACCCATCACCGAGAATTGCCGGGGCAGGTCATAGCGCCGCGCGTTGAGCGCGATGATCACGCCCATGGCGGTGGCGTCGTTGACGCACAGAAAGGCCGAGGGCAGGGCGTCGCGAACGAACATCAGCTCGGTGGCAGCGCGCCCGCTTTCGGTGGTGCCGTCGCCCTCGATGACGAGGCGGGGGTCGGGGGCGATGCCGGCGCCCTCGAGCGCGGCGCGATAGCCCGCCTCGCGCAGCCGGTTGATCTCGCGCCCCCGTGCGCGCCCGATAAAGGCGATGCGGCGATGGCCCTGCGACAGCAGATGCTCGGCCGCCACCCGCGCGCCCTCGAAATTGTCGACGCCCACAAAGGGCATCTCCCCGCCCGGAACCGGTTCGTTGACCGCCACCATGGGCGGCAATCGCATCGTCCCGGGCCCCTGCCGGAAGCCGAAGGGCAGATGGCCGGTGAACAGGATGAGCCCATCGGCCTGGTTGGAGCTGATGAAGCGCAGATAGTCGGCTTCGCGGGACGGATCGTTCTGGGTGTTGCCGATCAAGAGGCCATAGCCGCGCTTGCTGGCCTCGGTCTCGAGCCCCACCAGGATATTGGAGAAGTTCGGATCGCCCACGTCCGGCGCCAGGATCAGGATCATGTTGGACCGGCGCATGCGCAGCGAGCGGGCCATGGCATTGGTGGTGTAGCCGGTGCGGGCGATGGCCTCGTTGACGCGGCGGCGGGTGGCGTCCGCCACCTTGGTGGGCTCGTTGACGGCACGGCTGACCGTGGCGATGGACACCCCGGCCATGGCGGCAACGTCCTCGATAGTGGCCAGTTTACGCTGTTGCACCCTGGTGCTCCGCCCCCTGCGCCGGCCCGAAGATCCGGCACCCTGGCCGCTGGCGGACGCCGCGATCCAGGTCCCGCCCGTTGCACACAGGCATATACGGTTTGTGTCCTGTGTAAACCTTTACACCGATCATGAAAACCTTTACATCGATTGCAGGGCAAGAGCGCAGCGTCAAGCAGGCCGGCCCGGGGAGGGGATATGGACACAAAGGATGCGCCAGACGCGGACGTGCCGCCGATCCTGTCGGCGCACCGGATTTCCAAGTCCTTCGGGGAAATCCCGGTCCTGTTCTCCATCGATTTCGACGTCCGCCCCGGCGAGGTCCACGCCATCATCGGCGAGAACGGCGCGGGAAAATCCACGCTCATCAAGATTCTCTCGGGCATCGAGCAGCCCACCTCCGGCTCGATCACCTATGACGGCCGCACCGTCGTGCTGCCGCCCAATGGCGAAGCCGCTTCCATGGGCATCGTCGTCATCCATCAGGAATTGCTGCTGGCCGAGCACCTGAGCGTTTCGGACTCGATCTTTCTCGGACGCGAACTGCGCTCCGGCCCCTTCCTCCGGCTCGCCGAGATGCGGCGCCAGACCCGGGCCATTCTCGACCTCCTGCACGTGGATATCGATCCCGACGCGCGCATCAACACGCTTTCGGTGGCCGACAAGCAGATGGTCGAGATCGCCAAGGCCATCAGCCGCGACGCCCGCGTCATCATCATGGACGAGCCCACCTCGGTGCTTTCGGTGGCCGAGACGCAGACCCTGTTCGAGCAGATCCGGCGCCTGACCGCCAAGGGCGTGGCGGTGATCTTCATTTCCCACAAGCTCGACGAGATCATGGAACTGGCGGACCGGGTCACGGTGCTGCGCGACGGCCAGCTCATCGCCACGGTGGGCACGGAAAACCTCACCCCCGATTCCATCGCCCAGATGATGGTGGGGCGCGAACTCTCCAACCTCTACCCGCCCAAGCACGAGCCCGATGTCGATGCCGAAGTGGTGCTGTCGGTGCGCGACCTCGCGGCGCCGGGGATCTCGGGCATTTCCTTCGACCTGCGGCGCGGCGAGATCCTGGGCTTTGCCGGGCTGATCGGCTCCGGGCGTACGGCGGTGGCCGAGGCCATTGTCGGCCTTGCCCGCAAAAGCGGGGGAACGGTCGCCGCCTTCGGCGCCCCGGCCGACTTCCCGGACGTGTCGCAATCGGTCCGGGCCGGCCTTGCCTATATGACCAAGGACCGCAAGGGCAGGGGGCTGCTGCTCAATATGGGGCTGCAACCCAATCTGACCCTGCTGACGCTGCGCAAGCATCTGCGCCTCGGCTTCCTGGACGGCGGCAGCGAGGAGAAGGCGCTGGAGCGGGCGGTGCGGCGCTTCGATATCCGCGCCCGCGACCCCTCGGTGCGCGTCGGCCAGCTCTCGGGCGGCAACCAGCAGAAGCTGATGCTGGGCAAGACCATGGAGAGCGACCCGGAAATCGTCATCATGGACGAACCGACGCGCGGCATCGACGTGGGCACCAAGCAACAAATCTATCACATCATCGCGGCGCTGGCCGCCGAGGGAAAGTCGATCATCGTCATTTCCTCGGAAATGCAGGAAGTCATCGGCCTGTCGCACCGCGTGGTGGTCATGCGACAGGGGCGCATGGCGGGGGTGCTGGAAGGCGCCGAAATCACGGAAGCGGAAATCATGCGCTATGCGGCCGGCATCAAGCAGGGTGGGGAAAATGAGCGTCTCAGTGCCTGAAACCACGAGCAGGCCCGCCCGGGCCTTCGGCATCGACCTCAAGACCGCCGGGCCGCTCCTGGCGCTGGTGCTGCTGGTGATCCTGGGCTACAGCCTCAATCCCGCCTTCCTCAACGAGGGCAATATCACCAACCTGCTCACCCGCTCGGCCTTTATCGGCATCATCGCGGTGGGCGGCACCTTCGTCATCACCGCCGGCGGCATCGATTTGTCGGTGGGCTCCATGGCCGCCTTCATCGCGGGCATGATGATCATCGTCATGAACTGGGCCGTGGGCAGCATGGGCGCCTCGGTCTGGACGGTGCTGCTGGGCGTGGGCTGCTCGGTGATCCTGGGGATCGGCGCCGGCTTCATCAACGGCTTCCTCACCACCAAGGCCAAGATCGAGGCCTTCATCGTGACCCTGGGCACGATGGGCATCTACCGCTCGCTGATCACCTATTTCGCCGATGGCGGCACGCTCTCGCTCAACAATGCGGCGCGCGAGATCTACCGCCCGGTC
The DNA here is from genome assembly GCF_042648785.1 of Devosia honganensis. NCBI lineage: Bacteria > Pseudomonadati > Pseudomonadota > Alphaproteobacteria > Hyphomicrobiales > Devosiaceae > Devosia > Devosia honganensis. The sequence goes on from NZ_JBHRYD010000005.1 coordinate 50,040, forward strand.
TATTACGACAGCTTCCTGCGCATTCCCTATCCGGTCTGGGTTTTCATCATCGTCGCCATCATCGGCTGGGTGGTGATGAACCGCACCGCCTTCGGGCGCTATTGCATGGCGATCGGCTCCAACGAGCAGGTGGCGCGCTATTCGGCCATCAAGGTCGACCGGGTGCGCACCGTTACCTACATCCTGCAAGGGCTCTGCGTGTCGCTCGCCACCATCATCTACGTGCCGCGCCTGGGCTCGGCCTCCTCGGCCACCGGCGTGCTCTGGGAGCTGGAGGCCATCGCCGCGGTGATCATCGGCGGCACCATGCTCAAGGGCGGCTACGGGCGCATCGGCGGCACGGTCATCGGCGCGCTGATCCTCACCGCCATCGGCAATATCCTCAACCTCACCGACATCATCTCGAACTATCTCAACGGGGCGGTGCAGGGCGTGATCATCGTCGCGGCGGTCTATCTGCAGCGCGGCAGCCTCCGGGCCGGCCGGCGCGCGAAAAAGGCCGAGTGACGCATTCAGTTCCCGGCCCCGACGGGGCGGGCAAAACCGGCGCCAGAAGCGCCATATTCAAGGGAGGACTATCCATGTCTATGAAGGCATTGACCCTGGCGCTGGCGGCAACCACCGCCCTTGCCGGCGCCGCGCTGGCCCAGGACCAGGTCAAGATCGGCGTTTCCATTCCGGCCGCGACCCATGGCTGGGCCGGCGGCCTCAACTGGCACGCCCAGGAGGCCGAAAAGCGCCTCGAGGCGCTGCATTCCAATATCGACATCATCCTGGTCACCGCCGACAGCCCGGCCGACCAGGCCGGCGACATCGAGGACCTGATCTCGGTGCAGCAGATCGACGCCCTCGTCGTGCTGCCCTTCGAATCCGATCCGCTGGTCGAGCCGGTGCGCCAGGCCAAGGCCGCCGGCGCCTTCATCACCGTGGTCGATCGCGGCCTGCCCGACACCTCGATCCAGGACGTCTATGTCGCCGGCAACAACACCGCCATGGGCGAGGTCTCGGCCGAATATTTCAAGACCCGGCTGGGCGAGGGCGACAATATCGTCATCCTGCGCGGCATTCCCACCGTGATCGACACCGAGCGCTTCGACGCCTTCATGGCCGGCATCGAGGGGTCGGGCATCAACGTGCTCGACAACCAGTTCGCCAACTGGAACCGCGACGACGGTTTCGAGGTGATGCAGGACTTCCTCTCGCGCTTCCCCGATATCGACGGGGTCTGGGCCCAGGACGACGATATCGCCATGGGCGTGGTCGAGGCGGTCCGGCAGGCGGGCCGCGAGGGCGAGATGTTCATCGTCGGCGGCGCCGGCATGAAGGATGTCATCAAGGGCATCATGGACGGGGACGAACTTATCCCGGTCGACGTGCTCTATCCGCCCGCGATGATCGCCACCGCCATGGACGTGACGGTCGCCAACTTCACCTCCAACGGCCCGGTGCAGGGCGAATACATCCTGGGCGCCCCGCTGGTGACCCCCGACAACGCCGCCCAGTTCTACTTCCCCGACAGCCCGTTCTGATCCTCCTGGAACGGATGGGGAGAGGGGCGCCGTAAGGCGCCCCTTTTTTGTCGGGGGCGGTCGGGAGGGGACTTCGGGCTCCGACCGAGGGCCGTTCGTTGCAGGCAAATGCTTCAAGACAAGTACCGCGGCCGCCGCGACAGGCCCTCGGGTCGGAGCCCGAGGGCAGCGTCGGCGGGATTTATCCATAGTAGAAAATCCCAACCCCAGCGCGCCTTCTCCAACTCCCGGCAATGACGAAGGAGGAGGAGGCGGCAGGGCGATCGTCAGGCTGTTTCGGGCGTGTAGCCGGCGTCGCGGATGGCGGCTTCGCCTTTGGCCCGGTCGCCGGTGAAGCTGACGCGATGGCTGGCGAGGTCGATCTCGACGGCGGCGCCGGGCAGCGCTTTTTCGAGGGCGGCGCGGATCGTGCCGGCGCAATGGCCGCAGGTCATGTCGTTGACGGCGAAGACGGTTTTTTCGGTCATGTCAGTGTCCTTTCTCCGGCGCGTGGCCGGCGAGATCGTCGAGGATGGGGCAGTCGGGGCGGTCGTCGCCCTGGCAGCAATGGACCAGATGCCGGAGCGTGCGCACCATGCCCTCGAGTTCGGCGATCTTGGTTTCGAGCTCGGCAATGTGGCCGGAGGCGATGTCCTTGACCTCGGAACTGGCCCGCGACCGGTCCTGCCACAGGCCGAGCAGCGCCGAGGTCTCTTCGACCGAAAAGCCCAGCGTGCGCGCCCGCTTGATGAAGCGCAGCACATGGACCTCGTCGGGCCCGTAGACGCGGTAATTGCTGTCGGTGCGGCGCGGCGGGGCGATGAGGCCGATCTGCTCGTAATAGCGGATCATCTTGGCCGAGACGCCCGAACGTTCGGCAGCCTGTCCGATATTCACAATTGCACTCCTTTCACGGCGCGCAGGCGCTGCGCATTGGCCACCACGAAGACCGAGGACAGCGCCATGGCGCCGGCGCCGATCATCGGCGAGAGCAGGATGCCGAAGGCCGGATAGAGCACGCCCGCGGCGACGGGGATGAGCAGGACGTTGTAGCCGAAGGCCCAGAACAGGTTCTCCCAGATGTTGCGGAGCGTCGCCCGGCTGACCTTGATGGCATTGAGCACGCCCCTGAGGTCGCCGCCCAGCAGCACCACGTCGGCGCTTTCGATGGCCGCGTCGGTGCCGCTGCCCACCGCGATGCCGATATCGGCCTCGGCCAGGGCCGGCGCGTCGTTGATGCCGTCCCCGACATAGCCCACCACGCGGCCGCCGGCCCGCAGCGCCTTGATCGCCTCGACCTTGTCGGCGGGCAGGACTTCGGCCTGCACCTCGTCAATGCCGAGCTGGGCGGCGATGGCCTGGGCGGTGCGGCGGTTGTCCCCGGAGATCATCGCCGTCTTGAGGCCCATTTCATGCAGGGCATCGACGACCGCCTTGCTGGACGGCTTGATGACGTCGGCGACGACGATGGCGGCGGCGAGGCGGCCGTCCACCGCGGCGAAAACCGGCGTCTTGCCTTCGGAGGAGAGCCGTTCCACGGCGGTCCGGAAGGGGGAGAGGTCGAGGCCCGCCAGCAGGCGGGACGATCCCACCTCGACCTTGCGGCCACCGATGGTCGCGGTGACGCCATGGCCGGGAGAAGCCTCGAAGCCGTCGACCGCGGGCAGGGCGATCCCCGCCTTTTCGGCCGCCGCGACGATGGCGGTGGCGATGGGGTGCTCGGAACGGGACTCGGCGGCGGCGACCAGCGCCAGCACCTCGTCATGCCCGAACCCCTCGGCGGCGATGAGGTCGGTCAAGACCGGCCTGCCTTCGGTCAGGGTGCCGGTCTTGTCGAAGGCGACGATGCCGGCGTCGCGCAATTGCTGCAGGGCCTCGCCCCGGCGGAACAGCACGCCGAGCTGGGCGGCGCGGCCGGTGCCCACCATGATGGACATGGGCGTGGCCAGCCCCATCGCGCAGGGACAGGCGATGATCAGCACGGCCACGGCATTGACCAGCGCATAGGTGAGCCTGGGCTCGGGGCCGATCAGCATCCAGACGATGGCGGTGAGGATGGCAAGGCCGATGACGATGGGCACGAAGACGGCGGTGATGCGGTCGACCACCGCCTGGATGGGCAGCTTGCCGGCCTGCGCGTCCTCGACCATGCGGATGATCTGCGCCAGCATGGTGTCGGCGCCCACCTTGGTGGCGCGGAAGCGGAAGCTGCCCGAGGTGTTGAGCGTGCCGCCGATGACCTCGTCGCCGGCGGTGCGGGAGACGGGCAGCGGCTCGCCCGAAATCATCGATTCGTCGACATGGCTGGCGCCATCGAGGATTTCGCCGTCCACCGCGATCTTCTCGCCGGGGCGCACCAGCACGATGTCGCCCACATGCACCTGTTCGATCGGTACTTCGATCTGGTCGCCGTTCCGCTCCACCCGGGCCGAGCGGGCCTGCTGGTGCATCAATTGCCTGATGGCCTCGCCGGTGCGGCCCTTGGCGAGCGCCTCGAGCCAGCGCCCCACCAGGATGAGGGTGACGATGACGGCGGCCGCCTCGAAATAGACGTGGCGCGTCTCGGCCGGCACCAGTTGCGGGGCGAAGGTGACGAGGCTGGAATAGAGCCAGGCGGCGCCCGCCCCCAGCGCCACCAGCGAATTCATCTCCGGCGCGCCGCGCAGCAGGGCGGGAATGCCGATGCGGAAGAACCGCAGGCCGGGCACGAACAGCACCAGCGTCGCCAGCACGAAGTAGAGGACGTGCAGAACCTGGAGCGGAACCATATCCAGCAGCCAGTGATGGAAGGGCGGATAGACATGCCCGCCCATTTCGAGCACGAAAAGCGGCAGCGTCAGCACGCCTGAGACGATGACGTCCCGCTTGAGGATGGCGGCGTCCTCGTCGTGATGATGGCCATGGTCGTGCGCCGGAGCGTCGGCCCGGCGCAGCGTGCCCTGATAGCCGGCCTTCTGGACGGCCGCGAGCAGGGCGTCGACCTCGCCCCCTGCAATGGTGGCGCGCTCGGTCGCCAGATTGACCGAGGCGGTCTCGACGCCGGGCACCTTGAGCAGTGCCTTCTCCACCCGCGATACGCAGGAGGCGCAGCTCATGCCGGCTATGTCGAGCGTCACGGGCGTTGTGGAAGCGGAATGATGATGGGCGTGCTGGGTCATGGTTTCACCTCTTCCCGCTCCATATAGACCTTCCCACCATTGGAAGGTCAAGGGATGGATTCCGCAATGCCATGTGCGACGGGTTGGCACAGCGACAATCCTGCGACTTAAACCGGTCCGGCCGCGGGGCTATGTCTGGGCGCGTCAGGAGCCAAGCCATGCAGACGGTTCGTCAGACAGTCCCCGATTCCAATGTTCCGGCGCTGTGCCAGCGCTGCCCGGCGCGTCACCAGGGCATATGCGGCGTGCTCGACGGCGCCCAGCTTGCCCAGTTGCTCAAGCTGTCGCGCCGCGTGCGGCGCCCGGCGGGCGAGGAACTGATGGCCGACGCCATGCCCATTTCCACCTATGCGAATGTGCGGCGCGGCGTCGTCAAGCTTTCGAAAATCCTCGAGGACGGCCGGCAGCAGGTGGTGGGCCTGCAATTCGCGCCCGACCTGCTCGGCCGGCCCTTCGCCACCGAAAGCCGGGTCAGCGCCGCGGCGGCGTCGGACGTGGATTTGTGCCTCATCCCCAAGAATGTGCTCGAAACGGCGATGGCGCAGAGCGCGCGCCTCGAACGCCGGATCATGCTGCAGGCGCTGCGCGAGCTCGATGAGGCCCGCGAATGGATGGTGACATTGGGCCGCAAGACCGCCGTCGAAAAGGTGGCGAGCTTCCTCTATCTCATCGCCACCCACGAGGATGCCAATGAGGAGCGGGCCGATTTCGACCTGCCGCTCAGCCGCGCCGACATCGCCGATTTCCTCGGTCTGACCATCGAAACGGTCAGCCGCCAGCTCAGCAGGCTCAAGGCCGACGGCGTCATCGGAATCGCCAGCCACCGGCGCATCACCGTGCCCGACCTGGCGCGGCTGCGGCTCCGCTGCGGATAGGGGCAGGGTTGAAAAACTTCCACCCGTCATTGCCCGGACAAGTCGGGTGGTGACGCTGGTGGCGGGCATGCGGCCAAACGAGAGCGGACTGCTTCAGCACAATCCCGAACCGTTTAGACCAGCTTTCCGTCGCGCAGGGTGAGGATGCGGTCGACCGTGCCTTCGGGGATGGCGGCGTGGGTGACCATGATGACGGTCCGGCCCGTGGCGGCGGCGGCGAGGACGCGGAAGAAGGCGATCTCGGTGTCGCGGTCGAGGGCGTGGGTGGGCTCGTCCAGCAGCAGGACGGGCGCCTTCGAGAGCAGGGCGCGGGCCAGGCAGAGCCGGCGCGCCTGTCCGGCGGACAGCGTGCGCCCGGCTTCGCCCACCACCGTATCGAGGCCCTGCGGCAGGCTGGCGACGTGGCCGGCGAGCTGGGCGTCGGCGAGCGCCGCCCACAGGTCGTCCTCGGCGGCGCCGGCACGGCCGATGAGCAGGTTGTTGCGGATGGTATCGATGAAGACGGGACTGTCCTGGCTGAGCAGCGCCATATGGGCATGGATGTCGGCACTGCGCAGCGCGGTCAGCGCGACGCCGCCAATGCCGATCCGGCCCGCCTGCGGGTCGGCCAGCCGCAGCAGCAGGCGCAGCAGGGTCGATTTGCCGATGCCGCTGGGACCGGCGATGGCCACCCGTTCGCTCGGCGCGACGGTGAGCGACAGCTCTTCGAGCACCGGCGGCAGGCCGGGATAGGCGAAGGTGACCTCCTCGAAGGCGATGGCGCCGGCCCGGGGGAGGGGCTGAGGAGAGGCCGGCTCCTGGACCGGCGCGGGCAGCTCGGCCAGCGCGGTGAGCCGCTCGGCGGCCGCCATGGCGGCGGTGGCCTTGCCGACGCTGCGCACGATGGTGCCGGTGACCTCGAAACTGCCCAGCACCGCCAGCAGCAGCCCCGCCATGACCGGCCCCTCGAGGGCGCCGGCCTCGACCGCGACGAGGCCGGCCCAGAGCGTGCCCACAAGGGCGACGGCGCCCAGGCCCTGCACGGCGAGGCCGCCCAGCGCCGCCTGGCGGCCGAGACGGCGGCGCTGCCCGGAGGCAAAGGCGGTGGTTGCATCGAACCGCCGCGCCGCCGAACCCAGGGCCCCCAGCACCACGAGATCGGCATGGCCGGCCACGCCGTCGAGAACCGCCATGCGCATCTCGGCCCCCGCCTCGACGCTGGCGCGGCCGGCGCCGCGGCCGCACAGGACCATGGCGGCCGGCACCGCGACCAGCGCCCCGCCCATGGCCAGGCCATAGGCAAGGGCGGCGCCGGGCAGCAGCACGGCCAGCAAGGCGGTCATGCCGGCGCCGACCAGCAAGGCCGACAGCCAGGGGCCGATGGCGACGAGAAAGGCGGTGTCGAGCGCATCGATATCGGCGGTGAGGCGGCTGACCAGATCGCCATGGCGTATCGAGCGGTCGGGCAGGGGCAGGCGCGGAAACAGCCGCGCGAACAGCCAGCCGCGCAAATCCGACAACAGGCGCAGCGTGGCGTCGTGCCCCACCAGCCGCTCGCCATAGCGGGCGACGATGCGGATGAAGGAAAAGCCCCGCACCAGCGAGGAAGGCACGAAGAGATTGAAGGCGAGGCCCGCCGTGGTCAGCGCCGTGGCGGTGATGAACCAGCCCGAGGTGCCCAGCAGCGCCGTGCCGGCCAAAAGGGTGATGAGCGACAGCAGCAGCGCCAGGAGCCAGGCGCGGCTGCGGCGGAGAAAGAGCGGAGCGAAGGCGAGCAGCGCTTTCATGCCTGCCTCCGGCGCCGGCCGGCGGGCGCGGCCCGGCCTTCCGCCGCGATCCGCACTGCCCTGCCGAGGCGCCCGGCGACCGCCTCGGAATGGGTGGCGACGATCAGGGTGCGGCCGGCGGCGAAGTCGACAATGGCGGAGACGATGTCGTCCTCCAGCGCCGCGTCGAGATGGGCGGTGGGCTCGTCGAGCAGGATGAGCCCGGCATCGCGCAGGAAGAGCCGGGCCAGGGCGACGCGCTGGGCCTGCCCGCCCGAAAGGCCCGCCCCGTCCTCGCCGATGACGGTATCGAGGCCCTGCGGCAGCGCCGCAGCGAACCCGTCCACCCGGGCCAGCGAGGCGGCGCGTTCGATAAGCGGACGCGAGGCGCCGGGGTCGGCAAGCGCGATATTGTCGGCGATGGAGGCGTGCAGAATGCGCGGTTTCTGCGCCAGAAGGAAGGTGCGGGCGCGCAGTTCGGCCTCGGGCCATTCGCCGAGGGGGCGTCCCTCGAGAAGAAGGCCGCCGTCATGGTCCCGCAGCCCGGCAATGGCTTCCATCAGGGTCGACTTGCCCGAGCCGCTGGGCCCCAGAATGGCGATATGCTCGCCCGGCGCCACGTCGAGGCGGAACCGGTCCAGAACGGCGCGCGCGCCATCGGGGGTGCGCAGGGTCAGATCGTCGATGGCGACCGCAATGGCCGGACCGGGGCGCGGGGGGACGTCCGCGAGGAGGACGGCGGCTTCGGGCAGCGGACCGAGCTGCTTGCCGATCTCCTCCAGCGCCGCCCGGGCCTGTTCGCGGTCGTGGTAGTGCGCCGCCAGGAGGCGCAGGGGATTGTAGATTTCCGGCGCCATCAGCAGCAGGAACAGCCCGGTGGACAGGGTCAGGGGACTGGTGCGCAGATGCAGGTAGTCGATGAAGGTCAGGCCCACATAGAGCGCGACGCCGGCCACGCCCAGCGCCGCGAAGAATTCGAGCACGGCCGAGGAAAGGAAGGCGATGCGCAGCACGCGCAGCGAGCGCTTGCGCAATGCTTCGCTGGCAGCGACGATGCCGGCGGTCTCGGCCTCTTCGCGCCCGAACAGCTTGAGCGTCAAGAGGCCCCGCAACCGGTCGCTGAACCGTCCGCCGAGGCGGCTGAGGGCCTGTGCCTGCCGGTCGGTGGCGAGTTGCGCGCCCCAGCCCACCAGCGCCATGAAGACCGGGATCAGCGGCGCCGAGACGAGGAACAGCAATCCCGCCACCCAGTCGAGCGGCAGCACGATGGCGCCGAAGACCAGCGGCAGCAGGGCGGCCTGCACGGAGGCCGGCAGATAGCGGGCAAAATACCCGTCCAGCGCCTCGACCTGATCGACGATGGCGGTGGCGGCGGCGCCCGAGGCGGCGGCTTCGGCCCGGCGCGGCGAGCGGGCCAGCACCTGCGCGAACAGCGCCTGCCGGAGATGGCGCTTGATGGCCTCGGCCCCGACGATGCCGGCCTGTTCGCCCAGCGTCCCCAGGGCCGCGCGGGCCAGCAGCAGGGCGGCGACCAGCGCCACGCCCGGAAGCAGCGCTGCGGCCGGCTCGCCCCTTTCGATGGCGCCGCCCAGAAGGCCCGCGAGCACCCAGGCCTGCCAGACCAGCAACAGCCCGCCGGCGAGCGGCGCCAGCAGCGAAACCCACAAGGCCGTGCCGCCCTGCCCGCGCAGGCGGCCGAGAGCACGGCCGGCCACTCTATGCTGCAAGGTCACGGAAGGCGTATCCTTTCGGTTGAAGTGCCGGAAATCCGAGCCATCTTCTAGGCGTGCCCTCCGGGGGCGGCGTTGATCTATATCAAGGCAACGCCCCTCGCGCTGGGGCTAGGAGACGGCTAGTGGCGGCCCCGACAGGCTGCGCAACAAAAGGGCAATTATGTCATGATGGACATGCTCGTCGTTGATCTCTCCCGGTGGCAATTCGCGGCCACCGCCATGTATCACTTCATTTTCGTTCCCCTCACCATCGGCCTTTCCGTGATCATGGCCATCATGGAAAGCGTCTATGTGATGACGGGGCGCGACATCTGGCGCAAGGCGACCCTGTTCTGGGGCACGCTGTTCGGCGTCAATTTCGCCATGGGCGTGGCCACCGGCATCGTCATGGAATTCCAGTTCGGCATGAACTGGAGCTATTACAGCCACTATGTCGGGGACGTGTTCGGCGCGCCGCTGGCCATCGAGGGGCTGATGGCCTTCTTCCTCGAGGCCACCTTTGTCGGCCTGTTCTTCTTCGGCTGGGACCGGCTGAGCAAGATCGGCCATCTGATCGTCACCTGGCTCGTGGCGCTGGGCGCCAATTTCTCGGCGCTCTGGATCCTGGTCGCCAATGGCTGGATGCAGAACCCGGTGGGTTCCAAGTTCAACCCCGACACCATGCGCATGGAAATCACCGATTTCATGGCGGTGGTGTTCAACCCCGTGGCGCAGGCCAAGTTCGTCCACACGGTCAGCGCCGGCTATCTCTGCGGCGCCGTCTTCGTGCTGGCCATTTCGGCGCTCTATCTCGTGCGCGGCAAGCATGTGGAACTGGCCAAGCGCTCGGCGGTGGTCGCGGTCAGCTTCGGCCTCGCCTCGGCCCTGTCGGTGGTGGTCCTGGGCGACGAGAGCGGCTATGTGGCGACCGAGCACCAGAAGATGAAGATCGCGGCGCTGGAGGCCATGTACCATACCGAGCCGGCGCCCGCCTCCTGGTCGCTGTTGGCCATTCCCGGCGAGGACGGAAGACCGGTCTTCTCGCTCTCGGTGCCCTGGGTCGGCGGGCTGATCACCACCCGCTCCTTCACCGAAGAACTGCCCGGCATCGACGAGCTGGTGGACCGCGCCCAGGACCGCATCCGCACCGGCACGGTGGCCTATACGGCCTTGCAGCAAATCCGCGCCGACGGCAGCGACGAAGCGGCGCGCGCCGTCTTCGAGGAGCACTGGCCCGATCTGGGTTACGCCCTGCTGCTCAAGAAATACCGGGAGGACGTGGAGAACGCCACGGACGCGGAAATCGCCATGGCCGCCGCCGACACCGTGCCCGGGGTCTGGCCGCTGTTCTGGACCTTCCGCATCATGATGGGGCTGGGCTTTTTCTACATCGCCTTCTTCGCCCTGTGGTTCTACCGCGCCTCGCGCGGCTGGCTCGACACCAACAAGCCGCTGCTGTGGTTCACGGTGTTCCTGCTGCCCACGCCCTGGATCGCCATCGAGAGCGGCTGGTTCATCGCCGAATTCGGCCGGCAGCCCTGGGTGGTGGAGGGCGTACTGCCCACCTTCTACGCCGCCTCGGGCCTCACCGTGCTCGACCTGGTGCTGTCGCTGAGCTTCTTCGTGCTGCTCTATACGGTGCTCTTCGTCATCATGGTCATGCTGATGATCCGCATCGTCCGCGCCGGGCCCAAGGACAAGCTGTTCGCCGCCGACGAGGACGAGGATTTCGTCATGGCCGGCCTGCCCGCCACCCCAGCCAACAAGGAGCTCGGATCATGAGCACCATTCCGCTCGACTATGAAACCCTGCGGCTGATCTGGTGGCTGCTGCTGGGCATATTGCTGATCGGCTTCGCCGTCATGGGCGGGCGCGACCTGGGGGTGGGGGCGCTGCTGCCCTTCGCGGCACGGACCGATGCCGAAAGACGGGTGCTGCTCAACGTCATCGGACCAACCTGGGAAGGCAACCAGGTCTGGCTGATCCTGGGGGGCGGGGCCATCTTCGCCGCCTTCCCGCCGCTTTACGCGGTGAGCTTCTCCGGCTTCTACCTTGCCATGATCGTGATCCTGCTGGCGCTGATCCTGCGGCCGGTCGGCTTCAAGTTCCGCGGCAAGATCGAGGACCGGCGCTGGCGCACGGCATGGGATTGGGGCCTGTTCATCGGCGGGTTCGTGCCGGCGCTGATCATGGGCGTGGCGGTGGGCAACGTGCTGCTGGGGGCGCCCTTTTATCTCGATGACACCATGCGCATCTTCTATACCGGCAATTTCTTCCAGCTGCTGACGCCCTTCGCCTTGCTGGCGGGTCTCGTCAGCCTCGGGATGATCGTGACCCAGGGCGCCGCCGTGATCGTGGGCCGCACCGAGGGGCCGACCGCCGAGCGGGCGCGCCTTTACGGCACCTGGTCGGGCCTCGCCACCATGGCGCTGTTCGCCCTGGGCGGGGTGTGGGTGGCGAGCATGGACGGTCACGTCATCACCAGCGTCATCGATCCGCACGCCCCCATCAATCCGCTGGGCAAGACGGTGGAGCTGGCGCGCGGCGGGTGGCTGAGCAATTTCGGCGCCTATCCCTGGATGATCGCCGCGCCGGCGCTCGGCCTTGCCGGCCTCGCCATCGCCGTTCTCGGGCTGCGGACGCGGCGGGGACTGTTGGCGCTGGCCGGCTCCAGCGCGGGCATCATCGGCATCGTCTCAACGGCGGGCCTGTCGCTGTTTCCGTTCCTGCTGCCGTCCTCGACGGTGCCGCAGGCGGGCCTGACGCTCTGGGACGCGTCCTCCAGCCATCTGACGCTCTTCGTCATGCTGCTGATGACCGTGTTCTTCCTGCCGATCATCGTCCTTTATACCGGCTGGGTGTTCCGGGTGATGCGCGGCACCGTGTCGAGCGACAGCCTCGGCAAGAACCCCAACGCCTATTAGGAGCGCGCCATGTGGTATTTTTCCTGGATCCTCGGCCTCGGTCTGGCCTGCACCTTCGGCATTCTCAACGCCATGTGGTTCGAGATGCGTGAAGACCGCGCCGCCCAGCGCCAGGTAAGCTCCGATAAACCATGAGCGCATGGCTCGCATGAGCCGGAACGACCGGGCGCTGCCCTGGCAGCGCCCGGATTTTCAATGGAAATCAATGAATTACCCCATCCGGCCAGCGGTTTCTCTGTCCTGTGGAAAAGTCGTAAAGAAGGGTTGCACTTCGCAGCCCTTGCGCTGGGCGCATAACGGCTGTGCAGTTTGAGCCCTACTAAAGACGACCTGAATGGTCTAGATAAGGGTCATCAAACAGAAGGGGAACCAAAATGAACTTTGCCAAGAAGATTGCCGACTTTGCCCGTTACCAGCGCACCCTGCGCGAGCTGAACGCTCTCGACAGCCGCCAGCTCAACGATCTGGGCATCACCAAGGGTGACATCAAGGCCATTGCCCGCGGCACCTACGTCGCCTAAGCGACACTGACCTCCAAGTCATCCGATGAAGGCGTCCACCGGGGCGCCTTTTGTCGTTTCCGGGCCATGGACGCGAGCCTCACCGCACCAGATCGGCCCAGGTGCACCCCAGGGCGCGCACCAGATCGTCGGGGCGGATGCGGATCTGCAGGCCCCGCTGCCCGCCATTGATGAAAATCTCCTCATATAGGCTCGCCAACTCGTCGAGAGCGGCGGGAACCGGGCGGCGCTGGCCCAGCGGGCTGATGCCCCCGACCCGGTAGCCGGTCAGGCGCTCGGCATCGGCCGGCTTCATCATCTGCGCCGACTTGCCCCCCAGCGCCGCCGCCAGCTTCTTCATGTTGACCTCCTCGTCCGAAGGCACGATGGCGCAGACCGGCTTGCCGTCGAGCTCGGCCATCAGCGTCTTGAACACTTCCGCCGGCGAGACGCCCAGCGCCTCGGCGGCGGCCAGCCCCACCCGCCCGACATCGGCGTCATAATCGTAGCGGGCGAGGCTGAAGGCGATGCCGGCTCTGGTGAGGGCCTGGGTGGCTGGCGTGGTTTTGGACATGGAGCTGTTTTAGGCCAAAGCGGGTTGCGGGCAAGCGGCTTTCAGAACATGGCGCGGTCGCGCGAAACGATCTCCACGAGGAAATCGGCGACGAGGCCGACGCGCCGGAGGCTGCGCAAATCCTCGTGCATGACGATCCAGTAGGCGCGGGTGAGCGTGTGGCCGGGCAGCACCGGCACCAGCGCCGGATCGCTTTTCGCCATGAAGGCGTGCAGGATGCCGATGCCGGCCCCGGCCCGGACCGCCTCGGTCTGGCCCATGGCCGAGGAGATGGCGATGGTGGAGCGCCAGTCCTTGAGGAACTCGGCGGTATAGTCGAGCGTGGCGGCATAGAGCAGGTCCTCCACATAGCCCACGAGACGATGGGCGGCGAGGCCGGCGAGGTTTTCCGGGGCCCCATGGACGGCGAGATAGCGCGCCGCGGCGTAAAAGCCGAGCCGGTAATCGGTGAGCTTCCGCGCCACCAGCCGGCCCTCGCGCGGGCGCTCCAGCGTCACCGCGATATCGGCCTCGCGGCGCGAGAGCGAGAAGGCGCGCGGCACCGGCACCAGCTCGATCCGCAGCCCCGGATGGCGCTCGACCAGCTCGCCCAGACGCGGAGCCAGGAAGGCGACGCCGAACCCGTCCGGCGCGCCGACCCGCACCGTGCCCTCGACCGCGCTGTCGGCCCCGCTGGCCTCGGCGGCGCCCAGGCTGGCGCTTTCCATGATCTCGGCAAAGGCCAGGAACCGCTCGCCCTGGGCGGTCAGCTCGGTGCCATTGGTCCGGCGACGGAACAGCATGCTGCCCAATGCCTCCTCGAGCGCGGTGAGGCGCCGCGCCACGGTGGCGTGGTTGAGCCCCAGCGACCGGGCCGCCCCCAATATCTGCCCCTTGCGGGCCACGGCCAGGAAGATGCGGGCGTCGTCCCAGTTCATCGTTCATCCCTTTTTGCACAACGGATGCAAATATTCTGACGTTGCTGTGCTAAAAGCATAGTGCGAAAAAATCCTCCGACCAAGGAGGCATTTTCATGCGCACAATCGGCCATTTCATCGACGGCAGCGAGACCCAGGGCCAGTCGGGCGAGTTCCAGGACGTGTTCAACCCCGCGACCGGCGAGGTGCAGGCACGTGTCGCGCTGGCCGGCGCGGCCGATCTCGAGGCGGCGGTGGCCTCGGCGGCGGCGGCGCAGCCGCAATGGGCCGCCACCAATCCGCAGCGCCGGGCGCGGGTCTTCTTCAACTTCGTGGCGCTGATCAACCAGCACATGGACGAGCTGGCGGTGCTGCTGAGTGCGGAACATGGCAAGACCGTCGATGACTCCAAGGGCGACATTCTGCGCGGGCTGGAAGTGGCCGAATTCGTCGCCGGCGCCCCCCACCTGCTCAAGGGAGAATTCACCGAAGGCGCGGGGCCGGGGATAGATATGTATTCCATGCGCCAGCCGGTGGGCATCGGAGCGGGCATCACCCCGTTCAATTTCCCGGCCATGATCCCGCTCTGGATGCTTTCGCCGGCCATCGCGGCGGGCAATGCCTTCATCCTGAAACCTTCCGAGCGCGATCCGTCCGTGCCGGTGCGGCTGGCGCAGCTCGCGCTCGAGGCCGGCCTGCCCAAGGGCATCCTCAATGTCGTGCATGGCGGCAAACCGGTGGTGGACGCCATCATCGCCCATGAGCAGATCGGGGCCATCAGCTTTGTCGGTTCCACCCCCATCGCCCGCCAGGTCTATGCCGCCGCCGCCCAGAACGGCAAGCGCGTGCAGGCCTTCGGCGGCGCCAAGAACCACATGGTGATCATGCCCGACGCCGATCTGGACAAGGCCGTCGACGCGCTGATGGGCGCCGGCTACGGCTCGGCCGGCGAGCGCTGCATGGCGGTTTCGGTGGCGGTGCCGGTGGGCGAGGAAACGGCGGACCGCATCGTCGCGGCGCTGAAGCCGCGCCTCGAAGCGCTCAAGGTGGGCCCGGCCACCGACGCGGCCAGCGAAATGGGCCCGGTGATCACCCGGGCCAGCCAGGAGCGCATCAAGACGCTGATTTCCAGAGGGGTGGAGCAGGGCGCCGACCTCGTGGTCGACGGGCGCGGCTTCTCGCTCCAGGGCTATGAGAACGGCTATTTCGTCGGCCCGACCCTGTTCGACCGGGTGACGCCGGAGATGGACATCTACAAGGAAGAAATCTTCGGGCCGGTGCTGAGTGTGGTCCGTCCGGCGAGCTATGAGGACGCCTTGCAACTGGTCAACGACAATCCCTTCGGCAACGGCACGGCGATCTTCACCCGCGACGGCGACGCGGCGCGCAATTTCGCCTCGCGGGTCAGCATCGGCATGGTCGGCGTCAACGTCCCCATCCCCACGCCCTTGGCCTATCACGGCTTCGGCGGCTGGAAGGCCAGCGCCTTCGGCGACCTCAACCAGCACGGCACCGACTCCATCCGCTTCTGGACCCGCACCAAGACGGTCACCAGCCGCTGGCCCAGCGGCATCAAGGACGGCGCGGAATTCCAGATGCCGACGATGAAATAGGGGAGAGACAGGACACCGCCGGGCTTGTCCCGGCGGTCCGGGAGCGCGGCAAAGGTGGATTGCCGGGACAAGCCCGGCAATGACGAAGGGGGTGAGGAAAATAGAACGAACTCCCCCATCGCTGCCCTCGGGCTTCGACTCGAGGGCAGCGATGGGGGGTGGGGTCGGTGTGCCAGGGGAGGATTGCTCCACCGGTCCGTTCGCCCCCACCTTTGGGGTGTTGGAGCGGTCAGACGATACCGCCGGTGCCGCCTTCCACTTTGGGACGGATTTCGGCGACCTTGGCGCGGTAGCCGGCGGCGCGGTAGGTGGCGAGCGGGTCGATGGCGCCGCCCTGCTCGAAGCGGGCGAGGGCCAGGATCGGCTCCACATCGGTGCGGAAGGCCAGCCGCAACTCCTGCGTGGCCGCCAGCGCATCGTTAGCATCCTGGGCTGCAACCAATGCCGCCCGGTCCACCGCCAGCGCCTGCGCATAGGCGCGCTGCACATCGGCCGCCGAAAGCATCAGCGATTCGATCGGATCGGTGACGTTGTGGTTCTGGTCGAGCATGTGGGCGGGCCGGAAATCGGCGTAGCGGCTCTCGGCGTCCACCAGCTCGTTGAAGACCAGGAACAGGCGGAACGGATCGATGGAGCCGGCATCCAGATCGTCGTCGCCATATTTGCTGTCGTTGAAATGGAAACCGCCGAGCTTGCCGAACTGGGCGAGGCGGGCGACGATCATCTCGATATTGACGTTGGGCGCATGGTGGCCGAGATCGACGAGGCAGAACGCCTTCTCGCCCAGTTCGGTCGCGGTCAGATAGCTGGTGCCCCAATCCTGAACCACGGTCGAATAGAAGGCCGGCTCATACATCTTGTGTTCGGTGAACAGGCGCCAGTCCTCGGGCAGGGCGGCATAGACCTCTTTCATCGAGGCCAGATAGCGCTCGAACTGGGTGGTGAAATTGGTCTGGCCCGGAAAGTTGGAGCCATCACCGATCCACACGGTGAGCGCCTTGGAGCCGATGGTCCGGCCGATCTCGATACATTCCAGATTGTGCTCGATCGCCTGCTGACGGGTGCCGGAATCGGCGGCCGAGAGCGAGCCGAACTTGTAGCTCTGAAGCTGGCCCTTCGCATCCGAGAAGGTGTTGGAATTCATGGCGTCGAAGCCGAGATTGAAGCGGCTGGCGGCCTGCTTCAGCCGGTTCGGATCGGCCTTGTCCCACGGAATGTGCAGCGAGACGCTGCGCGTCGCCTGGGTCAGCTGCGAGATGACGGCGCAATCCTCGATCTTGTCGAAAATGTCGCGCGGCTCGCCGGGGCCGGGAAAGCGGGCGAAGCGCGTGCCCCCGGTGCCCACGCCCCAGGAGGGCACGGCGACGGAAAAGCCGGCGACCTTTTCCTTGATGGCGTCGATGGCGATGCCGCGCCGGTCGAGCCGCTCGCCCAGCGATTCATAATCGCGGCGCAGATCGGCCTCGCGCCTGGCGTTCTCGGCCTGGATGACGGATGTGTCGATGATGGTGTCGGTCATTGTGTCTCCCTGAGAAGACCCCTCATCCGCCCTTCGGGCACCTTCTCCCTCAAGGGGAGAAGGAAGGCGCGGTGCCTCCCCATCTGCGGTGCTCCCCTCTCCCCTTGAGGGAGAGGGTGGATCGGGCGAAGCCCGAGACGGGTGAGGGGTTTCTACCCCTTTTCAAATTTACCTCGGGAACGACTGGGCGTTGCCCGCGTCGACGTTGAGAATATTGCCGGTGGACTTGGCCGAGGCCTCGCTGGCGAAGAAATAGATGGCTTCGGCGATGTCCTCGGGGAAGACGGAGCGCTTCAGCATGGAGCGCTGGCGATACATGTCCTCCAGGCCCTCCTTGTCGGTCTTGTAGGTCGAGGCGCGCTGTTCGAGCCATTCGCCGGCCCAGATCTTGGAGCCGCGCAGCACCGCGTCGGGATTGACGGTGTTGACGCGGATCTGCTCCTCCGCGCCTTCGAGGGCCAGGCAGCGGGCCAGATGGATCTCGGCGGCCTTGGCGGTGCAATAGGCGGCGGCGTTGGGCGAGGCGGCGAGCCCGTTCTTGGAGGCGACGAAGACGACATTGCCGCCGATCTTCTGGGCGCGGAACAGGCGGAACGCCTCGCGCGACACGAGGAAATAGCCGGTGGACAGGATGTCCATGTTCTTGTTCCACAGCTCCAGCGTCGTCTCCTCGATCGGAGCGGAGGAGGCGAGGCCGGCATTGGAGACGAGGATATCGAGCCCGCCGAATTCGACCACCGCATGGGCAAAGCCGGCCGTGACCTGCTCTTCCCTGGTCACGTTGATATTGACCGGGCGGACGAAATCCTTGCCGAAAACCTCGGAAAGCTCGGCGGTGGCACCATCGAGCGCGGCCTGGTCGATATCGGCCAGCACCACGCAGGCGCCTTCGCGCAGCAGCCGGGCGGCGGTGGCCTTGCCGATGCCGCCGGCGCCGCCGGTGACCAGGGCGATCTTGCCGGCGAGGGACTTGGGCCTGGGCATGCGCTGCAGCTTGGCTTCCTCGAGCAGCCAGTATTCGATGTCGAAGGCCTCCTGTTCGTCGAGGCCCCGATATTCCGAGACGGTCGAGGCGCCGCGCATCACATTGATGGCGTTGACGTAGAACTCGCCGGAAATGCGGGCCGTCGCCTTGTCCTTGGCGAAGGTCAGCATGCCCACGCCGGGGACGAGATAGACCACGGCATTGGGATCGCGGATGGCCGGGGAGTCGGCGCGCTTGCAGCGCTCGTAATAGGCGGCGTAATCGGCACGATAGGCGGCGATCTGGTCGGCCAGCCCGGCGATCACCCCGTCGATATCGGGATTGGCCGGATCGAAATCGACCACCAGCGGGCGGATCTTGGTCCGGAGGAAATGGTCGGGGCAGGAGGTGCCCAAAGCCGCCAAGGGCCGCAAATCGTTGGAATTGACGAATTCGAGGACGGCCTCGCTGTCGTCGAAATGCCCCAGCTTGTGGCTGTCCTCGGAGATGAAGCCGCGAATGGCCGGCATCAGGCGGGCAGCGACGGCGCGGCGCTCATCGGCCGGCAGGCTGTCCACCGCCCTGCCGCCGAAAACGGTCTTGCCCGCGGTCTCGGTCTCGAACCACTCGATGGCCTGGTTGATGATGCGAAGCGTGGTCTCGTAGCACTCCTTGGGCGTATCGCCCCAGGTAAAGAGGCCGTGCGATTCAAGGACGACGCCCTCGGCTTCGGGGTTTTCGAGGCAGAATTTCTCCAGCCACAGGCCCAGCTCGAAGCCGGGCTTCTTCCAGGGCAGCCAGCCGATCGTGCCCCCGAAGATCTTTTCGGTCAGCTCCTTCGAGTTCTTCGAGGCGGCGATGGCGATGATGGCGTCGGGGTGCATGTGATCGACGTAAGGCCGGGGCACATAGGCATGCAGCGGCGTGTCGATGGAAGCGGCGCGCGGATTGAGGTTGAAGGTGGCGTGGGGCAGATAGCCCACCATCTCGTCCTCGAATTCGACGCCGCGATAAAGGCCCTTGAGGGCCCGCAGCTTGTCCATATAGAGCGTGGCGAAGCCATCGAGCCGGATCGAGGCATTGTCGCCCCCCGACCCCTTCACCCACAGGACCTCGACCTCCTCGCCGGTCAGCGGGTCCTTCTGCCAGATCTTGGAGGAGGTGTTGCCGCCGCCGTAATTGGTGACGCGCTTGTCCGAGCCCAGGAGGTTGGAGCGATAGACCAGGCGCTCCGGCTCGGTCATGGACGCGGCCCTGGCATCGTCCCACAGGTTCTGGAGGCGCTTGGGTGCTGTGGACATCGGGTTCTCCCAAAGAACAAAAGCGTTGCAAAATGGCGTCGGATGGCAATCCGCACGGCATCGGCCCGCCGGCGGAGCGCGGCGGCCGGCGGATGCCCGCTGCCGGCACATGGCCATAGATCGGCGCGCGGTGTCAATCAGAAACGATCATGACTGGTCATCAATGCGCGCTTGTGACGGAAATCGGCGATTGAGTGATTGACTTTGCCCGGTTTTGGTGAAAGCAAATGCAAGCAGGAGGAACCTCTTTTGCACGAAACGGAACGTCATCGCGTCATTCTGGCCGCGGCCCAGACCCGTCCCATGGTGACGGTGGCCGAATTGTGCGAAGTGACGGGATCGTCGGAAGCCACCATCCGCCGCGACATCGCCGCGCTGCATCTGGAGGGCCGGCTGCGCCGGGTGCGCGGCGGGGCCGAGGCGATCAACCCGCCCTCCGAGCACGCGCTGGTGGGGCGGACCTTCTCGGTCAACGAAACGATCAACATCGCGCAGAAGCGGGCGATCGCGCGCGCCGCCGCCGAAATGTGCCATGACGGCGAGACCGTCATCATCAATGGCGGCACCACCACCTACCAGATGGTGCATTATTTGACCGGCAAGCGGCTGAGCGTCTTCACCAACAGCTTCGCCATCGCCGAATTCCTCATCCATCACTCGCGCAATTCGGTCGTCATTCCCGGCGGCACCATCTATCGCGAGCAGAACGTCATCCTCTCGCCCTTCGGCGGGGTGGTGGCGAGCCATTTCTATGCCAAGCGCATGTTCATCGGCTGCCAGGGCGTCGGCCCGCACGGGCTGATGGAGGCCGACCCCATGGTGGTGCAGTCGGAACTGGCGCTGATCGGGCAGGCCGAGGAATTGATCCTCCTGGCCGATTCATCGAAATTTTCGGGACGCTCGAGCCTCATCCTGTGCGGGCTCGACCGAATTGCCGCCGTCATCTCCGACAGCGGCATCCGCGACGAGGACCGCCAGATGCTGGAAGCAGCGGGCGTGCGGCTCATCGTGGCGGACGCGACCGTTCAGGCCGACCGGGCTACGGTGGCCTGAACGCGAAGGACGAACCAAGCAACCATATTTTCCCGGGAGGAAAACCATGAAACTCTGGAAACTGCTCGCCGCGACGGCCACCGCCGCCGTGCTCCTCGCCACCCCGGCAATGGCCCAGACCCGCATCGCGCTGGTGGTGAAGTCGCTGGGCAACGGCTTTTTCGACGCTGCCAACAAGGGCGCCCAGGAAGCCGCCGCCGAACTGGGCGATATCGAGGTGATCTATACCGGCCCCACCGCCGCCACCGCCGAAGCGCAGATCGAGGTGGTCAACTCGCTGATCGCCCAGCAGGTGGACGCCATCGCCATCTCGGCCAACGACCCCGACGCGCTGGTGCCCTCGCTGCAGCGCGCCATGGAGCGCGGCATCAAGGTGGTCTCCTTCGACTCCGGCGTCGCCCCCGAAGGCCGCCAGATCCACCTCAACCCCTCCGACGTGGACCTGATCGGCGAGACCATCATCAAGCTGGCCGCCGACCATCTGCCCGAGGGCGGCGACGTGGCGATCCTGTCGGCCGCCTCCACCGCCACCAACCAGAACGCCTGGATCGAGGCCGCCAAGGCCGCCATTCCCGAAAAGTTCCCCAATATCAATCTCGTGGCCGTGGTCTATGGCGACGACGATTCGGTGAAATCGACGGAAGAAGCCCGTGGCCTGATCGCCGCCTATCCCGATCTGGACGCCATCATCGCCCCGACCACGGTGGGCGTGGTCGCCGCCGCGCAGGTGGTGACCGACATGGACCTGATCGGCAAGATCAACGTCACGGGCCTGGCCCTGCCGTCCGAGTTCAAGCAGTTCATCGACAATGGCGCCAGCCAGGCGGTGGCCCTGTGGAACCCGATCGACCTGGGCTATTCGGCGATCTATCTGGCCAATGCGCTGATCGAGGGCGAGGAAGCGGCGCCCGGCGCCACCTTCTCCATCGGCAAGGTGGGCGAGGTGACGCTGGACGACACCAATTCCGCCGCCATGGCCGCGCCGTTCCAGTTCGACGCGTCCAATATCGAGGAATTCTCGACGATCTACTGAGGTGCATAAGGGTCCGGTGCACGCACCGGACCCCCGCCGCCTCAGTGTCATTCCCGCGAAAGCGGGAATCTCCGTTTCCTTTCAACAGGGATTCCCGCTTTCGCGGGAATGACCCGGTGGAATGGGATGGACAGCAAAAGAAGCGAAATTCCCGTTCATGACCGAACCCATCCTGACCCTTTCGGGCATCTCCAAGAGCTTTCCGGGCGTGCGGGCGCTGCATGAGGTGTCGCTGGAGCTCTATCCGGGCGAGGTGACGGCGCTGATCGGGGAGAACGGGGCGGGCAAGTCGACGCTGGTGAAGGTGATGACCGGCATCTACCAGCCCGATAGCGGGGAAATCCGCGTCGGGGGAAGGGCGGTGAGCCTGCCCACGGCGATCTCCGCCTCCGAGGCGGGCATCACCGCCATCCACCAGGAAACCGTGCTGTTCGACGAATTGAGCGTGGCCGAGAACATCTACCTCGGGCATGCGCCGAAAAACCGCTTCGGCCTCATCGACTGGACGACCATGCGGGCCGAGGCGCAAAAGACCCTCGATGCCATGGCTGCCGGCATCGACGCGGCCATGCCGCTCAAGGAGCTGGGCATCGCCAAGAAGCATCTGGTGGCGGTGGCGCGGGCATTGTCGGTCGACGCGCAGGTGGTGATCATGGACGAGCCCACCGCGGCGCTGAGCCAGAAGGAGATCGAGGAACTTTACGTGCTGGTCGACCTGCTGCGGCAGGACGGCAAGGCGATCCTGTTCATCTCGCACAAATTCGACGAAATCTATCGCATCGCCGACCGCTACACCGTGTTCCGCGACGGCGAGATGGTGGGCAAGGGCTTCATCCGCGACACGCCGCAAAACGAGATCGTCCGGCTGATGGTGGGCCGCTCGGTCGACCAGATCTTCCCGCCGCGCCAGGTGGAGATCGGCGACGTTGTGCTGGCGGTGGACGGGCTCAGCCATCCCACCGAATTCGACAAGGTCTCGTTTTCGGTCCGCAAGGGCGAGATCCTGGGATTTTACGGCCTCGTGGGCGCGGGGCGCTCGGAGGTGATGCAGGCGGTGTTCGGCATGACCCGGCCCTCGGGCGGCACCATGACGCTGGGGGGCAGGGCGATCGCCCCCGGATCGCCCGCCGACGCAGTGGAGGCCGGCATCGTCTATGTGCCCGAGGAACGCGGCAAGCAGGGCATCGTCACCGGCGAGCCGATCTTCAAGAACGTCTCGCTGCCCAGCCTCTCCAAGACCAGCCGCGCGGGCTTTTTGCGGCTGGCCGAGGAATTCCGGCTGGCGCGCACCTATACAGAACGGCTCGATTTGCGCGCCTCCTCGCTGAGCCAGAACGTCTCGACCCTGTCGGGCGGCAACCAGCAGAAGGTGGTGATCGCCAAATGGCTGGCGACGCTGCCCAGGGTGATCATCCTCGACGAGCCCACCAAGGGCATCGATATCGGCTCCAAGGCGGCGGTGCATGAATTCATGGGCGAACTGGTGGCGCAGGGCCTCAGCGTCATCATGGTTTCCTCGGAACTGCCCGAGGTGCTGGGCATGAGCGACCGCATCGTGGTGATGCGCGAGGGGCTGGTGGTGGACATTCTCGAGAACCGGGACCTCGAGCCCGAAACGCTGGTGCGCCTCGCCGCCGGCATCGCCGGGGAGCAGGCGGCATGACCAGGCTCGTGAAGTCCCGCGAAATCTGGCTGGCCCTGGCCATCATCGCCGTCATCGTGCTGGTGACGCTGCGCTTCCCGCGCTTTTCCCAGCCCGGCAACCTGCTGACCATCTTCAACGACACCTCCATATTGATGATGCTGGCGCTGGGGCAGATGGCGGTGATCCTCACCCGCTCGATCGATCTGTCCATGGCCTCCAACCTGGCGCTGACCGGGATGATCGTGGCCATGACCAATGCCGCCTTCCCGATGATCCCCATTCCGCTGCTGATCGCCGGTTGCGTGGTGGTGGGGGCGGTGCTGGGAGGCTTCAACGGCATTCTGGTGTGGAAGCTCGATATCCCGCCCATCGTGGTGACGCTGGGCACGCTGACCATTTTCCGCGGGCTGGTCTTCGTCATCTCCGGCGGCGCCTGGGTCAATGCCGCGCAGATGAGCCCCGCCTTCATCCAGCTCCAGCGCGGCGCCTTCCTTGGCCTGCCGATATTGAGCTGGTTCGCCATCGCGGTGGCGGGGCTGGTCTATGTGCTGATGACGCGCACCGCGCAGGGCCGCGCCTTCTACGCCATCGGCGTCAACCCCACCGCCGCCGTCTATACCGGCATCGATGTGGGGCGGACCAAATTCCTCGCCTTCGTGCTCTCGGGGGCGATTTCGGGCCTGTGCGGCTATCTGTGGATCTCGCGCTACGTGATCGCCTCGGTCGAGGTGGCGAGCGGCTACGAATTGACCATCATCGCCGCCTGCGTCATCGGCGGCGTCTCCATCGCCGGGGGCATCGGCACGGTGGCCGGGGCGCTGCTGGGGGCGCTGTTCCTCGGCGTCGTCAACAACGCCCTGCCGGTGATCGGCGTCTCCCCCTTCTGGCAGATGGCCATTTCCGGTGCCGCGATCCTGCTCGCCGTGGTGCTCAACGCCCGCGAGGAACGGAGCCGGGGGCGCATCATTCTCAAACAGGCGGAGGGGGGATGATGGGCTGGTGCGCGACACACCCCCACCCTCGGTCCCTCCCCACAAGGGGGAGGGAGGCCCGTTCCGTGGCGCTCTTGGCTTCGCGCAAAATCCATGGGCAGGATGATCGAGGAACAAGCGGCCGGCGTCTCCCTCCCCCTTGTGGGGAGGGACCAAGGGTGGGGGTATGGATGTCCATTGAACGCGCGCGCCAGCTTCGCAAGACCATGCCCGCGCCGGAAGCCAGGCTCTGGACCGCCCTGCGGCAATTGCGTTCGCTCGGCTTTCATTTTCGGCGACAGGTGCCGCTTGGACCGTATTATGCCGACTTTGCCTGCCATGCGCGCAAGCTGGTCGTGGAAGTCGACGGCGATACGCATACAACAGGGGCGGGGGCGGCGCATGATGCGCGCCGGGACGCCTTCATTGCGCATGAAGGCTACCGGGTTCTGCGCATTCCCAACACCGAAGTCATGCGCAATCTCGACGGGGTGATGACCGAAATCCTGGCCGCGCTCAAGCACCCCCACCCTCGATCCCTCCCCACAAGGGGGAGGGAGGCGCAGGAGCCGATGAACCTGCGTCTGACTGGAACGAAGCCATGACCGATACCTCCTTTCATCGTTCCCTTCCCGACCGGCTCGACAATCCGCTGCGATCGGCGGTCCTGAGCTGGGAGAGCCTGCTGGTGCTGGTGGCGCTGGCGATCTTCGTCGCCAATTCCTTCGCCTCGCCCTATTTCCTCAATGCCTGGAGCCTGTCCGATCTCACCTTCAACTTCACCGAGAAGGGGCTGATCGCGCTGGCCATGGCGCTGGTGATCATCACCGGCGAGATCGACCTGTCGGTGGCTTCGATCATCGCGCTGTGCTCGACCCTGATGGGGCTGGCGCTCAGCTATGGCGCCGACACGCCGACGCTGGTGGCGGTGGGCGTGGGGGTGGGCATTTTGTGCGGGGCCTTCAACGGGTTCCTGGTGACCGGGCTCAAACTGCCCTCCATCGTCGTCACCATCGGCACGATGAGCCTGTTTCGCGGGCTCGCCTTCATCATCCTGGGAGACCAGAGTTTCAAGGGCTATCCCAAGGAGTTTTCCTGGTTCGGGCAGGGCTATGTGTTCTGGGTGATCTCGTTCGAGCTGGTGCTGTTCGTCATCGCGGCGGCGATCTTCTACGTGCTGCTGCACCACACCAATTTCGGCCGGCGCATCTACGCCATCGGCAATAACGCCACCGCGGCGCAGTTCTCCGGCGTCCGGGTGGATCGCATCAAATTCGTGCTGTTCTGCCTTACCGGCCTGATGAGCGGCATCGCCGCCGTGCTGCTGACGGCGCGGCTGGGCTCGACCCGGCCCTCGATCGCGCAGGGGTTCGAGCTCGACGTCATCACCATGGTGGTGCTGGGCGGGGTCTCGATCCTGGGCGGGGCGGGCTCCATCGTCGGCGTGGTGCTGGCGGCGCTGATCATCGGCCTCGTCACCTTCGGACTGGGGCTGCTCAACGTGCCCGGCATCGTCATGACCATCTTCACCGGCTCGCTGCTGATCGTGGTGATCGCGCTGCCGATCCTGTGGACAATGTGGAAGGAGCGCCGCGCATGATCGAAAACGACGGCTACGAGAAACACGCCTTCAAGATGCGGCTCAATCCCGGCATGGCGGCGGAATACAAGAAGCGCCATGACGCGATTTTCCCCGAACTGGTGGACCTGCTGCACGAGGCGGGGGTGAAGGACTATTCCATCCATCTCGACGCCGAGACCGATATCCTGTTCGGCGTGCTGTGGCGGCGCAAGGACCATGGCATGGACGCGCTGCCCTCGACGGCGGTGATGCAGCGCTGGTGGGCGCATATGGCCGACATCATGGCCACCAATGACCGGAACGAGCCGCTCTCGACCGACCTGGTGCCGATGTTCTGGATGAAGTGAGGGCGCCGGCGCATTGACTTTTCCGGCCCGCCGCTGTTCCTCGGGACCGACAGGGACCGGAGATTTTGTCATGGATGCCAATCCCATTCTCGCCGAAGCGGTGCGCGGCAACTGGGTGGAGAACCGCCATCGCGGCGCCTTCGTCGTCATGGACGCCGATGGCCGGGTGATCGCCAGCGGCGGCGATATCGAGCGGCCGGTGTTTCCGCGCTCGGCGGTCAAATCCATGCAGGCGCTGGCGATGTTCGACCGCCACGCGGTGGAGAAATTCCACCATAGCGGCGCGGAACTGGCGCTGGCCTGCGCCTCCCATCACGGCGAGGACGCGCATGTCGAGGGCGTCGGCCATTTCCTCGAGCGCCTGGGGCTGTCCGCGGCGGATCTGGAATGCGGCGCCCACCAGCCCGCCGATGCGGCGGCGCGCGCCGCGCTGCGGGCGGCGGGACGGGAGCCGAGCCCGCTCCACAATAATTGCTCGGGCAAGCATTCGGGCATGCTGAGCGTGGCGCTGGCCATGGGCGTGCCCACCGAAGGCTATGTGGGCCGCGAACACGCCGTGCAGCAGGCGGTGCGCGCGGCGGTGGAGGCGGTGATCGGCGAGCCGCTGAGCGAGGAGCGCTGCGGCACCGATGGCTGCTCCATCCCCACCTGGGCGGCGCCGCTGCGGGCTTTTGCGCGCGGCTTTGCCCGCATGGCCAGCGGCAAGGGGCTGGACCAGGGCCACGCGGCAGGGGCGCGGGCGCTGTTCGACGCCGCGACCAGCCATCCGCACCTGGTGGCCGGCACCGGCCATATCGACACGCTGGTGATGGAGGCGTTCGGCGGCCGCGTCATGCAGAAGGGCGGCGCCGAGGGCGTGCAATGCGGCGCCATCCGCGACAAGGGCTGGGGCTACGCGCTCAAATGCGACGACGGCAACATGGCGGCCAGCCAGACCATGGTGGCGGCGCTGCTGCTGAACCACGCCGATCCCGACGCGCAGCAGCGCGCCGTGCTGGAGCGTTTCGTGCGCCAGCCGACACGGAACGTGCGCGGCGCGGTGGTGGGAGAAGTGCGGGCCGTGGGGGCGTGAGGGAGGCGAAGGGGGCGGCTATCGGGAGGGGTCGCGATTGGGGGTGGATTTGTGAATCGCCGAAGGCCCCCCACCCTCAATCCCTCCCCACGAGGGGGAGGGAGGCGCAGGGGAGCGGCTTTCGGGTTGGGGGCGCGATATAACTGCTATCGTTACGGCCGGGTTTGTCCCGGTGGTCCAGCGGGTGCGGCGAGGTGGATTGCCGGGATGAGCCCGGCAATGACGATGGGGGAGGGACGGAGGAGCCGGGCGGGCGTCGCAGCTGAGGGTTTTCATGTTTTGACGGAAAGGGCTCCTGGCTCAATTTATCCCCCACACCGGGCTGCCCTCGGGCCTGACCCGAGGGCAGCAAAGTGCTTGTGTCGTGGATTTTTGAACCGCCGAAAGACCCCCACCCTCGGTCCCTCCCCACGAGGGGGAGGGAGGCGAAGGGGGCGGGCTTCGGGAGGGGTCGCGATATCACTGCCATCGTTACGGCCGGGTTTGTCCCGGCGGTCCAGCGGGTGCGGCGAGGTGGATTGCCGGGATAAACCCGGCAATGACGATGGGGCTGGGGCAAGGGTGGCGGGGGAGGGGAGAAAAAAACATTGCTTCCGCCGGGCGATGAAAAGCCCTAAAGGGCGAAGATCGCCTGGGTGCGGCAGTTGCGGATCTGGTCGACCGTCGTGCCGTTCCAGTGGAAGTCGAAATGGTCGGCCTGGACCGGGACGGGAATGAGGTCGGGCCAGAAGATGGCGGCGCATTCGCCGCCGGGACTGCGCACGCTGCGATAGACGATGCCGTTGCTGCCGGCATGGCGCAGGCGCCGGGCGAGGGCCTGGGACGGGGCGTAGTCGTCGGGGCGGTGGTAGAGAGGGAAGGGCCGCGCGTCCGCGAGCGCGAGATCGAGCCGGTTGACCAGCAGGCGGAACTGCGAGGTCCAGCCGGGCGCCTCGGCGCTGGCCCGCATGGCGCGGCCATGGTGGTGGGCCACCTCGCGGATGGCGACCTCCTCGGCATTGCCGGCGCTGTAGACGCCATAGCTGCCATCGGTGAAGCGGCCCGGCCGGTCGGGGCTGACATGGACGAAGGGCGCCATGACATAGGAGGCGCCGGGGCCGGCGACGCGGCGGGCGGGCGGCACCAGGTCCAGCCGGCCCAGATGTTCCCAGAGACGCGGATTGGTCTTGGATTCGGCCGAGGCCAGGGCCTCCCAGTCGCGCGGATCGGCAATGTCCTCGAACAGGTCGATGGGCGGATGGATGGAGCGGATGACCCGGCAGGCCTTGGGCCAGGCGATGCGCACCGGAACGGGATCGGGCGGCATCAGCCGCCGCGTTCCGCATCGAGCCAGGCGCGGACGCGCGAGAGGCCGAACATGCTGCCCTCGACCATGATGGCCAGCGGCGTGGCGCCGCCAAAGGCCAGATTGGGCCTTTTCACCCAGGCATAGCCCCGCGCCGGATCGGAAAACAGATAGCGCAGCCCCTTGTGGATGCCCATGAGCAGGGACAGGCGCGTCGCCAGATCCCGGTCGATGCGGCCCGGCTCGCCCGCCTTCCAGCGCGCATAGGTGCGCGGCGCGAGACCGCCCAGA
Source organism: Devosia honganensis (assembly GCF_042648785.1). Classification (NCBI taxonomy): domain Bacteria; kingdom Pseudomonadati; phylum Pseudomonadota; class Alphaproteobacteria; order Hyphomicrobiales; family Devosiaceae; genus Devosia; species Devosia honganensis. The sequence goes on from NZ_JBHRYD010000005.1 coordinate 78,608, forward strand.
ATGGCGCGGGCCTCGGCGTCGGAAACCTGCCAATTGACGAACAGCCGCACCACGGCGCGCGCCATGGCCGCCGCTTCCGCCTCGGTGATGGCCGGAATGTCGGGAAAGGCCTCGGTGCGGGGCAGTTCCACCAGCATGGTCGCAGTCTCCTTTTGGCGTAAAATAGGAGCGTTCATGCCAAATGGCAAGGGAAATGCGGCAAAACCCCTGCCTGAAGCGGCGGCCCCGCGCTTGTTCCCATGGGCCGCGGGCGGCTATAAGGCCGCCAGGGACCAATGCAGACAGGTGAACCGGCATGCTCGTCGACGGCAAGATCTTCCTGGGCGTGAGCGACCGGCCCGAATATCTGCTGCTGAAATATGCCAACCGGCACGGCCTCGTGACCGGCGCCACCGGCACCGGCAAGACGGTGACGCTGCAGGTGCTGGCCGAGGGTTTTTCAGCGGCCGGCGTGCCGGTCTTCGCCGCCGACATCAAGGGCGATCTTTCGGGCATCGCCCGCATGGGCCGGGCGCAGGACTGGCAGAGCCAGCGCGCCGCCGAAATCGGCTTCGACGACTATGCCGACGACGTCTTCCCCACCATTTTCTGGGACCTGTTCGGCCGGCAGGGCCATCCGGTGCGGGCGACGGTTTCGGAGATGGGACCGGTGCTGCTCAGCCGCATCCTCGACCTCAACGACACCCAGGAGGGCGTGCTCAACATCGCCTTCCGCGTGGCCGACGAGGAGGGGCTGCTGCTGCTCGACCTCAAGGATCTGCGGGCGCTGCTGGTGGACGTGCAGGAACGGGCGCGGGAGATTTCGGCGCGCTACGGCAATGTCACCACCGCCTCGATCGGGGCGATCCAGCGGGCGCTGCTGGTGCTCGACCAGCAGGGGGCGGAGAATTTCTTCGGCGAGCGGGCGCTGGAGATCGCCGACCTGATGCGTACCGACACCAATGGGCGCGGCTTCGTCTCCATTCTCGCCGCCGACCAGTTGATGCAGGCGCCGCGCCTCTATGCGACGTTCCTTTTGTGGCTGCTCTCGGAACTGTTCGAGGAACTGCCGGAGGTGGGCGATCCCGGCAAGCCGAAAATGGTGTTCTTCTTCGACGAGGCGCATCTGCTGTTCGACGGGGCGCCCAAGGCGCTGATCGACCGCATCGAGCAGGTGGTCAAGCTCATCCGCTCCAAGGGGGTGGGGGTGTATTTCGTCACCCAGAACCCGGTCGACATTCCCGAATCGGTACTGGCCCAGCTCGCCAACCGGGTGCAGCACGCCCTGCGCGCCTATACGCCGCGCGAGCAGAAGGCGGTGCGGGTGGCGGCGGAGACCTTCCGGCCCAACCCGGCTTTTTCCACCGAGGAGGCGATCACCCGGCTGGGGATCGGCGAGGCGCTGGTCTCGGTTTTGGAGGACAAGGGCGTGCCCTCCATGGTGGGGCGCACCTTCATCCGCCCGCCCGCGGCGCAGGTCGGCCCGATCGAGCCGGCGGAGCGCGATACGGTCATGGCCGGCTCACCGGTGGGCGGGCTCTACGACACGGTGATCGACCGCGAATCGGCCTTCGAGATTTTGCAGCAGCGGGCGCGCGACCGGCAACTGGACGAGGAGCGGGCGCAATACGAGGCGCAGCGGCAGCAAGAGGCGGAGCGGCAGGCGAAGGAGCGCGCCCGGGCCGAAAAGGCCGCCGCGCCGCGCCGCAGCACGCGGCAGACCCCGGTGGAGGCGGCCACCACCTCCTTCGTGCGCACCGTCGCCAATACGCTGGGGCGCGAATTGGTGCGCGGCATTCTCGGCGGCCTCAAGGGGCGGCGCTGAGATGACGGCGCCTTCCGGGCCCATGATCGGCATCTTCGCCTCGGATCGCGGACCGGGCGACCCCGAGCGCGCCAATCTGATGGGCGAGGTGGGGCGGGTCTTCGCGCGGCGGGGCGGGCGCATTCTCTGCCTCGTCGAGCACGGCATCGTCCCGGTGCCGCTGATCACCGCGGCCCGCACCGCCGGGGGCACGGTGGAAGTGCTGGCGGACGAGGAAATCGCGCTGCCGCCGGCGCTGAGCGACGTGAAGGTCACCGTCCTGCCCGAGCGGCGGGAGCGGTTGCAGCATCTGGCCGGCGAGGTTTCGGCGCTGGTGGGGCTGCCCGGCTCGCTGGCCTCGGTCTCGGCCCTGTTCGGCGCCTGGGCCAGCGGCCCGCAACTCCCCGTGGTGCTGCTCAACCGCAACCGCGCCTTCGAGGTGATCCGGGGCTTTGCCGCCGACGTGCTGGCCGTCTCGGTGCCGGGCCACGACCGCCACCTCCAGTTCGCCGACACGGTGGAGGATTTGTGGAACAAGGTCGTGTGGGTGGGAGAGCAGCGGCGATAGGTGGCGCTGCCGCCGGAAGCGGTCCGCGCCCTTTATCGCGGCGCGCGCTTGGCGAGGATGCGTTGCAGGGTGCGGCGGTGCATGTTGAGGCGCCGCGCCGTCTCCGAGACGTTGCGGTCGCATAATTCATAGACGCGCTGGATGTGCTCCCAGCGCACCCGATCGGCCGACATGGGGTTTTCGGGCGGCTCGGGCTTGTCCTCGCCGGTGACCAGCAGCGCGTTGATCACGTCGTCGGCGTCGGCGGGCTTGGACAGATAATCGGTGGCCCCCAGTTTCACCGCCGTCACCGCCGTGGCGATATTGCCATAGCCGGTCAGCACCACGGCGCGGGCGTCGGCGCGTTTCTGGTGCAGCGCCGACACCACGTCGAGGCCGTTGCCGTCCTCGAGCCGCAAATCCACCACGGCGAAGGCGGGAGGCCGTTCGGCCACGGCGGCCAGGCCCGCCGCCACGGTGCCGGCGACCCGCACCTCGAAGCCCCGCCGCGCCATGGCGCGCTCGAGGCGGCTCAGAAAGGCCGCGTCGTCGTCGACAAGCAGAAGGCTCGGATCGGCGGCCAGTAGATCTTCGATCGTGCTCATGGCTTTCTCCATTATTCCCTTGCCGGCTCCGCGTCAAAACTCATTCGCCGGCCGCCTCGAGATCGCCGCGCCGCCAGGTGATGTTGACCCGGGCATGGCCGGCAGGCCCCGCGTTGCCGAAATCGAGGCGCGCCCCGGTGCGCTCGAGCAGCGTCTTGGCGATGAAGATGCCCAGGCCCAGCCCGCCGGGCTGGTGCGCGTCGGCGCCGTCTGGGTCGCGGGGGCGGCTGGTCAGATAGGGCTCGCCCAGCCGCGCCAGCAGTTCGGGGGCGAAGCCGGGGCCGTCATCGGTGATGCTGACGGTGATCGACTGCTGGTCCCAGGCGGTTTCGATGCGCACGCTCTGGCGGGCGAAATCGGTGGCGTTCTCGATCAGATTGCCCAGCCCGTAGAGCAGGCCGACGCTGCGCGGGAAGACCGGCGGCGGGCCGGCGGTGCGTTCCGAATAGAACAGGATCACCTTGCCCCGCCCTTCATGGGGCCGGGCCACTTCGTCCAGGATGTCGGTGAGCGGCGCGCGGGCGAACAAATCCGCCGGCTCGCTGCCCAGATTGCGCAGCTTGGCGAGGATGGCCCGGCAGCGCGCCGACTGCTCGATGATGAGCTCGACATCCTCGGCCAGGGCGCTGCCCTTTTCCACCTCGGCGCGCATCTCCTTGGCGGCAAGCGCGATGGTGGAGAGCGGCGTGCCCAATTCGTGGGCGGCGGCGGCGGCGAGCCCGTCGAGCGCCGAGAGCTGCTCGCGCCGCGACAGGGCCAGCTCGGTCGCCGCCAGCGCGTCGGCGATCTGCCGGGCATCGCGCGCCACCTGCTTGGTATAGGCCGAGACGAACGCCACCCCGCAGACGATCGAGACCCAGATGCCGATGATGTAGATGCGGTTGAAGGACAGGGCCTCGTCCGGATACCAGGGCAGGGGCAGGTGCAACACCGAAATCAGCGAGGCGATCGCCGCCGCCAGGGTGGCGATGGCGAAGGTGTGGCGCTGCGGCAGCGAGGTCGCCGCCACCGAGACCGGCGCCAGCAGCAGCAGGGCGAAGGGATTTTCGAGCCCCCCGGTCAGCGCCAGCAGCCCCCCGAGCTGGCACAGGTCGAAGGCGAGTTGCAGGGCGGCGATGCGGGCGGAAAGACGAATCTGGGCGCCGTAGCGCAGCACGAGGCCGATATTGAGCGCGGCCGAGAGCGCGATCAGCGCGAAACATTCCCAGATCGGCAGGGGAAAGCCGAGCCCCCAGAACACGAACAGCACGCCGGCGGCCTGGCCGGCCACGGCCAGCCAGCGCAGCATCACCAGCGTATGCAGGCGCAGCGGGCGCCAGCCGGAAGGGAAAAAGGACGGAGCGGTTTCGGTCTGGTCGATCAAGCCGGTCTCTCCGGGAACCCCTGCATAGGAAAGCGGCCCGGACATTTCAAGTTCAAAAAAAACGCGGGAACATTCTTGATCCTACCCCCGACCAAACCACCTAATACCCATCGTGACTGGGAGACCAACGACATGAACACAGCATTGATCAAGCCGCAATGGTCGCCGCTGACCATCGCCCTCATGGTTCTGGGCTTCGTCATCTTCTGGCCGCTGGGCCTGTTGGTGCTGGGCTATATCCTGTGGGGCGAGAAATTCGGCGGTTCGGCCGAAAAGGCCCAGGCCTACTGGAACAAGGGGTGCAGCTTCGTGCGCAACAATCACAAGCATCACGGCTTCGGCCAGTCCGGCTACGCCCCCTCGGGCAATGCCGCCTTCGACGACTACCGCTCCGAGCAGCTTCGCCGCCTGGAGGAGGAGCGCGCCCGGCTCGACGCCGAAGTGGAAGCCTTCCACGAATATATGGCCAATCTGCGCCGGGCCCGCGACCGCGAGGAATTCGACCGCTTCATGAGCGAGCATCGCGGCTCCCGCCAGGGCCATGGCGATACCAACCACAACGATTGGGGCGGCCAGTAAAGGCCGCCCCAAGGGCGTAGAGCCTCGAGAGTTCAGGGGGGCAGGTCCGAGGGAAGCCAATTGAGTAGAGGCTTTTAGGTTTTGCCCCCTCCCCCTTGAGGGGAGGGGGTGGATTGTAAGCCACCGAAGGACCCCCACCCCCGACCCCTCCCCTCAAGGGGGAGGGGAGCAAAGCACCGATTTCGCCGGACAATGAAAAGCTCGAAAAGTCCCGAATGAACATTCCCCTTCCGTGTGGGAGCGGGGGACCGGTCATGAGGTCAAGCCGGACGCGCCCGTCGACGGCCCCTACAGCCCCGTCGTCGCGGCGGGGAGGCTGGCGGTGTCGCCGGCGGCGGGCGGCGGGACGGTGAGAGCGGATTCGAAGCGGGTGGCGAGGTCGAGCAGCTTGCGGGCGGCGGCGGGCTTGAGGCTGGGGGGACGCTCGGCCAGTTCCTCCATCTCGTCGGGCTCGGCATCGGCCACGATGGCGGGCGGGGGCACGAAATCGACGCCGAATACCGGCTGCACCTCGATATTGGTGTGGGCATAGGCCATGAATTTCTGCCAGGCGACGGTGGGCAGCAGCCCGCCGGTCAGGGTCCTGGTGGTCGTGTAGTCGTCATTGCCCAGCCACACGGCGGCGACGTAATTGCCGGTGAAGCCGGCGAACCAGGCATCGCGATAGGACGTGGTGGTGCCGGTCTTGCCCAGGGTGGGGACCCCCTCGACCTCGGCGCGGCGGCCGGTGCCGCTGGTCACCACCGCGCGCATCATCTGGTTCATATAGGCGACGGTCTGCTCGGACAGCACCCGCTCGTGCGGGGCATCGGCGTCGTGCTCCCAGATCAGCTCGCCATTGAGCGTCGTCATCCGGGTGATGCCATAGGCCGGGGTCTTGTAGCCGTGATTGGCAAAGACCGCGTAGGAACTGGTCATGTCCAGCACCGAGACCGAGGCGACGCCCAGCGCCAGCGAGCGGGTGACCGGATATTCCTGCCGGAGGCCCATGCGGTAGCTGAGCTGGGCGATGGCGTCGCGCCCGGTCTTGATCGAGAGCGTCACCGGCACGGTGTTGATGGAGGCGGCGAAGGCGCTGAGCAGCGTGGTCTGGCCGCGATAGGAGCGGCCGTAATTCTGCGGGCACCAGTCGCCGATGCAGACGGGCCGGTCGGAAATGGTGTCGCTGGGCGTGAGCCCCAATTGCTCGAAGGCCTCAGCATAGACGAAGGGCTTGTAGGCGGAGCCGGGCTGGCGCGTGGAGACGATGGCGCGGTTGAACTGGCTCTTGGCGTAATCGGTGCCGCCCACCATGGCCCGCACCGCCCCCTTGGTGTCGGTGACCACCATGGCGCCCTGCTCGACCCGGTATTGCTCGCCCTGCTCGCGGATGACCGAGGTGATGGCCTCCTCGGCATAGCTTTGCAGCGTGGTGTCGATGGTGGTGCGCACGATGAAATTATTGCCCGGCGCATTGCTGGCCTGGATGATCCGCTTGGCCTCCTCGAAGGCCCAGTCGAGGAAATAATTGGGCGATCTGATATCGGCGGTGCGGTCGATGGGGGCGGCGGGATGGCGGCGGGCGGCGGTGACCTGGCCCTCGGTGAGAAAGCCCGAGGCGACCAGATTGGTCAGCACCAGATTGGCGCGGCCGCGCGCCGCGGCCAGATCGACATGGGGCGCATAGCGCGTGGGTGCCTTGAACATGCCCGCGAGCATGGCCGCTTCGGCCAGGCCGATATCCTGCACCCGCTTGCCGAAATAGAATTCGGCCGCCGCGGTGACCCCGAAATTGCCCCCGCCCATATAGGCGCGGTCGAAATAGAGCTTGAGGATCTCGTCCTTGGAGTAGTTCCACTCCAGCCAGATGGCCAGATAGGCCTCGACGATCTTGCGCTCCAGCGTGCGCTCGGAGGTGAGGAAGAGATTCTTGGCCAATTGCTGGGTGAGCGAGGAGCCGCCCTGGGTGGAGCTGTCGCCCTGCGCATTGCTGGCCAGCGCCCGCAGCGTGCCCACCACGTCGATGCCGAAATGCTCGTAGAAGCGCCGGTCCTCGGTGGCCAGCGTGGCCTTGATGAGATAGTCGGGCATCTGGTCGAGCGCCACGCTGTCGTCCGAGCGGATGCCGCGCCGCCCGATCTCGGTGCCGTAGCGGTCGAGGAAGACCACGGAATAATCCTCGGCCTTGTTGAAGGCGCCGCGCGCGATGATGTCGAAGGCCGGCAGCGCCAGCGCCGTCATCAGCACCGCGCCGATGGCGCCGAAGCTAAAGGCATCCGAGAGGATCTCGACGAAGAAGCGGCCGATGCCCGAGACCCGGAAACGGGCCATGAAATCCTGGAAACGCGTATAGCCCCGCCCCAGCGCCTGCCAGAATTCGTAGAGCGAGGAATCCAGCCAGGCATCTGCCGCCAGCATGGAACTGGACGAGCGGCGCTTCTTTTCCTTAGTGTAGAACGGATCCTGCACGCGATGCCTCATGGCCGATAGCGGAGAATTGTCCGCGATTGCCGGCTACTGCAACACAATCGCTGGAATATGATTGCATCGGCGTGCCCGCAAGCGCAAACCGGCAACAGCATGAACGACGATCGGTAAACATGGCCTTCTGGGAAGAAAAAACGCTCGAGCAGATGTCCAAGGCGGAATGGGAAGCGCTGTGCGACGGTTGCGGCCGCTGCTGCCTCATCAAGCTGGAGGACGAGGACACCGGTACGCTCATCACCTCGGACGTGCGCTGCAAGCTGCTGGACGGCAACACCTGCCGCTGCACCGACTATCCAAACCGGCAGAAGATCGTGCCCGACTGCATCAAGCTGACGCCGGAAAAAGTGCGTGAAATCCCCTGGATTCCGGTCACCTGCGCCTATCGGCGGCTGGCCGAGGGCAAGGGCCTGGCCTGGTGGCACCCGCTGGTCTCGGGCGACCCGCAGACGGTGATCGATGCGGGCGTCTCGGCCAGCGGCCGCACTTTCCTCGAAACTGAGGTCGACCCGGGCCGGTGGGAGGAACATGCCGTGGACTGGCCCGAATGGGAGCCGCCCGAGCATCTTTAGCGGTGCGGGCGGGGGGGCGCCTCCCGCCGGGTGAAGGGTGGGAGGCCGGCCGCGGGATGACGCTTTTCCCGGGCATTTCCATCAGGAGCGGAGCCGGCGCGACGCGGGCGGCGGGGGCCGACGTGGTGCATTAAGGCAAAATGCTTACCTCCTGTTAACCATAGTCATGGCTTGATCCGGTTTCCGGGACGTCTGGCCCAGGACAGGCTGATGAATAAAGTGACCATAAATGGCAATGACGGCTTGTGGGCGCGCATCCGCGCGGCGCTGAACCGCGGCGCCGACAGTCCCGAGCCGGCCTATGGCCAGGCGGCCATCGCCCGCAATGCCGGCAAAAAATCCCGCCCCGCCCAACTCATCGACGACGCGTTCCGCCATGGCTGGGCCGACGCGGCCGGGCGCCATGTCTCGCTCTGCGTGCTGGCGCTGGAGATGGACGGCCATGCCGATTATTTCGCCGCCTATGGGCGCGAGGTGGTGGAGCACAGCATCGAAGCGCTGGAGCAGGCCATCGGACGCCAGTTGCCGCGCCCCACCGACCGCTGCCTGCGCCACGGCCGCGCCGGCTTCGTGCTGGTCCTGCCCGACATGCCGGTGCTGATGGCGCGGGAGCTGGCCAGCCGCATCGCCGCCGCGATTCGCCAGGCCGGGCTGCCCAACCGGGAAAGCCATGCCGGCCAGGTGACGGTGAGCATGGGGCTCGCCACGATCAACCCCCAGGGCGCGCCGGACCGCGCCATCCTGAACGCCGCCGTCCAGGCTGTGCGCAAGGCGCAGCGGCGCGGCATCGCCCGACTGGAAATGGTCGATTTGCGCGGCAATGAGGACCGCCGCCGCCGCGCCGCCTAGGCTCGATTTATCCCCCACACCGGGCTTCCCTCGGGCTTGACCGAGGGCCTCCGTCCACACGCAAATCGCGCCACCGGAGCGATTTTTGCCGCGTGGCGGCCGGTTTGCCATTCGAGCGTAGCTCTCATGGCCTTCTCGCCTTAAATCGCGCCACCGGCGCGATTTGCCCTTCGGGACGGCTCGAAGTTATCCCCGCGTGACGGTGGGGTGGTATGGTTCGGGCATGGTCGACGAATTGGGTCGATCCATTCTTTCTGCACCAGGCTTTAGCGGGAATTTCCGACATGGACGGTTTGGACGGGACGGGCCCCAGGGCGGCGCCGGACTGGGAGACGATTCGCGCCGAATATGAGGGCAAGCTGTTTCACCCCGAGGTGATCTGCCAGCGCCACGGCATCACGACCTCGCAATTGCGCTATCGGCGCGAGCGGGGCGGCTGGTCGAGCATCACCGCACGGCCCACCCGCCAGGCCGACCTGGTGATGCGCATGATGCGGCTGCTGGAGCGGCAATTGGGACAATTGGAGAGAGCGATGAAAGAGCCGGTCGACAAGCGGGTGAATACGCTGGCGGTGCAGGTGCGCACGCTGGACAAGCTGATCGAGCTGGGCGCGGCGGCGCGCAATGTGGAGCCGGCCTCGCGCAAGGACATGACCGATCTGCGGGCCAAGCTGGTCGAGCGCCTTGCCCAGTACAAGACGCGCTGAGGCCAGGGCCGAGGCCGAGCAGGAAGTCCGGGCGCTTGCCGACGACCGGGTGGAGGCGGATTATTTCGACTGGGCCAGATGGGCCCTGCCCAAGCAATTGCCGCCGCCGGGCGACTGGACCACCTGGCTGCTGCTGGGCGGGCGCGGCTCGGGCAAGACCCGGGCCGGGGCCGAATGGGTGCGCCGGCTGGCGCGCGAGCGGGTGTCGCCCATCGCGCTGGTGGGCGAGACCATGACCGAGGCGCTCGACATCATGGTGCGCGGGCAGAGCGGCATCATGGCGGTGCATCCCGACCATGAGCGGCCCATATTGAAGGGCCGCAACCGGCTGGTCTGGCCCAATGGATCGGAAGCCGCCATCCTGACCGCCTCCGACCCGGAGCGGTTTCGCGGCCCGCAATTCGCCGCCGCCTGGTGCGACGAGATCGGCAAATGGCCCCGGGGCGAGGACGCCTGGGACATGCTGCAGTTCGGCCTGCGGCTGGGCGAGCGCCCGCGCCAGATGGCCACCACCACGCCCCGGGCGACGCGGCTGATCCGCCGGCTGCTGGCCGACGAGCACGCCGCCGTGGTGCGCATGAGCACCGAGGAGAACCGGGCGCAACTGGCCCCCAATTTCCTCGAGGCGGTGGTGGCGCGCTATCGCGGCACGGTGCTGGGGCGGCAGGAACTGGATGGCGAACTGATCGAGGACCGGCCCGACGCGCTCTGGCAGCGCGACATGTTCCGGCCCGCCCAGGGCGGAGCCGACGGCCGGATCGTGGTGGCGGTGGACCCGCCGGTGACCGGCACGGCCCGCTCGGATGCCTGCGGCATCGTGGTGGCCGGCCGGCAGGGCGAGGGCGCCGTGGTGCTGGAGGACGCCACAATCAGGCAGGTGCGGCCGATGACCTGGGCCCGAAGGGCGGTGGCGGCGTTCCACGCCCACCAGGCCGACGCCATCGTCGCCGAGGTCAACCAGGGCGGGGACCTGGTGACGCAGATGATCCACCAGGCCGGCCCGGAAGTGCCGGTGCTGGCGGTACGCGCCAATCGCGGCAAATGGGTGCGCGCCGAACCGGTGGCGGCGCTCTACGGGCGCGGCCTCGTGGCCCATAAAGAGGGGCTGACGGCGCTGGAGGACGAATTGTGCGCCTTCGGGCCCGACGGCAAGGCGGAAGGCCATTCGCCCGACCGGGTGGACGCGTTGGTCTGGGCGCTGACCGAACTGGTGCTCAACGACATGCGCCCCCGGGTGCGGGGGCTGTGAAGCAGGGACGAACAGGGGACGAGATGGCAAGCTGGATGAAAAGCCTGTTCGGCGGGCGGGCGGAGGCGGCGGACACGGAGACCAAGGGATTTGCCCATACCATGATGACGCTGAGCCAGCTGGGACCGGCGCAATGGAGCGGACGGGGCTATGCCAGCCTCGTCAACCAGGGCTTCATGCGCAACCCGGTGGTCTATCGCTGCGTGCGGCTGATCGCCGAGACGGCGAACCGGGTGCCGCTGACCGTCGAGGTGGCGGGCCGGGCGGCGCCGGACCATCCGCTGGCGCAATTGCTGAACCGGCCCAATGGCCGCCAGTCGGGCGCCGAAATGCTTGAGGCGGTCTATGCCTTCCTGCAAAGCGCCGGCAATGCCTATCTGCAGGCGGGCATCGTCGATGGCAGGGTGCAGGCGCTGTTCGTGCTGCGGCCCGACCGGGTGAGCGTGGTGGCGGGGCGCGACGGCTGGCCGGTCGCCTATGACTACAAGGCCGGCGGCAAGGCGGTGCGGATCCCGCAGGAGACGCCGCCGCTGCCGGGCGTGCTGCACATGGCGCTGTTCCACCCCATGGACGACCATTACGGCATGGGGCCGCTGGAGGCGGCGCAGACCAGCCTCGACATTCACAACGCCTCGGCGCAATGGCACAAGGCCCTGCTCGACAATGCGGCGCGGCCCTCCGGGGCGCTGGTCTATTCGGCCGCCGGCGGACGGCTGACCGAGGACCAGTTCCAGCGCCTCAAGGCGGAGATGGAGGAGCAGTTCTCCGGCGCCGCCAATGCCGGGCGGCCCATGGTGCTCGATGGCGGGCTGGACTGGAAGTCCATGGCCATGAGCCCGCGCGAAATGGACTTCATAGAAGCCCGTAACGCCGCGGCGCGCGACATCGCGCTGGCCTTCGGGGTGCCGCCCATGCTGCTGGGCATTCCCGGCGACAACACCTATGCCAACATGGCCGAGGCCAACCGGGCGCTGTGGCGCCAGACGCTGGTGCCGCTGGTGGTGCGGGTGGCCCAGGAGCTGACCTTCTGGCTGGGACCGGTCTTCGGGGGCGCGGTGCTGGTGCCCGATTTCGACCAGGTCGAAGCGCTGGCCGAGGATCGGGCGGCGCTGTGGAGCCGGGTCGGCGCCGCCGATTTCCTCACCGACGCGGAAAAGCGGGAAATGGTGGGCCTGGGGACGGGCTGAAGCAAAAATTCAGGCGGCGCGCGACCGGCGGCGATGGCCGGCGAGCAGGCCGAGCACCGAAATGTCTTCGTCGATCTCCGGCCAGTGCACGCCCTCGCCCACGCCGATGAGGCGCCAGTTCGCGCGCTGCTCGGGCGTGGCGTTGCGAAGGCGCGGGAACCATTCGATCGGCACGGCCAATTCGCGCCCATCCTCGAGGCTGACGCGAAGCGTCACGTCGTCGACGGCAATGTCCACGGCGAGCGGTTCGGTCTCAAGCGTCAAAGTGCTCATGCCATGCCTTCAGGAATGCGTCACGATGGGCGAGGACGGTCTCGCGCAGCGGCCCCAACTCGTGGGAGCGGAACCGCTTCGATGATGCCAGTTCCACCGGCACAAGCCAATACTTGGCGAGCCTGTCGCCTAACTCGACATGCACATGCGGCGGCTCATTGCCTTCGCCGCTGTAGAAAAAGAACCGGTAGCCGTCGAGACGCAGGATCGTGGGCATGGAATGTCCTCGGGACCAGTCTGCAACGAGCGGGGCCGCAAGGCCAGACCGCCGGCATTCACACGGAGTTATCGCGATGGACAGTTTGACCACGACCATCATCGAGCGGGGCGATCTGGCGCATCTGGCGCTGTTCCTGTGGGCGAGCGGGGCGAGTGCGCTGCTGGTGTGGAGCCTGCGGGAAATGGCGAAGGTGAATCAGCACTTCAACGACTTCGTGCAGGAGATCGCCTCCTTGAATCGACTTTTCCGGAAGGAGGACTAAGCCCATGGCGGAAAAGCAGAATCGGGAAGCCGTGCAGCAGACGTTCCGGCAGTTCGCCTGGAACCTGGCCGGCACGCTGGCCGACAGGAGGAAGGGGCCGGGCGGCAAGCAGGCCGGGCGCGGACGGGGGAGCAAAGGGTGATGGGCTCCCTCGCCATCGACGCCGATGGACGCTTTGCCGGCTATGCCAGCCTGTTCAACCGGCTCGACAGCGGCGGCGACATCGTCATGCCCGGCGCCTTCGCGCGGAGCCTCGCCCGGCGCGGCGCCCGCATCCGCCTGCTGTTCCAGCACGATCCCAAGGAGCCGGTGGGCCTGTGGGAGAGCCTGGTCGAGGACGGGCGCGGGCTGTTCGCGCGCGGGCGGCTGGTGCCGGGCGTGCCGCGGGCCGAAGCGCTGCGGCGGCTGATCGAAAGCCGGGCGCTGGATGGCCTGTCCATCGGCTTTCGCACCGTGCGCGCCAGCCGCGCTCCCGGCGGGGGCCGGCGGCTGCTGCACGAGATCGATCTCCACGAGATTTCGATCGTCACCTTTCCGATGCTGGAGGAGGCGCGCATCGCCTCTTCCCGCTCGGCCGGCGCCGCCATCGCGGCGGCCATCAGGACCATCAGCACAAGCTAGAAGGATATCGACATGGAATTGACGAGCGACGGCCTGGAGACCAAGGCCGGCGCGGGGAGCGATATTGCCACGCTCTTCGCCGATTTTTCGAACGCTTTCGAGGAGTTCAAGCGCACCAACGACCAGCGCCTGGCCGAAATCGAGAAGCGCGGCAGCGCCGATGGCCTGCTCGAAGACAAGCTGGAGCGCCTCAACGCGGTGCTGGACGGGCACAAGGCGGCGCTCGACCGTGCCGCCGCCGACCGCGCCCGCCCCGCCATCGAGGGCAAGGGCGGCGCGGCGGCGGACGAATACAAGGAGGCGTTTTCCGCCTATGTGAAGCGCGGCGAGGAAAAGGCGCTGCAGATCGGCGTCAATGCCGATGGCGGCTATGTGGTGCCGGCCCAGGTCGAGGGCGAGATCACCCGCCTCATGACCCATATCTCGCCCATCCGCGCCATTGCCGGGGTGCGGCAGGTGTCGGGCGCGGTCTATAAGCGCCCCATCACCGTCACCGGCCCGCAGACCGGCTGGGTGGGCGAGACGGCGGCGCGCCCCACCACCGCCAGCCAGACGCTGGCCGAATTGAGCTATCCCGCCACCGAGCTCTACGCCATGCCGGCGGCGACCTCCGCCTTTCTCGAGGATGCGGCGGTGGATGTGGGCCAGTGGATCGCCGACGAGGTCAATGCCGCCTTTGCGGCGCAGGAGACCACCGCCTTTGTCGGCGGCGACGGCGTCAACAAGCCCAGCGGCTTCCTCACCGCACCCAAGGCGGCGGAGCAGGACTGGGCCTGGGGCAAGCTGGGCTATCTGGCCACCGGCGCCGACGGGGCGCTGCCGGCGAGCAATGCCAGCGACGTGCTGATCGACCTCGTCTATGCGCTCAAGGCCGGCTATCGCCAGAACGCCAGCTGGGTGATGAACCGGCGGAGCCAGGCGGCGCTGCGCAAGCTCAAGGATGCCGACGGCAATTATCTCTGGCAGCCCGCCGCCAGCGCCGATGGCCGCGCCAGCCTCATGGGGTTCCCGCTGGTCGAGGCCGAGGACATGCCCGATATCGACGCGGACGCCTTTCCCATCGCCTTCGGCGATTTCCGCCGCGGCTACCTCATCGTCGACCGCCAGGGCGTCTCGGTGCTGCGCGACCCGTTCAGCTCCAAGCCCTATGTGCTGTTCTACACCACCAAGCGCGTCGGCGGCGGCATCGCGGATTATGACGCGATCAAGCTGCTGAAGTTCGGGATGAGCTGAGGAGCTTTCGCATTCGTCCCGCGCCATGCGCGAGCCCCTCTCCCGCATGGGGGAGGGCAATCGCATATGGATAAATCCGCGATGCCGACCCCTTCGCCTCCCTCCCCCTTGAGGGGAGGGAATGAGGGTGGGGGTTCGGGATTATCCGGGAGTCCGCTTGCTTCATCGGGAATATCGATGGAGCGGAACCCCCACCCCTAACCCCTCCCCTCAAGGGGGAGGGGAGGAGTGATCAACAAGGATCAAGAACATGACGTCCTATCTCCTGGCGGGGCCGGCGGGGGAGCCGGTTTCGCTTGCCCAGGCCAAGGCGTTCCTCCGGATCGACGACGATGCCGAGGATGCGCTGATCGAAACGCTGATCGGAGCGGCGCGGCTGCATGTGGAAGGGGCGACGGGCATGGCGCTGCTGGTGCAGAGCTGGCGCGTCGTGCTCGATGGCTGGCCCGACAGCCGGCTGGTGCGGCTGCCGGTGACGCCGCTGTTCGCCGTAACGGGGATCACCGCGACCGGTGACGATGGCGCCAGCCACGAGATCGGGCTGGAACAGTTCCGCGCCGAGGCGGACCGGCTGATCGTGCCGCGCAGCGTTGCGGGGATGCCGTTCCTGCAGGAGCGGCAGGGAATCGAGATCGATTATGTCGCCGGCTTCGGCGAGGAGCCCGAGGACGTCCCCGCGGATCTCCGCCAGGCGGTGCTGGGGCTGGTGGCGCATTGGCACGAGCATCGCGACGCCATGACCGCGCCCGGGGCGGGGGCGCTGCTGCCCTCGGGCTTCGACCGGCTGATCGCCGCCCACAAGCGGGTGCGGCTATGAGCGAGCGTCTTCCGCCCATCGGCACGCTGACCGACCGGGTGCAACTGCGGCGGCGCGAAAGCCTCGCCGGCGAGGGCGGCGGCCATGAGCGGCTCTATGTGCCGCTGGGCAATGTCTGGGCGCGGGTGCGGAGCCTGACCGGACGGCAGGGGATCAATGCCGACGGGCGCGCCGTCGCCATCTCCCACAGCGTCGTCATGCGGTTTCGCGCCGACATGGCGCCGGGCGACCGCATCGTCTATCGCGGCCGCAATCTCGACGTGGTGAGCGCGGCCGACCTCAATGGACGGCGCGCCTATCTCGCCTGCGCCTGCAGCGAAACCAGCGTGACGGGATAGAAGCATGCATCCGATCGCGATTTTGCAGGCGGCGCTGGTGACGGCGCTGGAGACGGATGCGGCGCTGGCGGCGCTGATCGGGGCAGGGGGCGTGTTCGACGCCCCGCCGCGCGGCAGGCCGGCGCCCTATGTGGTGATCGAGCGCCACGACATGCGCCAGAACGACGGCGACGAGACGCCGGGCCAGGAACACCGGGTGCTGCTGCATTGCTGGGCCGGCCAGCCCAGCCGCCGCGACGCGCTGGCCATCGCCGAACGGGTGGTGGCGGCGGGGCTGGAGCTGGCGCCCTCGGGCCTGGTGGTGACCCATGCCGGGCATATGCGCACCGAGACGGCGATCGACGGCGCCACCGGCCTCGCCCGGGCGGCGGTGACGCTGCGGTTTTTCAGCGAGTGATTGTACCCGAAAGGACAGGGAAATGGCGGCCCAGAGTGGCAAGGACATGCTTTTGAAGCTCGATGGCGGATCGGGCGCATTCGTGACCGTGGCGGGGCTGCGCACGCGCAGCCTCAGCTTCAACGCCGCCAGCGTCGATACCACGGATCAGGAAAGCGCCGGGCGCTGGCGGGAATTGCTGGCGGGCGGCGGGGTCAAGCGGGCCTCGGTGGCGGGGGCCGGCGTGTTCAAGGACCAGGCCTCGGATGCCTCCATAAGGGCGCTGTTCTTCGCCGGCACCATTGCCGACTGGCAGCTCGTCCTGCCCCATTTCGGGGTGGTGGAGGGGCCGTTCCAGATCGTGGCGCTGGAATTTTCCGCCGACCATGCCGGCGAGGTGACCTTCGACCTGGCGCTGGAAAGCGCCGGCGAGGTGAGTTTTGCGGCGGTTTAGGGCGGTTCAGTTTTTGGCGGAGCAGCGATTGGCGCTTCCTTCCCCCTGGGGGGAGGGCCAGGGAGGGGGTGGTTCGTTGATCACCGAGGCCCCCCCAACCCCTCCCCTCAAGGGGGAGGGGAGCAAGGATACGAGGAGACGAGATGACCAATATCCATCGTGGCGAGATCGCCGCCGAAATCGGCGGCGAGCGGCTGGTGCTGTGCCTGACGCTGGGGGCGCTGGCGGAACTGGAGGAGCGGCTGGGGGCGGGTGACCTGGCGGGACTCGCCGAGCGCTTTTCCGAGGGCAAGGTGTCGGCGCGGGACCTGACGGCGATCATCGGCGCCGGGCTGCGCGGCGGCGGCAACGATGTCGGCGACGACGAGTTGGCGCGCCTCAGCATCGAGGGCGGCCTGCGCGGCGCCGCCGATATCGCGGTGCGGCTGCTCCGCGCCACTTTCGGGGAAACGCCATGACGCCCTTTCCCTGGAGGGAGGCCATGCGCTTCGGCCTGGGCGTGCTGCGCCTGCCGCCCGAGGCGTTCTGGAAGATGAGCCCGCGCGAACTGGCGGCGGCCTGGGGGGCGCTGACCGGGGACCGGGCGGGGCCGCTGGAGCGGCGGACGCTGCTGGAGCTGATGGAGCGTTTTCCCGATGGCAGGTGATCTTTTCGGCGACGATTTTCGCCGCGAGCTGAGCGACGTCTCGGTGGAGCTGGGGCGGATCGGCGATCTGGCCGATGGCGTCGCCCGTTCGGTCAGCCGGGCCTTTCGCGGCGCGGTGATGGACGGCAAGACCTTTCGCTCGGTGCTGTCCGATATTGCCGGCGCCTTCGCCGATATCGCGCTCAAGGCGGCGTTCCGGCCGCTGGGCACGCTGGTGGGCGGGCTGGTGGAAAACATCTTCACCGCCACCAATCCGGCGCTGGGCGGGGTGACGCCCTTCGCCAAGGGCGGGGTGATCGCCAGCCCGGGCTATTTTCCGCTGGGCCGGGGGCTGGGACTGGCGGGAGAGGCGGGGCCGGAAGCCATCATGCCCTTGCAGCGCGGCCCGGACGGACGGCTGGGCGTCGCCGGCGGCGGCGGCGGCACGGTCAACGTCACCTTCAACGTCACCGCCAGCGACGCGCGCAGCTTCGCGGCCAGCGAGGCGGAAGTGAGCGCCATGCTGCTGCGGGCGGTGCGGCGGGGCACGCGGGGAAGCTGAGGCGTCCAAAGGAAACGCTACCCCCTCGAGGAGGAGGGAGGCGAAGGGGTCGGGTTTACCGGGAGAAAGACATGGCCTTTCATCATGTGCGCTTTCCGCTCGATATCGCGCTGGGGGCGCGGGGCGGACCGGAGCGCCGGACCGAGGTGGTGACGCTGGCGGGCGGGGGCGAGCGGCGCAACGGGCGCTGGGCGCATTCGCGGCGGCGCTACAATGCCGGCTATGGGGTGAAATCGCGCGCCGACATGCAGGCGGTGCTGGCCTTCTTCGAGGAACGGCGCGGGCGGCTGCACGGCTTTTTGTGGCGCGACGGGCTCGACCATTCCTCGGGCGGCGCGGTGCCGCTGCCGCAGGACCAGGCGATCGGCACCGGCGACGGGGAGCGGACCCAGTTCCAGCTCGTCAAGCGCTACGGCGCCGCCTTCGACCCCTATCTGCGGCCCATCGCCAAGCCCGTGGCGGGAAGCGTGCGCGTGGCGGTGGACGGGGTGGAGCCGGCGGGCGGCTGGAGCGTGGACGTGACCAGCGGCATCGTGGGCTTCGCCGTGGCGCCGCCACCGGGCGCGGCGGTGACGGCGGGGTTCCTGTTCGACGTGCCGGTGCGCTTCGACACCGACCGGCTCGATATCGAGCTCAATGGTTTCGACGGGGCCGAAGCGCCCGATATTCCGCTGGTGGAGATCCTGCCATGAAAGAGTTGCCGAACGCGCTCGCCGTGCATCTGGCGGGCGGGGAGACGACGACGGCGCGGTGCTGGCGGCTGCTGCGCGGCGACGGCACGGTGTTGGGCTTCACCGATCACGACCGCATGCTGGTGGTGGAGGGCACGGACTGCGCCCCCACTTTCGGAGCCGATGGCGGCGAGATGCCGGCGCGGCTGGGCGCGCAGGTCGAGACCGGGGAAATCCTCGGCTTTCTCGACAGCGACGCCATTGCCGAGGACGATATCCTGCTGGGCCGCTATGACGGGGCGCGGGTGGAGACCTGGCTGGTCAACTGGACGGCGCCGGAGCAGCGCCTGCTGCTGCGGGTGGACACGATCGGCGAAATCGTCCGCGAGGACGGGATTTTCCGCGCGGAACTGCGCTCGCCGCAACAGGGGCTGAATGTCACGCGGGGACGGCTCTATCAGGGGCTGTGCGACGCCGAACTGGGCGATGCGCGCTGCCGGGTCGATCTCGACCTGCCAGCCCATCGCGGCCATGCCAGCGTCATCCGCGTCATCGACCCGTTCCTGGTGCTGGTGAGCGGGCTGGGCGGCTTTGCGGAGGGCTGGTTCGGCTTCGGCACCGGACGCTGGGGGAGCGGGCGGCGCGACGGCCTCGCCGATGCGGTGCTGACCCATCGCCGCGAGGCCGAGGGCGACGTGCTGGGCTTTGCCACGCGGGTGGGCGAATGGATCGCGGCGGGCGACATAATCGCCGTCACCGCGGGCTGCGACCGGCGCTTCGCCACCTGCAAGGCCAAATTCGCCAATGGCGTCAATTTTCGCGGTTTCCCGCATATTCCGGGCAGCGACTACGTGCTGCGCCACCCCCGGCGAGGCGATGCCATGGATGGAAGGGCGGTGGTGCCATGACCGGCGAAAAGGTGGTGGCCGCCGCGCGGGCCTGGCTGGGCACGCCCTATCGGCATCGCGCTTCGACAATGGGGGCGGGCTGCGATTGCCTGGGGCTGCTGCGCGGGGTGTGGCGGGCGCTTTACGGCGCCGAGCCCGCCCAGGTGCCGCCCTATCGCGCCGACTGGCACGACCCCGAGCACGAAGGCGCCCTGCGGCGGGCGGCGGAGCGGTTCCTGGCCGCGGAAACCGGCGAGCCGGCGAGCGGGCAGGTGCTGCTGTTCCAGCTCGCCGGAATGGCCGAGCCGCGCCATTGCGGCATCCTCGTCTCGCCCCGGCGCTTCATCCATGCCCAGGAGCATTTCGGCGTGGTGGAGGCCGATCTGAGCGAGGCCTGGGCGCGACGGGTAGCGGCACGGTTCCGGTTTCCGGAGCTGTAGGACCCTCATCCGGCGCTGCGCGCCGCCTTCTCCCCGAGGGAGCAGGGTAATCGCATATGGAAAAATCTGTGAGGCCGGCCCCTTCGCCTCCCTCCCCCTTTGAGGGGAGGGAATGAGGGTGGGGGTTCGGGATCATCCGGGAATCCGATTGATCCATCGAGAAAATCGATGGCGCGGAACCCCCACCCCTATCCCCTCCCCTCAAGGGGGAGGGGATAAAGAAAGGATCTGGCACATGGCCACTCTGGCATTGTCGGTTGCCGGGCAGTTCGCCGGCGGGCTGGTGGGCGGACCGATCGGGGCGACCATCGGGCGGGCGCTGGGGGCGCTGGCCGGGAGCGTGGTGGACGGCATGCTGTTCGGCCCGGAGCGCAAGACCCCCGAAACGCCGATGTTCGACGTCCGGCTGGGCGGCTCCAGCGAGGGGCTGGGCGTGCCCCGGCTCTATGGCTGGGGGCGACTGTCGGGCAATATCATCTGGGGCCGCGAACTGGTGCGGCATGTCACCGAAACGGCGGGCTCGAAGGGGTTCGGGCAAAGCCGCGAGCCGGAGCGCCACGAGGAAATCCTCGCCAGCTTCGCCGTCGCCTTCTGCGAGGGCAGGGTGGCCCGGCTGGGGCGTATCTGGGCCGACGGGCAGTTGCTCGATACGCGCGGGCTCAATTTGCGCTTTTACGCCGGCGACGAGGACCAACTGCCCGACAGCCTGATCGAGGCGGTGCAGGGAGCGGGCAATGCGCCCGCCTATCGGGGCCTGTGCTATCTCGTGGTCGAGAACCTGCCGCTGTCGCGCTTCGGCAACCGCATTCCCCAGCTTTCGGCGGAACTGTGCCGGCTGGCGGGCGATCTCGAGCCCTCTATCCGTGCCGTGACCGTCATCCCCGGCGCCACTGAATTCGGCTATGACCCGAAGCCGCGCATACGGGTGCTGGGGCCGGGCAAGGGGGTGAGCGAGAACGCGCATCTGCTCCCCGGAAAGAGCGACTGGACCTGCTCCATCGACGAATTGACGGCGCTGTGCCCGAACCTCGAACATGTGGCGCTGGTGGTGAGCTGGTTCGGCTCCGACCTGCGCTGCGGCGATTGCGCCATAACGCCCAAGGTGGAAGGCGCCAGCCGCACCATCGAGGGCACGAGCTGGGGCGTGGCCGGCTATACGCGCGCCACCGCGCCGGTGGTGAGCCAGCATGGCGGCGGCCCGGCCTATGGCGGCACCCCCTCGGACGGCGCGGTGCGTGCGGCCATCGCCGATCTCAAGGCGCGGGGCCTCAAGGTCACGCTCTATCCCTTCATCCTGATGGACGTGCCGGCCGGGAACGGCAAGCCCGACCCCCATGGCGGCGGTGAGCAGCCGTCCTATCCCTGGCGGGGACGCATTACCTGCCATCCGGCGCCGGGCGAGCCCGGCTCCCCCGACGGGACCGCAATCGCCGCCGCGCAAATCGCCTCCATCGTTCCGCGCTATCGGGCGATGATGCTGCACTATGCCGGCCTGGCGCAGGCGGCGGGCGGCGTGGACGCGCTGCTGATCGGCTCGGAAATGGTGGGCCTGACCGGGGTGCGCGGGCCGGAGGACAGCTTTCCCTTCGTCGCGGCGCTGGTCGATCTGGCGCGGGACGTGCGCGCCATCGTGGGGAATGGCACGAAGCTGACCTATGCGGCCGACTGGAGCGAATATTCGGGCCAGCAGCGCGGCAATGAAAAATTCTTCCACCTCGACCCGCTGTGGGCGGCGCCGGAAATCGACGCCATCGGCATCGACTGCTACATGCCGCTGGCCGATTGGCGCGACAACGAGAACCAGGCCGATGCGGACCGCGCCGCCACCGGCTACGAGCTCGATTATCTGGCCGGCAATATCGCCGGGGGCGAGGGTCACGACTGGTATTATGCCAGCGCGGCGGACCGGCGGGCGCAATCGCGCACCCCCATCGCCGATGACGCGCATGGCGAAGCCTGGATCTGGCGCTACAAGGATATCCTGTCCTTCTGGAGCCAGCCGCATCACGACCGCCCCGGGGGCGTGCGCAATGCGGCGCCGACCGCCTGGGTTCCCCGCTCCAAGCCGGTCTGGCTGACCGAGATCGGCTGCGGCGCCGTCGACAAGGGCGCCAACCAGCCCAATGTCTTCGGCGACGAAAAGAGCGGCGAGGACGGTCGGCCGTATTTTTCCAGCGGCCTGCCGGACGGGCTGATCCAGCGGCAATTGCTGCGCGCCCATCATCTTCATTGGAGCGATCCGGCGCATAATCCGCCCGGCATGGTGGACCCGGCGCGACTCTATTGCTGGACCTGGGACGCGCGGCCCTATCCGAGCTTTCCCACGCTCGCCAATGTCTGGTCGGACGGGGCAAATCACCGCAATGGCCATTGGCTGACCGGGCGGCTGGGCATGCTGGCCAGTGACGAGCTGATCGGCGCCATTGCGAGGGAACATGGCTGCACGCTCGAGGCGGTGCCCGCGGCGCCGCTGCTCGGCGGCTTCACCATCAATGGGCCGGGAACGGCGCGCGAAGCCATCGAGCCCCTGCTGGAGCTGACCGGGCAGACGCTGACCGCGAGAGGCGAGCGCCTTGTCGGCGTGGCGCAGGGGGCGGGAGCGGGCATGACGCTCGACCCGGAGGCGCTGGCGGTGACCGACGGTCCGGTGCTGGCGCGGCGCCGGGGCGACGTGGCGGAACGGCCGGGCCGGCTCGGGCTGGGCCATTACGACCGCGAGCGCGACTATCTGGCCGCCACGGTGACGGCGCTGCGGCCGGGCGGCGGGCCGCTGGTGTCCGAAATGCTGCCGGTGGTGCTGGATGGGGCGGCGGCGCGGCGCGGGGCGGAGCGGCTGCTCGATCGCCGCGGCATCGCCGGCGACCGGCTGGACTTCGCCCTGCCGCCCGATCAGGTGGCCCTGGAGCCGGGCGACCGCATCCGGATGCCGGGGCTGGCCGAAGGGCCGTTCGAAATCACCGAAATCCGCGACGGCGCCGTGCGGCGGGTGACGGCGGGCGCGGTGCTGCGTGCCGATGCGGTGGCGGCGGACGTGCAGCGGCCCCGTAGCGGCGCGGCCGCGCCGATGGCGGATGTGACACCGGTGATCGTGACGGCGCATCTGCCGCCGCTGCCTTCCGATCCCGCCCGCAGCCGACTGGCCATCGGCGCCTATGCCAATCCTTGGCCGGGGCCGCTGCGGGTGAGCGAGGAAGCCACGGGGGCGCCGCTCGCCGAACTCGCCCGCCCGGCCTTTCTCGGCACCCTGCTGGCGGCGCTCGAGCCCGGCTCCACCACGGTCTGGGACCGGGGCGGGGCGATCGAGGTGGAGATGGCCTCCGGGCACCTCGCCGATAGTGCCGACGCCGCGGCGCTGGCCGGCAGCAACCGGCTGGCGCTGGAGAACGACGCGGGCGGCTGGGAGGTGATCGGTTTCGCCCGGGCCGAACTGCTGGCGCCGGGACAATACCGGCTGACGCGGCTGTTGCGCGGACTGGAGGGCAGCGAGGCGGGCATGGGGCCGGCCGCGGCAGGAAGGCGGGTGCTGCTGCTCGACCAACGGGTCGCCATGCTGCCGGTCGATGCGCACCGAATCGGGGAAAGCCGCACCCTGCGCTGCCATGCCGGCGACAACGACGCGGCCGGGCAGGCACTGGCGGTGATGCCGGACGCGGCGCCGGCGCTGCCGCTGGCCCCGGCCCATTTGCGGGCGCGGCGCCGCGAGGACGGCGCCATCGCCTTCGACTGGACCAGGCGCAGCCGCGCCGATGGCGATGGATGGGGTGTGGCCGAGCCGCCGCTCGAGCATGCGCCCGAAGCCTGGCGCGTGACGGTTTTTGCGGGCGCAGCGGAAAAGCGGGTGATCGAGGCGTCCTCGCCCACCGCGCTCTATGGGGCGGCCGAGCAGGTCGAGGATTTCGGCGGCCCGGCCGGGCCCTTTTCCTTTGCCGTCGCGCAGGTGAGCCCGGTGCTGGGGCCGGGCCATGAAGCAAGGGGAATCTTCCATGGCTGACATGCGGTTCGAAACCTGCCTGGCCGAGGTGCTGCGGCACGAGGGCGGCTATGCCGACCATCCCGCCGATCCGGGCGGGGCGACCAATATGGGCATCACCCACAAGACGCTGGCGCGCTGGCGCGCGGTCTCGCCCTGGTGGGACCTGCCCAAGGCGGAAGTGCGGAACCTCACCCGCGCCGAGGCATCGCGCATCTATCGCGCCCTATATTGGGACCTCTGCCGCGCCGGGGAACTGCCGCCGGGGATCGATCTGGCCGTGTTCGACTATGCGGTCAATTCCGGCCCGGACCGGGCGGTCAGAGCATTGCAGGCCGTGCTCGGCGTGGCGGTGGACGGGATCGTGGGCCCGCTGACCCTGGGCGCGGCGGCCAAGGCCGATGCGCGCCGGGCGATCGAGGCCCTCTGCGACCGCCGGCTGGGATTCCTGCGCGGCCTCGCGAATTTCGCCATTTTCGGGCGCGGCTGGACCGCGCGCGTGGCCGCCATAAGGACGGCGGCGCTCGCCGCCGCGCCCTCATCGACATCGTCCAGCAAAACGGGAGACGGGATCATGGACATTCTTTCGGGCTACAAGACCTATATCGTGGCGGCGCTGATGCTGCTGGCCGGCCTCGCGCAGATGCTGGGGCTGGATCTGCCGGCGCTGGAAGGGGGCTCGGCGGGCAGCCTGATTCTCGAAGCGCTGGCCATCCTGTTCCTGCGGCGCGGGCTGAAGGGGGATATCGGCAAGGCATGAGGGGGGACTTTGGTTATTCCGCCTGAATACCTATCTGACAGTAAGACCGGCAAAGCTTGAAATGCCATTCGGCGTCGCGAATGCGGGACGCCGTCCTGCGCATCTTGACATTGCCGGCTTTACCCATTGCACTGGTTCCCGCCTGGGAGGGGCGATGGGGAACAAGGATGTCGATCCGGAACCGCGTGTCCGGAAATGCTGGATTCAGATATTGGCCAGTTGCGGCGTGGCATTCCTCGCCACCGCCGCGGCAGCGGAAAACCTGGAAAGATATCTGTATTTTCCGGGAAGTGTCTGGATAGTTTTTGGAACTTTCGTCGCCGCGATGTGGGCGTATGAAAGCTATTGCAGAGGAAGCAGTCATGACGACGAAATCTCATAATGCGTCGGATCCGTGCGGCTTCTGTGCGGCGTTTGGCTACTACCTGCCGTGGAGCATGATCCTGGCGGGGGGGATTGTCGCCGTGGTTCCAGCGCTTTCCATATTTGCGCAATCGTCGGCTTACGTGGTCGCGGCAGGGCTGGCCCTGCTGGCCGGCAGCGCCGTGTTGAGCCGTTTCGGAAAATTCCGGCTGCCGCGCCCTTGAGGCCCGCCGCATTCATGTCCCATTCAGCAACGGGCCGCTATTGATCGGGACATGAAAACCCACGCCCCCAAACCTTCCGCCGTCACCGCCCTCGCCCTGGCGCTTGCGCTGGCCCTTGCCGGCACGGGCGGGGCGCAGGCCCAGGCCTGTCTCGACAAGCGAGAGATCCAGGAAGCGGTCTCCTCCGGCCGCATCATGTCGCTCGACGCCGTGCTGGCCTCGGGCGGGGTGGACGCACGAACCGAAATTCTCAACGTCCAGGTCTGTGACCGGGGCGGCAGGCTGGTATATGTCATCGGGGTGCTGAGCCCGGACGGCCAGGCGCAGAACCTGGAATTGCGGGCGAATTAACGGCGGGAACAGGCGGGGCGGGGCATGCGTATTCTGGTTGTCGAAGACGACGTCAATCTCAATCGGCAGCTCAAGGAAGCGCTGACCGAGGCGGGCTATGCGGTGGATGTGGCCTTCGACGGCGAGGAAGGCCATTTCCTGGGCGATACCGAACCCTATGACGCCATCGTGCTCGATATCGGCCTGCCGCAGATGGACGGCCTGTCGGTGCTGGAGGAATGGCGCCGCGCCGGGCGGACCGTGCCGGTGCTGCTGTTGACGGCGCGCGACCGCTGGAGCGACAAGGTGCAGGGGATCGACGCCGGCGCCGACGACTACGTGGCCAAGCCCTTCCATATGGAGGAGGTGCTGGCGCGCATCCGCGCCCTGGTGCGGCGGGCGGCGGGCCATGCCAGCAACGAGATCGTCGCCGGATCGGTGCGGCTCGACGCGCGCGCCGGCAGGGTGACGGTGGGCGGCCAGGCCATCAAGCTCACCAGCCACGAACTGCGCCTTCTGAGCTATCTCATGCACCACAAGGGCAAGGTGATCTCGCGCACCGAACTGACCGAGCATCTTTACGACCAGGATTTCGACCGCGACAGCAATACGATCGAGGTCTTTGTGGGGCGCCTGCGCAAGAAGCTGCCGGACGACTGCATCCAGACCGTGCGCGGGCTGGGCTACCAGATCGTCGAGGACTGATCCTTGCCCTTTTCCGGCACGTCCTTCGTTCCCGCCACGCCTTTTCTGCCCAGAGGACGCCCGGCAGCGGGGCTCGGCCATGCTGCGTAAGGGCTCCATCGCCGCCTCCTTGTTCTGGCTGTCGGCCGGCTGGCTGGTGGTGGCGCTGGTGGCGACGGGCTTCCTGCTGACGGACCTTTATTCGCGGGCACTCGACACGACCCTGATCCAGACGCTGGATTTCCATGTCGAAAGCCTTGCCGGGGCCCTGCTGGACACCCGCGACCCGCGCGATCCCGATATCGCCCTGGCCGACCCGCGTTTCGAGCGTCCGCGCTCGGGCTGGTATTGGATCATCCGCGACGACGAAGGCAATCTGGTCAATCTCTCCACCTCGGTGGTGGGCATCGACCTGCAAGGGGTGGGCGCCGCCGCCGACGCGCTGGGGCGAAGCACGGAAGTGGTCCGCGATCCCTTCGGCACCCAGTTGCGGATGGTCGAGCGCAATGTGACGCTGGCGCCCGAGAGCTACCGCATCACGGTTGCCGGCAACCTCACCGAAATCCTCGAACTGGTGGACAATTTCCGCGGCCAGACCTTCGTGGTGCTGGGCGCGGTGGGCGCGATGCTGGCGGTGATGAGCGCCATCGTGGCGCGCTTCGCCCTGCGCCCGGTGGCCCGGCTGAGCGCCGCCGTGGAGGCGGTACGCGAAGGCGACAGCGCCGAAGTCACGGGTAGCTATCCCACCGAAATCGCCCCGCTCGCCGAACAGGTCAACGAATTGCTGCGCTCCAACGCGCAGATCATCGAACGCGCCCGCAACCAGGTCGGCAATCTCGCCCATGGGCTCAAGACGCCCATCGCCGTGCTGCGCAACGAAGCGGCTGCCGGCGAGGGGGAGCTGGCCGATATCGTCGCCACCGAAACCGACCGCATGAGCGACATGGTCTCGACCTATCTGGAACGGGCGCGGCTGGCGGCGCGCACCTCGGCCGTCGGCAAGAAGGCCGATGCCGCCGCCGCCATGGGGCGGCTCGCGCGCGTGATGGGTAAGATCCATCCCGACGTGGCGATTTCCCTTGCCGCGCCCGATGCCGGGCTGCCCTGGTTCCGCGGCGACGAGGCGGACCTGGAGGAGATGGCCGGCAATCTGCTCGACAATGCCTGCAAATGGTCCGGCGGACGGGTGGAGGTCCGGCTGGCGGGCGAGCGCGGCCCCGGAGGCCGGCAATTGCTGATCCGCATCGAGGATGACGGCCCCGGTCTTTCCGAACAGGCCATGGACAAAGTGTTGCGCCGCGGCGTCAGGCTGGACGAGAAAACGCCCGGCAGCGGACTGGGACTGGATATCGTCAAGGAACTGGTCGATGTGTATGGAGGAAGCCTCGAGCTCAAGCGTTCCGGGCTCGGCGGGCTGCTGGCGGAGTTGCGGCTGCCGGCGGCGCGGCAGGGACGGCCGGTCGCGGCGCCCCGAGGCTGACGCACTTTCGCCGTAATACGCAACAAGAGAACCAACAGGATCCACGAAAAGGGCCACGAACCAGATGAATCGCTCTACGCTTCTTGCCATTCCGCTTTTTGCCCTGGCGCTCGCCGGCTGTTCCAGCACCGGAACCCAGCAGATGGGCCAGGCACCGGTGGCAACCCAGCCGGTCGTGGTGCAGCCTCTGGTGCCCACCTCCGCCCAGACCGTGCAGCAGGCCAGGCTGACCACGAGCATCGCCAACGGCTTCGTCGATCCGGCGGCGCTGGCGCGCATGAGCGCCAAGGATTCCAGTGAAGCCAACAGCGCGCAGTTCTACGCCCTGCAATTCGGCCGCCCCGGCGCCCCGCGCCAATGGGCCGGCGACAGCGGCACCACCGGCTCGGTGGCCGTGGGGCCCTATGTCCGGGTGAACAATCTCGATTGCCGCGACTTCACCCATACGGTGAAGATCGGCGGCACCGACTATGTGCGCAAGGGCACCGCCTGCCGCGAGCAGAACGGCAATTGGAGCGTGGTGCCGGGCACCGCCTGACCCATTCTTCCCTTCGGCGCAAAGGATTGTTTACCGGCGCGGCATAGGGTCGGGGCCTGACCCCGTCCCTGTGCAACCGGTTCGATGACCCAGCCCGCCAAGAGCCAAGCCGATGCCGCGCCCAAGCCCGCCAGGGCCCCGGCCGGGCGCAGCCATGCCGGGAGCGCGCCGTTTGGCGGGCTGATCGACGCCGTCATCGTGGATGAGCCGGTGCTGTTCCCCTTTGCCGGCTCGGTGGGCAGGGACGCCGCCATGGCGGCCTGGGTCTGGGTGTCGCGGGACCTGTGCCCCGAGCTGATCCCTGCGGAAAAACTCGAAAGCGGCCGGTTCGGCGCCGCCGAGCTCGAACCGCTGATGCCGGACGTGCTGGCTGGCATGACGGCGGCGCTGGAGCGGGTGGACGCCGATGGCGAGGCCCTGCAGCGCCTGCGGGTGCAGTTCGGGCGCGAGCGGGCGCGCGAGGAACTCGCCGTGACGATGGCGGCGCTGCATGCCCGCGCGCTGCTGCCCAAGGCGCAAGGCTTCGGCCGGGCCGTCAACTCCATAGGCGACGAGGCGGCGCTGGGAACGGCGCTGCAATCCATGCCGCTGCGGGACCCGCAAATGGCGGCGCTGCTGTTCCATGCCGCGCTCGGCCAGATCGCCAATCCCACGCGGCTGATCACCGCCGTCATCAGGTTGGCGGGCGGCGCCAATGAGGAAGCCGTGGCGCGCAACGGCTTTTCGCCTTTGCTCGACGCCTATCTCGCCCATGCGCAGAACCAGCTTTGCCGGCTGAACCTGACCGGACCCTTCGCCGATATCGACCTGGCCTGCCGCAGCCTCGACCGGTTCCACCGGCTGGCGCGGGCGCTGACCGGCTATATCGAATTCGCCCGAACCAGCCGCAGCACGCAGATCCTGTCCAGCATCACCAGGATGGTCTCGGACCGGGTGGAACCGCGCCTCAAGGAGGTCGCGACCGATCTCAACCAGGCCATGCGCCGCCCGCGCGAGGGCCATGACCGGATCGACGGCGACCGGCTGCTGGGCGCCATCAGCGGCGTCTACCTGCTCGCCACCGTGCGCGACTGCCGCGCCTCGCTGGCGCTGAACGCGGTATTCGACCAGGCCTGGAACCAGACCGGCGAGGCGCTGGAATTGCATATCCAGCGCAATCTGGACCTGCTGCGGCAGAACCCGGACGACCAACTGACCGGCGCGCGGCTCGACGCCGCCATCAAGATGGCCGAGGTGCGCTTCAACCCCGACTATGCCGAAACCCTGCGGCGCGCCCGCGTGACGGCGGAGCGGCGCGGCTAGCGGCTTTCATGTTTTGACGGAATCGGCGCCCAGCGCTCCCTCCCCCTTGAGGGGAGGGTTGGGGAGGGGGTGGATCTGACGGATCACCGAAGGACCCCCACCCCCGACCCCTCCCCTCAAGGGGGAGGGGAGCAAGAAGGCGCTGATCCGCTTGACAGTGAATGACTCTAGGACACTCCCTGCCTTTGAGGGACGTTGAGTTTGCGGCGGCTTCAGGCCGGCTCCGTCTCGAATGCCTCCAGCGTCGCCGGGATGGCCCGGCCCTGATCGCGGACGGTGACCGGCAGGCCGGCGGCAAGGGCCGCGCCGGCCACCAGCGCCGTGGCCGCGGCGCCGGCCGGGCGCAGGACGACGCCGATGGCGAGCAGGGGCTGATCGACATCCGAGCTGCGATAGATCAGTGAGCCGGGCTCGAACAGGCGTTCCTCGGCGGGAACGAGACGCACGACGCGCGCCCCGGGACCGAAGCGGCCGGCAAGAAAGGGCGGCACGGCTTCGGGCGCGGGCCGGGTTTCGTCGATGGCGTCGTATCCGGGCGCCGGCCGGGCGAGCGGCACCAGCGCCACCCGCTCCTGGGCCACCACGCCCGCCGCCTCCGGCGGAATGAGGCCCAGGCCGACGCCGGCGGCCACCTCGCAGATGGCCAGCGGCTGGGGCGCTTCGGAAAGGCTGGCGAGCCCGGTGGGGCGCTTTCGAAACAGCGCGCGCCAGCGGCCTTGCGGCGGTTCGGGGCGGGGCAGCAATTGCGCGCCGGCATCGAGATAGGCGGCAGGGGATTGGGGGCGCGGCGGCGCGATATGGACCGGCGCGTCGGGCGTTTCGTAGAGCGGGTCGATGCGCGGATCGTCCACCGGCTTGCGCGGACGGCCCAGCAGCAGGTCCACCGCGTCGGCGCCGCTCTGGATGCAGCCGCGCCGGGTGAACCAGCCCGCCGCGCTGCCCGCCAGCGCCACTCCGTCGAGCGCTCCCGAAGGCTCCAGCCGGTGGCGGGCGTCGTGCCAGCGGCTGTGACCGCCCGCGACATGCCATAGCGTCAAATCCGGCTGCCAGCCGCCGCACACGAGCAGGCGATCGGCCTCCAGCGGCTCGCTGCCGGCCTGATCGGCATGGAGGCGGACCGCGTTGCCCGCCCGTGCGGTTTCGGCGAAGGCCGGCCCGGTGCCGGGCGACTGCACCATGCCATAGGCGCGGGAAAATTCGATGAAGCGCGAAGCCGGGCCGGGGCGGCTGTCGAGAATGCGGCCGATGGCGATGCCGACATCGCTGGCCAGCATGGCGAGGCGATAGGCGGGATTGCTGCCGGTGGCGAAAAGCGCGCTGGCGCCCGGCCAGACGCCGTAGCGCGCCGCCAGTTCATGGGCGTCGAGCGTCAGCGCGACCCCCGGCAGGCGATTGCCGGGAAAAAGCGGCAGGCGCTCCAGCGCTCCGGTGGCGATGACGATGCGCGGGGCCTCGATGTCGACGACCCGGCCCCGCGGGCGGCCCTCGACCATGTCGACGCGATGCAGCCGCACCAGCCCCGGACGGATGGAGAACACCCGGGCCGAGGCGATGAGGGTGATGGCGTCGCTGGCTGCCGCCTCGGCGGCGAGGCGGGCCATGCTCTCCTCGGGCGCGTCCTCGCCCTCCTGCGTGCCGAACAGCCCCGAATGGCCGCCCGGCAGCGCCGTGGCCTCGACCAGCATGACGGCAAGGCCGGCCCGTGCTCCGGCCAGCGCCGCCGACAGCCCGGCGACGCCCGCGCCCACGACCATGAGATCGGCCGATCCTTCCGGCAGGCCGGGCACGGCGCGCCAGGGCCGGTCGAGCACATGCGGTTCGTCCAGCGGCAGGCCGAGCGTGCGGCCGGGCTGGAACAGCCGGGCGAGGGCGCCGGCGCGTTTCGCCCCGAGGGTGACGAATTCGGCGCCGTCCACCGCCGGCGTGCGCGCCATGGGCAGGGCGCCCAGCGGGTCGCGGGCGAGGCCGGCAAGCGCGATGACCGGGCTGGACCGGGGGGTGAGGCCGACCGGCATGCCGCGATGCAGGCCCAATGTGTCGATGCCCGAGGCGAGGGCGGCGCTGAGCACGGTGTCGCCGGCAAAGCCGGACACCAGCCGGCCATCGAGCCGGAAATGCACGGGACGAGCGCGATCGATGGCACGGCCGGCAAAGCCGCGCGCCGCGTCGGCCGGCAACCGGTGGAGCTGCGGCCTCATGGCGCGCCTGCCTGCCGGGGCGGCACGAAATCGGCCACCGGCGGGCCCGCGGCGGCGCGGTTCACCAGCCGCGCATCGAACCATTCGGCCTCGTGGGCCCGGGCCGCTCCGGCCAGCCAGCGCGCCAGGGCCGGGGCGAGGAAGGCGCCGAAACCGCCCATGCCGGCCACGATATCGGCACCGGTGCCGGCGGCCCGGCCCAAAGCGGGGGCGCCATCGGCGGTGGCGAGGACGGCGAAACCGGTCTGCCCCGCCTGCTCGACCTGCCGTTCGCGGCCCAGCAGGCCGTGCAGATGGCCGGAAAAAGCCGCCAGATCCCCCGGTCCGATGGCGGCAATGCCGCCTTCGGGCTGTTGCAGCAGGATGGTACCGGAATTGATCTCGAGCATGATGGGGGCGGCGAGCGGCGGCGTCGGGGTGGTCAGGATGCTGGCGAAGGATTGCCGGCGCAGGAGGCGCGGCCATTGCGGCAGGGGCAGGAAGGAAATGATGGCGTCGTGATCGGCGAGGATCGCCTGCCTCGCCTCGATTCCGCCGCCGTCCACCGACAGCGCCGCCGCGCCATCCGGGGCAATCTCGATCCTTCCGGGCGCGACGCGCTCGACGCCCTGCCGTGCGAGCCAGAGGTCGAGCGCCGGCTCCAGCACCGGGCGGTTGAGGCGCACCGCATCGCGCAGGACGACGCCGGCCCGGCCCGGACCCAGCAAGGAGGGCGCCGCCGGCTCGGCCGCCATGCCGTGGCCCAGCGCCATGTGCCGCATATGCGAGAGCGCCTCGATGGGCGCCGCCCCATCGGCAAAGAAGATCGGGTCCTGCCGGCTCCAGGCGCCGCGCCTGGCGATGCGCCCCACCAGCGTCAGCGTCTCGGCCACGCCCTCGGTGAGCATGAACCAGCTTTCGGGGCGGGTGATGGGCGCGACCGAGAGATCGATGCTGCGGGGGAGGCGATAGCCGGCCTGGCTCTCCCCGACAAAGGCGACCCTGCGCCCGTGCACGCCCGCCAAGAGCCCCGCCAGCAGCCGGGCAAGGGGGCTGGAGCCGATGACGGCAAAATCGAAAACGCCGCCGTTCATGCGGCCAAAGCGCCTGCGACGTCCCGCCCCTGTGGCAATGCGTCCTTGTCGGCACGTGCTGTTTTGGTGGTTTTTCGCCGCATTCGGCTTATAGAAGGCCATGCCTTGCGCGAAGCACAAAAGCGTTTGGGGCCGATGATTTTCTGGATGCTCGCCATAACCGTTACCGCCATCGCCTGCGCTGCGTTGTTGTACGCGGCGGGTGGGCGCACGGTCAACGCGGCCGCGCCGGCCGGGGCCGACGGCAACGACCATTTCCGGCTGCTGCTCGCCGGTATCGAGGCCGATCTGGCCAGCGGCAAGCTGGACAAGGAGCAGGCCATCGCCGCAAAGGGCGAACTGGCCCGCGAGATGCTGCGCAGCCGGGGCGAGACGGAACGGGCGCCCAGGGGCGAGCTGGGACGCGGCACGCTGCTGGGCGGAGTGGCCGCCGTCGCGGCGCTGAGTTTCGGCATCTATGCTCTGCTGGGCAATCCCGACCTGCCGGCGCGCCCATTGGCCGAGCGGCCCGAAGCGGCGGCCCTGACCCTCGATCTCGAAGGCGCTATCGCCCGCATCGAGGCGCGCCTCGCCGAAGTGCCCGACGATTTGCGCGGCTGGAGCGTCATCGCGCCCGCCTATGCCGAGATGGGCCGCTTCGAGGACGCCGCCAACGCCTATCGGCAGGTCATGGCGCTCTCCGAGCCGACCGCCGATCTGCGGACCGATCTTGCCGAGGCGCTGCTGCTGGGCGCGAAGGGGGCCGGCAGCGACGAGGCCATGCAATTGCTCGAAACCGCCGCGGCCGCCGATCCGGCCCATGCCCGCTCACGTCTTTATCTCGCCTCGGAACTGATGCGCATGGAGCGCTATGAGGAAGCGGCACGCTGGTGGCAGGAGGCGATCGCGCTGGCCAATGGCGACGAGGCCTGGCTGATGGCGGCGCAGCAGGGGCTCGAGGTGGCGCGCAATGACGGCATCGACCTGGCCGCCGAACAGCAGGCGGAGATGATCGCCGCCATGGTGGGCGGACTGGCCGAACGGCTGGCCGAGGAGGGCGGCTCCATCGAGGAGTGGATGCAATTGCTCCGGTCCTATCTGGTGCTGGGGGATCGCCAGAGCGCCCAGGCGGCTTATGATGACGCCGTCGCCGCCTATCCCGCTGCCTTCGACCGCGGCGAACTCGATACGCTCGCGCTGGGCGCGGGCCTGACGCTGAATGGAGATGCACAGTGACCATGCCGGCTTCCGCCCGCCGCAAGGGCATGACCCGCAAGCAGAAGC
The DNA here is from genome assembly GCF_042648785.1 of Devosia honganensis. Classification (NCBI taxonomy): domain Bacteria; kingdom Pseudomonadati; phylum Pseudomonadota; class Alphaproteobacteria; order Hyphomicrobiales; family Devosiaceae; genus Devosia; species Devosia honganensis. The sequence goes on from NZ_JBHRYD010000005.1 coordinate 112,476, forward strand.
GCCTCGCCGTGATCGCCGGCCTGGCGGTGGTGCTGGCCATTGCGGCCGGATTGGTGCTGACGGCGCTGCGCGACCAGATCGTATTCTTCTATTCGCCCACCGACATGGTGGAGCGCGCCGTGGCGCCCGGCCATCCGGTGCGGCTCGGCGGGCTGGTCAAGGACGATAGCTGGACCCGGGAGGGCCAGGAGAACCGCTTCGTCGTCACCGATGGCGGCATGGACGTACAGGCCCGCTATATCGGCATCCTGCCGGACCTGTTCCGCGAGGGCCAGGGCGTGGTGGCCGAGGGGAGCCTGGGGCCGGACGGCATTTTCGAGGCCACCAACGTGCTGGCCAAGCATGACGAGAACTATGTGCCCCGGGAGGTGGTCGAGGCGCTCAAGGCCCAGGGCGAATGGCGTCCCGAGGGCGGAGGCGCGCCCGCCTCATGAGCATCGAGCTTGGCCATTTCGCACTGATCCTCGCCTTCGCCATCGCCGCGGTCTCGGCGGCCGGCGGGCTGGCCCTGTGGCGGCGCGGCGACCGGCTGGCGATGGTGATGAGCCAGGCGGCGGTGCTGCAATTCGTCCTCGTGGCGGTGGCGTTCCTGGCGCTGGTGCAGGCCTTCGTGGTGTCGGATTTCTCCCTGGCGCTGGCGGCCAATAACTCCCATTCGCTCAAGCCGCTGATCTTCAAGATTTCCGGCGTCTGGGGGAACCACGAGGGCTCGATGCTCCTGTGGATCTTCATCCTGGTGCTGTTCGGGGCGCTGGTGGGCGCCTTCGGCCGGCGCCTGCCCTCGGACCTGCTCAACCTGGTGCTGGGCACGCAGAGCCTGCTCACCGCCGCCTTCGCCGGCTTCACGCTCTTCACCTCCAACCCCTTCGCGCGGCTGGCCCAGCCGCCGCTGGAGGGGGCCGACCTCAACCCGGTATTGCAGGATATCGGGCTCGCCCTGCATCCGCCGCTGCTCTATGCCGGCTATGTCGGGTTTTCGATCTGCTTTTCCTTCGCCATCGCTGCGCTGGTCTCGGGGCGCATCGACCAGAGCTGGGCGCGCTGGGTGCGGCCCTGGACCATGCTGAGCTGGACCTTCCTCACCCTGGGCATCGCCATGGGCTCCTACTGGGCCTATTACGAGCTGGGCTGGGGCGGCTGGTGGTTCTGGGACCCGGTGGAAAATGCCAGCTTCATGCCCTGGCTTTCCGGCACGGCGCTGCTGCATTCGGCGCTGGTGATGGAAAAGCGCAATGCGCTCAAGATCTGGACGGTGTTCCTGTCCATCATCACCTTTTCGCTGTCGCTGCTGGGCACCTTCCTCGTCCGCTCGGGCGTGCTGACCTCGGTGCATACCTTCGCCAGCGACCCCACGCGCGGGCTGGTGATCCTCTCCATGCTCGCCGTCCTGATCGGCGGCGCTTTCCTGCTCTTCGCCATCCGCTCCCCCTCCCTGCGCCAGGGCGGGCTCTTCGCCCCGATCAGCCGCGAGGGGGCGCTGATCCTCAACAATCTCTTTCTCGCCACGGCGGTGGGCGCTATTCTGGTGGGCACGCTCTACCCGTTGCTGCTCGACGCGTTCACCGGCACCTCGATTTCGGTGGGCGCACCGTTTTTCGACTTCACCTTCGGGGCGCTGATGGCGCCGCTGCTGCTGGTGCTGCCCTTCGGTCCGCTCCTGCCCTGGAAGCGCGCGGACCTGGTCGCCGCCGGACAGCGGCTGATCGGGGTGGCGGCGCTCTCCATCTTCCTCACCATCCTCATTTCCGCCCTGGGGGGCGTCTCGATCTCGCTGGTGCCGCTGGGGCTGCTGCTCGGCTTCTGGGTCAGCTTCGGCTCCATCGCCGAACTGGTCGAACGCAGCCGGCTGGGGCGCATCCCGCTGGGGGACAGCCTGCGCCGGCTCAAAGGCCTGCCGCGCAGCATCTGGTCGACCGCCATCGGCCATCTGGGGCTGGGGCTGACGGTGCTGGGCATCGTCACCGTCACCGCCTGGGAGACCGAGCTGGTCACCACGCTCAACCCGGGCGAGACGGCGGAGCTGTCGGGCTATGTCATCGCCTTCGACAGTTTCGAGCAGGTGCCGGGGCCGAACTACCTGGCCGATACCGGCTTCTTCACCGTGACGGCGCCGGGCGGCGGCACGGCGCGCCTCGAGGCCGAGCGCCGCACCTATGTCGCGAGCGGCATGCCGACCACCGAGGCGGCGATCCGCACCTATGGCCTGTCCCAGCTCTATCTCCAGCTCGGCGAGCCGCTGGACGACACCCATGTGGTGCGCGTCTGGCACAAGCCCTATATCCTGCTGATCTGGATCGGCACGCTGGTGATGGCGGGGGCGGGGATATTGTCGCTGACCGACCGGCGGCTGCGCGTGGGCGTGCCGCAACGGGCGCGCCGGGCGGCGCTGGGGGAGGCGCGGTGATGCTGCGTACGCTGCTGGTCTGCCTGCTGCTGGCGCTGCCCGCCACGGCCGCGGCGGTGGGGCCCGACGAAATCCTCTCCGATCCGGCGCTCGAGACGCGCGCCCGCTCCATCTCGGCGGGGCTGCGCTGCCTCGTCTGCCAGAACCAGTCCATCGACGACAGCGACGCGGACCTGGCGCGCGATCTGCGCCTGCTGGTGCGCGAGCGGCTGCTGGCCGGCGACAGCGATGCCCAGGTCGAGCAATATGTCGTCGACCGCTATGGCGAATACGTGCTGCTCAATCCGCGCTTCGGCGCCCATACCCTATTGCTGTGGGTGGCGGCGCCGGCGCTGCTGGGGCTGGGGCTGATCGCCCTGCTGGTGGCACGGGGGCGGACGAAACCGGCAGGGCCGGCGGAACTGACGCCGGAGGAGGAAGCGGCGCTGGCCGAACTCGCCCGCGACACCGATCCGCAATAGTCCCGCCGCAATCCGGCCTGCTACATTGCCAAAGCTTAATGTGGACGCAACTTCATAGAAAGGCGCGCCGTTCCATATCTATGTCCACGAGCTGTTGAGAGCTTAACCAAGGAGATAGGTTCCCATGCGTTCGACTGTACTTTCGCGCACCCGTCGCTGGCTGGGCGCTTCGGCTCTCGCCCTTTTGGTCGGCGTGGGCGGCGTTTCCACCGCATTCGTCCTCACCGGACAGGCGGCCAATGCGCAGATTCACAATGCCGCACAGATCGTCGTGCCGCAAACCTCGGTCCAGCAGGGCTTTGCCGACCTGGTCGATGCCGTCAAGCCGGCGGTGGTTTCGATCCTGGTCGAGGCTGAGGCCCCCGGCCGCAACACCGTGCAGCGCGGCGGCCGCAATTTCGACTTCGAGTTCAACTTCCCCGACCTGCCCGAAGGCCATCCCTTCCGCGACTTCTTCGACCAGTTCAACGGTCCCGGAGGCCAGGGCGGCAGGGGCGGCGAGGCCCGTCCGCGCCAGTTCCTGGCGGCCGGCTCCGGCTTCATCATCTCCGAGGACGGCTATGTGGTCACCAATAACCACGTGGTCGAAGACGCCACCAAGGTGACGGTGATCTCCGAGGACGGCAGCGAGCAGGTTGCCGAGATCGTCGGCACCGACGAGCGCACCGACCTGGCCGTGCTCAAGATCGAAGGGGAGAACCTGCCCTTCGTGACCTTCGAGGACGAGCCCAGCCGCGTGGGCGACTGGGTGGTCGCGGTGGGCAATCCCTTCGGGCTGGGCGGCACCGTGACCGTGGGCGTCATCTCGGGCGCCGGCCGCGATATCGGCGGCTCCAGCTATGGCGACTTCCTGCAGATCGACGCGGCGGTGAACACCGGCAATTCCGGCGGCCCGGCCTTCAACACCAATGGCCAGGTGGTCGGCGTCAACACCGCCATCTATTCGCCCAATGGCGGCAATGTCGGCATCGCCTTCGCCATCCCGGCCCATACCGTCAAGCAGATCGTGGGCCAGCTCATCGAAAAGGGTTCGGTCACCCGGGGTTATCTGGGCGTCTCGATCCAGGATGTGAGCAAGGACATCGCCGACAGCGTCGGCCTGCCCGCGGCCCGCGGCGCCATCGTGCGCGAGCCCACCGAGGACGGCCCGGCGGGCGCCGCCGGCGTCAGGTCCGGCGACATCATCCTCAAGGTCGATGGCGACGAGATCAGCGATGCGCTCGATCTGAGCCGTACCATCGCCGGCAAGGCCCCCGATTCGACCGTCGAGCTGACCCTCTGGCGCGACGGCGCGGAAACCACCCTGTCGGTGACGCTCCAGCAGTTGTCCGAGGAAGCGGCGGCCACGCCCGATACGCCAACCCCGCCTCAGGCCCTGCCGGAAGCCGCGACCAGCCTCGGGCTGACCCTGGTGCCCAATGGCGACGGCTCGGGCGGCCTCCTGATCCAGAGCGTCGATCCCGACAGCGCTGCGGCGCAGCGGGGCCTGGCCACCGGCGACGTGATCCTCGAGGTCGACAACCAGCAGGTATCGGCCGCCGGCGATTTCGACCAGGCCATCGCCGCCGTGAAGGACCGGGGCCTCAATACCGTGCTGCTCAAGGTGGCGCGGAACGGGGAAGCCCGCTTCGTCGGCCTGCCGATCGCCGAATAGACCATGACGGTCCCGGGGAACAGCCCCGGGACCGTTCGCCAAGGCGGAGCCTGCGGATTTGAAGATTTTGCTGATCGAGGACGACCGCGAGGCGGCCAGCTATCTGATGCAGGCGCTCGATGAGGCGGGCCACGTCACCCATCACGCCGCCGATGGCGAGACCGGCTATGCCATGGCCTCGGGCATGGAGTACGACGTGCTGATCGTCGACCGCATGCTGCCGCGCCGGGACGGTCTCAGCATCGTTGAAAGCCTGCGCGCCGAGGGCAACAAGACCCCGGTGCTGATCCTGTCCGCCCTGGGCGAGGTGGACGACCGCGTGACCGGCCTTCGGGCCGGCGGCGACGATTATCTCACCAAGCCCTATGCCTTCACCGAATTGCTGGCGCGGGTGGAAGTGCTGGCCCGGCGCTCGAGCCCGGCGGAAGCGGCCACCTTCTATTCGGTGGGCGGGCTGACGCTCGACCGGCTGAGCCGCAAGGTGGAACGCGACGGCGAGACCGTGCTGTTGCAGCCGCGGGAATTCCGCCTGCTCGAATATCTGATGAAGAACGCCGGCAAGGTGGTGACCCGCACCATGCTGCTGGAAAATGTCTGGGACTATCATTTCGATCCGCAGACCAATGTGATCGACGTGCACATGTCGCGCCTCCGGTCCAAGATCGACAAGGGCCACGACGTGCCGCTGCTGCATACGGTGCGCGGGGCCGGCTACATGATCCGGGAGTAGCAGGTGAGCCGTCTCGCCCAGGTCTGGCGAACCTCCACCGTCCGCCTCACCGCGACCTTCATCGCCATCTTCGTGGTCTTCGCCATCCTGCTCATGGCCTTTATCGGCTGGCAGTCGAGCGTGCAGATCCAGCGCCAGCAGACCGACGACATCGACCGCGAAATCCGCCTGTTCCAGCGCATCGAGGCCAATCAGGGCATCCGCTCGCTGGCCTTCGCCGTGAACCGGTTCTCGAGCCAGCCGGGCCCGGGCATCTATTTCCTCGGCGACGCCGCCGGCCAATACCTGCTGGGCAACGTGCCCGACATGCCGGCCGAAGTGCTGATCGCTCCCGGCGTCTACAGCTTCGACTACGACCGCACCGACCTCAGCGAGGAAATCGGGGCGCTGCTCGATCCCGGCGCGCCCCGCCGCTCCGGGGTGGCGCTGGTCCGCTCGGTGGAACTGGGCAACGGCATGCGGCTGGTGGTCGGCCGCGACGTGGTCGAGCGGCGCGGCTATTCGGCCATCATCCTGCAAAGTTTCCTCGTCGGCGTGGTCGGCATCATCCTGTTTTCGGTGATCGCCGGCGGCATCACCGCGCGGCGGGTGCTGCGGCGCATCGACACGATCCGCGACACCTCCACCAAGATCATGTCGGGCAATCTGTCCGAACGCGTGCCGCTGACGCGGCGCAATGACGAATTCGACGGCCTCGCCACCAATCTCAACGCCATGCTCGACCGCATCGAGCAATTGCTGCAGGGGCTCAAGGAAGTCACCGACAATGTCGCGCACGACCTCAAGACGCCGCTCACCCGGCTGCGCAACCAGGCCGAGGCGGCGCTGCGCGACAATGCCAGCGAGGAAACGCGGCAGCAGGCGCTGGAAACGGTGATCGCTGAAAGCGACCGGCTGATCCGCACCTTCAACGCCCTGCTGATGATCGCCCGCGCCGAGGCCGGTGCCCCCTCCGGAACGCTTTCCGCGGTCGATGTCGGCGCCATCGTGTCGGACGTGGTCGAGCTCTACGGGCCCGTGGCCGAGGATGCCGGCATCGAGGTCGTGAGCGATATCGAGGAGAATATCCTGCTCAAGGCCAATCGCGAGCTGATCGGCCAGGCCATGGTCAATCTGCTGGAAAACGCGGTGAAATATGCCCGGCCCGAGGATGGCAGCCCCGGGCGCATCGCCATCGGCCTGCATCGCCATGGCGGCATGGCGCGCATCGAGGTCGCCGACAATGGCCCCGGCATTCCCCAGGCCGACCGCAACCGGGTGCTGGAACGCTTCGTGCGGCTGGAAAAGAGCCGCTCCGAGCCGGGTTCCGGCCTGGGCCTGGCGCTGGTCAATGCGGTGGCGCGCCTGCATGACGGCAGCTTCCGCATCGAGGATGCCGCGCCCGGCGTCCGCGCCGTGCTGGAGCTGCCGGCGGGATAGGCGGTCATCCGCTTCACCCTCCACCCCACTATGTCATTCCCGCGAACGCGGGAATCTCCATTTCCCGACCCCTCATAAACCTCCTGAGCATCCTCCCCCATCGTCACCACCGGACTTGTTCCGGTGGCTTACACGAACCGCCGCAAGCTGGATTGCCGGGATAAACCGGCAATGACGAAGGACGGAGAGGCTTGGACGAGAAGGAGGAAGTCGTGAACCCCCGCCACCCCAGCCGGCCGCGCCCGCCAAGTGCCTTGCCGCCTTTTGCGCCGCGCGTTATCCCTCGACGATGAACCCCGCCCTCTCGCCGCTGCCGCCGGTCGCCCATCCCGCATTCGACGCCCTGCTGGCCGGTTTGCCGGCGCCTGTTGCGGCGCCCTTGCGGATCGCCGCGCCGCTTTTGGGCACGCTGCTGGAATCGGCGCCCTACCTGCTCGATCTGGCGCGGGAGCATGCCGATTGGCTGGCCGGCGTGTTGGAAGGGGATGCGGAGGCTGCTTTCGCCGCCCTGCTGGCGGACGTCGCCGCCGCCGGCCGCGGCGCCGACGAAACCGAACTCGCGCGTGTGCTGCGCATGGCCAAGGGCCGCACCGCATTATTGGCCGCCATTGCCGAAACCGGAGGCGCCTGGACCACGGCGCGGGCGACCGAGGCCCTGTCGGACCTGGCCGATGCGGCGCTCGAAGCCGCGCTCGACCTGCTGATGCGGCTGGCGGCCGCAAGGGGAAAGCTGGCCATTGCGCCCGAGAAGGCATGCGCCGCCAATTCCGGACTCACCCTTTTCGCGCTGGGCAAGCATGGCGGGCGCGAGCTCAATTATTCCTCCGACATCGACATCGTCGCCTTCTTCGACCCGCGCAAGGGCGTGCTGGCCGACCCGGACGAGGCGACACGCATCTATGCGCGCATGGTGCAGAAGCTGGTGGGGCTGATGGAGGACCGGCAGGCCGGGGGCTATGTGTTCCGCACCGATCTGCGGCTGCGGCCCGATCCGGGCTCCACCCCGGTCGCCATCTCGTTCGATGCGGCGCTGGCCTATTACGAGGTGCGCGGGCAGAACTGGGAGCGCGCCGCCTGGATCAAGGCCCGGCCCTGTGCCGGCGACAAGGCGGCGGGCGAGGGCTTTCTGCGCGAGCTGGCGCCCTATATCTGGCGCAAGCATCTCGACTTCGCCACCATCGCCGATATCCAGGCGATGAAGCGGCAGATCAATATTTCCAAGAAGGTCGGGGACATCCGCGTCGAGGGGCACAATGTCAAGCTCGGGCGCGGCGGCATCCGCGAGATCGAGTTCTTCGCCCAGACCCAGCAATTGATCGCCGGCGGCCGCGACCAGAGCCTGCGCGTGCGCCCCACCGCGAAGGCCCTGGCGGCGCTGGCGGCGGCGAGCTGGATCGGTGCGGACACCGCCGCGGAACTGACCGAAACCTATTGGTATCTGCGCGCGGTCGAGAACCGGCTGCAAATGCTGAAGGACGAGCAGACCCACATCATGCCCGAGACGCCCGCCGGCGTGGCGGCGATCGGAAGGCTGATGGGGGAGGCCGATCCCGCCGCCTTCGAAAGCGCCTATCGCGCCGCCCTCGAGCGCGTCTCGCGCTACTATGCCGAGCTCTTCACCGAGGGCGAGACGCTGGGCTCGGGCGAAGGCAATCTGGTCTTCACTGGCAGTGACGACGATCCCGAAACTCTCGAAACCCTCGCCAGCATGGGCTTTGCCGATGCGCACAAGGTCGTCGAAACCGTGCGCAAATGGCATTATGGCAGCTATCCCTCGACGCGGACGGCGGCGGCGCGCGCCCATCTGACCGAATTGCTGCCCTCGCTGCTGGCCACCATCGGCCGCGCCGGCAATGCCGATGCGGCGCTGGCGCGCATGGATGATTTCCTTTCGCGCCTGCCGGCCGGGGTGCAGTTTTTCGCCCTGCTGCGCAATCACGAGCAATTGCGCACCCTGCTGGTGCAGTTCATGGCCTCGGCGCCGCGCATGGCCGAGGCGGTGATCCACCGCGCCCATGTCATGGACGGGCTGATCGATCCGGCCTTCGCCACCGAAATCACCCATCGTGCGGTGCTGGTGGCCAAGACCGATGCCTTCCTCGCCGACGCCCGCTCCTATGAGGACCTGATCGACCGCGCCCGCATCATCGGCCAGGAACAGAAATTCATGATCGCGGCGGGCCTGCTGTCGGGCACGGTCGGCGCGGCCGGGGCAGGGGAGCAGTTCACCGCGCTGGCCGAAACCCTGCTGCACCGGCTGTTCAACAAGGTGCGGGACGAATTCGCCGTCCGCCACGGCCGCATCCCCGGGGCCGAAATGGCGCTGCTCGCCTTCGGCAAGATGGCGGGGCGGGAGATGACCTTCACCTCCGATCTCGACTTCATCCTGCTCTATGAGGGGCCGGACACCGAATCCGATGGCGCCCGGCCACTGGCGAGCTCGCATTATTTCACCCGGCTGACCCAGCGGCTCGTCGCGGCCATCTCGGCGCCCACGGCGGAAGGCGTGCTCTACGAGGCCGACATGCGCCTGCGGCCCTCGGGCAATGCCGGGCCGCTGGCGACCAGCCTTGCCGGCTTTCACGCCTATCACAAGGACAATGCCTGGACCTGGGAGCACCTGGCGCTGAGCCGCGCCCGCGTCGTGGCGGCGACCGGCGATCTTGCCGGCAAGGTGGATGCGGAAATCGCCGCGATCATGCAGCGGCCCCGCGACGCCACGAAAACCGTCGAGGACGTCGTTGCCATGCGGGCGCTGATGGCGCGCGAGCGCAAGCCGCGCCACGCTTTCGACCTCAAGCTGGCCGATGGAGGCCTGGTCGATCTCGAATTCATCGCCCAGTCGGCGCAACTGGTGGCGGGAAACACCATCGGCCTGCCGCAGGCCCCGACGGCGAGGGTGCTGGCGCGGCTGGCGGAAACCGGTCTCGTCCCCGCCGGCCACCGCCTCGCCGAGATCCACGGGCTTTATTCGACTATCGTGCAGGTGATGAGCTCGGCCCTGGTGAACCCCTTCCGGGAGGAAGCATGGACGCCGGCCTTCAAGGACCTTCTGGCGCAATTGTCGAACTATCCCGATTTCGGGCGGCTCGAGCTGGATGTCGCCGACATGCAGCGCGAGGTCTCGTCGGCAGCCGCACTCTGGTACGAAAAGGCGGCGGTGCTGTAACCGTCAGGCAGCCGCCAGCTCGGCGGCGGCCGGCTCGATCGGCAGCGAGATGGCCACGGTGGTGCCCAGCGAGGGCGCGGAATCGATGGCGATATGCCCGCCGCTCAACTCGGCGATGGCGCGGGCGATGGAAATCCCCAGGCCCGGCCCGACGCCGTCGCGGGTGAAGGTGGCGTCGCCCAGCGCGAAAGGCTGGCTGAGCCCGGCCAGGCGCTCCTCGCTCATGCCGATGCCGGTGTCGCTGATCTCGACCACCACCCCGTCCTCGGCCGCATAGGTGGCGAGGGTGACGCTGCCGCCCGAACGGGTGAAGCGCACCGCATTGTCCATGATATTGCCGATCATGCGCGTCAGCCCCAGCCGGTCGCCGCGCAGCACCGCGCCCGAGGCGGGGCCCACCGTCAGCCGGACGCCGGCGCGCTGCATCTGCCCGCGAAAACGCTTGATCACCGTGTCGAGCACCTCATCGAGCAGCACGATGTCCTGGCGCAGCGCCTTCTGTCCGTTTTCGAGCTCGGCCAGGTCCAGAATGGCGGCGAAGGAGGCCAGCAGGTGCTCGCCCGAGGTCTTGATGGTCTCCACATATTCCGCATAGCGCTGGTCGCCCATGGGGCCATAGGTCTCGTGCTGCATCAGTTCGGCAAAGCCGATGATGTGGTTGAGCGGGGTGCGAATGTCGTGGCTGAGATGGGCGAGGAAATTGGTCTTGGCGCGGCTGGCGGCCTCCGCCTTCAGCTTTTCCTCGTGATAGCGGCGGGCGAGCAGGCGCTGCTCCTGGCGGATTGCCCCGAGCATGGCGTCGGCGCGCTTGCGTTCGGTGATGTCGGTCACCAGCGTCACGAAATTGCCCTCGCCCAGCGGTCGTTCCTCGATGAGCAGGCAGGTGCCGTCGGGGCGGGAGAGTTCGAGCAGGCGGCTGCGCTCGTCCTCGCATAGCAGCCGCATCTCCCCGCCCGACACCAGCCGGCCGATGGCCTCGCGATAGTCCGGGTCGGCCCCGCCGGCTCCCAGGCTGCGGCGGTAATTCTCGTTGCATACGATAAGCCGCCCGGAGCGGGTCCAGCAGGCCAGTCCCATGGGGATGGCAGAGGCAAGCTGCCGGTAGTCGTCGCGCCTGCCGGACGCGGGCGGGCGCTGGCGGGTGGCCAGCACGATCAGCGCGCAGGCCAGCACCAGCGCCGCGGCGCCGCGGCCGGCCAGCCCGAAAAAACTGTCCCATCGGGAATATTCGGAAATTTCCAGCAGCTCGAAAGTACGGCTGGCGTCGTAGGCGACGAACAGGGCCGCGCCGAGGATGGCGATGGCGGCGATGGCGAGGCCGGAGGAAAGCTGTTCCCGATATTTCCCCATGCCGACGCGGAATCCGAACGCGCCGGCGCCGGACGCCTCCGACGATCGCATGAAATTCTCCATTCTTTTGAGGGGCTTAGCGCCCAAGACCGACTTGCCCTTAACAAGGTATGAATCAGGGATTCGTGCTTGTCCAGAGCCCCTTCGGGGGCGCTTCCGGGCGGGCGGCGAAAAGCGGAGTCGATTGAATCACTTAGCGGTGAAGAAAAATTCTTCCAATTTCGGCGTGTCGTATCACCCCGCCAGCAGCCGGTCGAGAATGTCGGCGACGTTGCGGCTGAGCCCCTCCCGATCCCGGAGCGCCGCCAGCGCTTCGCGCCCCTTGTCGCGCCGCGCCGGCTCCAGAATGGGCAGGATGCGGAAGCCGGTGAGGATGCGCGAGGCCACCTGCGGGTTGACCCTGTCGATCTCCGCCACCGCCTCGGTGATGAAGCGGAAGCCGGCGCCGTCCTTGCGGGCGAACTGCACCATATTGCTCATCACGAACGGGCCCAGCAGCGAGCGCAGCCGGTTGGGATTGGTGCGGGGGAAATCCGGGGCGGCGAGAATGGCGCGCATGCGCTCGACGACCCGATCGTCCGGCGCCTGGGCCGAGGCGGTGAGCCATTTGTCGAAGACCAGCGGATCGCCGGCGTGGATGGTGCGGAAATCTCCCAGGATCGCCTGGGCGTCGCCGGTCCAGTAATGGGCGGCGATGGCCATGGCCGCGTAGCGGTCGGTCATGTTGGCGGCGCCGGTATATTGCGCCGTGGCCAGCGGCGCGCCCCGGTCCGAGCCGGCGACGAGCAGGCCGAGCAGCCCGTTGCGCAGCGAACGGCGCCCGGCCTGGCCGGCGTCGGGGCTGTAGGGCTCGCTGGAGGAGAGGGCGCGGTATTTCGCTTCCAGCCGTTCCGCTACCGGCCCCACCATGGCCGTCATCAGCCTCTTGCGGGCGGCGGCCACGGCATCGGGATCGACATCATGCCCGATATGGCGGGCCACCACGGTTGCGGCCGGGATGGCGATGGCCTGCGCCTTGAAGGCGGGGTCGAGCCCGGGATCGTCCAGCGTGTCGAGCAAGGCCTGGCGCAGTGCATCGATATCCGTTCCCGACCAGTCCTTGCCCCTTGCCGCATCGGCGATCAGCGCCGTCGAGGCGGTCTGCAGGGCATCCCAGCGGTTGAACGGATCGCTGTCGTGCCGGGCGAGGAACAGCAATTGCTCCTGGCCGAGATTGGAGGTGACCTTGACCGGGGCGGAAAAGCCCCGGAACAGCGAGGGCACCGGTCGGCTGGCGATGCCGGTGAAGGTCAGGGTCACGCTGGCGCGGTCGAACAGGATGAGATCGTCCCGAACCTCGCCGCCGCTCACCCCGGTCCAGCCCATGGGGCTGCCATTGGGGCCGATGAGGCCGAAGCGCACCGGGATCAGCAGGGGCTGCTTTTCCGCCTGGCCGGGGGTGGGATCGACCTTCTGGGCGAGGGTGAGCGTATAGGTCTGGCTGGCCGCGTCATAGCTGTCGGTGACATCGACCTGCGGCGTGCCCGCCTGGGTGTACCAGATGCCGAATTGCGCGAGGTCGACGCCGTTGGCGTCCTCGAACACCTTGAGGAAGGCCTCGATGGTGGTCGCCTCGCCGTCATGGCGCTCGAAATAGAGATCCATGCCCTTGCGGAAGCCGGCCTCGCCCAGCAGCGTCGCCAGCATGCGCACCACTTCGGCGCCCTTCTCGTACACCGTCGTCGTATAGAAGTTGTTGATCTCGCGATAATTGTCCGGGCGCGGCGGATGGGCCAGCGGGCCGCCATCCTCGGGGAACTGGTTGGTGCGCAGGTTCTGCACGTCATGGATGCGCTGCACCGGGCGGCTGCGCTCGTCCGAGGTGAATTCCTGGTCGCGATAGACCGTCAGCCCTTCCTTGAGGCAGAGCTGGAACCAGTCGCGGCAGGTGATGCGGTTGCCGGTCCAGTTGTGGAAATATTCATGGGCGATGACCCGCTCGATGCCATGATAATTGGCGTCGGTGGCGGTTTCGGGCTTCGCGAACACCAGCCGGTCGTTGAAGATGTTGAGGCCCTTGTTCTCCATGGCGCCGAAATTGAAGTCGGAAACGGCGACGATGTTGAACACGTCCAGATCGTATTCGCGGCCGAAGCGGCGCTCGTCCCAGGCCATGGAGCGCTTGAGGCTGTCCATGGCGTAGTGGCACTCGTCTTCCTTGCCATGGGCGCAATAGATGGCCAGGGCGATCTCGCGGCCGCTCATCGTGGTGAAGCTGTCGGTGATCGAGCCCAGGTCGCCGGCCACCAGCGCGAAGAGATAGGCGGGCTTGGGAAAGGGGTCCTCCCAGACGGCGTAATGCATGTCCTCGCCGGCATCGCCCTGCTCGAGCAGATTGCCATTGGCCAGCAATATCGGGGCGAGGCTGCGCGGGGCGGTCATGCGCACCTTGAAGGGGGCGAGAATGTCGGGCCGGTCGAGATAATAGGTGATGCGGCGGAAGCCTTCCGGCTCGCACTGGGTGCACCAGGTGCCGCCGGAGCGGTAGAGCCCCATCAGCCTGGTATTGGCCTCGGGCTTCAGCGTCACCTCGGTCTCGAGCACGAAACGGCGCGGCGGCGGCTCCACCAGCGTCAACCCGTTGGCGTCGCTCGTATAGGCCGACAGCACCATCGGCGCGCCGTCCATGGCGATGGAATCGAGCTTGAGCTCGTCCCCGTCCAGCACCAGCGGCGTGCCCGGCTCCGTGCCGGGGCGGGGCTCGATGGTCAGTTGCGCGCGCACGCGCGTGGCCTCCTCGCGGATCCGGAAATCGAGGTCTGCTGACACGATCCGGTATGGGGTGGGAGCATAGTCCTTGAGATAGATGGTGTGCTCGCTCTCGGTGCGCATGACCCGGTCCCGTTATTTCGTTTCGCCAACCGGCGGCCCGTTCCGGTCCGCCGCGCCTCCGCGGGAAGAAGCAGGAGGAAAAGAAGTTTCTCCGCCTGTGTCTGCCCGGTTACAGCCGATTCGTCGTACTGATGTATTCTATGCGGCTCCAGGCTGCATAGCGTGACTCTTCGCCGCCAATTGAGACGGCAATGGGGAAGGCTCGTAAAGTGGCTTTTTGCACGTGCTCCTCTGTGCCGGTTTCGGGCGACATGAGCGCGGTTCCGAAATTTTCGCGCGGGTTCCGCCGCCGGCCGTGAAACGCCATGGCCTCGACTGCAGTTGAGGCGGCATGGAAGTGGCCGCGGTGCGGGAGCCCGGCAAGGATGAAATGGTGTTGAGCAATGTTGCGCTGGTTTGAACGGCGACTGAATCCCTATCCGCTCGAAGAGCCGGTGGAGCCGCCCAAGGGGCTGTTGGCCTTCTGCCTCCACTATAGCCATGGCGCCAAGAAATGGCTGGCGCTGATGGCCGTCGCCGCCGCGGCGGTGGCCATCGGCGAAATCGTCGTCTTCGGCTTCATCGGCGACGTGGTGAACTGGCTGGCCGGCGCCGATCCCGAGACTTTCCTCGAAACCGACGGCTGGAAGCTGGCCGGCATGGCGGCGATGATCGTGGTGATCCTGCCCACCTTCATGCTGGTCTCGACGGTGACCATGCACCAGACGCTGCTGGGCAATTTCCCCCAGCGCATCCGCTGGATGAGCCATCGCTATCTCATCCGTCAGTCGATGAGCTATTTCCAGGACGAGTTCGCCGGCCGCATCGGCGCCAAGCTGATGCAGACGGCGCTGGCCGTGCGCGAAGTGGTGATGAAGCTGCTCGACATGCTGGTCTATGTCGTCGTCTATTTCACCGGCGCGGTGGTGCTGGCGGCATCGGCGGACTGGCGCCTGGCCATCCCGTTCCTGGTCTGGCTCTGCTTCTACGTGGCGATGATGGTCTATTTCATCCCGCGCCTGGGCCATATCTCCGAGGCGCAGGCCGACGCCCGCTCGTTGATGACCGGGCGGATCGTCGACAGCTATACCAATATCGCCACGGTCAAGCTGTTCAGCCATTCCAACCGCGAGGAAACCTACGCCAAGGAGGCGATGGACGAGTTCCTCGACACGGTCTATCGGCAGATGCGCCTGTTCACCGTGCTCAACCTGTTGGTGAACTGGTCCAATTCCCTGCTGCTGGCGGCGGTCGGGGCCACGGGCATTTGGCTGTGGATGCAGGGCGCCATGACGCCCGGGGCGCTGGCGGTGTCGCTGGGCCTGGTCATGCGCTTCCAGGGCATGAGCCAGTGGGTGATGTGGGAAATGTCGGCCCTGTTCGAGAATATCGGCGTGGTGCGCGACGGCATTGCCTCGATCTCGCTGCCGCGGGTCGTGGCCGACAAGCCGGGCGCCCAGCCCATCGGCAAGGTCGCGGGCGATATCCGCTTCGAGAACATCTCGTTCCACTACGGCAAGAGCAAGGGCGTCATCGAGGGGCTGAACCTGCATATCCGCCCGGGCGAGAAGATCGGCCTCGTGGGCCGCTCGGGCGCCGGTAAATCCACCATCGTCAACCTGCTGCTGCGCTTCTACGACCGGCAGGACGGGCGCATCCTGATCGACGGCCACGACATCGCCGAGGTGACCCAGGACAGCCTGCGCGCCAATATCGGCGTCGTCACCCAGGATACCTCGCTGCTGCATCGCTCGGTGCGGGAGAACATCCTTTACGGCCGGCCCGACGCCACCGAGGAGATGATGATCGCCGCCGCCGAGCGGGCCGAGGCCGCCGATTTCATCCCCAGCCTCACCGATCCCAAGGCCCGGCGGGGCTATGACGCTCATGTGGGCGAGCGCGGCGTGAAGCTCTCGGGCGGGCAGCGCCAGCGCATCGCCATTGCCCGGGTGCTGCTCAAGAATGCGCCGATCCTGGTGCTGGACGAAGCCACCTCGGCGCTGGATTCCGAGGTGGAGGCGGCCATTCAGGGGCAGTTGCAGCACCTGATGCAGGGCAAGACGGTAATCGCCATCGCCCATCGCCTCTCCACCATCGCCATGATGGACAGGCTGGTGGTGCTGGACAAGGGCCGGATCATCGAGCAGGGCACCCACGCCCAGCTCGTCGACAGCGGCGGCGTCTACAGCCAGCTCTGGCATCGCCAATCCGGCGGCTTCATCGAGGTCGACGAACCGGAGGAAGCGGCGCAGTAAGGGAGGGCCGGCCCCCTTGCCCCCGGCGGAGGGCAAGGCAATCGCATATGGATAAATCCGCGATGCGGGCCCCTTCGCCTCCCTCCCCCTCAAGGGGGAGGGATCGAGGGTGGGGGTTTGGGATTATCCGGGAGTCCGCTTGCTTCATCGAGAATATCGATGGAGCGGAACCCCCACCCCTAACCCCTCCCCTCAAGGGGGAGGGGAACGCAACAGCTTCGGCAAAGGCCGTGGACCGCCTAGCCCCTCGACACCGCGCGGGTTTCGAGCTGCCGCAGGGAGCGTTCGCGGGAGAGATATTCGCCGACCTCTTCGGGCCGCATGGGGCGGCCGAACAGATAGCCCTGCATGACGTGGCCGCCCAGCGCCACCAGTGCCTCGAGCTGCTCCTCGGTCTCGATGCCCTCGAAGACGCAGGAGATGCCCAGGTTGCGGCTCAGGTCGATCATGGTCTTGACGATGGCACGGCTGGCCGGGTCGCTGGTGACCTCGACCACGAAGCTGCGGTCGATCTTGATGCGGTGCAGCGGCAGCTTCTGCACGTGGGTGAGGCTGGAATGGCCGGTGCCGAAATCGTCGAGCGCGATGCGGGCGCCCAGCCCCAGCAGCGCCAGCAGCGACTGGTTGGCCTGCTTGAGATCGCGCATCACCGCGGTTTCGGTGATCTCGAAATCGATCCGGCAGGGCGAGCCGTGGGCGGCCACCAGGGCCACGATCTGCTCGATGGCCGTGCTCGAGCCGATATCGTGGGCCGAAAGGTTGACGGAGAGCCGCAGCGAGCGGGGCAGGTGGGCGCTGGCCGCCAGCGCCTTGCGCAGCACCGCCCTGGTGATCCTGCCGATCTGCCCGCTGCGTTCGGCCAGCGGAATGAACTGGGCCGGCGAGATTTCCCCCAGGACCGGGCTGCGCCAGCGCGCCAGGGCCTCGAAGCCTGTGGTCGCGCCCAGCGAAATATCGAATTGCGGCTGCAAAAGGACGTAGATTTCCTCATCGAGATCCGCCGTGTGCAGCAGATGCTCCATGCGGCGGGCCTGGTCGATCTCGCGCCAGTGGCGTTCGGCGAACACCACCGCCGCGCCGCGCGCCTCGCGCTTGGCGATGGAGGCGGCATTGTCGGCGCGCTCGAACAGTTCGTGCGGCGTATCGCCGGGCCGCGAGGCCGCCAATCCCACCGAAGCGGAGAGACGCACCACGCCCTCGGGCAGTTCGAACGTCTCGCGCATGGCCTCGCAGAATTTTTCCCCGTGCCGGGCGAGCGTCTCGTCATCGACCGGGCCGGGCAGAACCAGCCCAAAACTGTTGCCGCCCATGCGCGCGACGAAAATATCGGGCTGGCACAGCGCATCGAGCCGGCGGGCCACCTCGATCAGCACCCGATCGCCCGCCAGTTGCCCGAAAATCTCGTTGACCGACTTGAACCGGTCGAGGTCCAGCCGGGCGGCCGCGACCGACTGGCCCGCGTCCTCCGCCTGCCGCAGCGCCAGCGTCAGCCGCCGCTCGAAGCTGCGCCGGTTGGGCAGGTTGGTCAGGCTGTCGATATTGGCGAGGCGGTAGTTTTCGTCGAACAGGCGCTGCGTCTCCGCCTGGCGTCGTGCCATGTCGCTGCGCGAGGCCACCAGCGCGGCGAAATCCCGGTTATTGGCGAGCAGGATGACCAGGAGCCCCGCGATCACCAGCACCATGTTGACCGCGATGGCGATCAGCGTCTGCTCGCCCCAGGCGAGGAAAAACACGAAGAACGGCACCAGGGCGCACAATCCCACCGCCAGCGCGGCGGCGCGCACATGCATGAGGCAGAACATGCAGCCAATGGTGGTGATGCCGAGGAAAAAGGCGATCTGCGAGCGCAGATAGGCGTCGCCATAAGGGAACAGGGAAAAGCTCCAGGCGACGAAGCCCAGCGCCATGGCCGCCGCGATCCACACCATGGCACCAAGGCCCCGGCGGGCCTGCTCCACCGTGATCGGCGAATCCTGGCTGCGCCACCATTGCACCGCCCGGATGATGCACAGCGCCGTGAGCGCCGCTGGGATGTGGACGGCAAGCGCCGTCGGCGCCACCTCGAAATGCGTCCAGGCCACGATCAGCGTGTTGCACATCAGCATGGCGTAGAGCAGCGGCACCTGCCGGCTCACCGCCCGCCATTGCGCCAGGACCAGCTCGGGGGTGTCCGGCGGGAACGACAATCTGTTACCAATGTGCCGGAACACGGACATGCGGGCGGGCCTTTCAATACCGGCACTATCGGTAAAATTACTAAGTTATTCGTAAAACGTTTGCCGCCGTCCCGGGGGCCTGCGACCGGCAGCGGGGATTATCCGAAAACCGCGATTTCACTTTTCGGCCCGATGTTCTAGAAACTGGCTCTGAAATCGATTGCACCGGAGTTTTCCGGGCCGGCTCCGGAGGAACGCCATGCACGCCGACGTCCATAACACCGCCCTTGATCTGGGCGGCACCTTCGCCCTCGTCGCGCCGGCACGGAATATCGCCACGACCATTGTCCTGCCGGGCGACGTCCATGCGGCGCTGCTGGCGGCCGATCTGATTCCTGATCCCTATTTCGGCGAAAACGAGAAACGGGTGATGTGGGTCAACCAAACCGCCTGGTCCATGGAACGCGTCTTCACCGCTGCGCCCGCCGATCTGGACGGCTATCTCACCCTGACGCTGTCGGACGTGGACTGCATCGCCACGATTCTGCTCAATGGCGAGGAAGTGGCGCGCACCGACAACAGTTTCCTGCGCCACGATATCGACGTGACCGGCAAGGTGCGGGCGGGCGAGAACACGCTGCGCATCGACTTCGCCGTCGCCGCCGACGTGGCGAGACAAAGGGCCGAGGCGCATCCCTTTCCCATCCCCTTCACCTACAACTATCTCACCAACGGACTGAAGGGCATCCATATGAACTTCATCCGCAAGCCGGCCTGCCATGCCGGCTGGGACTGGGGCATCCGCCTCATGCCCATCGGGGTTTATGGCACGATGAGCCTGCGCAAATCCCGCCTCGCCCGGCAGGAGAGCGTCGAGGTCGATCAGCGCCACGGGAAGAATTCCGTCGAACTGTCGATCAGGACACGGCTTTTCGCCTTTGCCCATGGCGTGGTCGAGCTCGCGCATGAAATCGACGGACAGGTGATCGCCGACAAGGTGAGCGTGCAGCCGGGAGAGAATGTGGTCACCCATAAGGTCACCATCGGCGATCCGCGCCTCTGGTGGCCGGCGGGGCAGGGGGAGCAGACGCTCTATACGCTCCGGACCGATCTCGAAGGCGAGGTCACCACCCGCCGGATCGGGCTGAGAAAACTCGAATGGGTGATCGAGAAGGACGAGATCGACCACACGTTCAAATGCCGCGTCAACGGCCGCGACGTCACCATGATGGGCGCCAACTGGATTCCGGCCGATGCCATCCCCTCGCGCATCACCCCGGCGGTAGTCCGCGACCTGCTCGAAAGCGCCAGGGCCGCCAATATGAACATGCTGCGCATCTGGGGCGGCGGGCAATACGAGGCCGACTGGTTCTACGATCTTTGCGACGAGCTGGGCCTGCTCATCTGGCACGACTTCATGTTCTCCTGCATGAGCTATCCGTCCAACCGCGAATTCCTCGCTTCGGTCGAAACCGAGATCACCCAGCAGGTGCGCCGCCTCAGCCACCATGCCTCCATCGCGCTGTGGTGCGGCGACAACGAGGTGATCGGCTCGCTCGACTGGTATCCGGAAACGCGCGCCGACAAGGAGCGCTATATCGCCAATTACGACCGGCTCAATTCCCTGCTGCACCGGATCGTCGAGGACGAGGACCCGGGACGCCGTTTCTGGCCGTCCTCGCCCTCGCTGGGCTATATGGACTTCTCCGATGGCTGGCATTCGGATACGCGCGGCGACCTGCATTACTGGGACGTCTGGCATTCGGCCAAGAGCTTCGACGCCTATCGGACGGTCAATCCGCGCTTCGCCTCCGAATTCGGCTTCCAGTCCTTCCCCTCGATGAACGTCATCGAGAGCTTCGCCGAGGCGAAGGACCGCAATCCGTCCTCCCCGGTGATGGAAAACCACCAGCGCAACGAGGGCGGCAATGCCCGCATCATCGAGACGATGACGCGCTATTTCCGCTTCCCCCGCGATTTCGACCAGATGGTGTTTTTGAGCCAGGTCCAGCAGGGCCTCGCCATCAAGACCGCCATCGAATACTGGCGCTCCACCAAGCCGCGCTGCATGGGCACGCTCTATTGGCAGCTCAACGACGTCTGGCCGGTCGCGAGCTGGTCGAGCCTCGACCATGGCGGCCAGTGGAAGCTGCTTCACCATATGGCTCGGCGCTTCTACCTGCCGGTCAATGTCGTGGCCGTGCCCGGCGCCGATGGCGCCGAAATAGTGCTCAAGGCCATCAACGATACTGCCCGGCCGATCTCCATCGCGCTCGAGGTCATGGCGGCAAAGGTCGGCGGAGACAGCCGGGTGCTGTTTTCGGGCCACGGCGCCGTGGGCCCGGACGGGGCGGTGGCAATCGTCGTGCTGGCGGCCACGGATCTGGCCGAGGACGAGTTCCTGTTTTTCACCTGGAGCGACGAAACCGGCAGGGTTCTGGGCGAGAACGATTATTTCCCCAGGCCCTACAAGGCCTATGAACTGGAGCAGCCCACCATCAGCGCCAAGCTCGCGGACCGCGAGGGCAGGGCGGTGCTGACGCTGGAAACCGACAAGCCCGCCTTCTTCGTCACCGCCAGCGTCGATGTGCCGGGTTATTTCTCCGACAATGCCCTGACGCTGTTGCCGGGACGCAGGGCGGAGCTCGGGTTCCATCCGCGTCATGGGGCGGCGGCAAGCGCGGCGGAGTTGCAGGATTCGCTCCGGGTGCGGCATTTGGCGGAGACCTTCTGAAGCCGCGAGGTCCTACCATACAAGATTAGGTTGACTTGGCCCTCGGCTTCCACCAGCCTTGGTCATGGCCGCCATCCCCGGCGGCTTTCGAGTTCTCGCATGTCTTCTTCCTTCGCTCCGCCCGCCGAGCATCGCCTTCTGGGCATTGCCCTGGCGCTGGCTGCCTATCTGATGTTCGCCGGTATCGATTCCTCGGCGAAATGGTTGGGACTTGTGGGTATTTCCGCCGTCCAGATCGTATTCATCCGCTATGCGATCCACCTAGCTATGGTGGCCGCCATCCATCTGCCCCGGTACGGGAGAAATCTGGTGCGCACCGGCAGCATGAAGCTGCAATTGCTGCGGGCGGCGACGCTGCTGGGCTCGACCGTGGGCAATTTCCTCGCGCTGCAATATCTGCCCCTGACGGTGACCGGAGCCATCGCCTTCACCGTGCCGCTGATGATCTGCGCGCTGTCCGTGCCGATGCTGGGCGAAACGGTCGGCTGGCGCCGCTGGAGTGCGATCGGCATCGGCTTTCTGGGCGTGCTGGTCATCGTCCGGCCCGGCACCGATGCCTTCCATCCGGCCGCGCTGCTGAGCCTGGGCGCCGCGCTCAGCACCGCCTTTTACATGCTGTTCACGCGCCGCGTGTCCGGGCTCGACAGCGCCGCCACCAGCCAGTTCTACGTCGCCGTTTTCGCCACTGTCAGCCTGCTGCCGCTGGTGTCGTTCCACTGGTCGTGGCCGACGACGCCGGACGGCTGGTTCGCCTTCTTCGCCGTGGGCATTTTCGGCTTCGCCGGCCACCAGCTCATCACCATGGCGGCGGGGCTGGCGCCGGCATCGGTGCTGGCGCCCTTCGCCTATTTCCAGATCATCTTCCTGTCCGCGGCGAGCTGGCTGGTGTTCAACCAGCCGCCCGATATCTGGCTCTATCTCGGTGCGCCCATCGTCATCGGCAGCGGCCTTTATATCTGGCTGCGCGAACGCAGCCTGTCCAAGCCGGTCACCGGGGTAGCGACGGAGCATTAGAGGCTTGCAGGTTCTGTCGGAAGCGGCGACCAGCGCCCCCGCCGGGCGGCTTCAATCCTCGTCCACTTCCTCGAGCGGCTTGTCGCTGGTGGCGTCGCCATGGGTGATGAGCCGGGCGCTGCGCTGGCCGGTGAGATAGATCCACAGCCAGCTCAGGGTGATGAAGATGCGCGTGCGGGTTTCGACCAGGAAGTAGATATGGGCGAAGCCCCACACCCACCAGGCGAGCCAGCCATGCAGCTTCACCCGGCCGAAATCGATGACCGCCGAGCGCTTGCCGATGGTGGCGAGATCGCCGGCATGGGCATAATGGAAGGGCAGGGCCCCGGTGTCGCCGGCGAGGCGCCGCCGGATGACGCGGGCGACGTGCTTGCCCTGCTGCTTGGCGGCGGGGGCGACGCCCGGAACCGGCCGGCCATCGTCATCGACGATGCTGGCGGCGTCGCCGATGACGTGGATTTCCGGATGGCCCGGAACCGAAAGGTCGGGCGCCACGCGGATGCGTCCGGCCCGGTCCCCCTCGACGCCCAGCCAGCGGGCGACCGGCGAGGCGGCGACCCCGGCGGCCCAGATGATGGTGCTCGTGCCCAGCCGCTTGTCGCCGAAGCCGACCCCGTCCGCATCGATGGCGGTGACCTTCTGGTCGAGCTCGACTTCGACGCCCATCTCGCGCAGCGAATGCAGCGTATAGGCCGATAGTGCCGGATCGAAATTGAGCAGCACCCGGTCGGCGCCCTCGATCAGCACCACCCGCAGATCCTCGGGCGCCAGCGTGTGGAACTGGCCCTTGAGGCTGGCCCGGCCCAATTCGACGATGGCGCCGGCCATCTCGACCCCGGTGGGGCCGGCCCCGATGATGGCGAAGGTCAGCAGCGACCGGCGCCGCGCCGGATCGGACTCGCGCTCGGCCGCCTCCAGCGCCAGCAGCAGCTTGCGGCGGATGGCGATGGCGTCTTCCAGGGTCTTGAGCCCCGGGGCATAGGCCTCCCATTCGTCATGGCCGAAATAGGCGTGCTGGGCCCCTGTGGCGAGGATGAGGCTGTCATAGGGTTCGCGGCTGCCATCCTCGAGCAGCACCGCGCGCGATCCGGTGTCGATGCCGGTGACGGTGGCCATCAGCACGCGGGCATTGGCCTGGCGGCGCAAGAGGTGACGGATGGGCCAGGCGATCTCGGAGGGGCTGAGGGCGGCCGTCGCCACCTGATAGAGCAGCGGCTGGAACAGGTGATGATTGCGCCGGTCGATCACCACCACCTCGGCGTCGGACCCGGCCAGCGCCTTGGCGGCGGCGAGGCCGCCAAAGCCGCCTCCCACGATGACGACACGGTGCCGGTGCTGTGCCATGGCGGCCTCCTTGCGGCGCCGGGCCGCGGGCGGTGAGGATCTAGCCGCTCACCCGCCGGCGCCAGGCTTCAACATAGGCGTCGAATCCCGCGGCTTGCAGGGGTGAAATCGCATGGCTGCCCTCGGTTTCGGGCAGGGTTCCGCCGAACAACAGGCTGGCGCCCAGACTGGTTCCGGTGCTGTCGCCCGAAGCATGGACCGGCACGCCCGCGAGCCGCGCCAGCGCCGCCCCGAAAAGCCGGTTGCGCGCCAGTGGCCCCTCCAACGTGATGCTGCGCCCCAGCCCGCACAGATCGAGGCAGGCGCGGGCCATCAGCGCCAGATAGAGCGAGGCGGCGGCGGTGCGCCGGCCGGGGGTGAGCGTGTCCGGATCGACGGTCCATCCTCCCGGCCGCGCGCCAAAGGGACCGACGCCGGGCACGAAGCTGGGCAGCGCCTGTATGTCGCCCTCGAGCACCGCGGCGACGTCCGCCGCCGCGGGCTCGGCGATTTCGGGCACCAGCAGGTCGAACTCCCGCCCGCCCATGAAGCGGGCGGTGGGCACGGGGCGGCCATGGGCATCGACATTGGCGAGGCTGTCGCGAGCGGGGTCGAGCGCTCCGACCGCCCCGCCCACCGTCATCAGGATCGACCAGGTGCCGGCGGAAACGATGGTGAAGGGCGTTTCGTGCCGGCCCAGATGCGGCAGCAGCGAGGCGTTGGAATCGTGAATGCCGCAAGTGACCGGGGTGGAGGGGGCAAGCCCCGTTCGCGCCGCCAGTTCCGGACGGAGCGGGCCGAGGATCGACATGGCGGGACGGATGGGCGGGAACAGCGCCCGCCAGCTCATGGCCTCGACCAGGCTGGAGAAATCGCCGCGCGCCGGCGCCCACAGATCGGTGTGGCATCCCAGCGAGGTGACTTCGCTGGCCAGCACGCCGGTCAGCCGCCAGGCCCAGTATTGCGCATAGGGCACGATGGCCTCGACGCGGTCGAATGCCTCGGGAAAGGTCCGCGCCTGCCAGAAGATCTGCGCTCCCAGATTGAGCCCGTTGGGCAGGCGCGGCGACAGGCTCTCGGCAAAGCCGGGGCGCACCTCGGCATAGGCGCCGGCAGTGCTTTCCGGGCCGTCGAATTCATAGTCGAGCACCGGCAGGGCGAGGCCGTCCCCCGCCAGCAGCGCCCCGGTGGCGCCGTGGGTGGTGATGGAAATGCCGTCCACGCCATGCCGGGCGCCCAGTTCCTCGAGGCTTTCGAGGATGAAGCCCCAGAGCCCGTCCACATCGGCATGGGGATAGGGCCCGTCGCCGCGCACCGCATTGGGGATGGAGCGCGCATCGACCTGCCCCCGGCTTTCGGCGTCGATCAGCACCACCTTGGCATTGGTCTTGCCGATGTCGATGACGGCGATGCGGCGGGGCGGAATCTGGGTCATGGCGGGCCCGGTGGAATGGCTTTCCCGGGCCTTTAGCCCATTTCACCCCACCGCGCCACCGCTGACATGTCAGCCTATTTGACGATCAGCACCGGCAGCTCGGTATGGGCCAGCACCTCGGCGGCCTGGCTGCCCAGCAGCAGCCGCCCCAGGCCCCGCCGGCCATGCGAGCCCATGACCACCAGGTCGGCCTTGCGCTCGCGCGCCGCGTGCAGGATGCCCTCGGCTGCCGGGCTGTTGCTGATATACATGCCGTCGATTTCCGCGCCCTCCGCCTTGGCGACCGCATGCGCCTCCGTCAGGATCGCCTTGGCGGATTCGGCCTTGGCCTTGTCGAGATCGGCGATGATGGAGCTGGTGTCCACCATCATCATCTCGGCCCCCGGCGCCAGGATGACGGACGGCTCGGTGACGGTCACCGCGATGACCTTGCCGCCGGTCTTGGCGGCGATGCCCAGGGCATGCCGGAGCGCCTTGGTGCTCAGTTCCGAGCCGTCGATGCCGCAGATAATATTGGAATACATGGCGAACTCCTTTTCCCCTGGAACCGATCCAGACCTATCCCGATATGGCGGACCCCGCTTTGATCCAGATCAGCCTGGATCATCGTAGCCTGTCCGCGGCGGAAAAAACCACCCGCCCGTGAGCCATGCCGGCGATGGCGGCTCAAAGGGCCCCCTCCTGCGCCCGGCGGACCAGTGCGTCCACCACCACGCGCACCCGGGGAAGCATCTGCCGGACCATGGGCCAGAGGGCGTGGTAGGGGGTGCTGGCCCGGCAGGCTTCGTCCATCACCCGCACCAGGGCGCCCGCGCGGATATGAGGCAGCAGCAGCGATTCGGGCATTTGGCACAGCCCGAAGCCGGCAACGGCCATGGCGATCACCGCGTCGCCATCGGTGCACAGATGTGTGGCCGCCGGCGCGATCTCGACGATCCGTCCGCCTTCGTCCGCGAGGCGCCAGCGTCCCGGCGCGCCTGCCCGGCCGCCGGCAATGGTCGCGTGCCGCGCCAGCTCGCCGATGGTCCGCGGCTCGCCTGCTGCCGCCAGATAGGCGGGGGCGGCGCAGATGACGAGGCGCTGCTCGCCCAGCTTGCGCGCGGCCAGATCGGCCCGATCGGGCAGGGGGCCGAAGCGGATGCACAGATCCACCCCCGCCTCGACGGGATCGATCACCTGATCGGAAAAGCTCGCCGCCAGCCGCAACTCCGGATGGGCCTTGAGGATATCGAGCAGCACCGGCAGGGCCACCTGCCGGCCGAAAGTGGCGGGCATGTCGATGCGCAACACGCCCCGCAGCGTGGTGGCGCGCGACCGGGCGACGTCCTCGGCCTCCCTGATCTGCTCGAGCGCCGCCTCGGTCTGGCGGAAGAAGGCGCTGCCCTCCGGGGTCGGGGCCAGGCTGCGCGTGGTCCGGTGCAGCAGCCGCACCCCCAGCCGCGCCTCCAACTGGGCCACCGATTTGGCGACCGCCGACCGCGTCATGCCCAGCTCGGCCGCCGCCCGCGCGAAAGACCCGGTCTTCACCGCCCGGATGAAGATTTCGATGCCTGCCAGACTGTTGCTCGGAGCCATGATCGCCGTCCCATTGACGAATTTGAGTTTACGATCCGGCGACTGAACATGCAATTGTCGCATGAACCCCGGTGCGCCATATGGGAGACAACCAAGGAGTTTACATGTCGCCCCTGTTCGAACCGCTCAAGCTCGGCGCCCTCGATCTGCCGAACCGTATCGTCATGGCGCCGCTGACCCGCAAGCGCGCCGGTTCCGAGCGCGTCCCCAATGCGATGATGGCGCAATATTACCGGCAGCGGGCCGGCGCCGGGCTGATCCTGAGCGAGGCGACCTCGGTGTCGCCGCAGGGCGTGGGCTATTGGGGCACGCCGGGCATCTGGAACGATGCGCAGGCCGAGGGCTGGAAACTGGTGACGCGGGCGGTCCACGAGGCCGGCGGCCGCATCTTCCTGCAGCTCTGGCATGTCGGCCGCATCTCCGATCCGGAACTGCTCGATGGCCGCCTGCCCGTCGCGCCCAGCGCCATCGCCGCCGCCGGCCATGTCTCGGCGCTGCGTCCCAAGCGTCCGCATCCGGTGCCGAGGGCACTCGAAACCGAGGAGATCCCCGGCATCGTCGAGGATTTTCGCCGCGGCGCCGAACGCGCCAGGGCGGCCGGCTTCGACGGCGTCGAACTGCACGCGGCCAATGGCTATCTGATCGACCAGTTCCTCCAGGACAAGACCAACAGGCGCACCGACCGCTATGGCGGATCGGTGGCAAATCGCGCCCGCTTCCTCCTGGAGATTCTCGATGCCGTCATCGGCGTCTGGGGCGCGGACCGCGTCGGCGTGCATCTGCGCCCGCGCGGCGAGGAGCACGATATGGGCGACAGCAATCCCGCCGCCATTTTCGGCTACGTCGCCGACGAACTGGCAAAGCGCGGCATCGCCTTCGTCTTCGTCCGCGAGATCGAGGCGGAGGACAGCCTGCTGGGCGACATCAAGCAGCGGTTCGGCGGCCCGGTCATCGCCAATGAACTCATGTCGAAGGAAGACGGCGAGCGCCTGATCGAGGCGGGCATGGCCGACGCCCTCGCCTATGGCCGCGACTATATCGCCACGCCCGACCTCGCCGAAAGACTGCAACGCGGCCTGCCCTTCAACACGCCCGACAAGAGCACCTTCTACGGCGACGGTCCCCGCGGCTACACCGACTACCCAAGGCTGTGCCCCATGCGGTAGGGCGGCGGTGCAATGATTATTGCGTATCCTTTCATCCGCCAAGAAGCATTGGCTGTCTGTTGACACATGGAATTTTGCGAGATAGCGTCGGTTGCAATTAATGTTGCAATCCGAATGGACCTGCGGGTCCGTCGGTGGATGCAAGGGTGGAATCCATGGGAGGACAAAAATGGATCGACTGCTGACGGCTATTCTGGCGACGACAACGCTGGCCGGCGCCTTTACGGGGACGGCGCTGGCTCAGGACACGGAAAAAGTGTTCTTCCTGTTGCCCAATACGACGACGATCCGCTTCGAGAGCCGCGACGCTCCGTTCTTCATCGAGGCGATGCGCGAAAAGGCGCCGAACGCCGAGGTGATCGTCTATAACGGCGAGGGCGACCCGGCTCGCCAGCAGCGCCTGATGGAAGACGCCATCGCGCAGGGCGCGGACGTGATCCTTCTGACCTCGACCGACGCCAACCTTGCCGCCGGCAGCCTGCAGACGGCCGAGGCCGCCGGCGTTCCGGTGGTGCTCTATGATCATGACGCGGTTGGCGGCAAGGCGGAAGCCCATGTCGTTTTCGACTCGCTTTCGGTTGGCCAGGCACAGGGGCAGCGGGCGGCGGAACTCATTTCCGCCATGGAGAAAACGCCGGTCAAGGTTGCGCGCGTCAAGGGCAATCAGGGCGAGTACGGGACCGGACAATACGAAAAGGGCCAGGACGAATTCCTCCAGCCGCTGATCGAGTCCGGCAAGGTGGAAGTGGTCTGCGAGCAATATACGCAGAACTGGGACCCCGTGCAGGCACAGGCCTTCGCCGAGGACTGCCTGACCCGCAACAATGGCGATGTCGACGTGTTCCTGGGCATGAACGATGGCACCACCGGCGGCTCGGTGGCGGCGCTGATCACCCAGGGCTACCAGCCTGGCGAGAAGCTGGTGACCGGCGGCCAGGATGCCACGGTCGAGGCGTTGCGCTACATCGCCCAGGGCTGGCAGGACAATTCCGTGCTCAAGGACCTCAAGGTGGAGGCGACCTACGCCGCCGATGTCGTGGCCTCGATCCTGGCGGGCAACGGCGTGCCGCAGGACCTGGTCAACGGCGTGGTCAACAATGACTACATGGACGTTCCCGCAGTCTTTCTGCCGGTCTCGAACATCACCCTCGACAACCTCGGCGACGTGGTGACGGCAGGGGTCTGGACCTGGGCCGAAATCTGCCAGGGCATCGAGAGCACCGAGGTCTGCCAGCAGAACCTCTAAGGGCCTGGAACGGCTTTTTGCGGGGGCGGATCAAGGCCGCCCCCGATCGCTCCTGGAGGAGGATGAAATGTCTCACCCGACGGCCGCAGCGGCGGCACCGGCTGGAAAGCCGCTGATCTCGATGCGCGATATCCGTAAGTCCTACGGGTCGGTGCATGCCCTGCAAGGCGCGTCGGTGGATGTGCATGCCGGCGAGGTGGTGGCATTGGTCGGCGACAACGGCGCCGGCAAGTCGACGCTGGTCAAGGTGATGGCCGGGGTCATCGGCTATGATGCCGGCGAGTATCTGCTCGAGGGTCAGCCGGCCAATATCAGGACGCCGGCCGATGCCACGGCGCGCGGCATCCAGACCGTCTATCAGGATCTGGCGCTGTGCAACAATCTCGATGCCGTGCAGAACCTGTTCCTCGGGCGGGAGCCCACCGGGCCGCTCTGGTTCGGGCGCCGCATCCGACGCGCCGAATGCGAGGTGCGGGCGCGGGAAGTATTGACCCGCATGCGGCTGGGGAACATGTCGCTGACGCGCCCGGTGGGTGCCATGTCCGGCGGGCAGCGCCAGAACATCGCCATCGCCCGCTCGATCCTGTGGACGCCCAAGGTCGTTATCTTCGACGAGCCCACCGCGGCGCTCAGCCATTCCGCAGCCGCGCAGGTCGCGGATCTGATTAGGAGCCTGGCCGATGAGGGCCTGGGCGTCGTCGTGGTCAGCCACGACATTCACCACTTCGTCGTCAATTCGACCGACCGCATCGAAGTCATGCGCCTCGGGGCCAATGTCGCGCGCTTCAACTCGAAGGACGTGACTGGCGAGCAGGTCGTCAATGCCATGGTTGGCGGCAATGAAGGAGCTAACCTTGCTGTCTAGTTCGATCACTCAGCCGCCGCCATCCGCCGGAGCAGGGAGCGACGAGGTGGCGCCCGCCGCCTCCGCCGTGCAAAAGCGCACCTTCGGGGAACTCCTCACCAGCGACCTGCGGGCGCTGCCCGTCGTTATCGGGCTGGTGGCCCTCTGGATCTTCTTCATCTTCCAGAGCGACGTTTTCCTCACGCCGCGCAATCTCTCCAATCTCCTGGTGCAAAGCACGGTGGTCGGGGTCATGGCGCTCGGGCTCATGTTCGTGCTGCTGGTCAAGGAAATCGACCTTTCCGTGGCCGCCATCAATGGCGTGACCGCGGTGCTGATGGCCAAGCTCGTCGTCGAATTCGGCGCGCCGCCCTGGCTCGCCATCGCCTTTGCCATCGTGGCTGGTGCCGTCATCGGCAGCCTGTCGGCACGGTGGGTGACGTTTATCGGCGTTCCTTCTTTCGTGGTGACGCTGGGCCTGGGGTTGGGACTCAATGGCATCCAGCTCATCCTGCTGCCCGCTACCGCGCGCTACGGGCTCATGGGCACCGGTGTTGAAGCCATCGCGCTGGCCAAGGTCGATGGCCTCGCCGCCTGGGGAGTGTTGGTGGCCGGTATCGTGCTCTATGGAACGCTGCTGGCGTCGGGCCTCGCCCGTCGCCGGCGCGCCGGGTTGCCGGTTTCGCTGCTGGGCGGTTTTGCGCTGCCGTTGGGGGTGAGCGCGCTATTGGGCGCTGCCGTCGTGGCGATGCTCAATGCCCACCAGGGCATTCCGGTGGTGACGCTGATTTTCGCGGCATTGCTCGGCCTGGGAGGCTACGTGCTCAAGGAAACCCGGTTTGGCCTCCACCTTTATGCGGTGGGCAACAACGAGGAAGCCGCTCGGCGCTCGGGCATAAAGGTGGCATACGTGAAAATGGCCGCCTTCGCCATTGCCGGGGGCGTTTCGGCGCTGGCGGGGGTGATCGCGGCTTCGCGCAGCCTCGGGGTCGGCGTCTTTTCCGGCGGCGGCGTCGGCGGCGGCACGCTGCTGCTCGAATCGATCGCGGCGGCGGTGATCGGCGGAGTCAGCCTGTTCGGCGGGCGTGGCTCCATCCACGCGGCGCTGCTGGGATGTCTGGTGATCGGTTCGGTGCAGAACGGGCTCAACCTGATGGGTGTCGACAATGAGGTGCGCCTCATCGTGACGGGGCTGCTGCTGGTGCTTGCCGTATCCATCGACAAGCTGATCGAAAAATTCACCGGCCAGCAGAGCTTCTAGGAAGGATCGCTTGTGAGCGGGATTCGCTTTGCCCTCAATCGCACCGTCGCACCCGGCAGGACGCTGCGTGATTTCCTCGCCCTGGCCGCGCAGGCGGGAGTAGATGCGGTGGAGATCCGCAACGACATCGCCGGCCGCGAGTTCGCGGACGGTACGCCCGCCGAAGTGGTGCGCGACGAAATCGCCGCGGCGGGGCTCGGCGTCGCCTCGATCAACGCGCTGCAACGGTCCAACGACTGGACCGGCGAGCGCTACGCCGAAATCCGTGACCTTGCCGCCTATGCGGCGGCGCTCGGGGCGCCGGGGATCGTCCTTTGCCCGGTGGTGCAGGCCGATCACGGCTGGAGCGAGACGGAGCTGGCGGCCAATTTGCGCCTGGCGCTTCGGATGATGCGGCCGATCCTGCTCGACCATGGCTTGAAGGGCTATCTCGAGCCGCTGGGCATGCGCGACAGCACCCTCAGGCGCCAGCGCGATGCCGTGGCTTCCATCGACGATGTCGATGGCTGGGATGCGTTTGCGCTGTGCCACGACACCTTCCAGTTCTACCGATGCGGCGACGACAGGATGTTTGCCGAGCATATCGGCCTCGTGCACGTCTCCGGCATTGCCCGCACCGACCTGCCCCCGGCCGAATTGAGCGAACCGGATCGTGGTTTCGTCTTTGCGACCGATCGGGCGGACAATATCGCGCAGTTGCGCCAGCTTCGTTCCGCCGGCTATGCCGGAACGGTTTCCTTCGAGCCGTTCGATCCGGCAACCCAGGAGGATCCCGAAATCGCCCGCCGCCTGGCCGAAAGCCTCGATTTCGTCCGCTCGGCGCTCGCGGCGTGAAGAGACCGGGGACAAGGTCGCGGGCGCCTTTCACATGATCGGCTAGCTGCTACACTGGAGATGACCGCCCGCAAGGCGTATTTCCGGCCGGCGCACCGCCGCAACACCTGGACCATGGCATGCATGCAAATGGCTTGAAGGCACCCCAGGATTACGAGGAGCTGATCCGCGTCATCCACGAGCGTTACGAGGAGATGAGCAAGTCTTATCAGAAGATCGCGCTCTATCTGACGCAGAACCCCAACGATGTGGCGGTGCATTCGGTCAACGCCCTCGCCGAGCGCTGCGGTATCCATGCATCGAGCTTCGTGCGCTTCGCGCAGGCGCTGGGCTATGAGGGATTCAAGGAACTTCAGGGCCTGTTCCAGAGGCGCTTGTCCACGGCGGCGCCGGGGTTCGAGGCGCGGGTCAAGGCGCTCGAGGAGGAGCTCGGCTCACGCGCCGACCGCAGCGAATACGGTTTTCTGCGCGATCTCGTCGTGCGGGACATCGCCTCGCTCCAGGCCATGCTCGAGCAGATCGACCCCGAACACCTGGCCAAGGCGGTCGGCCTGCTCGAAGCGGCCGAAACGATCTTTCTCATCGGCCAGTTGCGCTCGGCGCCGGTGGTCGATCTGCTGCGCTACGTGCTCACCATGCTGGGCAAGCGCTGTGTGCTGCTCGATCCCAGTGGCGGGCTGGCCACGCATATGGCGCGGGCCATGCAGCGGAACGACGTGCTGGTTGCCGTGTCGTTCCGGTTCTACGCCACCGAAGTGGTCAATATCGTCGAGGAGGTCGCGGCGCGGGGGCACAACATCATCGCCATTTCCGACAGCACGCTGTCGCCGGTGGCCAAGGGCGCCGCGGTACTGTTTGCCGTGCCCGAGCACGAATACAGCTTCTCGCGCTCGCTGGCGGCGCCGATGTGCCTCGCCCAATCGCTGACCGTCGCCCTGGCTGCCCGCTTGCAGAACAATGTCGAGGAGCCGCGCATCCCGACCGTGACCGGCCAATAGACGGCCGGCTTCCCGCTCGGGCGAGGCTCAAACGGTGAGGGCGGCGTCGGGGACGGGCATGCTGCCGGCGGCCGCGCCCCACACGGTCTGGTCGAAATTGACCACCGCGCCGGTCATCAGCCCGGCATCGTCGGAGACGAGGAAGTTGACGGCGCGGGCCGCTTCGTCCGGGTCGACCAGGCGTCCGAAGGGCAGGGCGGCGGCCGCCTTGCTCTCCCAGTCGGGATCGCCACTGGCGGCAAGCTGGATTTCCCGCTCATGGTCCGAGGCCATCCAGCCCACATTGAGCTGGTTGACGCGGATACGGTTCTTCATCACCGAAAAGGCGGTGTTGCGGGTCAGCGTCGACAGCGCCCCCTTCGAGGCGCAATAGGCGTTGATGAAGGGCTGGCCGGCGAGTTCCGAGATCGAGCCGATATTGACGATGGCGCCCTCGACCCCATCGCGGATCATGCGCCGGATCGTTTCCTGCATCAGGAAATAGGGGCCGCGCACATTGGTGGCGAACAAAGCGTCGAACAGTTCCGGCGTGGTGTCCAGGATCGTGCCCCGGTCGGTCAGCGCCCCGGCATTGACGAGGACGTGGATGGGCCCGAAGCGTCGTTCGGCCTCGGCGATCGCATGGCGGCACGCCGCGACGCTGGCCAGGTCCGCGGCGACGAAATGCACCGGCACCCCGGTCGCGGCCCTGATGGTCTCGGCCATGGCCTCGCCCCTGGCGATATTGCGGCCAGTGATCACCAGTCCTGCGGCGCCGGCGGCGGCCAGGCGCCGGGCAATGGCGGCCCCCAGCCCCTGCGTCGCGCCGCTGACCACGCAGATTTTTCCGTCCATGCGATTCATGGCTCAGGCCTCCACCGTGTAGCCGGCGGCGGCCATGACGCGCAAAAGCTCGGTATGGCCGATTTTGGCCATCTCGAGCGGCGGGTTCTTTGCTGGGTCCTGCTCCGCCTCCACCACGAACCAGCCCTCATAGCCATGATCGGCCAGACGCTTGACGATGGCCTCGAAATCCAGGGAGCCATCGCCGGGCACGGTGAAGGCGCCCTTGATCACCGCGTCGAGGAAACTTTCCCGGCGACGGTCGAGCCCGTCGATCACCGCCTGGCGCACGTCTTTGGTGTGCACGTGGGAAATGCGGGCGTGGTGCTTGTCGATGACCGCCAGCACGTCGCCGCCGGCGAAGGCCATGTGCCCGGCATCGTAAAGCAGGGGCAGCGCCGCCCCGGAATGCCGCATCAGCAGGTCGAGTTCGGCTTCGGTCTCGATGACCGCCGCCATGTGATGGTGATAGGCGATGGGCATGCCTTCATCCGCGCACCATTCGGCGAACGCCGTCATCTTGTGACCGTAGGTTCGGATTTCACTCTCGGTGAGGCGGCGCTTGCCGGCCAGCGGCGCGGTGCGGTCGCCCTGGATCGAGCCGGCGATTTCCCCATAGACGATGCAGGGCGCCCCAACGGCCTTGAAGAGGGCTATCTGTTCGGCGATGCGGTCTTTTTCCGCCTCGATGTCGCCGTCGAGCAGCAGGCCGGAGAACCAGCCGCCGCACACCTGCATGCCCTGGCGCTCGAGTACGGGCCGAAGCTCGGCGGCGTTCATCGGAAAGCGCCGGCCGGTCTCCATGCCGGTGAAGCCGGCTTCGCGCGCTTGCGCGAGGCATGTTTCGAGGGAAACGTCGTCGCTGAGTTCGGGCAGGTCGTCGTTCCACCAGGCGATCGGTGCGATGCCGAGTCGGGCTTTCATTGATTTAAACTCCGACGCGCTGCTTGCTGCGGATGCGTTCCTGGTCGGCGCGCGCCGCCTGTACGTTTTCGCGGGAGGAGACTTCGGGCACCCCCACATCCCAGTCGGCGTCGCCCGGCATCCACTCGAAGGCGTCCGTTACGATGGTGAGCACGGTGGTGCGGTCGGTGCTCTGGGCCCATGTCATGGCCTGTTCGAGATCGGCGAGGGTCTCGCAGCGCCGGGCCAGCGCTCCCATGGATTCGGCGTGCTTGGCAAAATCGACCGCGAAAGGTTCCTTGACCCGGCAATCCTTGAGCAGATTGTTGAAGCCGGGAATCCCCTTGGCGTTTTGCAGGCGGTTGATGACCGCGTAGCCGCCATTGTCGCAGACGATGACGATCATCTTGTGTCCCGAAAGCACCGAGGAATAGATGTCCGAGTTCATCATCATATAGGTGCCGTCGCCGAGCATGACGATCGGCGTGCCGTTGCCTGTCCGCGCCATGGCCGCGCCCCAGCCGGCCGCCAGTTCATAGCCCATGCACGAATAGCCGAATTCGCAGTCGAAGGTGCCGGGGGCCTTGACCCGCCAGCCCTTGACCACCTCGCCCGGCACGCCGCCGGCGGCCGCGATCAGCCGGTCGCTGTCGCCGGCGCCGCGATGCACGGCAGCGACCACCTGCGCATAGGTGGGCACCAGCGCGTTGGTCGGGGCCTGATGCGTCTCGAGCAGGGCGTTCCACTCGCCAAACAGGTGCCTGGCATTGGCCATCCACGCAGCCGGCGCCTGCCAGTTGCCCATGGCGCCGTGCAACTCCTCCACGGTTTCACGCGCGTCCCCGACCACGGCAAGGGCGCGGTGCTTGGTGGCATCCCAGCGCGCCGTGTTGATCGAGATGAATTTTGCCGCATGGCTGAAGACCGTCCACGAGCCGGTGGTGAAATCCATGAGACGCGTGCCGATGGCGAGGATGACGTCGGCTTCCGCCGCCAGCGCATTGGCCGAAGTGGAGCCCAATATGCCGATGGGACCGGCATGCACGGGATGATCGTGGGTGAGGGCGCCCTTGCCGGCGATGGTTTCAACCACCGGAATGCCACGCGCGGCCGCGAAGGCGGCAACCGTATCCTCGGCCAGCGAATAGGCAACGCCGCCGCCGGCGATGATAAGCGGCTTCTTGGCGGTACGCAGCAACTCGACCGCTTCGGCCAGTCTTTCGCGGTCGGGGCGGGGGCGCGGCACGCTCCATACCGTCGGCTCGAAAAATGCCTCGGGATAGTCGAAGGCCATCTCCTGGGTGTCCTGGCAAAGGCCGATAAAGGCGGGGCCGCAATCGGCCGGGTCGAGCATTGCCGCCACCGCCTGCGGCAGCGAACTGACGATCTGGCCGGGCAGGGTGATGCGGTCCCAATAGCGGGTGACCGCCTTGAAGCTGTCGTTGACGGTGATGGTGGGGTCGCCGAAATGCTCCACCTGCTGCATGACCGGGTCGGGCTGGCGATTGGCGAAGCTGTCGCCGGAGATCAGCAGCACGGGCAGCCGGTTGGTGTGCGCCACGCCCGCCGCCGTCACCATATTGGTGGCGCCGGGGCCGATGGAGGAGGCCGCCACCATGATCTGGCGGCGCTTTTTTGCCTTGGCGAAACCGATGGCCGCAAGCGCCATGGATTGTTCGTTCTGGCCGCGCCAGGTGGGCAACTGATCCTGCACGGCTTCGAGCGCTTCGGAAAGACAGGTGACGTTGCCGTGCCCGAAAATGGCGAAGACGCCCGCAAATAGCGGCACCCGCTCGCCCTCGATCTCGGTGAACTGGTTGCATAGATAACGCACGAGCGCCTGTGCCATCGTAAGGCGGATGGTGGACCGGGCCATGTTGCGGCTCCTCCCTTTCGAGCTGTTTCGTCATGCTTACAAAATGAGCATTGACAAATCAAGCATTCTGCAATGAACATTGCAAAGATGCTGAGAATTGTTGCCTGCGGACGTCTAGGAACCCGCCCGCGCATCCGCGGGCGGGTCGTTGAAGTCAGCGAGATTGGATGAACCTATGTACCAGCCCTATGGACTTTTCATCGATGGAGCGTGGCGCCCCGCCTCGGATGCGGCGAGGGCGCCGGTTTTCAGCCCGGTGAGCGAGAAGGCGCTGGGCGAGGCACCGGTCGCCACGCTCGCCGATACCGAGGAGGCGCTGGAAAGCGCGGCGCGGGGGCTGGCCGCCTGGCGCGCCAGGAGCGCCTTCGAGCGGGCCGACGCCCTGCACCGTATCGCCGACGAGATGCTGCGGCGGCAAGACGAGGCGGCGCGCATGATCTCGGCCGAGACCGGCAAGCCGCTGGCGCAGTCGGGGCGCGAATGGAGCCTCTCGGTCGACCAGTTTCGCTGGTTCGCCGAGGAGGCAAGGCGGATTTACGGCCGCATCGTTGAATCGCGCGTTCCCGGCGGGCGTTTCGAAGTGCTGCGCGAACCGGTCGGCATCGCCGCCGCGTTCACCGCCTGGAATTTTCCGGCGGCCCTGATTGCCCGCAAGGTGGCGCCGGCGTTGGCGGCCGGCTGCTCGATCATCGTGCGGCCCTCGAGCCAGACCCCCGGCACCGCCATGGTGATGGTGGACTGCCTGCGCGCCGGCGACCTGCCGGCCGGCGTCGTCAATCTGGTGATCGGGCCGACGGCGACGACCTATGCACCGCTCATGGCGTCGCCGGCGGTGCGCAAGGTATCGCTGACCGGCTCGACCCGGGTCGGCCAGCAAATGCTCCGCGATGCCGCCGACACCATTAAGAAGGTCTCGATGGAACTCGGTGGCAACGCGCCGCTGATCGTCTTCGACGACGCCGATCTCGAAAGCGCTCTCGACGTCGCCGTGCCGACGAAATTCGCCAATGCCGGCCAGGTCTGCGTCACGCCCGATCGCTTCTTCGTGCATGAGCGCCTGCACGACGATTTCGTCGCGGGTTTCGTGGCGCGCGCCAGCGCCCTGACGCTGGGAGATGGGCTCGATCCCGGCGTCCAGATGGGGCCGCTGATCAATCGCC
Organism: Devosia honganensis; assembly: GCF_042648785.1. Taxonomy (NCBI): domain Bacteria; kingdom Pseudomonadati; phylum Pseudomonadota; class Alphaproteobacteria; order Hyphomicrobiales; family Devosiaceae; genus Devosia; species Devosia honganensis. The sequence continues at coordinate 150,115 of NZ_JBHRYD010000005.1, forward strand.
GCCGGCTGGAGGAAATCGAGGCCATCGTGGCCGATGCGGAGCGGGCGGGCGCGAAAATCGCAGCCGGCGGCCGCCGAGCGGCGCAGTTCAATGCCGGCCATTTCTACGAGCCTACCGTGCTGACGGAAGTTGAGGACGGGATGAAGGTGTTTGCCGAAGAAAACTTCGGCCCGATCGCGGCGATCAGCCGGTTTTCGTCCGAGGACGAGGTGCTGGAGCGGGCCAATGCCTCGGATATGGGCCTGTCGGCCTATGCCTTCACCCGCAGCCCGGAGCGGGCGCGCCGTGTTGTCGCCGGCCTGAAATCGGGCATGGTAGGCATCAACAGCTTTGCCCTGGCGGCCTCCGAGGCGCCGTTCGGCGGCACCAACCATTCCGGCATGGGACGCGAGGGCGGTATCGAGGGGATCAGCGACTATCTCGATACCAAGCTCGCCCAGATCGTTTTTTGAGGGCAGTGATGAACAAGAATACGCTCAAGCAATTGTGGGCGGAGGGCCGGCCCACGATCAATGGCTGGCTGTCGATCGCCAATGCCTTCACCGCCGAGATCATGGCGGCGCAAGGCTATGACAGCATCTGCATCGATCTGCAGCACGGCGCGCTTGACTACCAGGCGGCGCTGAGCATGCTTCAGGCCATGCGCGCCTCGGGCGTGGTGCCGCTGGTGCGCGTGCCGTGGCTGGAGCCCGGCATCATCATGAAGGCGCTGGACGCCGGCGCCTATGGCATCATCTGCCCGATGGTCAGCACCCCCGAACAGGCGGCCGAATTCGTCAGCTATGCCCGCTACGCCCCGCTGGGCAGCCGCAGCGTCGGGCCGACCCGTGCCAACTTCTCGGCCGGCGCCAATTACGTGGCCGAGGCGAACGGCGAAATCCTGGCCTTCGCCATGATCGAGACCGCCGAGGCCATGCGCAATCTGGACGCTATCGCCGCGACGCCCGGGCTCGACGGCCTCTATGTGGGGCCCGCCGACCTCACCCTGAGCCTCTCCCAGGGGCGGCTGGCGCCGGGCTTCGACCGCGAGGAGCCGGAGATGATCGAGGCGCTGCAGCGGATCGTGGCGGCATGCCGGCAGGCCGGCATCCGGGCGGCGCTGCATTGCGGCAGTGCGGATTATGCCGCCAGGGCCGCCGGCTGGGGATTCGACATGACCACGGTGTCGAACGACGTCCGGCTGCTCGCGGGTGCCGCCGAAGCCAGCGTCAAGCGCTATCGTGCGCTCACGGGGGCGGGCGCTGCGCCGGCGCCGGTGCCGAAGGGGGGCTATTGATGCCCCATGTTCTGGTGGCTGGAAAGCTGCATCCCTCCGGTCTTGCCCTGCTGCAATCGGCGGCGGACGTCACTTTCGACTATGTCGAGGAGGTTTCCGAGCCGAGCTATGCCGGGCTGATCGGACGGGCGGACGGGCTGGTGCTCCGGACGCAGCCGCTCTCGGCCGCAACCGTGGCGCAGGCTCCCAGGCTCCGCATCGTTTCGCGCCACGGCGTCGGCTACGACGCCGTGCATCTGCCCTCGCTCAACGCGCGTGGCATAGCGCTGGCCGTAGTGGGCGACGTCAATTCGGTGTCGGTGGCGGAACATTCGATGATGCTGCTGCTGGCGCTGGCCAAGCGCACGGTGCGGGCCCACGACGCCGTGAGCGGCGGCGGCTGGGGGTGGCGCAACCGGCTCGAAGCGGTGGAACTGGCGGGCAAGCGGCTGCTGATCCTCGGCTATGGCCGCATCGGCCGCCATCTGGCCCGCATGGCCAGCGGCTTCGACATGGAAATCCGCGCCTATGATCCCTATCTGGCCGCCGCCGGTTGGCCCGACGGGCCTGCGGCGCCCGTTGGGGACTTGAACGCCGGGCTGGCCTGGGCCGATGCCGTTTCCATCAATGCGCCCAAGAATGAGCGCCCGCTGATCGGTGCCGCCGAGCTGGCGGCGATGAAGCCCGGCGCGATGCTGGTCAACACGGCGCGTGGCGGGATAGTGGACGAGGCGGCCCTCGTCGCCGCGTTGCGATCGGGCCGGCTGGCCGGCGCCGGCCTCGATGTGTTCGAGGACGAGCCGCCCCCTTCGGACAGCCCGCTGCTGGGACTCGAACAGGTCATTCTTTCTCCCCATATCGCTGGCCTCACGGCAGAGTGCGGCGAGCGCATGGCGATCTCTTCAGTACGAAACGTTCTCGATTTCTTCGCCGGCGCCATCGATCCGGCGCTCGTGGTCAATGGAGGCCACCTCAATGGCAACAAATAAGCCAAAGCTCCGCGTCGGCCTCATCGGCACCGGCTTCATGGGCAAGACCCATGTATTCGGCTTCGCGGCCGCCCAGCGCGTCTTCGACCTGCCCTTCGAGATCGAATTGCACTCCGTTGCGGATCGCACCGACGAGCTGGCGGCCGAGGCTGCGCGCCTGCTGGGCTTTGCGCGTGCGAGCGGCGACTGGCGCAGCCTCGTCGCCGATCCGGAAATCGATGTGATCGACATCACCGCGCCCAACGCCTTCCACAAGGAGATGGCGCTGGCCGCCATCGCGGCGGGAAAACACGTCTATTGCGAAAAGCCGCTCGCGCCCTTGCCGGCGGACGCGCGGGAGATGGCGGAGGCCGCCGCCGCCAGCGGCGTCAGGACCCAGGTGGGGTTCAACTATCTGTGCAATCCCATGCTCGCCCTGGCCCGGGACATGATCGCCGGCGGGGAACTGGGGGAGATTCGCAGCTATCGTGGCATTCATGCCGAGGATTACATGGTCGATGCGGCGGCACCGTTCACCTTCCGCCACGATCCGGCGGGAGGTGGGGCGCTGGCCGATCTGGGCAGCCACGCGCTGGCGACGGCGGAGTTCCTGCTCGGCCCCATCGTGCGGGTGATGGGAGATGCCGTCACCGTCATCGACAGCCGGCCCGATGGCAAGGGCGGCAGGCGGGCGGTCGAGGTCGATGATGTGAGCCGGGCCTTCCTGCGTTTTGCCAGTGGCGCCACCGGCAGCATCGAGGCGAGCTGGATCGCGACCGGCCGCAAGATGCAGCACGATTTCGAGGTCTATGGCAGCAAGGGCGCGCTGCTGTTCTCGCAGGAACGTTTCAACGAGCTGCATTTCTACAGCAGCGCCGATCCGGCCGGGCGCCAGGGCTTCCGGCGCATCGAGGCCGGTCCCGACCACGCCCCCTATGGCCTGTTCTGCGTCGCCCCCGGCCATCAGCTCGGCTTCAATGATCTCAAGGCCATCGAAATCGCGCGTTACGTCGAAGCCATCGCGGGAATGCATCCCGAACCGTTCGGCTTTTCGGCCGGCCTGCGGATACAGGAACTCGTCAGCGCCGTTGCGAAATCCGCGCTTCAGGCCAGTTGGATCGATGTCGGACGATAAAAGGGTCGGCAGACCGGCCGAAGCCGGTCTAAACGGGCTGGAGCGCCGATTGCGCCTGCGGACTTCATCTCGTCGATATGCAGGGCTATAAGACCCGCAAGACTGTTTTCCCCGCAACTCTTGCCCGGCCAGATATAGGAACGGCGAGCCGTTCACGATTGACGCTTTGAAAAATAGCCAAGAAATCATGATGAATCAGGCGCGCCGCTTCTCCGTGGCGCCGATGATCGACTGGACCGACCGGCATTGCCGTACATTGCATCGCCTGCTGACGCGGCGGGCGTTGCTGTTCACCGAGATGATCACCACCGGGGCGATCATCCATGGCGGTGCGGAGCGCCATCTGGCTTTCGGCGGGCATGAGCATCCCGTGGCGCTGCAATTGGGCGGGTCCGATCCGGCCGAGCTGACCGTGGCGATCCGGCTGGCCGAGCCCTATTCCTACGACGAATTCAACCTCAATGTCGGCTGTCCCTCGGACCGGGTGCAGTCGGGGCGCTTCGGGGCCTGCCTCATGGCCGAGCCGGAGCTGGTGGCGGACTGCGTCCGCGCCATGCGCGACGCCACCGACCGGCCGGTGACGGTCAAGTGCCGCATCGGCATCGATGATCAGGACACCGAGGAAAGCCTCGACCGCTTCGCCGACGCCGTGGCCGAGGCCGGCATCGCGGCGCTCTATGTGCACGCCCGCAAGGCCTGGCTCCAGGGGCTGAGCCCCAAGGAGAACCGCACCATCCCGCCGCTCGACTATCCGCGCGTCTATCGCCTGCGCCAGCGCCTGGCGCCGCTGCCGGTGATGCTCAATGGCGGCATCGAGACGCTGGAACAGGCCGAGGCCCATCTGGAGCGCATGGACGGGGTGATGCTGGGCCGGGCCGCCTATAACAATCCCATGCTGCTGGGCGAGGTGGACCGCCGCATTTTCGGCGACGGACGCGACGCACCCGATCTTGCCGCCGTGATGGCGGCCATGGCCGACTATGCCGAGGCGGAGCTCGCCCGGGGCGTGCGCCTCAATGCCATCGCCCGCCACATGCTGGGCCTCGCCAATGGCCGGCCGGGCGCGCGGCAGTTCCGGCAGATCCTGAGCGTCGACGCCTGCCGCCCTGGGGCCGGGCCGGAAGTGTTCGCGCGGGCGCTGGCGGCGGTCGGCGAGCGGGAATTGCTGGCAGGCTAGGGCGTTTTCGGTATCCGCCGACGCGGATTTCCACCGATCCGCAGCCGTCCGCGATATCTCCCCCATCGTCACCGCCGGACTTGTTCCGGTGATCCATGCGAGATCGACCTCGATGCGTGGTCAATCCACCAGTTCCAGCGAATTCTGCGTGACGCTGTAGCGGCTGAGGGTCTCGAGGAAGGTCATGCCCAAAAGGCTGGTTTCCAGCGCTCCCGCTTCGGTGACGAAGGCGGTGACGTTGCGCCGGACGATGCCGCCCACTTCGAGGCTGTCCAGCCGCGTCCGCGCCGCCATGCCCTGGCCGTTGGCGGTCGAGACCGGCACGGTGTAGCGCAGGCCCTCGACATGGATGCCGGCTTCCGCCGCGTCGGCCACGGTCAGCACCACGGCGCTGGCGCCGGTGTCGAAGATCATCGGCGTGGTATGGCCGTTAATGGTGGCATTGACCTCGAAATGACCGCTCATGCCCCGGCGGAAGGTGGCGGTGCCGTTGGCGGTGTCCACCAGCGCCACGCCGGGCTGCAACTCGCCGGCCACCCGGCCCGCAATGCCCAGCAATTCGTCGCGATAGGCATAGGTGAGCATGGCGACGGCGAAAATGCCGATCCAGAGCACCAGCCCGCCCACCAACTCGGAAGCACGGTGGCGCCGGGCGAATAGCCCGCCGGCGAAGACGATGAGAATGATCACCAGCGGCACCAATTGCGCCGTCTGCTGCTGCGTGAGGCCCACGAGGCTCCCGGCATCGGCGCTGATCATCAGCGCGATGCCGATGGCGATGACGAGGGCGAGGCCGATGAAGATCATGGTCTAAAAACTTTCCTGCGGCCGCGTCCCGGTCCCCCGATTAAGGCGGCGGAGGCGGCAATTTCAAGGCGTCAGGCGAAGATGAGCAGAACCGTCAGCGCCGCGATCTCCCCCAGGCTCGCCGCCGCGCCGACCAGATCGCCGGTCTGCCCGCCCACCAGGCGCCGGCACAGCGCGCTCCAGCCCCAGGCGACGAGGCCGACGGCAATCGCGGCGCCGATGACGCCGGCGATCCCCGCCGCCGGCGCGCCGACGATGAAGACCAGCAGCGCGGCCAGCGCGGCGCCGATGGCGAAACGCGGCACGGGCAGGGCGCCCGCCGTTGCCGCCACGCCGTCGCGCCGGGCCGGCGGCAGCGCCACTGCGAGCCAGAGCGCGCCGGAGCGCCCGGCGATATTGGCGGCCAGCCAGATGGCGGCGGCGGCGAGCGGAGCGGTGGCCGCCACGCTGCCCAGCGCCGTCACCCGCAGCAGCAGGAACAGGCCCAGCGCCGTAACGCCATAGGTGCCGTGGCGGCTGTCCTTGAGAATCTCGAGCCGCCGCTCCGGCGTCGCGCCCCCGAAAAGCCCGTCGGCGGCGTCGGCCAGCGCATCCTCCATCATGCCCCCGCCCACCAGCGCCATGGCGGCGACCGCCAGCGCGGCGGCGAAATAGGGCGGCAGGCCCAGCCAGGCGCCGCCCGTCAGCAGCAGCGCCGGAACGACGCCCATGACGGCGGAGGCCAGCGGCAGGGCCATGGCGATTCGCCCCAGATCCGGCTTTTCATGCGGCGCCCCGCCGGTGGGCAGGCGCGAGAAGAAACGCAGCGCCATGACCAGGTCGTCCTTGAGGCCGAGCCCGTGCCGGGGCGGCTGGGCGGTCCCGGCCTGCGGGCCGATCTCGTCTTCCGGCGTCAATTGCAATTCGCTCCATATTGGGCAACAAGGTCGCGCCCCTTCCTATCATAGCATGCTGGAGCTTCCATGCCCGCACTCAGCCCCGCCTTTGCCGATATCGTCGATCTGCTGGTGGCCGTCCCGGAGGGGGACGAGGCCGCCGTCGCCGCCGTGCGCCAGCGCGACGCGCACCTGACCAAGCCTGCCGGCTCGCTGGGGCGGCTGGAGGAACTGGTGGAATTCCTCGCCCGCTGGCAGCATCGTCCGGAGCCGCGTCTCGACAATCCCATGGTGACGATCTTCGCCGGCAATCACGGCGTCACCGACCAGGGCATTTCCGCCTATCCGCGCGCGGTGACGGCCCAGATGGTGGCCAATTTCACCGATGGCGGCGCCGCCATTTCCCAGATCTGCGCCCTGCACGAGCTCAATCTGCGGGTGTTCGAGCTGGCGCTGGAATTGCCCACCGGCGACATCACGCTCGAGCCGGCGCTCGACGACCAGATGTGCGCCGCCACCATCGCCTATGGCATGGAGGCGGTGGCCGGCAAGCCGGACCTGGTATGCATCGGTGAAATGGGCATCGGCAACACCACCGTGGCCGCCGCCATCTATGCCGCCCTCTATGGCGGCAAGGGTGCCGACTGGGCCGGGCGCGGCACCGGTCTCGACGATGCCGGGCTCAGGCGCAAGGGCGACGCGGTGGACCGGGCGCTGGCCCGCCATCACGGCGAATTGGATCATCCCCTCGCCATTCTTGCCCGGCTCGGCGGCCGCGAGATCGCCGCCATGCTGGGCGCGCTGGTCGCCGCGCGCCACCAGAAGATTCCCGTCATCGTCGATGGTTATGTGGCGACGGCCGCTGCCGCCATCGCCCATGCGGTCAACCCGGCCTCGATCAACCATTGCCTTTTCGCCCATGTCTCGGCCGAGGGCGACCACGCCCGGGTCTTGGAGCGCATGGGACAGTCCGGCCTGCTCGATCTGGGCATGCGCCTGGGCGAGGGCACCGGCGCGGCCCTGGCGGCGGTGCTCGCCAAGACGGCGCTGCACCTCCACCGCAACATGGCCACCTTCGAAAGCGCCTCGATCAGCGGCAAGGAGTGAGCCCTTTGCCCCTCTCCTCCACATTTCCCCCACCGTCATTGCCGGGCGCGTCCCGGCAATCCACCTTCCGCCCCGGCCCGATCACCGCTGCTTGGGCATGAAGCCGTCCGGGCCCGGCTCCACCGCCAGCAGGTCGACGCCCATATTCTGGCGGAAACGCATCACCGCGGCGGCGGCGAGGCGGCTGAGGGCCGGGACATCCTTGCGGGCCACCGCCTCGTTGAGCGCGGCGTGTTCGAGCAGGAAGTCGAGAATGTGGTTTTCCGCCATGATCTGGCGCTGCTGGTCGTTGAGCGTGCGGAAATTCTGGTCGCCTTCCATGGCCTGCTGCAATTGCCGCCGGATCGGGGCATTGTCGATCCGGGCGGAATAGGCGCCATTGGCGGTGACCCAGTTGAGCACCCAATAGGCGGTGAGCGCATCCACGACATTGTTGGTGGTGAGCCCGTCACCCTCCACCAGCTCCTGCCAGATTTCGACCGGCGGCTTTTCGGCGAAGGCCTCTACCAGCCCGTCGCGCAGTTCGGCGCCGGCCGACCAGCGGATGCGGGTGAGGAATTCGCGCTGCAGCCGCGCCGACAGGGAAGGGGAGGGGCGATAGGAAGTGTCGAAATCCGCCGCGCCGGCTTCGGGGGCGGGAACGGAAACTTCATGCTGGCCGGCCGCCGGACCGGGCGACAGGGCCAGGGCCAGCATCAGGGCGGATAATCGTCGCATCGATCGGGGCTCCTTCGCCGTCATCCTATAACCCATGTCCGCCGAAAAATGGCACCGGTCCTGGGACGAAGATGGTGAGCTCAGCCGGCCACCGAATAGATTTCGAGCCGGTTGCGCCGCTCGACCACCGGGGCCAGCGCATCCATCACCCGGGCGCGCGGGAAGGTGGCGATGACTTCGGTGCCGAAGCGCAGCTTGGAGAACAGGTCGAACCGGCCCTGGTGCAGATCCATGATCTTCTGCACGATGGGCAGGCCGAGGCCCGCGCCCTGTTCGGCGGTTTTCTGCGCCAGCGAGCCCTGGCCGAAGGAGGACAGCACCGTGGCGATCTCGGTATCGGGAATGCCCGGTCCGTTGTCCTTGACCGAGATGAGCTGGCCGCCATCGCCGCTGCGCTTCACCGCGAGCGCCACCTTGCCCTGCTGGGGCGTGAACTTGATGGCATTGGACACCAGGTTCAGCACCACCTGGCGGATGGCGCGCTCGTCGCCCCACAGCTTGGGCAGGTTGTCCTCGGCGGTAAAGATCAGCTCGATGCCCTTGGCCTTGGCGCGCAGCTCCATCATGCGGCGGCAATCGGCGGCGATGTCGACCAGCGACACCGCTTCCTCGTTGAGCTCGTATTTGCCCGCCTCGATGCGGCTGAGGTCGAGCAGTTCGTTGATGAGATTGAGCAGGTGCTGGCCGCTGGCATGGATGTCGCCGGCATATTCCTTGTATTGGGGCACCTGGTGCGGCCCCAGCAGCTCGGATTTGAGCACCTCGGAAAAGCCGATGATGGCGTTGAGCGGGGTGCGCAGTTCGTGGCTCATGGTGGCGAGGAACTGGCTTTTGGCGATATTGGCCTGCTCGGCATGGCGGCGGGCCTCGTCGGACATGTTGCGGGCCTCTTCCAGCTCGTAGATCAGCGTGTCCTTCTCGGCCTGGTGCGAAATGGTCTCCAGTTCGGCGCCGTGGAGCTGGCGGGCGAGGAACAGGAAGAAGATCTCGCCGCAGACGGCGACGGCGGCGAGCGTGTAGTTGAGCGTTCCGCCCAGCGCGATCAGGCTGATCGTCACCGTGATCGTCACCGGCAGCGTACTCATCAGCGTGGCGGGAGGCAGCGTGTGGGTGGCCACGGCGTTGCTGGCGATGCCCACCAGCACCATGGCGAACATCACCGGGGTGAGGTCGGCCGGATCTGCGACGAGCGAGAACAGCGCCAGCAGCGACAGCGCCAGCCCGCCCACCGTCTCGACCGCGACGAAGCTGGTGGTCCAGCGCGCCGCGTTGAACTTGGCCGGATCGGCATGGCGGAACCGCCGCGCCGTCAGCACCACGACCAAGAGGCTGGCAATCACCAGCCCGGCCCAGAGCGCGGCGATGGCCACCGGCACCCAGAAGCTGGCGACGATGGCGAGAATGCCGACGATGGCCGCCATGGGCAGGGCCGCCCCGACGCGCGCATCGGCATAGTCGTGCAGCAATTCGAAGTCGAAATCGGCGCGGGTGCCGGAGCTCGAGGTCAGGCGCTGGCGCGCTTCGAGCACGGTCTTTTGCGCCGCGCGCTTGCCGTCATGTCCGGCAAGCGCTCGGACATCGGCGTCACTGACCCGCTGGGACGGCATGGAACTCTTACTCGTTACTCAATGATGCGAAAGAAAAACGCATTCGCTACGCTCATGCACCGACCATAGGTGGCGCGTAGTTAACGGAGGGTGAAATCCCCCGGTCCGGATTCGCCCGTCCCGGGGCGCCGGGGCTGGCCGTTGCAGGAGCGCATGGTTAATATGGCCTTGCCGCGGCGCCGACATTGTCTTGCGCAATTTTATTGCGGCTTTTGGCCCGATATGCAACTTATCCTGCCGTCTCTGCGGAAAAACAGGGCCGAACTTAAAATCTGATTTCACGAGGGCGCAATGGCACTGGACAAGATCGATCGAAAAATTCTGACGCTTCTGCAAAAGGATGCAACGATGCCGGTGGCCGAGATCGGCCGCAAGGTGGGCCTGTCGACCACGCCGTGCTGGCGCCGCATCCAGAAGATGGAAGAGGATGGAGTCATCCAGCGCCGCGTCGCGGTGCTCGATCCGGCCAAGGTCAATGTGGGGGTCACCGTCTTCGTCTCGGTCAAGACCAATGAGCACAATGACGGATGGATGCGCAAATTCGCCGGGGTCATCGACGAGTTCCACGAAGTGGTGGAATTTTACCGCATGAGCGGCGACGTGGACTATCTGATGCGCGTCGTGGTGCCCGACATCGCCGCCTATGATGCCTTCTACAAGCGGCTGATCAGCCGCATCAACCTCACCGATGTCAGCTCGGCCTTCGCCATGGGCCAGATCAAATACACCACCGCCCTGCCGCTCGACTTCGCCATCGTCGTGGACGACGACAAATGAGCGGTCTGGTCGGCTTCGAACATGTCGGCATGACCGCGTCCGACATGGACCGTACCGTCGCCTTCTACTGCGATCTGCTCGGCCTGAAGCTGGTGCTGCGCAAGAGCGTGGAGGCGGGCGAGCTGGCTTTTCTCGACGCCGGCGGCGGCATGCTGGAAGTGCTGGCCCCCGCGACGGGCGCGGCGCGCTGCCGCGACGTGCCCGTTAGCGAGGCGGGCCTGCGCCATCTGACGCTGGCCTATGCCGATGTCGATGCCGCCATTGCCCGGCTCGAGGCGGCAGGCGTCGAGATCGCCGAACGTCCGCGCGCCGCCCATAACCCCGAAATGGTCCGCCGCGTCGCCTTCATCCGCGACCCCGACGGCATATTGGTGGAACTGATCGAGCGCACCCCGGGTCGTTAGGACTTGAATTCACGAGCCTTTTACCCCTCGCCCCTTGCGGGAGAGAGACTGAGTGATCTGCGTCCAGCAGGTTATGGCGACAATAGGATCAGGACGACTTGCGCGGGCGGCCGCCACGCAGCCCGTTGCGGCGGGCCGCCGCTGTTTTTTCCGGCGACCGCGACTGACCGCCCTTGCGCTGCGCTTCCATGAAGCTGGCGGTGCCGAAAACGCCCTGCATCAGGCTGGCAATGGTGAAATCAATATCCAGACTGGGCCAATGCAGCCCGGTTTCCCCCAGCAATTCCACCTGTGCGAGGTCGTGAGGATCGGCTTTCGCCAGGCCTTGCAGGGCCGAAGTTGGCACCATGAAGCTCGCGCCGCTTTCGAACTCGACGACGATGCGACCCGGTTTCGCCTCATAACGAACGGAAACGGGGATCGGCCGGTCCAGCCGTTCGGCGTTTCCACGCGCGACCGCTGCCTGGTATTGCTTGTCGTCGAAATCAATCTCACCCATGGATTTCTGTCCAGCGCTGCAAGAAATAGCTTCGGTATTCTGTTGCCGTCGCCAGGGCGCGGGCAACGTCCCGCTGGCCCATGCCACGCACGGACATGACACGCAGCGTCGTGATGTCGATACGTGCTTCCCCATCTCCATAGACATGAAGGTGAGCCGGTTCGTGGTCGTTCAGGTAGATGACGAACCGCATCCCGTCGGCACGGAACACCGTTACCAAGGAAAATAACCCAAGTAGTTGGGTTTTTCAACCATCACCCCCCCGTCACGCTCATATGCCGCGCCAGGGCCGGCTGCGCGTGCGCGCGGTCGAGGACGAAGTCGTGCCCCTTGGGCTTGATCGCCATGGCATGGTCGAGCGCCGCGTCCAGCGCCGCGGCGCCGCCCTCCCGCCAGGCGTCGCGCAGATTGACCTGGTCGTCCTGCCCGAGGCAGAGGAAAAGCTGTCCGGTGGCGGTGAGGCGGACGCGGTTGCAGCTTTCGCAGAAATTATGGCTCATCGGGGTGATGAAGCCCAGCGTGCCGCCGGTCTCGGCGACATGGACATAGCGCGCCGGGCCGCCGGTGCGCTGGTCGAGGCGGGTGAGCGTATAGCGGCGGGCGAGGCGGTCGTGCAGTTCCCGCAGCGGCAGGTAGCGGTCGACGCGGTCGATGCCGACCTCGCCCAGCGGCATGCCCTCGATCAGCGTCAGCCCCATGGACCGGCCATGGGCCCATGCCATCATCGGCTCGATCTCGTCCTCGTTGATGCCGCGCATCGCCACCATGTTGATCTTGACCGCCAGCCCTGCCGCCTGCGCCGCGGCGATGCCCTCCAGCACGGGGGCGAGCCGGCCCCTTCGGGTGATGGCGCCGAAGCGCTCGGTATCGAGCGTGTCGAGCGAGACGTTGACGCGGCGTATCCCCGCCTCGTGCAGGGCTCCGGCATGGCGGGCCAATTGGCTGCCATTGGTGGTGAGGGTGAGTTCGTCAAGGCCGTGCCCCAGATGCCGGCCGAGGCGCCGCACCAGCTCCATGATATCGCGGCGCACCAGCGGCTCCCCGCCGGTGAGGCGGATCTTCGTGGTGCCCCGGGCGATGAAGGCGTCGGCGATGGCTTCGATTTCCTCGAAGCTCAGGATTTCCTTCTTGGGCAGGAAGGTCATCTCCTCGGCCATGCAGTAGACGCAGCGGAAATCGCAGCGATCCGTCACCGAAATGCGCAGATAGGAGATGCGCCGGCCGAAACGGTCGATAAGGGGACGGGCAGGGGCGGCGGACGGCGTCATGCGGGCAGTCTAAAGCATCGGACCGAAAAGTGCGAAGCGGTTTTCGGACTGATCCGATGCACCCGGTATGCTCCCTTCCCCCTTGAGGGGAGGGGCGGGGGTGGGGGTTCTTCGGTGATCCGCTGGATCACCCCCTTCCCAGCCTTCCCCTCAACGGGGAGGGGGCGCCGGCTGCTGCTGCCGTCAAAACATGAAGGCTTCTAGTGGTTGACCACGATGGTGGCGCCCACCTTGACCCGCTCGTAAAGGTCGATCACGTCGTCATTGGTGAGGCGGATGCAGCCTGAGGACACGGCCTGGCCGATGGTCCAGGGCTCGGAGGTGCCGTGCACGCGATAGAGCGTCGAGCCGATATAGAGGGCGCGGGCGCCCAGCGGATTGTCCGGGCCGCCGGGCATGAAGGCCGGCAGGTCGGGTACGCGCTTGCGCATGGCCGGGGGCGGGGTCCAGCCGGGCCATTCCGCCTTGCGGGTGATGCGGTGGGTGCCGGCCCAGCGGAAGCCGTCGCGGCCCACGCCGATGCCGTATTGCATCGCCTTGCCGCCCTCGAGCACCAGATAGAGCCGGCGCTCGCCGGTCTCGATGACGATGGTGCCGGGCTTGTGCCGGGTTTCGTAGTCGACGATCTTTTTCTTGATCGGGCTGCCACCGCGATAGGTGGCCGATGCGGCGCGATCTTCGAACTGGTTGGTGTCGGGATTGTACCAGCGCGCGGCGCTGGCGGGCGCAATCATGCTGATCGCCAGCAAGATCGAAATGCCCATCGCCAGTACGACTTTTAGAACGTTCATCTTCTCGTTGGCCTCTGCTTGCGACGGCTCCGATTCGGCGCCGTGGCGATTGACGCTACTTACTTTGATTGTGATTTACCGGAAAGGGATTGTCGCCCCGTTTCCGCCACAACAGCGGCATCATCGCCACATTGTGTTGCCGGCTGGTTACAATTCCCCATCCGTTTGCCGACGAAGGATGCAATGCCGACGGCTTGACAGCCCCGGCGGCGCGCTGCCACATCCGCGCCGAACGGCGAAAGGACATAGAGCGATGAGCGAGGCGCTGAAGCGTGAGGCGGCGGCCATGGCCCTGTCGGAGGTGCGCCCGGGCATGCGGCTGGGGCTGGGAACCGGCTCGACGGCGCGGCATTTCGTGCACCTGCTGGGCGAGCGCGTCGCCGCCGGGCTCGAGGTGATCTGCGTGCCCACCTCCGAGGCCACGGCCTCCCAGGCGCGGGATTTGCATATTCCCATCTCCGATCTGGATGCGCTGGACCGGCTCGACCTGACCGTCGACGGCGCCGACGAGATCGATCCGGCGCTCAATCTCATCAAGGGCGGCGGGGGCGCCCTGCTGCGCGAAAAGATCGTTGCGGCCGCCTCCGACGCCATGATCGTCATCGCCGACGGCTCCAAATGCGTCGATACGCTGGGGCGGTTTCCCTTGCCTGTCGAAGTCAACCGTTTCGGGTTGGGCGCGACCCGCCGGGCCATCGCCGCCGTGCTCGCCCGGCATGGTGCCCAGGGCGGGCTGGAGCTGCGCGGCGAAAGCGCCGGCACGCCCTTCGTGACGGATGGGGGACATCTCATTCTGGATGCTTTTTTTGGCCGCATTTCGCAGCCAGAAGCGCTGTCTGACGACCTGCTGGACATTCCGGGCGTGGTCCAGCATGGACTGTTCCTGAAAATGTGCCGCAAGGCTTATGTGGCGACGCCGAATGGCGTAGAGATATTGCAAACGGACAACTGACCAGCGTGGATCGGGACAAGATGGTTTTTGCGATGAACGGAAACTGGATGCGTGGCGCGCGGCTTGCGGCGATCGCCGCCCTGACGGCTGGCATGTTCGGCCTCGCCGCGCCTGCCTTCGCGCAGGAAGTGGCGCCCGAGCAGCTCGCTTTGGCCCGTAAATATATCGACCTCACCGACAATGGCGCGGTCTTCGAGACCACGGTAGTGGAGACCGGGATCGAGACGATGCGCCAGATCGTCACCCAGAATCCGGAGCTCGTCGAGCAGACCAACGAGGTCATCGGCGACGTCATCAAGGAATATAACGGCCGCAAGGGCGAATTGCTCGACCAGTTCGCCCGCATCTACGCCATCCGTTTCTCCATGGAGGAACTGACCGCGATCGTCGAATTCTACGAATCGCCCACCGGCCAGAAGCTGGCCCAGGCCAATTCGGAGCTGAACGTCGATATCCGTCGCGTGCTGCAGGTCTATACCAACAATCTGCGCACCGAATTCTTCGCCAAGGTGCGCGCCGGCCTGCGCGCCAAGGGCGTCGAGATCTGATGCGGGGCCGCGCCCGGCATCCCGGCTGAACGCGCCCCGCCTTGTGCGGGGCGTTTTTTTGTGCGAAGCGCATGCCGATCATCGTCATTCAACGATGAAGCGCGGCTTTTGCATCGGGGAATTCCATGGCTTTCGACTACGACCTCATCGTCATCGGCGCCGGTTCGGGCGGCGTCCGCGCCGGACGCATGGCGGCGACCTATGGCGCCCGGGTCGCCGTGATCGAGGAATTCCGCGTCGGCGGCACCTGCGTCATCCGCGGCTGCGTGCCCAAGAAGCTCTATGTCTATGCCAGCCGTTTCAGCGACCAGTTCGACCTCGCCGAAAGTTTCGGCTGGCAGGTGGATGCCAGTTTCGACTGGCCGCGCCTGGTTGCGGCCAAGGAGAAGGAAATCTCCCGGCTCGAGGCGGCCTATGCCAGCAATCTGGAAAAACCGGGCGCCGAGATCATCCGCGACCGCGCTCTCGTCACCGGCTCCAATTCCGTGAAGCTGGTGTCCGATGGCCGCGAGCTGACGGCGAAATATCTGCTGGTGGCCACCGGCGCGCGGCCCTTCATTCCCGATATTCCGGGCGCCGAATACGGCATCACCTCCAATGAGGCCTTCGACCTGCCGGAGCTGCCCCGCTCCATCCTCATCGAGGGCGGCGGCTATGTGGCGGTGGAATTCGCCACCATCTTCGCCGGGCTGGGGGTGGATACCACCATCGTCTATCGCGGCGACTGCGTCTTGCGCGGCTTCGACGAGGACATGCGGCGCGGGCTCGATGCGGGCCTTGAGGACCGCGGCATCCGCCGCATCTACCAGACCAATGTGACGGCGCTCGCCCGTCCCGCCGACGACGTGCTGGTCACCTTCGGCGACGGCGTCACCGCGCCTTTCGGAGCGGTCATGTTCGCCACCGGCCGCCGCCCCAATACCGAGGGGCTGGGGCTGGAAGCGGCCGGGGTGCGGCTGGACGAGGCCGGCGCCGTCGCCGTCGACCGGTTCTCGCAAAGCTCCGTGCCCTCCATCTATGCGGTGGGCGACGTGACCGGCCGCGCCCAGCTCACCCCCGTCGCCATCCGCGAGGGCTGGTATTTCGCCGAGACCGTCTTCAACGACAACGCGCTGGCGGTCGATCATTCGCTGATCCCCACGGCGGTGTTCGCCGAGCCCGAGATCGGCGTCATCGGCCTCACCGAGACCGAAGCCGCCACCCATGGCGATATCGACGTCTATGTGGCGCGGTTCCGGCCCATGCAGAACACGCTTTCCACCCGCACCGAGCGCATGATCCTCAAGCTCATCACCGAACAGGACGGCGGCAGGGTGCTGGGCGTCCACATCCTGGGCGCGGGCGCCGCCGAGATGATCCAGCTTGTCGGCATCGCCGTGGGCATGGGCGCCACCAAGGCCGATTTCGACCGCACCATCGCGCTGCATCCTTCGGCGGCGGAAGAGCTGGTGACCTTCAAGGCGCCCACCTATGTCTATCGCGACGGACGGCGTGTCTGAGGCTTTGCACTTGGCAGGGTGGCGCGGGCTTGCTAGATCGCCCGCAGGCCCTGAGTGCCCTGGCGTGAGCGAGACCGAAAATGACCACCTGGACCCCCAGCTCCTGGCGTGAAAAGCCGATCCGGCAGGTTCCCGCCTATCCCGATCCGGCGGCCCTGGCCGATGCCGAGCGCCAATTGACGAGCTTTCCGCCGCTGGTCTTCGCCGGCGAGGCGCGCGAGCTCAAGGCGCGCCTGGCGGCGGTGTCCCGGGGCGAGGCCTTCCTGCTCCAGGGCGGCGATTGCGCCGAGAGCTTCGCCGAGCACGGCGCCGACCATATCCGCGACTTCTTCCGCGTCTTCCTGCAGATGGCGGTGGTGCTGACCCACGGCGCCTCCAAGCCCGTGGTCAAGGTGGGGCGCGTGGCGGGCCAGTTCGCCAAGCCGCGTTCCGCCGATACCGAGATCATCGACGGGGTCGAGCTCCCCAGCTATCGCGGCGACATCATCAACGCCATCGACTTCACCGACGCCGCCCGCGCCCCCGATCCGCGCCGCATGCTGCAGGCCTACCGGCAGTCCGCCGCCACCCTCAACCTGCTGCGCGCCTTCTCCATGGGCGGCTATGCCGAGCTGACGCGCATCCACGAATGGACCATGGGCTTCATGAAGGGGTCCAACTGGAACATCCGCTTCGAGGAAGTGGCGCGCAAGATCGACGACGCCATCACCTTCATGTCCGCCCTCGGCATCAATCCCGAAAATACCCCGGCACTCAAGCAGACTAGCTTCTACACCAGCCATGAGGCGCTGCTGCTGGGCTATGAGGAAGCGCTG
Organism: Devosia honganensis; assembly: GCF_042648785.1. Classification (NCBI taxonomy): domain Bacteria; kingdom Pseudomonadati; phylum Pseudomonadota; class Alphaproteobacteria; order Hyphomicrobiales; family Devosiaceae; genus Devosia; species Devosia honganensis. Next base: position 167,316 of record NZ_JBHRYD010000005.1, read on the forward strand.
ACCCGCCGCGATTCCATCTCCAACGACTGGTATGCCACCTCCGGCCACATGCTCTGGATCGGCGACCGCACCCGCCATCCCGACGAGGCGCATGTCGAATATTTCGCCGGCGTCCATAATCCCATCGGCGTCAAATGCGGGCCCAGCCTGACCGATGACGACCTGCTGCGCCTGCTCGACCGGCTCAACCCCACCGACGAGGCCGGCCGCATCACCCTGATCGCGCGCTTCGGCGCCGACAAGGTGCACGAGCACCTGCCGCGCCTGGTGGAGACGGTGCAACGGGCCGGCCGCACCGTGGTCTGGTGCTGCGATCCCATGCACGGCAACACAGTCAAGGCCTCCAACGGCTACAAGACCCGCCCCTTCGAGCGCGTGCTCTCGGAAGTGCGCGGCTTCTTCGAGGTGCACCGCGAAATGGGCACCTATGCCGGCGGCGTGCATATCGAGATGACCGGCGACGACGTGACCGAATGCGTGGGCGGGCTCTCGGCGGTGACCGAGACCACCCTGTCGGATCGCTACAACACCTATTGCGATCCGCGCCTCAACGCCAGCCAGGCGCTGGAGCTGGCCTTCCTCGTGGCCGAGGAGATCGATGCCCGCAAGCCGCCGCGCCAGCACCGCGTAGCCGGTGAATAAACGGAGGCCGGCGTGAACCCAAATCGCGGCTGCGCGTTGATTGTCTGGCATGCGGCCTCTACGGTTGGCATTGCCTGCCACATGTCGTTGACGGCCAATGAGTAGGTAATGCCGAAATCCCTGTTCCCCAACGCTTCCCCCGAGACCCGCGACCGGCTGGAACAGGACCCCACACTCAAGCTTTTCAACGACTATGACTGGGCGTCCAATCCGCTCGGTCCCATTCCCACCTGGCCGGACGGGCTCAAGGGCGCCATCCGCGCCATGATGGTGGCGGCGACCCCCATGGCCATGCTGGTCGGGTCTCGGGGCATCCTGATCTACAACGACCACTATGCCAGGTTCGCCGGGCCGCGGCATCCCGGGATCTTTGGCATGCCGGTGCTCGAGGCCTGGCCCGAGATTGCCGAGTTCAACCGCGAGAACATCGAGCGGGGCCTGGCGGGGGGCGGCGCCAGCTATGTCGGGCAAAGGCTGATGCTCAATATTCACGGCGAGCCCGAGCCGGTCTGGCTGGACATGCATTTCAGCCCCATTCTCGACGAGGCCGGGCAGTCCCTGGGCTCCACCTGCGTATTGAACGACGTGACCACGCGCATGCTGGCCGAACAGGCCGTCCTGCGCAGCGAGGAGCGCATGTCGCTGGCCATTGGCGGCACCGATCTGGTGGGGACATGGGATTGGGACATCTCCCATGACCGCATCACCGTCGACAACCAGTTCGCCGCCCTGCACAATCTCGATCTCCTGCGCGCCGGGCTGGGTGTGCCACTCAAGGTTTTCCTGCGCGCCATCCACCCCGAGGACGTGCAGCGCGTGGGCGACGAGTTAGCGGCGGCCCTGCGCGAGGGCTCGCCCTTCAAGTCGGAATACCGGCTGGTGGAGCATGACGGCAGCATCACCTGGGTGGTGGCCTCGGGCCGGCCCCGCCTCGATGGCGAGGGCAATGTCTACCGCTTTCCCGGCGTCGCCATCGACGTCACCGAGCAGCATCGGGTGGCCGAGGCGCTGGCCGAGAGCGAAACCCGCTTCCGCACCCTGGCCGATACCCTGCCGCAAATGATCTGGACCACCGGTCCCGATGGCCGCCACGACTATTTCAACGCCCGCTGGCACGAATTCAGCGGGCTCGAGATTGAGAGCGGCGGCGGCGCTTCCTGGACCGAAATCTTCCACCCGGACGAGCGGATTTACGCCGATGCGCTCTGGCGCGAATCTCTCAAGAGCGGCGAGCCTTTCCAGGCCGAATACCGCCTGCGCCATCAGAGCGGCGAATATCGCTGGGCGCTGTGCCGGGCGCTGCCGGTGCATGACGCGCATGGGCAATTGGTGCGCTGGATCGGCACTTGCACCGACATTCATGAATCGCGCCTCGCCGCCGAGGAGCGCGAACTGGTGGCCCAGGAGTTGAGCCACCGCATCAAGAACATCTTCGCCGTGCTCAACGGCATCATCAGCCTGTCGGCCCGCAGCAGCCCGGAGGCCAAATCCTTCGCCGACCAGTTGCGCCAGCGCATCTTCGCGCTGGGCGAGGCGCATGATTTCGTTCGCCCGCACACCCATCTTGCGGCCGCGTCCGAAAAGCAGGGAAAGCTCTCGGCGCTGATCGAGCGGCTGATGCGGCCCTATAATGGTGCCGAAGGCGGCGCCGCCCGGGTGCTCTTCACCGGCGACGACGCCGAGGTGGACGACGCGGCGGCCACGCCGCTGGCGCTGCTGTTCCACGAGCTGGCGACCAATGCCGCCAAATACGGGGCCCTCTCCTGCGCCGAGGGCGACGTTGTCATCGCCGGCCGCACGCAGGGCGAGGATTACTGCCTCACCTGGCGCGAGAATGGCGGCCCCGCCACAGCCGAGCCCGAGGCCCTGAGCGGCTTCGGCTCGCGGCTGGTGAGCCTTTCCGTCGAGGGCCAGATGCGCGGCACCCTCGCGCGCCGCTGGCGGCCCGAAGGGCTCGAAGTCGAAATCACACTTCCCCGCAACGCCCTCACCCGCTCCGCCCGCCTGCGCCCGGAAGCAGGCGCAGCGTCCAGCTAGAGCGGTTCAGTTTTTGACGCAAGCAATCTCTCACCGCCGTCATTGCCCGGCTTGTCCGGACAAGCCTGCCCCCATCCTATCCCGCCATTCCGGCCCAGCCGAACATCCGGAGCCGGCTTGGCGGACGGGCTTCGGCGGCGGTGCGGTGGGCGGCCGCGAATTCCACCACCGCGCGCAATTCGCCGTCCGAGGCCGGCTTGGGCAGGACGCCGACCGTTCCCGGAACGCCTTCGCCGAGCTGGGCGGGATTGGCCGTCATGAATACCACCGTGGCGCCGTGGGTCTGCGCCAATATCCGGCCGATGGAGACGCCCGTGGGTCCATCCTGGAGGTTGAGGTCGACCAGCGCGATATCGGCCTGCGGTGCCATCGCCAGGGCTGATGGCCGGTCCGCAGCCACCCCGATCGGTTCGTATCCCATGTCGGCGACGACATGTTCGATTTCGGTGGCGACGATGATCTCGTCTTCGACGATGAGAATTCTGTAGGCCATGGTGTCTGTCTGGTGGCAAATCTGCATCTTGGGCAACGCCGGACCCCCCTCCGGGTTGCCGGCGCCACCCCGAATGTGAACGTTTTGTGATCGGGGGTGCCCGCCTCGCGGGGGCGGGTGTCCGCGGCTCCCGGCCGCAGCCGCCGCTTGCTCTGGCCGGGGCGAGAGGCTAAGTCTGGCGCCCGTTCGGTCTCCGGCCGATCCGCCCGTTCCAGACCATCAGGCCAGCACCACCGTGACCGACCAGCTTCGCATCGCGCTCGCCCAGCTCAATCCCAAGGTCGGCGACCTCGCCGGCAATCTGGCCCTCGCCCGCACGGCGCTGGCCGATGCCGCCGCCGCCCGGGTCGACATATTGATGTTCCCGGAATTGTTCCTCACCGGCTATTTTCCCGACGACCTGCTGTTCAAGCCGCAATTCGTCGCCGAGGCTATCGCCGCCGCGAAATCCTTGGCCGGGGAAACTGCCGGCGCCGGCGTGTCGCTGGTCCTGCCCACGGTCTGGCGCGACGAGGTGGGGCTTCGCAATGCCGTGCTGGTGGCCCAGGACGGCGAGATCGTCGCCATCCGCTTCAAGCACGAACTGCCCAATAGCGACGTCTTTTACGAGCAGCGCTATTTCCGCTCCGGGCCGCTGCCGCTGCCGGTGACCATCAGGGGCGTGCCGGTGGGCATACCCATCTGCGAGGACATCTGGCATTCGGCCGTGTGCGACCATTTGGCCCTGCGCGGCGCCGAGATCATGCTGTGTCCCAATGGCTCGCCCTATTGGACCGACAAGCAGCACGGCCGCAAGGAACTGGTGCGCGCCCGCGTCGCCGAGGACGGGGTCCCCATGCTCTATCTCAACCAGGTGGGCGGGCAGGACGAACTGGTCTTCGACGGCGCCTCCTTCGCCATCGAGCCGGGCGACCGGCTGGTGCTGCAGGGAAAGTCCTTCGAGCCCGATTTCATCGTTTCGGACTGGGTGCGCGGCCCCGGGGGATGGAGCTGCGTCGATGGGCGGGTGGAGGAACTGCCCTCGGTGGAGGAGGCCCCGTGGCGCGCCGCCGTTCTGGGCCTGCGCGACTACGTGGCCAAGAACGGTTTTTCCGAGGTGGTGCTGGGCCTGTCCGGCGGCATCGACAGCGCCGTGGTGGCCGCCATGGCGGTGGATGCGCTGGGGCCGGACAAGGTCCACTGCCTCATGCTGCCCTATCGCTATACCACCCCCGCCAGCCTCCTGGACGCGCGCGACTGCGCCGAGCGCCTGCGCGTGCGCTATGACGTGGTGGCCATCGGCGATCCGGTGGACGGGGCGCTGCGCGAATTGCAGCCGGTTTTCGGCAATCGTCCCATCGACACCGCCGAGGAGAATATCCAGTCGCGCCTGCGCGGCACCATCCTCATGGCGGTCAGCAACAAGCTGGGCTCGCTGCTGCTCACCACCGGCAACAAGTCCGAGATCGGCGTGGGCTACGCCACCATCTATGGCGACATGAACGGCGGCTACAATCCGCTCAAGGACCTGTTCAAGACCCAGGTTTATGCCCTGGCCGACTGGCGCAACCGCCATCTGCCGGGCGACAGCCTGGGGCAGGGGGGCGAGGTCGTTCCCCGCGCCATCATCGACAAGGCGCCCAGCGCCGAGTTGCGCCCCGACCAGACCGATCAGGACAGCCTGCCGCCCTATCCGGTGCTGGACGATATCCTCGCCTGCATGGTGGAAAAGGAGATGGCGCTGGCCGATATCGTCGCGCGCGGCCACGACGCCGCGCTGGTCCGGCGGATCGAGCGCCTGCTCAATATCGCCGAATACAAGCGCCGCCAGGCGGCGCCGGGCCCGAAGCTCTCCGCGCGCGCCTTCGGTCTGGGGCGCCGCTACCCGATCACCAATGGCTACAGGGATGGGAGCATCGGATGAGCGTGATCGTTCGCTGGGCGCCGTCCCCCACCGGCCGCATCCATCTGGGCAATGCGCGTCCCGCGCTGCTCAACTGGTTTTTCGCCCGCCGCCATTCCGGCCGCTACGTGCTGCGCATGGACGATACCGACCTCGTGCGCTCCACCCGCGAATTCGCCGATGGCATCGAGGCGGATCTGGCCTGGCTGGGCGTCGTGCCCGACCTGCTGGTGCGCCAGTCCGAGCGCACCGCGCTCTACGATGCGGCGCGCGACCGGTTGATCGCCATGGGCCGGCTCTATCCCTGCTATGAGACCGAGGACGAGCTCGAGCGCAAGCGCGCCCGCGCGCGGCTGCTGGGCAAGCCGCCCATCTACGACCGCGCCGCGCTCGGCCTCACCGGGGAGGACCGGGCCCGCCTCGAGGCCGAGGGCCGCAAGCCGCATTGGCGCTTCCGGCTCGATGGCCGTCCGGTGCATTTCGAAGACCTCATCAAGGGCCGCCAGACGGTCAACACCGCCTCCATGTCCGATCCGGTGCTGATCCGCGCCGATGGCTCCTATCTCTACACGCTGCCCTCGGTGGTGGACGATATCGAGCTGGGCATCACCCATGTCGTTCGCGGCGAGGACCACGTTTCCAATACCGGCACCCAGATCGAGATTTTCGAGGCGCTCGGCGGTGCGGTCCCGGTCTTCGGCCATCACAATCTTCTCACCGATGCCCAGGGCCAGGGCTTTTCCAAGCGCCTCGGCTCCCGCTCCATCGCCGATTTCCGCGCCGAGGGTTATGAGCCGCTGGCCGTCGCCATCGTCGCGACCCTGACCGGCACCAGCCTGCCGGTCGAGCCCTATGAGAGCCTCGACGCCATTGCCGCAAAGCTCGATTTCTCGATGATCTCGCACGGCCCGGCCCGCTTCGATCCGGGCGAGCTCGATGGCCTCAACGCCCGCATGCTGCACGCCATGCCCTATGAACAGGCCGCGCCGCGCCTTTCGGCGCTGGGGCTGGAGGGCGAGGCCATGTGGCTGCTGCTGCGCGAAAATCTCGCCCGCTTCCCCGATATCGCCGAGTGGTCGAAACTGCTCACCGGCCCGGTCGAACCGGTGGTTGCCGACGAGGATCGCGAATTCCTGGCGCTCGCCCGGGCGCTGCTGCCGCCCGAGCCCTGGGATGAAAACACCTGGAGCCACTGGACCGAGACGCTCAAGACCGCCACGGGCCGCAAGGGCAGGGCGCTGTTCCTGCCGCTGCGGCTGGCCTTGACCGGCCGCCCCGACGGGCCCGAGCTCAGGTCCCTGCTTGTCCTGCTTGGGCGTAAGGCGTGTCTGGACCGACTACCCTGACCTTGCGGTCGCCGAACTGGACGATGCGCAGCTCGGCCTCCCCCGGTCCGGCATCTGTCCGGCGCGCCGCTTCCCCCGGTCCGGCCGGGCGCGGGCGGGGAAAGGGCACCTCCACCAGCGCCACCGCCGCCACCGGGACCGCCGCTGCCGCCACCTGCACGGGCGCCACGCCGCGCGGATCGCGCAGCGGCAGGGGGAAGCTCGTGCCGTTTATGTCCAGCATGGCGCGGTTGCCGCCATCGCCGGTGCTGGCCATGCGCACCGCGCCGTCGGCCGCCGGCGTCGCTTGGCAACTGGCGCTTTTGTCGAAATTGTTGCGATAGACGAAGGCGGTCGGCAGCGCCGTATAGGGCGAGCCCGACAGATTGCGCATCTGCTCCGGCTCCTCGCCGGGATTGTCGTAGTAATAGAGGTCCACCGCGGTATTGGGGCACATCTGCTGGCAGGTCATCGCGTCATTGCCCACATAGTCGGGCAGGGTGGAATAGCTGATCGGCCAGAAATAGCCGTCGCTGAGCCGCACGCAGACCGTGCGCACCGTCTGGTAGCCCTGATAGCCCCAGTAATCGCCGCCATCGATGAAATCCCCATCGGTGAAATCGCCCTCCGAGGTGGAGCCGAAAATGCGGTCGAAAATGCTCTGGCGCTGCTGGGTGAAGGTGGCGCTGGAGCCGGCATTGCAGCCGAAGCGGGCCATTTCCTGCAGGATCGCCTCGCGCTGCTGCGCCACCGCATTGGCGGTTTCCACCGACTGTGCCATTTCCGCGTAATCGGCGCGCAGGCGCAGCACGTCGCGCGCCACCAACTGGCATTCGCGCGTCAGCACCCTGCCGGCTCGCGCATCGTCGTTGCAGCCCTGGCGGATATACTGGCTTTCGGCGTTCTGCACCTGCCGCGCCAATTGCCGCGCCGCCTGCGTATTGGCGTTGAGCTGGCGGAAATCGCCATTGCGGTCGAACTGCGCCAGCGTATTCTGCAGGCGCCCGCATTGGGCGGCCTGGGCGTGGGCCATTTCCACGTCGAGCGCCAGCACGGCCATGGCCAGCATCGTCAGGATCAGGGCGCGAAGGCCCCTCGAGGAAAACGTCACGGCACAATCCCGTTTGCGGTTCACCGGCCCTTAAGACATCGCTAGGGCACATGGCAACATTATAGCGTCACCCATTCCTGTCCGCACCGGGAGAAGACAGCACCGATGAAACTCGCCACGCTGCGAAACGGGCGCCCCGATGGCCAGCTCGTCGTCGTTTCCGCCGATCTGGAGCGCTGCGTCTCGGCCGGCCGCATCGCCCCCACCCTGCAGGCGGCGCTGGACGATTGGGATCGCGCCGCCCCCTCCCTCGCCGAATTGGCCGCCCGGCTCGATGAAGGCGCCATTGCCGGCCAGGCCTTCGATCCCGCGGCGGCCGAGGCGCCCCTGCCGCGCGCCTATCAGTGGATCGACGGCTCGGGCTATATGAACCATCTCGAGCGCGTCCGCTCTCTCAAGGGCAGCAAGGACGAGGAACTGCAATCGATCCGTCCGTTGATCTACCAGGGCGGCTCCGACCTTCTTTCCGCCCCCACCGCCCCCATCGTCGTGCCCTCGGATGATCTGGCGCTGGATTTCGAGGCCGAGGTGGGTGTCGTCATCGGCCCGGTGCCCATGGGCGCCACCCGCCAGCAGGCCGCGGCCGCCATCCGCCTCGTCACCATTCTCAACGACGTCTCGCTGCGCCGGCTGGTGGCGGACGATTTGCAGAACGGCTTCGGCTTCTTCCACGCCAAGCCCTCCACCGCCTTCGCTCCGATCGTCATGACGCCGGACCGGCTGGGCGGGCACTGGCGCGACAATCGCCTGCATCTCAAGCTGCGGGTGCAGGTCAACGGCACGCTTTACGGCCAGCCCGATGCCGGCGTGGGCATGCACTTCGATTTTGCCGACCTCATCGTCGAGGCGGCCCGCACCCGCGGCCTCGGGGCCGGCACCATCATCGGCGGCGGCACCGTCTCCAACCCCCATGACGAGACCTTGCCCATCAAGCGCGACGGCATCGGCTTTGCCTGCATCGCCGAGGCGCGCACCGCCGAAAAGGCAAAATATGGCCGCGCCCGCACGCCCTTCCTCAAGCCGGGCGACCGGGTGCGGATCGCCGCGGTGGACAGCGAGGGACATTCGGTTTTCGGCGACATCGATCAGGTCGTCGCCCTGCTGTCCGACTGACCGGTAACATTCCCGTGGGGGCGTTGGGGCTGTCATGAAGCCGTGTAAATCTGCCGGTCCGGAAGGGAGGGCCGGCAAATCGACGATTCCGGATTTTCAACCCAGCTATTCAGGTATGACGTGATTTCCACCCGCAAGATTTCCGCCCTCGCCATTTCCGCTCTGCTGGTCCTCGGCCTTGCCGGCGCTGCCGCGCAGGAGGCGTTCACCCCGCCCTCCACGCCGGAGGAGGCGGTGCGGATGCGCGTCGCGACCATGCGTGAAAACGGTGCCCTGCTGCGCACCGCCGGCATGCTCACCGGCGCGGAGGCCGTCGCCGCCGCCCGCACCATTCTGGACAATTACGCCGAGCTTCCCGATCTTTTTCCCGAGGGCTCGACCGCCGGCTCCGACGCCCTGCCCACCATCTGGCAGGATTGGGCGAGCTTTGCCGCCATCATCGAAGCCGGACGCTCCGCCGCCGAAGCCGCGCTCGCCGCTGCCGAGGCGGGCGACATCGCCGGCTACAATTCCGAACTGGGCACGGTCATGCGCACCTGCGGCCAGTGCCACCAGCAATTCCGCAGCTGAACGGCGCGGTTTTTCATCGCCTCCAAAGCGATTGGGCGGCCTCCGGGCCGCCCTTTTTTGATTTTGGCTTGATTTCTTGGTGCCGCGCGGTCAATGTCGCGCGCCATGAAGACCCGGTACACCATTACCGCCTGCATCATTACCTGCTAACCCAAGCGTTGGCGGAGCGGTCTTCTTCATCCCGGTTATATGCGACGGATAGAGGCTCCCCCGCCGGAGCGCGATCTCGTCCGGCCCACAGGATGCCCCGATGACCACGGCAAAGCCGCTGCTTTCGTTCTACAACACGCTCACCCGCGCCAGGGAGCCGTTCGTGCCGCTGGACGCGGCCAATGTGCGTCTTTATGCCTGCGGCCCCACGGTTTACGACTACGCCCATATCGGCAATGGCCGCGCCGCCATCGTCTTTGATCTGCTGTTCCGCCTCCTGCGCCGCGTCTATGGCGAAAGCCACGTCACCTATGTGCGCAACATCACCGACGTGGACGACAAGATCAACGCGCGGGCCCTGCGCGATTTTCCCGACCTGCCGCTCAACGAGGCCATCCGCCGCGTGACCGAGACCACCGCCGCGCAATACCGCAAGGACGTCGCGGCTCTGGGCTGCCTCGATCCCACCATCGAGCCGCGCGCCACCGACAATATCGCCGAAATGCAGCGCCTCATCGCCACGCTGATCCAGCGCGGCCACGCCTATGAGGCGGGCGGGGAAGTGCTGTTCGCCGTCGATTCCATGCCCGATTACGGCCAGTTGTCCGGCCGCAATCTCGAGGACAATCTCGCCGGCGCCCGCATCGCCGTCGATGCCCACAAGCGCAACCCCGCCGATTTCGTGCTCTGGAAGCAGTCCTCGCCCGAGGAGCCGGGCTGGGACAGCCCCTGGGGCCGCGGTCGCCCCGGCTGGCACATCGAATGCTCGGCCATGTCCGAGCGCTATCTGGGCCGGACCTTCGACATCCATGGCGGCGGGCTCGACCTCATCTTTCCCCACCATGAGAACGAAATCGCCCAGTCCCGCTGCGCCCATGGCACCGATGCCATGGCCAATGTGTGGATGCACAACGGCTTCCTTCAGGTCGAAGGCCAGAAGATGAGCAAGAGCCTGGGCAATTTCTTCACCATCCACCAATTGCTCGAAACCACCGATTTCGGCGGCCGCAAATGGCCCGGCGAGGTGCTGCGCCTCGCCATGCTGATGACCCATTACCGCGAGCCGATCGATTTCACCGTCAGGCGGCTGGAGGAGGCCTTGACCCTGCTGGAAAAATGGGAGCGCGCCGCCGGCGATGCCGAGCCCGCCGAAAGCCTCGCCCCCCAGCTTTTCGAGCGCCTCGCCGACGATCTGGACACCCCCGGCGCCATTGCCCGCCTTCACGCCCTGTTCCTCGACGAGGGCCGTCCCGCCGATGGCCTCGCCCTCGCCGGTCTCATGGGCATAAGCATCCGGCGCGAGGTGAATGTCGATGCCGAAATCCCCCCCCGCATCGCCGCCCGCCTCGCCGCCCTCGAAGCCAGGGACTTCGCCAGGGCCGACGCCATCCGCGAGGAACTGGCCGCACAGGGTATCGCGCTGATGGACTACAAGGACGAAACCGGCCAGCGCCGGACGAAATGGGAAGTGAAGCGGTGAGCCCCGGCAGAGCATTCTCAAGAGCCGCTGGCGCTGCCCACGGGCCTGACCCGTGGGCCGGCTGGAGGGCCCCCTTGCTTCGGCGTTTGCGCGAGACGGCCCGCGGATCGCGTCCGCGGGCAGCATTTGTGGCTCTGGAAACATCCAGCGTCATCCTCAGCCCGCAGGAGTCCCCCCGATGAAACGCTATCCCATGGACGTCAGCGGCGGTTGCCAATGCGGCGCCGTGCGCTATCACGCCACCGAGATGATGGACAATTCCCATATCTGCCATTGCCGCATGTGCCAGAAGGCGGTGGGCAATATCTTCGCCGCTCTGGTCGCCGCGCCGCGCGAGGCCGTCGTCTGGACGCGGGGGCAGCCGGCGCGGTTCCGCTCGTCCGACCATGTGGATCGCGGTTTCTGCCGCGATTGCGGCACGCCGCTCTTTTACGACGACGTGACCGGCAACCGCGTCAATTTCACCCTCGGCTCGCTCGATCGCCCCGAACTGTTCCCGCCGCGCGGCCAGACCGGCACCGAAAGCCGGATGCCCTGGTTCGGCACGCTCCCCGGCATCGAGGATGGCGGGGTCACCGAACGGCCCGAGCGCCAGGACTGGTGGAGCGCCATCAAGGCCACCAGCCGCCAGCATCCCGACCACGACACTTCCGTCTGGCCCCCCAGGTAACTTTCCCAGTTAGGCCCCAAAATGTCCCGCGAACGCCTCTATATCTTCGACACCACCCTGCGCGACGGCGCCCAGACCGCCGGCATCGAGTTCTCGCTCGAGGACAAGATCGCCATTGCCGGCCTGCTGGAGGAATTGGGCGTCGACTATATCGAGGGCGGCTATCCCGGCGCCAATCCGGTGGATACCGCCTTTTTCGAGACGCGGCGCACCGGCGAGGCCGTTTTCACCGCGTTCGGCATGACCCGCCGGGCCGGGCGCTCCGCCGCCAACGATCCGGGCGTCATGGGCCTCGTCAATTCCGCCGCCGACGCCGCCTGTTTCGTCGCCAAGGCCTCGGATTATCAGGTGGAGCTGGCGCTGGGCGCCACCACCGCCGAGCATCTCGAAGGCATTGCCGATACGGTGCGCAGCGCCGTCGCCGCCGGCAAGGAGACGCTGATCGACCTCGAGCATTTCTTCGACGGCTTCAAGGCCAACCCCGCCTATGCGCTCGATTGCGTGCGCACGGCGCTGGAGGCGGGCGCGCGCTGGGTGGTGCTGTGCGACACCAATGGGGGCACCATGCCCTCGGAGGTGCGCGAGATCGTCGGCAAGGTGCTGGCGGTCGCTCCCGGCGATCGTCTGGGCATCCATCCGCATGACGATACCGGCCAGGCCGTCGCCAATGCGCTGGCCGCCATCGAGGCGGGCGTGCGCCAGGTGCAGGGCACGCTCAACGGGCTGGGCGAGCGCTGCGGCAACGCCAATCTGGTGACCCTCATCCCCACCCTGGTGCTGAAACCCTATTATGCCGAACGCTTCGTCACCGGCATCGCCCCGGAGAAGCTGGAGCAGCTCACCTCCATTTCCCGCGCCTTCGACGACCGGCTCAACCGCGCCCCGGCCCGGCAGGCGCCCTATGTCGGCGCCTCGGCCTTCGCCACCAAGGCCGGCATCCACGCCTCGGCCCTGCTCAAGGATTTTTCCACCTATGAGCACGTGACGCCCGAAAGCGTCGGCAATGAACGCGCCATCATGGTCTCGCAACAGGCCGGGCGCTCCAATCTGCTGACGGCGCTGGCCCGCCACGGCATCGTGCTGGAAAAGGACGATCCGCGCCTGGAAAACCTGCTGGCGACGGTCAAGGAGCGCGAGGCCTGCGGTTATTCCTATGACGGCGCCGACGCCTCCTTCGCCGTCCTCGCCCATCGCGTCCTGGGCACCTTGCCCAGCTTCTTTCAGGTCGAGCATTACCGCGCCATGGTCGAGCGCCGCCACAATGCGCTGGGCGAGGAAGTGTCGGTCACCGAAGCCGTGGTGAAGATCCGCGTCGAGGGCGAATTGCTGATGTCGGTCGCCGAGGGCAATGGCCCGGTCAACGCGCTCGACCTGGCCCTGCGCAAGGATCTGGGCATCTATTCGGCACGCATCGAGGATCTCGAACTGGTCGATTTCAAGGTGCGTATCCTCGACGGCGGCACGGGCGCGGTCACCCGTGTGCTGGTCGAGAGCCGCGATGGCGGGGGAGAACGCTGGGTAACCATCGGCGTTTCGCCCAATATCATTGATGCGTCCTTTGAAGCTCTGTATGAATCGATCACATACAAGCTGTTGAAAACCGAGGCCTGTGCGGATTCGGCTGTCGACGGCCACGCAAACCGACCGGCCCTGGCGTCCGGCTGATATCTGTTCGGGAGGGCAAACTGGCCGAAACCGCTCCGAAACGACCTCTCGCTCTGACCATCGGAGCGGCGGCCGTCACCCTTCTCGTCATTCTGGCCGTGCTTGCGGGCCCCTCTGTCGTCTCCTGCTTCAACAGCGAGGAGGGCATGGGGCAGTGCCTGCGCGGCAAGATGGCCGACGCCGGCCTCATTCCCGCCGCCCCGGCGCCTGCGCTCGTCGAAGCCGAGCCGTCCGAGCCCGCCGAAACCGCGGCTGCGGTTGTGGAGGAAGATGTCGCCCCGGATGCGGATACCGAGGAAGCGGTCTCCCCCGCGCCGGCGCTCGACGTCGCCCCGCCCGCTGAAAACGCCGAAGCGGTCGATGAACTGGTCGCGGCGACCTTCGGCCTGCTGCGGGCCGAGCCGGACGGGTCGGTGGTCATTGCCGGCAGCGGCGCGCCCGGCAGCACGGTCGAGGTTTTCGCCAATGGCGATCTTCTGGGCACCGTCGAGGTCGAGCCCAGCGGCGACTGGGTTTTCGTGCCCGACCGGCCCTTGCCGCCCGGCGGCCTCGAAATCACCCTGGGCGAGGAAGGCAAGGCCGGCACTGCCGAGGATTCCTTCATCGTCGTCATCGACGAGGACCGGACCAGCCAGCCGCTGGTGGTCGCCAGCACGCCGGGCCAGGCCAGCGAAGTCCTGCAAGGCCTGACCGCGCCCGCCGCCGAGGGCCCCGCCACGCAGGTCGCTGCCGCGCCTGAAGCCGAGCCGGCGCCTGCCGCGCAGCCCGAGGAGCCGGTCGCCGAAGTGCCCGCCGCTCCCGCCGAAGCGCCCGAAGCGGCGATCGCCGATGCTGCTGAGCCGGAAGCCGCCCCGGCGCTGGAGGTGGCGACGCTGCCCGAACCTGCCGCACCCACGCCCGAGCCCGTTCCGGCCCCTGAGCCCGAACCCGAGCCTGCTGCGGCGCCCGAACCTCCTGCCATTGCGCCCGCGATCCCGCCCGAACCTGCCGCGGAACCCGCTTCTTCCGTAGACGAGCCGGCCTCCGCCGAAGCGCCGGCGCCCGCCGCTACCGAAGCGCCCGCCATTTCCGAGGACGAGCCGGAGGCGGCGCCCGTGGCTGAACAGGCCACCGAGCCCGAACTGCCGGTTGCCGAGCAATCCCCGGCCGAGCCGGTGCCCGCTGCGCCTGCCGTGCCGGTCGCGGTGCCCCCGACCATCGACGCCATCGAGATCGAGGGCGAGCGCACCTTCTTTGCCGGCGCTGGCCCCGAAGGCGGCATCGTGCGCCTTTATGTCGATGACGGCTTCATCGCCGACGCCACCGTCTCGGGCGGCCGCTGGCTGGTCGAGGCCGGCCCGGTGCTGGGCAAGCCCAGCCAGCGCGTCCGTGTCGATCTGCTCCAGCCCGGCAGTGCCGATGTCGCGGCCCGCGCCGAGGTCGATTTCGTCGTCGACGTCCCGGAGGAAGAACCCGCCGCCATCGCCGTCGCCGATGCGCCTGCCGTCGAGACGCCGGCGCCTGTCGCCGCGCCCGAGCCTGCGCCCGATCCCGAGCCGGTGACTGAAGCGGCGCCAGAACCCGGGCCTGCCCCCGCCGCGGTTCCAGAGGCGGCTCCGGCTCCGGAGGCCGTTCCGCAGCCCGAGCCGGCCGCGCCGGCGGTTCCGGCCGCCGAGCCTGCCGAATCGGCGCCCGCGGCTGCACCCACCCCCGCCGCCGAACCGGCCCCTGCGCCGCAGCCGGCCACCGAGCCCGCTCCAGCCGCCGAGCCTGCTCCGGCCCCTGCGCCCGAGCCCGCCGTGCCCACCATGGTCGCGGTCTCGCTCGGCGATCCGGAGGCCCAGCGCTTCGCCTCGGGCAAGGCCATCATCCGCCGCGGCGACAATCTGTGGACCATCGCCCGCCGCGTCTATGGCGAGGGGCTGAAATACACCACCATCTACCAGGCCAATACCGGCCAGATCCGCGATCCGGACCTGATCTATCCCGGCCAGGTCTTCGATCTGCCCGGGGATGGGGCAGGGAATTGATCCACTCCAAAACGGCGCCTGCGGGCGCCGTTTTCCCGCGAGGGATTGATTTTCCCTCCCGGACGCCCCATGTTCCATCGCAATTCACCGATCAAGCGCGATCCGGCCCCACCCGATCGTGCGCCAACCAGCGATGCGCCATGCGTGACGACGACATTGCCAATATCATGCGGGCCCTCGGCCATCCGGTCCGGCTCGAAATCCTGCGCATCCTGGCCAGTCAGCAGCAGGGCCATTGCTGCTGCGCCGACGTGACCGAAAGCCTGACCCTGGCGCAGTCCACCGTCTCCCAGCACATCAAGGTGCTGCTCGATGCCGGGCTGATCGAGCGCCGTCCCCACGGCACCCGCAACCGCTATTGCATCCGCCAGGATCGCCTGGCGGAGCTGGGCGCCGCCTTTGGCGGGCTTTTGGGCAGCTTCGCGCCCATGGCCACCAGCAGGGAAGCGGAAACCGCCTGATGGCTTCGGACAGCGTGGAAAGAAAGCCGTCCGTCAGCGCGGACGAAGGGTCGGTTTTTTCGACCGTCCGCAATCTGTGGTCCTATATGTGGCCGGAGAACCGGCTGGATCTGCGGGTGCGGGTCGTATTGGCCGTCGCGGCGCTGCTGGCCAGCAAGGTGGCCACCACCTTTATCCCCTTCGCCTATAAGGGCATCATCGACAGCCTCGACGGCTCCGGCCCCGATGGCGCGCTGCTCTTCGGCCTTGCCGTGCCGGTGGTGCTGGTTATCGCCTATGTGCTGGGCAACGTCATCGATTCGGGCTTCCAGCAATTGCGCGACGCGCTGTTCGCCAGCGTCGGCCAGCATGCCGTGCGCAAGCTGGCGCTCCGGACCTTCCGGCACATGCACCGCCTGTCATTGCGTTTCCATCTGCAGCGGCGCACCGGCGGCCTCTCCCGCGTCATCGAGCGCGGCACCAAGGGCATCGAGACCATCGTGCGTTTCGCCATGCTCAACATCGCGCCCACCATCGTCGAATTCGTCGTGGTGGCGATCATCTTCGTGTGGCTGTTCGGCGTCACCTATCTGGGCGTGCTGCTGGTCACCATCTGGGCCTATCTCTATTTCACCATCAAGGCGTCCAACTGGCGGATTTCCATCCGCCGCGACATGAACGAGTCCGACACCGACGCCAATGGCAAGGCCATCGACAGCCTGCTCAACTACGAGACGGTGAAATATTTCGCCAATGAGCATATGGAGGCCGAGCGCTTCGACGGCGCCATGGCTGGCTACGAGCGCTCCGCCATCCGCATCTGGACCTCGCTGGGCGTGCTCAATTTCGGCCAGGCGGTCATCTTCTATGGCGGCTTCCTCGCCATCTCCATCATGTCCATTCTGGGCGTCATGGACGGCACGCTGACGCTGGGCGATTTCGTGCTGCTCAACACCTTCCTGATGCAGATCTACCGGCCGCTCAACATGATCGGCTTCGTCTATCGCGAACTGCGCCAGGGCCTCACCGATATCGAGGAGATGTTCCGCCTGCTCGAGCAGGATCCCGAGATCGAGGACCGTCCGGGCGCTACGCCGCTCGCCGTCACCGGCCCGGTCATCCGCTTCGAGGACGTCTCCTTCCACTACGATCCCGAGCGCCCCATCCTCAAAAGCGTCAGCTTCGAGGTGCCCGCCGGGCGGACGGTGGCCATCGTCGGCCCGACCGGCGCCGGCAAGTCGACCATTTCGCGCCTGCTGTTCCGCTTCTACGACGTCACCGGCGGCCGCATCACCATCGACGGCCAGGATCTGCGCGACGTCACCCAGGAGAGCCTGCGCTCGGCCATCGGCATGGTGCCGCAGGACACGGTGCTGTTCAACGACACCATCGGCTACAATATCGAATATGGCCGCCCCGGCGCGTCCGTGGAGGCGGTGCGCGAGGCTGCCCGCATGGCCCAGGTCGGCCCCTTCATCGAAGCCCTGCCGCATGGCTACGACACCCAGGTGGGCGAGCGCGGCCTCAAGCTTTCGGGCGGCGAGAAGCAGCGCGTCGCCATCGCCCGCACCATCCTCAAGGCGCCCTCCATCCTCATCCTGGACGAGGCCACTTCGGCGCTGGACACCAAGACCGAGCGCGATATCCAGGCGGCGCTGGACGAGGTCTCGCGCAACCGCACCACCGTCGTCATCGCCCACCGGCTCTCCACCGTGGTCAATGCCGACGAGATCCTGGTGCTGCGCGACGGCCATGTCGCCGAACGCGGCAGCCACGCGGAACTGCTCGCCCAGGACGGCCTCTACGCCCAGATGTGGAACCGCCAGCGCGAAGCCACCGAAGCCGAGGAAATCTTCGCCCGCACCCACGAGGACCCGGACGGCTTCGTCAAACGCGGAACCCCGGCGGCGGAGTAGGCGCCGCGCCCAAAACAAAAGGCCCGCATCGCAGCGGGCCTTTCTTATTTACCGGTTCATCGGATCGCGGCCTTATTCCGCCGCGTCCCGCCGGCTCACCACCGTCACCCCGTCGGCGTCCTTTTCGGTGAGGCCGGCATCCTTGGAGACGATGTAGCGTCCGGTGCTGTCGGCGTCGTCCGGCACTTCCACCGCCATGCCGTCGAAGCCCGCCGGCACCGCCGCCTTGGGCCGGAAGAGGCCGGCGATCCATCCGCCAAGCGCCGCGAACAGCCCGCCCAGCCAGCGGATCTGCTGCCACATCACTGTCGGCGCCGTCACCATGACCGGCACCATCACCAGCGTCAGCGCCGTCGAGAAGAACAGGCCCGAGACCAGCGCGGCCGACAGATGCGTGAACCAGGAGCCGGCGATGCCGCCGATGACGATCTCGCGGCGGATGAAGTCGAACTCCACATTGGCCCACATGGGGATCACCCCCAGCGCGGTGAGGAAGGCGGTCAGCAGCACCGGCCGCACGCGCTGGCTGACGGTGAGCAGCATGGCCTTCACCGCCTCGACGTTCTGGTGCCGGTGATAATCGTTATAGGTGTCGATCAGCACGATGCCGTTCTTCACCACGATCCCGGCCAGCGCCACGATGCCCAGCCCGGTCATGATGGCCGAGAAGGTCATGCCCGTCACCAGCATGCCCAGCAGCACGCCGGCCACCGACATGATCACCGTCGAGAGCGTCACCATCACCTGGTAGAAGCTGTTATATTCGAGCAGCAGCACGAAGAAGATGATGGCCATGGCCATGCCGAAGGCCTGCACGATGAAGGCGTTGGCGTCGCCCATCTGCTCCTCGGCGCCCCCGAACTGGACCGAGACCGCCGGCGGGAAATCCTGCTCGGCGATCCAGCCCTGCAATTCCTGCACCTTGTCGGCGGCATAGACGCCCTCGGGCAGATTGGTGAGCCCGGCCGCCACCGGCATGGTGTAGACCTGGTTGCGGCGCTGGATATTGGCCACTTTCGGCACGGGAGTGCGGTCGATGAAGTTGGAGACCGGCACCAGCCCCTGGGTGGTGGCGATGCGCATGGAATCGAGCGCGTCGAAGGTGCGCTCCTCCTTGGGCAGGCGCACGCGGATATCCAGCTCGTCGCCGGTTTCCGCATCGCGATAGGTGCCCAGCTTCACCCCCGAGGTGATGAGCTGCACATAGGGCGCCAGTTCCCGCACGCCGATGCCGTATTTGCCCGCTTCCACGCGGTCGATGGTGATCTGCCAGTCGATGCCGGGGGAGGGGCGTCCGTCCTCGAGGTCCACCACTTCCGGCCAGCCGGCGAGATGATCGCGAATGGCGGTCACCACCGGCACGAGGTCGTCGTAATTGCTGCTTTCGACGCGCAGATTGATGTCCTTGCCCGCCGGCGGGCCGCTTTCGGCGGCCAATAGCTGGATGTCGAGCCCGGCAAAGCCGGCTACGCGCTGGCGGATTTCGCCGAAGATCTGCGCGGCGGGGACGCGATGGTTCCAATTGGTGAGCTGGAGCTGGAAATTGCCGATCGTGTCGGGAGGCATCGAGCTGAAGGAGCCGGTGGTGCCGAACTGCATGATCACGTCCTGCACGCCCTGTACCTGGATCAGCTCGTCCTCGATCTCCATCATCATGTCGCGGATTTCCTCGGGCGAGTAATTGCCCCGCCCCACCACCGCCACGGTGGCGAATTCCGGCTCGGAAGCGGGGAAGGCCTCGGTGCCGGTGGGGTTCATCGCATAGCTGACGAAAACGGCGCCGATGATGCCGAAGCCCACCGCCAGCGTCGGCAGCGGCCAGTGCAGCAGATGCTCCATGGTGCGGACATAGAGACCGGTCAGCCCGCGCACTTTGCGTGCGTCGAACTTGTCCGGATACATGACGATATCGGCCTTTTCCTTCTGCTTGGGGTCCACATGGGTCGAGGCGATGATCGAGCCGATCACCGGCATGAAGATCAGCGCCGAGATCAGCGAGGCCACCATGACGATGATCACGATGGTGGGCAGGTAGCTCATGAACTTGCCGATGATGCCGGGCCAGAACAGGAGCGGGATGAAGGCGCCCAGCGTGGTCGCCGTCGCGCCCACCACCGGCACGAACATCTTGCGCATGGCCAGGATGAAGGCCTCCTTCTTGGAGACGCCCTCCTGCAATTTCCGCTCGGCATATTCGACCACCACCACCGGGTCGTCGACCAGCACGCCCACCGCGATGACGAGGCCGAACATCACCATCATGTTGATGGTCATGCCCAGGCCCTCGGCGACGAGGAAGGCCATCATGAACGAGAGCGGGATCGACATGCCGATCATGATGGCGGGGCGTACGCCCAGCGTCGCGACGCATGTGATCAGCACCAGCGCCACGGCGGTCAGCACCGCCGCCTCCAGCGAGCGGAACAGGCTGATCGTGGTTTCGGCCTGGTCGAGGAAGAAGGAATGGGCCACCCCGCTGGGCCAGCTCGCCGCCACCTCCTCGGTCACCGCGCGCACCTTCTCCGAGACGTCGATGATATTGGTGCCCAGCTTCTTGGAGACGCCCAGGATCAGGGCAGGGGAGCCGTTGACCTGGGTATATTCGGTGGCGTCGGCCAGGGTGCGGGTGATGCTGGCCACGTCCCCGAAGGTGACGATGGTGTTGCCGTCGGTCTTGAGCGGCAGGCTGTAGACGTCCTCGGCCGTGGTGATCAGGCCCGGCACTTCGAGGTTGAACGAGCCCTGTCCGGTATTGAGCGTGCCGCCCGGCACCACCATGTTGTTGCGCGCGAGCGCGTCGAAAAGCTGGTTGGCGGTCAGCCCGTAGGCCTCCAGCCGCAACAGGTCGACCCGCACTTCGAGCTGCTCCTTGCGGGCGCCCGAAAGCGTCGCCTCGCGCACCTCGCCTATGCCTTCGAGCGCGTCCTGCAATTGCTCGGCGCGCCGCACCATCTCCTTTTCCGGCGCCGTTCCGTAGATGGCGACGGAAATGATCGGCATGCCCACCAGGTCGATTTCATGCACCGACGGGTCGTTGGCGTCGTCGGGCAGCTTGGCCTTGATGGCGTCCATGCGGGCGCGCGTGTCCTGCAGCGCCTGGTCCTTGTCGGTATTGATGTCGAATTCGAGGAACACCGAGGCATGCCCGGTGGTCGAGGTGGAGGAGATGTTCTGCAGGCCCGGCAGGTTGGCCAGTTCCTCCTCGGCCGGCTTGGCGAGCAGGTTCTCCGCGTCGCGCGGCGATACGCCCGTCTGGCTGATGGAGACGTAGAGATAGGGCACGTCGATGGCCGGGAAGCTTTCCTTGGGCATCGACATGTAGGCGGCCGCGCCCGCGCCCAGCACGATGAACATGATCGTCAGGACGACTCGCGGCATCCTGAGGATTTTTTCGATGAAATCGAGCATCGTGCGGTTCCCTAGCTGGCGGCGGCTTCGGCGTCGGCGGCGGCCGGCGCCGGGCTGGCCTCGACCGCCTGGCCGGCGGTGACGTTTTCCTGCCCCACGGTGATGACGTCGGCCCGCGCCGGCAGCCCGGTCACCCATACGCCCTCGCGCGTGTCGCTGACGATGGTGATCTCGTGGAAGGCCACGACGCCGTCTTCCACCGTCCGCACGCCCAGGACCCCGTCGTCGTCCAGTGTCAGCACCGATTGCGGCAACAGATGGCCCGGCGCGGTGCCGATATTGACGATGGCCTCGGCGGTCACCCCGTCGCGGATGGAATAGTCGTCGTTGGCGATCTCGATTTCCGCCGGAAAGGCGCGGGTGGCGTTGTCGGCCACGGCGGAGATATAGGTCACCTTGCCCGCGACGCTCTGGCCGGTGACGGTGGTGATCCGGGCGTCCAGCCCGACCCGGGCGAGCCCGATATGGGCCTCCGGTACCATGCCGGTGAAGATCATCGGGTTGAGCTGCACGATGGTGGCGCAGACCGAGCCCGGATTGAGCGTCGCGCCCACCACGGCCAGCGGGTCCTGCACCAGTCCGGCCACCTTGGCGACGATCTCGGTGCGGTCCAGTTCCGCCTTGGCGTTGTCGAGCCCCGCCTGTGCCTGGCTCACCCCGGCCCTGGCCTGCGCCAGCGCCACTTCGGCGGCATTGGCGGTATTGGCGGCCGCCAGGCCCCGCTCCCGCAGGTCGGCATTGGTGTCGGAATTGAGCTGCGCCTGCGCCAGCGCCGCCTGGGCCTGGTCGAGTCCCGCCTCGGCCTGGGCGACGGCGGCGACGCGCGTGCCCCGGTCCAGCGTGCACAGCGCGTCCCCGATGTCCACCCGCTGGCCCTTGGTCACATGCACCACGTCCACCGTGCCGGCGGTTTCGGCCACGGCGCTCACCGTCGCCTTGGCCTGGGTGCGGCCGCGCAGCGGCACCTCGATGGGCATGGGCCGGGCCGTGAAGGTCTGGATGCGCACGCTTTGCAGCGGCGCGCTGGCGCCGGTCGTGGTCTGGTTGCGCTGGGCGATGGTCAGCGCCGGATCGACCTCGGGGGCGTGGTGCTCGGCCAGCAGGCCGGCATCGGCCAGCGCGGTGGCGATCGGCCCGTGCTCCTCGCCCTCGATCACCGAGATGATCGGCCGTTCGCCCTTGCCCGGGCCGTTGCCGCCCTGGACCAGCGTGCCGGTCGCCAGCCATCCGCCCGCCAGCAGCAGGATGAAGAAGGCCAGGCCGTAGGAATACAATGCGCGCATGAGTGTTTCGCCTCTTATTCGGCTGCTTCTTGGTGCGGCTTGGGTCGCGCCATGGCGATCAAGTCGTGCATATGGGTGCGCAGGTGCCGCTCCGCAACGTCGAGAACGGTCCGTCCGTAATCGACCACCCACAGATCGGCGGGGCTGCAGTCATGGGCCTTGACCGCCTCGTCCAGCTTATGGCGCCGCGCCGCGGTCCGTTCGAGGAATTCGGTGCATCGTTTCTCCACCAGCTCGCGCGGCAGGATATGCGCGAAGCGGGCGAACAGCAGGAACGGGCTGCGGAACATGTCCTCGCCCAGCGGTTCGGCCAGTTCCTCGGCGAAGGCGGCGCGGCCCGCCTCGGTGATCGTATAGACCTTGCGGGCCGGCTTGCCGCTATGCTGCTCGACCCGGCTGGTGACCTGGCCGTCTTCCTCCAGCCGCGCCAGCGCCGGATAGATCGAGCCGTAGCTGGCCTCGACGAAATAGGCGAACTCGCCCTCCACGCACATCCGCCGGATGTCGTAGCCGCTCGCTTCCTTCTCGTAGAGAATCGAAAGACACAACGTTCTGACGTTCATGCGCCGCTTTCTGCTGGATATGCCGGGACGATATATGCCGGGCGTATATATCTCCGCCCGGGATGGCGCAAGCGTGGCGGCCCCCGAAATTCGCAGAGCGGTTAAAGCATCGGACCGAAAAGTGCGAAGCGGTTTTCGGGCGTATCCGATGCGCTAACAAATAGATAGAGCGCTCGATCCGATTCCGTCGGATTGTCCGGCGCTCTAAGCGCTGCTTGCAGTTCCGGCTTCGTCCAGCAGCTTCCGCATTTCCCCCGCCGCCCGCCGGGCCAGCTCAAGGCTCGCTGCGGCGACGAAATAGGGGTTGAGGAAATCGTCCTTCCCCTTGCCGTAGCTGAGCGGCGCCCCGTCCAGCGTCACCACCGCGCCGCCCGCCGCTTCAAGCACGGCCTGGCCGGCGGCGGTATCCCATTCGCAGGTGGGGGTAAAGCGGGGGTAAAGCTGCGCGTCGCCGCGCGCCAGCAGGCCGAATTTCAGCGACGAGCCGACCGAGACGTCGCGCTCCACGTCCAGCGTCCGGCTCAATTGCGCCAGCGCCGCATGGCCATGGCTGCGGCTGGCCACGATCCTGAGGCGCGGCAGCCAGCCCACGCCGATGCGCCGCCGCCCGGTGACGGCGCCGTCCGCCACCAACCCGCTCCAGGCGCCCTCCGCGTCGCCGACGAAGATTTCCCCCGTCGCCGGCGCCAGCACCACCCCCATGACGGGCCGCCCATGCTCCACCAGGCCGATATTGACGGTGAATTCGCCGTTGCGCTTGATGAATTCCTTGGTGCCGTCGAGCGGATCGACGATGAAATAGCGCTCGCCCAGTTCCGGCACGATGCCGGCCGCGACGCTTTCCTCGCCCAGCACCGGCAGGCCCGTCGCCCGCAAATGCTCGATGATCACCGCCTCGGCCGCCGCATCGGCCTCGGTCACCGGCGAGCCGTCCGGCTTGATTTCCACGGCGATGGGCCGGTCATAGACCGCGCGGATAACCTCCGCCGCCGCGATGGCGGCCGCCACCGCCATGGCGGTCGGCGCCGGGTGAGGGCCAGTGTCCGTCATGCCGGCCCGATCGCCACGTCCAGCCCCAGGTCCAGCGGCGGCGCGCCCATGGTGATCTGGCTGGTGGAGATGTAGTCGACCCCGGTTTCGGCGATGGCGCGCACCCGTTCCAGCTTCACCCCGCCCGAGGCTTCGAGCCGGGCCCGCCCCGCATTGAGCGCGACGGCGCGGCGCAGGGTCTCGTCGTCCATATTGTCGAGCAGCACGATTTTTGCCCCGGCCTCCAGCGCCTCCTCCAGCTCGGCCAGGCTCGCCACCTCGATCTCGATGGCCACCAGATGGCCGGCCCGGGCCGTTGCGGCCCGGTAGGCGGCTCCGACGCCCCCCGCCACCGCGATATGGTTGTCCTTGATCAGGATGGCGTCGTCGAGCCCGTAGCGATGGTTGACGCCGCCTCCGCAGCGCACCGCGTATTTTTCGAAGGCGCGCAGTCCCGGCGTCGTCTTGCGCGTGTCGCAGATGCGCGCGCCGGTGCCCGCGACGGCGTCGGCATAGCGGCGCGTCAGCGTGGCGATGCCGCTGAGCCGATTGAGGAAATTGAGCGCCACCCGTTCTGCCGACATCACCAGCCGCGCCGGTCCCTCGACCCGTGCCACCACGCCGCCCGCCGCCACGATGGCCCCATCGGCAAGCGCCGGGACGAAGCTGACGCCCTCGCCCACCAGCCGGAACGCCGCCGCCGCCAGGTCCAGCCCGGCGATCGCCCCCGGCTCGCGCGCCCCGATGACCGCCTCGGCCCGGGCCTCCGGCATCAGCACCGCCTGGCTGGTCAGGTCGCCGGCCAGTCCCAGATCCTCCTCCAGGGCCGCTGCGACGGCGCGCTCGACGAGATAACGCGGCAATGGGGCGGGCAGGGCGGTCATGGGCAATTTCGGCTCGGATGAAGGTGCCGGTGCTTTACGCTCCGCCGTTCCCGCTGGCAACCCGCGCCGCCGGCGTTACCGCCCGCCGCCGTGATCCGCCTCGATGATCCCGTGCGTCAGGCTGCCCGTGGCCGGATAGAGCGGGATGAGGCAGGCCTGCAGCGCGTGATAGAGGTCCGGCTTGCCCACGAACAGGCGCGCGCCCGGCGTCAGATCCTCGGCAAGCTCGCTGTGCCAGCCGCCGCGCTCGTGGTCGATCAGATGGTTCTCGGCGAAATCCCAGAACCGGCGATACCAGAACTGATAATAGTCCTCATGGTCGTAGGCGCCGATAAAGGCCGCTGCGCCGATGGCTTCGGCCACCGGCCACCACAGCTTCTCGCGCATGATCGGCTGATTGTTCCAGTCCAGCGTATAGAAGAAGCCGCCACGGGTCTTGTCCCAGCCCAGCTCGATGGCCTGGCGGAACAGGCCCCGCGCGCCCTCGGTCATCCAGCTATGCTCCTTGCGGCCCAAAACGAAGAGCTGGAACAGCAGGCGCGACCATTCCAGCGCGTGGCCCGGCGTCGTGCCCGAGGGGCGGAACATCTCCGAGCCGAGATAATCCTTGTCGAGCGTCCAGTCCTCGTGGAAGTGCTCGGCCACCCGATAGTCGAGTTGCATGGCGTTGCGGTGGATGATGCGGTCGGCGATCCGCGTCGCCTTTTTCAGATAATCCTGCTGGCCGGTCGCCTCATAGGCGGCCATCAGCGCCTCGGTCAGGTGCATGTTGGAATTCTGCCCGCGATAGGTGCTGATCTGCCCCCAGTCATTGGCGAATTCCTCGCGCACCGCCCCGGCTTTCTCGTCCCAGAACCGGGCGGTCAGCACTTCGGTGATGTCGTCGATCACCCTGTCGGCCAGCGGGTGGCCCACCAGCTTGGCGCTCGATGCGGCCAGCAGCACGAAGGCATGGCCATAGGCCTGCTTGGCGCCGTCGACATGGCCCTCGTCGTCGAGCGACCATACATAGCCGCCATGTTTCTGGTCGCGGTGCTTTTCCCACAGATAGCGCATGCCGTGATCGACGATCTCGCCGGCGCCCGGCCTGCCGATCAGGCTGCCGATGACGGCGCAATGGATCATCCGCGTCGTGACGTGGATCTGCCGCACGGCATTGTCCGGCCGGATCGGCTGGCCCTTGTCGTCCAGTTCGAAGAACCCGCCCTTGGGGTTGATCGAGGCCGCCTCGAAGAAGTCGAACAGCCGGCTGGCCTGGGTCATCAGATATTGCCGGTGAAAGGGGCGGTGCTGCCAGGGGCCGGCATTGGTCCTGGGCAGGGAAAATTCGGCGTCGTTCATCATGGCTCCCTCCGGCAACCGCGCCGGCACGTCCCCCGCCTTCTACCCAATGGGTGGCAACGTTGCAAAGGGGGTGGGGCCGCGGAGAACCCGATGCCCCTCCCTCCATGCGTTCCCCTCCCCTTGAGGGGAGGGGCTAGAGCCTTTCACTGTCAAGCGGATCAGCGCTTTCTTGCTCCCCTCCCCCTTGAGGGGAGGGGTCGGGGGTGGGGGTCCTTCGGTGCTCCGCCAAACCCACCCCCTCCCCAACCCTCCCCTCAAGGGGGAGGGAGCGCTGGTCGCCGATTCCGTCAAAACATGAAAGCCTCTAGGGGTGGGGGTTCGGATTGTCCGGGGATCCGATTGCTTCATCGAAAAATCGACGGCGCGGAGCCCCCCTCACAAGAGGGAGCCTCACCCCCGCCGATACCAGTCCTCCACCCGCCGCACTTCCTCCGCCGAGCCCAGGATCACCGGCACGCGCTGGTGGATCGCGGTCGGCGCCACGTCCAATATGTCCTGCCGCCCCGTGCTCGAGCGGCCCCCGGCGCCCTCCATCAGCCAGGCCATGGGATTGGCCTCGTAGAGCAGCCGCAGCCGTCCGCCCTTGGCGGCGGTCTCGCTGTCGAGCGGATAGAGGAAGATGCCGCCGCGCATCAGGATGCGGTGGATATCGGCCACCATCGAGCCCACCCAGCGCATATTGTAGCGCTTGCCGGCGGCGCCGGTTTCCCCCGCCACGCTCTCGTGCACATAGCCGCGCGTCGCCGCGTCCCAGAAGCGCTCCCGCGCCGTGTTGATGGCGAATTCCCCCGTCGCTTCCGGCACCCTGGCCGCGGCCAGGGTCAGCCGCCATGTCCCCGCCCCGTCGAGGGTGAAGACGCTGGTATCGCCCGCGATCCGCACCACCAGGCTGGTCGCCGGCCCATAGGCCACATAGCCGGCGGCGCATTGCACGCGTCCCGCCTGCAACGGTCCGCCCGCCGCCGGCAGCACGGAAAAAATCGTGCCCACGGTGACGTTTACGTCGAGATTCGAAGATCCGTCCAGGGGATCGGTGGCGACAATGAACCCGCCCTGACTCGACATTTCAACTGCTTCATCCAGCTCTTCCGAGACCAGAATCGAAACATGCGGATTTTGCCGCAAGTGATTCAGGACAATGTCGTTTGAGATGATGTCGAGCGCCTTTTGCGCCTCGCCCTGCACATTGGTCGCGCCCGCCGGCCCGGTCTGGCCGGCAATGGGCGCCTGCTGCAGCACGCCGGCGATTTCGGCGCCCGCTCCGGCCATGGAGAGGATCACCCCGGCCAGCGTGTCGTCTTGGGTCTGGGCGCTCAGCCAGCGGGCGAGATCGGTCATGCAATGCTCCTGTTTGCGCCCACTCTGTGCAATCGCCGCCGCCCTGCAAAGGCCGACTTTCGGATGGCGTCATCTCTCCCGCGCCAGGTCCGCCAGCAGGCCCGCCGCCACGCTGAGGCGCGAGACGGTGAGGCCGCCCTCGGTCAGCTCCTTCACCGCCGCCACGGTGCGCGCGATCCCCGCCCCCGCCCGGTCCTGCCAGTCCTGTGCCGAGCCGGCGGCCAGCGCGTCCGCCGTCAGGTCGCGCAGCGCCCGCATCACATTGGCCAGCGCCCGGTCGAGCGCCATGCGCTCGAAGCGGTCCTCGAGCACGAGACCGCGCCCGTCGGCGATGATGCGGAAGAGGTCGAACAGCCCGGCCACGCCGAAATAGGCCTGCGCCGCCGTTTCGAAGGCAACGCCGCAGCGCTCGCTGACCAGCACGATGTCGCTGGCATGGCCGATCAACGGCAGCTCCCCGATCCGCCGGGCGAGTTCCGCCGGCACCCCTGCCGCCTCGAATTCGCGGCTCCGCGCGTCGGGTTCCGCGCGCGGGCCGGCCGACGGCAGCCTCTCCACCACGCCGCGCAGGCTGCGCACGCCCTCGCGATGCCGCGCCACCAGCCCGTCGACGCCGTCGGTAACCGTCTCGTTACGCAAGAACCACAGCGTCTCCTGCCGCAGCAGCGCCGCCACCTGCCCGTAAAGCGTCAGTTGCACCGCGCCGGCCACTTTGCCGTCGAGCGCGTCGATGCCCTCGTTGAGCGCCGGCAGCTCATAGACGTCGCGCACCGCCGCATAGGCCAGCGCCACCTCGCCGGCGCTGGCGCTGGTGGCCGCCCGCAATTCCGAGACGAAGGCGGGGCCGCCGCGATTGATCATCGCATTGGCCAGCACCGTGGCGATCACCTCGCGCTTCAGCCGGTGCCGCTCCACCGCTTCGGGAAAGCGCCGGTGCAGGGTTTCGGGGAAATAGCGGAACAGCTCGCCCCCCAGATAGGGATCGTCGATCGACACCCCCTCCATCAGGTCGTCGAACAGCGTCAGCTTGGCATAGGCCAGGAGCACCGCCAGTTCCGGCCGCGTCAGGCCCTTGCCGGCGGCGGCGCGCGCGTCCAGCGCCGCGTCGTCCGGCAGGAATTCCACCGCCCGGTCGAGCAGGCCCCGGTCTTCCAGCCCCTCGATCAGCGCCCGCTGGTCAGGCAGTTCCGCCGCGCCCGCCCGCTCGGCCAGCGACAGCGCCAGCGTCTGCAGATAATTGTTGCGCAGGCACAGCGCCGCCAGTTCATCGGTCATCTCGGCCAGCAGCGCATTGCGCGCCGCCATGTCCAGCCGGCCCGACGCCACGAGCGGCGCCAGCGCGATCTTGATATTGACCTCGAGGTCGGAGGAATTGACCCCCGCCGAATTGTCGATGGCGTCGGTGTCGAGCCGCCCGCCGGCCAGCGCATAGGCGATGCGCCCGCGCTGCGTCATGCCCAGATTGGCGCCTTCCCCGATGACGCGGGCGCGGATTTCGTTCCCGTTCACCCTTATGGCGTCGTTGGCGCGGTCGCCCACCGCCGCGTGGTCCTCGTCCGGCGCCTTGACATAGGTGCCGATGCCGCCGAACCAGATGAGGTCGACCGGCGCGCGCAAAATGGCCCTGATCATTTCGGCGGGCGTGGCCTGGTCCGCCTCGAGCTCCAGCAGCGCCCGGATCTGCGGGCTCAGCGCCACCGTTTTCAGCGAGCGCGAAAACACCCCGCCCCCGGGCGAGAGCAGCGCCTTGTCGTAATCCTGCCAGCTCGAGCGGGGCAGGGCGAACAGCCGCCGGCGCTCCTCGAAGCTCGCTGCCGGGTCCGGATCGGGGTCGATGAAGATGTCGCGATGGTCGAAGGCCGCCACCAGCCTGGTCTGCCGGCTGAGCAGCATGGCGTTGCCGAAGACGTCGCCGCTCATGTCCCCGACGCCGGCCACGGTGAACATTTCCGTCTGGATATCGCGGTCCAGCTCGCGGAAATGCCGCTTGACCGCCTCCCAGCCGCCGCGCGCTGTGATGCCCATCTTCTTGTGGTCGTAGCCGGCCGAGCCGCCCGAGGCGAAGGCGTCGCCCAGCCAGAAGCCGCGGTCGACGGCGATTTCGTTGGCCGTGTCCGAGAAGCTGGCCGTGCCCTTGTCGGCCGCCACCACCAGATAGGGGTCGTCGCCGTCGCGGCGTACCACGTTCTCGGGCGGCACCACCTGGCCCTCGACCAGATTGTCGGTCACGTCGAGCAGCGCGCCGATGAAGATGCGGTAGCTCTGCGTGCCTTCGGCCAGCCACGCCTCGCGCGCCATGCCCGGCGCCAGAAGCTTGGGCACGAAGCCGCCCTTGGCGCCCACCGGCACGATCACCGCGTTCTTGACCTGCTGCGCCTTGACCAGCCCCAGCACTTCGGTGCGGAAATCCTCCTTGCGATCCGACCAGCGCAGCCCTCCGCGCGCGATGGCGCCGAACCGCAGGTGCACGCCCTCCACCCGGGGCGAATAGACGTAGATTTCCCGATAGGGCCGGGGCGCCGCCAGCCCTTCGATGCGGCCGCTGTCGAATTTGAGCGCCAGCGCCGGCCGTCTGGCGCCCTCGGCGTCGCGCTGCCAGCCATTGGTGCGCAGCACCGCCTCGATGAGGTTTTCGAACCGGCGCACGATAGTGTCCTCGTCCAGCGACGAGATGGTTTCCAGCGCCGCCGCGATATCGGCCCGCGCCGCCTCGGCCGCCGCCTCGCGTCCGGTCAGGCCCGGATCGTGCAGCGCCTCGAACAGCCGCACCAGCGCCCGCGCCGCCGCGCTCTGGGTCACCATGACCTCGGCGATATAGCGCTGCGAATAGGAGATGCCGGCCTGCCGCAGATAGCGCGACAGCGCCCGCAGCAGCGCCGCCTCGCTCCAGTCGAGCCCGGCCAGCGTCACCAGCGCGTTGAGCCGGTCGCTTTCGGCCGCGCCCTGCCACACCGCCGACAGGCCCGCCTCGATCGCCGCGCCGCGCGCCGCGACGTCCAGCGCGCCGCCCTCCGCCTCCACCACCATGTCGTGCAGATAGCGCTCCACCCCGTCGCGCGGCACCAGCGTATAGGTGCGCTCGTCGATCACCCGGAAGCCGAAATGCTCCAGCATCGGCACCCGGTCGCTCAGCGGGATCGGCGCTCCTTCCTGGTAGAATTTCAGCCCCAGCGCGCCGTCGCTGCCGGAGCGGTCGCAGAGGCGGATGGCGACGCCGTCCCCGAGCCGGGCGAAGATCCCGATATCCTCCAGCGCTTCGGCGACGCCGTTGCGGCTCTGATAGCCCTCGGGGAAGGCTTGCCGCCAGTCGCTGATCGCGCCCGGCTCGGGGGCCGCGGCCGCCAGCCTGTCGGAGAAGTCCTGCGTCAGCGCCGCCACCGCCGCTTCCAGCGTGGCGCGGTCCGGCCGCGGCGTGGCCCCGCCGCTGCGGCCCACGATCACGTGCAGCCGCACCAGTTCCCCCTCGGGGAAATGCGGATAGAAGGCCGAAACCCGGCCCCCGTAGATATCGGCCAGATAGCGGGTGATGCGCGCTCGCACCTCGCCGTCATAGCGGTCGCGCGGCACATAGACGAGGATGGAGACGAAATTGTCGAACAGGTCGATGCGCGGCAGCACCCGGACCCGCGGCCGGTCGTAGAGCCCGGCGATGGCCTCGGCGAATTCGGCGAGCTGCCCGGTCTCGATCTGGAACAATTCGTCGCGCGGATAGGCGTCCAGCGCCCCCAGCAGCGCCCGCCCGTCATGGCTGCGCGGGTCGAGCCCGGAGCGCCGCATCACCTCGCCGATCTTGCGGCGGATGATCGGCACCTCGCTATGGGGCGCCGCCTGCGCCTGCGCCGTATAGAGCCCCACCACGCGCAGTTCGCCGCTTGCCGAGCCGTCCGGCCCGAACAGCTTGATGCCGACATAGTCCATATGGGCGCGCCGGTGCACGCGGGCGCGGATATTGGCCTTGGTCACCAGCAGTGGCGCGTCGCTGCGCGCGAAAGCCACCAGTTGCGGCGTGCTCTCCACGTAATCGGTGCCGCTGCGCAGCACCTTGAGGCTGTCGTCGCGCAAGATGCCCAGCCCCGTGCCCGCGACCGGCACCAGTTCCTCCTCCTCCAGCCGGTATTCGCGCAGGCCCAGAAAGGTGAAATTGTGCTCGCCCAGCCAGTCGAGGAAGCGCTGCGCCTCGTCGCGCTCCGCCCGCGGCGCGGCCCCGAGCCCGGCCATGGCCTGTCGCACCCGCTCCAGTATGGCCTGCCAGTCGTCCACCGCCCGGGCGACGTCGCGCAATGTCATCTCGATTTCGGTCGTCAGCGCCGCGATATCGGCCACCGGATCGCTGTGGATATGCAGCACGCTCACCGCCGCGCCGTCCGCCGCCACCACCGTGCCGCCGCGCATCTGCACCACCGGGTGGGCGAACAGCCGGACGCTGCCGCCCATGGCTCGCAGCGCCGCCAGCGTGCTGTCCACGATGAAGGGCATGTCCGGGGAGATGACGTCGAGCACCAGCGGTGCGCCGGCGGTTTCGGGCGGCGTCGCCGCGATCCGCGTGCCGTCCGGCAACCCCTCGGCCAGCCTGCGATGGGTGCGTTTCAGCGCCGCGATCAGCGATGCGGGGTCCTGCCGGGCCAGATCGTCCGGATCGATGGCTGCAATGGCTTCGGCCAGGAACAGCGCCAGCCCGCCATCGCCCTCCGCCGCCCGCTCCGCCGCCTCCAGAACCCGCTTCCTCGTCACGCTCGCCATCGTCATCGCTCCTGAATAGCGCCTTTTTCTTCCCGCTCATCGAGGGGCCGGGCTATCGCATATGGCTGTTCGATGCGCCCGGCTCCTTCGCCGCCCCCATCAAAACACGAAAGCCGCTAACAGGCATGAACGCCGGTTCGTTTTTACCCGGCTTCCTGGTGGCCGATTGGCGGGTTGGGCGTTTACCTCTTGTTAAACTCTATCTTTGTGGTAGTGATTGCGCCGCGTTTTTTCAATGCGGGGGCATTTGATGCCGAAGCTGTCACAATACGTTTCCTACGCGGCCCTTGCCGCCGCCCTGATCCTCGGTTTCGCCGTCACGGCCCAGGCCGGGATTTTCTTCTAGACGGCCTTTCCCGATCGCCCGGAGCGTTCATTTCGGGGTCTTGGCGCAATTTATCCCCCACGTCGGGCTGCCCTCGGGGAGAGGGTGGCGCGCCGGGTAAGAGGGAGCCGCCAAAGCCGTCGGAACCACCCCTCAATGCAGCCGCGCCGGCTCGACGGGGCTGAACGGCCCGCTGCCCACTTTCGGGCCGGCCCAGAACACCACATAGAGCAGGTCGCGTCCGGCGGCGTCGGTGATCTCGATGGAGCGGGGGGCGTCCATGTCGCCGCCTTCGCCGGCCACCCGGTCGATGATGGCGCGGCCCATCTCGGCGGCGATGTGCTCTGCCGCCTCCAGATTGGCCAGTTCGCTCCCGTCATGGTCGCGGATGAGTTCGTCGTCGGTTCGGTAGTGGAAGTAGTAGCGCGGCACGGTCAATCCCCCATATGCGGGATAAACGTCAGCAGGGGCGGGAGGTTGCCCCGGCGAGGCGGTCCGAATGTCGCATCCTCGCGCCGGTCAGTCGAGCCCGTCGAGCCGGCGATAGCCATGCCGGTGCCAGACGAGGGGCTGGCGCGCCGGGTCGGTTTCGGCATCCACGATCGCCCCGGCGAACAGCACATGGGTTCCGGTTTCCATCGCGCCGATCACCTCGCAATCCAGCGAGGAGACCGCGCCCTGCAATTGCGGCTGTCCGGACGGCCAGGCGCCCCAGCGCCCCACTTCGAACCGTTCCGGCACCGGCACCTGCCCGGCAAAGGCATCGGCCACGGCCGTCTGGTCGCTGGCCAGCATGGCGAACGAAAAGCCGCCGGTGCGCGAGATCAGGTCGGCCAGCCGGCTGACGATGTCGATGGATACCAGGATCGCCGGCGGCTCGGCCGACAGCGACAGCACCGAGGTCACGGTCCGTCCGACCCGCTCGTCGCCGCGCCGCGCCGTCACCACATGCACGCTGGAGGCCAGGCCGGACATGACCGCGCGGAATTCCGAGTCGTTCACCGCCGGGCGGCGGAGCGGGCGCAGGGCCATGCTGTCGGGCAGGTCGAAATCGGGCATCAGGCTGGTCATCGCGTATGGTCGCTATGGATGCAAACGAAGTTTATGCGATCTGCCGGCGGGTGGCCCCTGGAATCTGGCCGGCCCGGCCGCTCGACAAAGGCAAGCGTTCGCCCCCGGGACGCCCGGGGGCGGAAAATATCGCACTTGCGTCGCGGTGTCCAAATGGAGGGCGGCGCCGGCGCCGCCCTGCGCATGGGTTCCGGCTTTAGCCCAGATTGGCTTCGGCGAACTCGTAATTGGCGAGCTTGTCCAGGAAATTGCTCACATAATCGGGGCGGCGATTGCGGAAATCGACATAGTAGGAGTGCTCCCACACGTCGAGGCCGAGCAGCGGCTTGCCCTCGCCGGTCGCCAGCGGATTGGAGCCGTTCGGGGTCTTGGTGGCCTTGAGCTTGCCGTCATTGCCCAGCACCAGCCAGGCCCAGCCCGAGCCGAACTGCGTGGTGGCAGCGGTCTTGAAGGCTTCCTTGAAGGCGTCGACCGAGCCGAAATCCTCGACGATCTTGGCTTCCAGCTTGCCGGGGAGCTTGCCGCCGCTGGGCGACAGCGCCTGCCAGAAATGGATGTGGTTCCAATGCTGCCCGGCATTGTTGAACACCGGCGCCAGATCGGCCTTGCCATTGGTGAAGGCGACGATTTCCTCCAGCGACTTGCCCGCCAGGTCGGCGTTCTTTTCCACGAAGCCGTTGAGCGCCGTCACATAGGCCTGATGGTGCTTGCCATGGTGCAGCTCCAGCGTTTCCTGGCTCATCCCGCGCTCGGCGAGGGCGGAAACGGCATAGGGCAGGGCGGGGAGGGAGAAGGTCATTCGGGGCTCCTTTAGCGGCGACACGCCGCCGCCTTGTCAGGCGGCATCGGTCGGGTTAATTTCCAAGCAATGACTTTGAAAACCTATTCCGCAGATATGTCAAGCACGGGCTTGGAAAACCCGGAGTGGTCGCCCCGCAACCCTGCCGAGCGCATTCTCATGGCGCTCAAGATGCATGGCAGCCTGTCCGCGTCCGCCCTGGGCGATCGGCTCGGCACCTCCAGCGAGGCGGCGCGCCAGCAATTGGTGCGCCTTGCCGGCGAGGGGCTGGTCGCGGCCCGGAGCGCCTCGTCCGGCGTCGGCCGGCCCACCCAGCTCTGGAGCCTCACCCCCGCGGCCCAGGCGCGCTTTCCCGATACCCACGCGGCGCTGACCGTGCAATTGCTCGATATCGTCCGCCAGCATATGGGCGAGGCGGCGCTCGATGCCATCATCTCCGTGCGCGAGGCCGAGACCCGCAAGGCCTATCAGGCCGCCACAGCCCACGCCCCCGATATCCGCTCCCGCGTCGCGGCGCTGGCCGACCTGCGCAGCCGCGAGGGCTATATGGCCGCCTGGACCGAGCAGCCCGACGGCTCCATGCTGCTGGTCGAGAATCACTGCCCCATCTGTGCCGCCGCCATTGCCTGCCAGGGTTTTTGCCGCGCCGAGCTCGAAGTCTTCCGCGCCGTTCTCGGCCCCGGCGTCGAGATCGAGCGGCAGGACCATATCGTGGCCGGCGGCCGCCGCTGTTCCTACCTCATCAAGGCGTCTTCCCATGGCCCAGCCTGATCGCCCGCCCGCCGGCACCCGTCTCACCCGCATCGGCTGGGAAACGCCCGAGGGCCTCGACGAGGTCCTGATCCGCGCCGTGGTCGATGAATTCTACGGTCGCGCCCGCCGCGACGATGTCATCGGCCCGGTATTCAACCGCGTCATTCCCGACCCGGAATGGCCCGCCCATCTCGCCCTCATCGCCGATTTCTGGAGCTCCATGCTGCTCGGCACCGGCCGCTATGGCGGCCGCCCCATGCCCAAGCACATGGCCATTCCCGAATTGGCCGACAGGCATTTCATGCGCTGGCTGCGCCTGTTCCGCGAGACCGTCGAGGAAATCTGCTCCCCCGAAATCGCCGCGCTCTTCGTCGAGCGCTCCGAGCGCATCGGCAATTCCTTCCGCATGAACATCGCCATGCGCCGCGGCGAGGACATCCGCGCCATGCCTCCCCTCCCGCGCGAGCCCTCCCCCAGTTGGAAACCGGAATAGGCCCTCGAGAGCCTTTCATTGTCTCCCCTCCCCCTTGAGGGGAGGGGCCGGGGGTGGGGGTCCCCTTCGGAAGTGGGGCTGTTTCCTATCCCTCCTCGTAGACGCGCACGCTCCGGCCGTCGTCCCGTTCCACCAGCCGCCCGGCCTGTCCGGTCGTCGCCACGGCGCGTTCGGCCATTGCCGGGTCCGTGTCCAGCTTGCCGGCGCCGGCATCGTCGGTGGAGAGCACCGAGGCCTTGAGCAGTTGCGAATAGGGGTGCTCGGGCCGGTCCAGCACCGTGCGCGCATCCCCCATTTCCACGATCCGCCCACGCTGCATGATGATCAGCCGGTTGGAGATGTAATAGGCTGTGGCCAGGTCGTGGGTGATGTAGATCACCGAGACCTTCAATTCGTCGCGCAGCGTCTTGAGCAGGTTGACGATGCTCATGCGCAGGCTCGCATCCACCATCGACACCGGCTCGTCGGTGATCAGCAGCGGCGGGTTGGGGATCAGCGCCCGCGCGATGGCGCAGCGCTGCAACTGCCCGCCGCTCATTTCGTGCGGAAAGCGCCCGCGCACTTCCTTGAGGCTGAGCCCCACCTTTTGCAGCGCTTCGTCCATGGCCCGGTCGATCACGGCCCTGTCGCCGGTGCCCAGGAACCGCCGCGCCGTGCTTTCCAGATAGCGCTCGATCTGCTTGAGCGGATTGAAGGCCTCGAACGGGTTCTGGAACACCGGCTGCACATTGGCCATGAATTCGAGCCGTTCGGCGCGCGGCGCGCGGCGGTCGATCCGCTGGCCCCGGAACAGGATTTCCCCGGCGCTGGGATCTTCCAGCCCCAGGATCATCCGCGCCAGCGTCGTCTTGCCCGAGCCGCTTTCCCCGATGATGGTGAAGATTTCCGGCGTTTCGGTATGCAGCGAGAAGCTGGCGTCGAGCACCGCATCGACGCTTCTGCGGCCGAATACGCCGCCCATGGCGAAGCGCTTCGAGACATTGCGCACATCGAGCAGCGTGGTCATGCCGTCACTCCCGCCGCCGGTCCGGCCCCCACCAGCGGCTCGACGTCCCGCCACCGCCAGCAGGCGCTGCGCTGGTCCGGCCCCACCGTCTCCAGCGGCGGCGCCTCCTTGCGGCATTTGTCCACCGCCAGCGGGCAGCGCGGATGGAAGCGGCACCCCTGTGGCGGATCGGCCAGGTTGGGCGGTCGCCCCTCCAGCGCCGGACGCTGCTGAATGTCCCCGATGCGCGGCAGGCTGGCCACCAGATGCGCCGTATAGGGGTGTTTCGGGGTGAAGAACATCTGCCGCGTCGGCCCTTCCTCCACCAGCCGCCCGGCATAGATGATGCCCACCCGGTCGGCCATGTTGGCGTGCACGCTCATGTCGTGGGTGACGAACACCACCGAGGCGCCCATGTCCTTCTGGATGTCGCGGATGAGGCTCAGCACCTCCTTCTGCACCACCACGTCCAGCGCCGTGGTCGGCTCGTCGGCGATGATGAATTCGGGGTGGCACACCGTGGCTAGCCCGATGGTGACGCGCTGGCGCATGCCGCCCGACAATTCGTGCGGATAGGCCCGCAGCACCTCCGGGGGCAGCTTCAGCCGCGCCAGATGGCCCACCACCCGCTGCTCGAACGCCGCGCCCGACAGCCCCAGCGGCTTGGCGGCGAAATCGCGGAAGGTCCTGCCGATGCGCCGCACCGGATTGAGCACGCTCATCGAGCCCTGCATGATGTAGGAGAGGCTTTTCCAGCGCACCGCCTCGATCTGGGCCGGGCTCGCCCGCGCCACGTCGATCGGCCCGCTGCGGAAGTCGTAGAGCGCCCGTCCCTCCACCACCCGCAGCGGCGGGCGGATGGCGGCGGCCAGCACCTTGATGAACGAGGTCTTGCCCGACGAGCTCTCCCCGGCAATGCCATAGACCTCGTTGCGGCGCACCGTCATGGTGATGTCGTCGACGGCGCGCACCTCGCGCTCCACGCCGAAATAATTCATCTGGTAATAGGCCTTGAGCCCTTCGACCGTGAGAAGATCGTCAGTCATGCGCAGCACTCTCCGCCAACCGGGGGCCCACCCCGCTCATGCGCCCATCCTCCGCAGCCGGCTGCGCGGGTCGATATATTCGTTCATCGAGATCGCCAGCAGGAACAGCCCGATAAAGGTCATCACGATCAGGATCACCGGAATGAGGATCCACCACCACACGCCCACGATCATCGCCGAATGGTTGTTGGCCCAGTAGATCGCCGTGCCGATGGTGGGGATGTTGAGATTGGTGAAGCCCAGCACCGCGAGGGTGACTTCCAGCCCGATCGACCAGATCATGTTGGCCATGGCCGTGGAAAAGATGATCGGCACCACATAGGGCAGATGCTCCTCCAGCATGATCTTGCGCGCCGACATGCCGGCGAACACGGCGTGGCGGGTGAATTCCCGGTGCCGCAGCCCCACCGCCACCGAGCGGATCAGCCGCGCGTCGAACGGCCAGCCGAAACTGGCCATGATCAGCGCCAGGTTGAACGTGTTCATGTCGCTGCGCAGCACGAAATAGAACAGGATGAGGATGGGGAAGATGGGGATGGCGACGAAGATGTCGCAGAAGAACATCAGCACCCGGTCCACCCAGCCGCCCAGATAGCCGGCGGCCAGCCCCACCGCGATCGCCAGGGCGCGGGAGATCAGCGCCACGATGATGCCGAAGAACAGCGTGTTGCGCAGCGCGAAGCTCATTTGCCAGAACAGGTCCTGCCCGCGCGAATTGGTGCCGAACCAGTATTGCGCGCCGGGCGGCATGTCGGGAATGGCCACATAGATGGCGGTCGGGTCGACCGGGGAGAAGAAGCTGAGGCAGGCGAAGATGACCACCGCCGTCACCAGCACCACGCCGATGGCGAATTCCAGATTGTAGTGGATGAGGTCGCGGAAAACGCGGAACATGGGGGTCACTCCGCCTTGACGCGCGGATCCAGCAGCGGATGGATCATGTCGATGATGAAGATCGCCGTGGCCACGGCGATCACCGCCACGCAGGACACCGCCAGCACCACCGCCGAGTCGCCGCCGTTGACGGCGCGGACCAGCAGGCTTCCCAGCCCCGGATAGGCGAAGACCTGCTCGGTGATGATGGTGCCCGAAAAGATCAGGCCCAGCGCCATGGCGAGCGCCGTGAGCTGCGGCACCATGGCGTTGCGGATGACATAGGAGAAGACGATCCGGCGCTGGTCGACGCCCGCCAGTTCCGCATAGGTGACATAGTCTTCCGTGACGATGTTCGACACCAGCGCCCGCATCCCCAGGAACCAGGTGCCGATGCCCGAAATGACCAGGGCCGAGATCGGCAGGATGGCGTGATGCAGCACCGAGCCGATGAATTCGGGCGTGAAGCCGGGCCGTACGTTCATGGCGAAGCCGCCCGAGATCGGCAGCACCGGCCAGAAGAAGCCGAAGATGATGACCATCAGGAAGGCGACGATGTAATAGGGGATCGGCTGGATGGCGATGGCGACCACGCCCACCGCCTTGAGCGGCTTGGAATTCTGGTAATAGCCGGCCAACCCCCCGAAGATGTTGCCGATGAGCCAGGCGATGAGGATCTGCACCGCCATCAGCCCCAGCGTCCAGGGCAGGGCCAGCGCCACGATGCGCATGGCCGGCGTCGGGAAGGCGATGAGCGAGGGGCCGAGATCGCCCACGATCAGGCGCCCGAGGAAATTGAAATATTGTTCGTGCAGCGGCACGTTGAGCCCGAACAGCTCGGTCAGCGTCTGGCGCAGCGACTCCACCGCCTCGGGGCTGTAGCTCGATTGCCCGCTCACCCGGCCGATGATCGATTCCACCGGGCTGATGGGGCTGAGATGGGAGATGAAGAACGCGGCCGTGACCCCGGCGAAGATGACGGCGATCAGTTGCACCAGCCGGCGCAGGACAAAGAACAGATACGACTTCATTCAGCTCGAACCTTGTGCCGCAGGAAGATGCGGCGCCCGATGATGGTCCGGGCGCCGCACGGGACCGCTATTGCTGTGTCGGCTTGAGCTGGGTGAGGATGTATTTGCTGTTCGCCCAGTTCGTCACGATATTGGCATAGGGCCGCTCCTCCGCCGTCGGGAAGCCCGTCCAGTAGCGGGTGTCGTAGGCCGAGAAGACGTTGAACGACATCATCGGGATGACCGGCATCTCGTCCACCATCAGCTTCACGAACTCATGGCCGAGCTCGAGATTGCGCGGCGAGGTGAACTCGGTCCGGCGCACTTCCTCGATGATCGCGTCCAGCCGCTCGTCCTGCCACCGCTGCCAGTTGCGCTGCGGCTGGCGTTCGCCGGGCTCGGCGACATAGTCCGAGTGCCAGCTTTCCAGGAAGAACGACAGGTCGGGATCGCCGCCCCAGGTCTCGATCGACCAGGCCGTGGCCGCTTCGTAATTGCCCAGCGGCAGGGTTTGGGCGAAGATCTGCGGATCGGCCTCGGGGGTGACCCGGACGCCCTGCTGGCTCCATTGCTGCGCCGCCATGGTGCCGAAGCGGTTCATCACGCCTTCGGTGAAGGTCTTGATGGTGAAGGCGAAGGGCTGGCCGTCGGGCGTCATCCACTGGTCGCCCTGCTTGGTGAAGCCTGCGGCCTCCAGCAGTTCGCCGGCAGCCTGCACGTCCTGCTTCCACCAGCCATAGCCGAAGGCGGTGCGGATGGCGGTCTCGTCCGTGGGCACGGCGTCCCCGAATTGCGGGCGCACCATGTCGGCGACCTGCAGGCCGATGGAGGGGTCATAGGGCTTGATCGTGCTGGAGCCGGTGTCGAGCTCATAGTCGATCAGCCAGTCCTGCAACGGCCCGTGATAGTCCCTCGGATGGGTTCCCGTGGGCGGGATGGCGATGGCCGACAGGGTTGCCGCCCCGCGATAGGACGCCATCGAGATGGCCCGCGCGTCGAGCATCAGCGCCAGCGCCCAGCGGACGCGCTTGTCCTGGAACCGCTCATCCTGGTTGTTGAAGATGATCATCGGCAGCGTCGGGTCCGGATGGGCATAGGGGAAGCCCGGGAACCAGCCGCGCGACGTCTCCGACTGCTGCACGAGGCTGAACATGCCTTCGGGCGTCAGGTCGTGGATCATGTCGAGATTGCCGTTCACCATCTCGATCAGGCGATTGTCGGTCGAGGGGATGGAGCGGTAGATCACATATTGCGGGGCCGGCTCGCCCCAGATGGCCAGGGCGGTCTTGTCCCAGTCCTCGCGCTTCTCCCAGATATACCAGTAGCCGTTGGGATCGTAGGAATTGAGCGTATAGGGCCCCAGGCTCACCGGCGGGTTGAAGTCATAGGCCAGGACGTCCTCGACCTGCGAGAATACGTGCTCGGGCATGATCCAGGCGCCGTTCCAGCGAACCGAGAACAGCGAGTGGAAACGGGAATTGGGCTGCTTGAGCGAGAACTTGACCGTGTAGTCGTCGAGGGCCTCGACGGTCTCGACATTCTGCGAGAACGGCGCGCTCCACACCATGCCCGGCGTGTTCATCTGCGTCTCGACCGTATAGACCACGTCGCCGGCGTTGAACTCCTCGCCGTCGCTCCACAATATGCCTTCGCGCAATTTCACCGTCATTTCGGTGAAGTCTTCATTGTACTGCCAGGGCTCGGCGGCCAGTTGGTTATAGAGCGCCCCATCCAGCCCTTCGTCCGGGTCGATGAACCACAATGTGTCGGTGGAGAGCTGATGCAGCCCGTTCGGCGCCGAAACGCCCGCTCCCGCCACCCACAGATTGAACATGTCGGGATTGGTCGGCGGCGAATCGGGATTGTTGATGATCAGCGTCTGTTCACGCGGAAAATCGGTGATCGGCGGCGCGGCCGCTTCCTCCTGGGCGATGGCGGCGGTTCCGGCTCCCATGGAGACCAGAACGGCCGACGCCAGAAGCGTCTTCCAGATTGTCATGTTTTCCTCCCTTGTTGGAGTGTGTCGCTCCAGCGGCGGCGCCCTCCAGCGCCACCATTAGTCATACTTAACCGGCTGTCAGCACTTGTCAATGTTGTTTATGATACAAATCCATAATCATGATATAAAGACATGGAAAGGGGCGCGTCGCGGAACGACGCGCCCCGGTGGGTCGATGCAGTCCCCGATGCTAACGATGTGCTGACATTCGCCGCATGGTCGCGACAGCCGCCGTTCAGAGCTTCACCCGGATCATCTGGTAGGAATAGGGCGGCAGCGCGACCGTGAGCCGGTCCCCCTCGATGCGGGCCCCTTCGCCCTTTTTCGGCGCCACCTCGTCCTGGTTCCGGGCCGTATTGACCGCCTTGAGGTCGGGATGGGTCATCACCTGGTGGTCGATGATGCTGCCGCTGCCGAAGCCCTGGAGGCTCACCTCGGTCTCGATGCTGTCGCTGGGGTGGCGGTTGACCAGGAAGAAGCTCAGCGTCCCTTCGTCCTCGTCGTGCACGCCGGCGACGTCGACATAGGGCGTTTCGGCGGCGTGCGTCGTCTCGTATCCGGGCGAGCGGGTGGCCAGGTGCAGCGCCGTGCCGCGGCCGAAGACGGAGGCGAAATAATAGGGATAATAGATGGTCTGGGCCCACGCCGGCCCGCCCTTTTCGGTCATGATCGGGGCGATCACGTTCACCAATTGGGCGATGCAGGCGATCTTCACCACGTCGGAGCGGCGGATGAAGGTGTTGAGGATCAGCCCCACCATCAGCACGTCTTCGAAATTGTAGATGTCTTCCAGCAGGCCCGGCGCGTGCGGCCAGCCGCTATTGCCGTCGAGGATTTCGCGGTCCTTCTTGTTGGAATGATACCAGACGTTCCATTCGTCGAAGGAGATATAGACGTCGCGCTTGCTCTTTTTCTTCGATTTGACCTGGCGGATGGTGGCCGCCACCGTGTCGATATAGGTCTCCAGCTTGTGGCTGAGGCCGAGATAATTGGGGGTGTTGTCGTCGCGATTGGCGAAATACATGTGCAGGCTGATATGGTCCACATGCTCGTAGGTATGCTCGAGCACGATGCGCTCCCAGTCCGGATAGCTGGGCATGTCGGCATTGGACGAGCCGCACACGATCAGCTCCAGCGACTTGTCGAACATGCGCATGGCGCGGGCGGTATTGGCGGCCAGCTTGCCATATTCGTGGGCGTCCTTGTGGCCGACCTGCCAGGGGCCGTCCATCTCGTTGCCCAGGCACCACATCTTGACGTTCCAGGGCTCCTTGCGGCCGTTCTTGATGCGCAGGTCGCTCCAATAGGTGCCGCCGGGATGGTTCACATATTCGAGGAAGTTGCGGGCCTCGTCGACGCCGCGCGAGCCCAGGTTGACCGCCAGCATCATCTCCGTGCCCACTGTCGCGCACCAGTCGGCGAATTCGTGGATGCCCACCGCATTGCTTTCCGAGGTGTGCCAGGCCAGGTCGAGCCGGGTCGGGCGCTCCTCGCGCGGGCCGATGCCGTCCTCCCAGTTATAGGCCGAGACGAAGTTGCCCCCCGGATAGCGCACCACTGGTACATTGAGCTTGCGGACCAGTTCGGCGACGTCCCCGCGCATGCCGTCCTGGTCGGCGCTCGGATGGTCCGGCTCGTAGATGCCTTCATAGACGGCGCGGCCGAGATGTTCGAGAAACGCCCCATAGACACGATCGTCGATTTTGGCGATCGTGAAATCCTTGTTCGCGATGACGGACGCTTTCACCGTGCCCTCCCACTAATTCCGTTTTACTGATTTATATCAGTATTATTGTTTTAGCTGGCAAGGCGCGGCGATGCAAGAGCCATCGTCCTCCGCCCTTTCGGCCGGGCGAGGCATTCAAAATAGATATTATAAAACAATAGGTTATTTTGCGGTTTGCAGGCGCAGGACAATGTCCTGGTCGTAGTTTCCGAAGCCGCGGCCGAAGATATTGATCCCGCCGGGATGCTTGGCATCCGGCTTCACCGCGATGCGCAACCGGATCGAATGGTGGTTGGCCAGATCCAGGTCGGTCAGCGAGACCTCCGAGATTTTCATGCCGTCCACATAGGTTCCCTCGGCGGTCACCCGCCAGCCCTTGAGCTTGCCGTACTGGCTGCCCTTGAGCTTCCACCAGTCGGGCGTATAGACGCCGCGCTTGTCGCCGTAATCGCCCGTCGACATCCAGGTGCCGATCTCGGTGCCGTTGACCGACAGCGTGATGTCGCTGGGCCAGTCGGCCGAGGTTCCGGGCACTTCCGAGCTCAGCTCCATGGAAAATTCCATGGCCTCGATGGTGTTCTGCGCCAGCCTTGCATTGTTGGGGAACTGATATTCCACATAGCCGCTGGTGAACCAGATGAGCCCCGCCTTCATGCGGTTGGGGTCGAGAAACGTGTCCGGAACGTCCAGCAGGCCGATGATTCCCTCGGTGGAGCAGAGCCCGCACGGCGCCGACACCTCGCAACTGGTATAGAGCCCCAGCGGCATCGACACCTCGATCGTATTGGAGCGCAGCGGCTTGATGTCCTCGCCGAACATCACCAGCACTTCGTCGAAGGTGGAGTGGCAGATCTTCTGGTTGCCCTTGCGGGCCTTCTGCATCTCGGTGCGGATCAACCCTGCCTTTTCAAGGATTTGCAGATTGGTCGACACGGTGGACTGCGGCAGGCTCAGCCGCTCGGCGATCTCGTTGCCGTTGAGCGGGCCTTCCACATGCAGCAGCTTCAGCATCTTGACGCGGATCGTCGAGGCCAGCCCCTTGAGCACCTCGATGCCCTCTTCGGGGTCGATGACCAGAAAATTACGGCTCATGGGGGGAGGGATCTCTCGGAAGCAACGGTTTCCAGTGTCTATCAGGAAATCGGAATCGATCAACCCGCTCCTCCGAACCGCGGTGCCGCCGCCGGTCCGCGAGGCCTATTGACTTGTATGGAAGGCGGGGCAATCCTGTCCTCGTCTGAGC
Source organism: Devosia honganensis (assembly GCF_042648785.1). Taxonomy (NCBI): domain Bacteria; kingdom Pseudomonadati; phylum Pseudomonadota; class Alphaproteobacteria; order Hyphomicrobiales; family Devosiaceae; genus Devosia; species Devosia honganensis. Next base: position 211,731 of record NZ_JBHRYD010000005.1, read on the forward strand.
GGGATCAAACCTCTCGGGAACGGCCGGAGACACGTCATGGGCCCATGGGCCCAGCCAGGGTATGTGGTCAAGCGTGCGCTACGCGGTACGTCTTCTGTCTGACCGATGCCGACACCGGACAGATGCTCGTATCGACCTTCTGAGTTGCCCGCAAAACGATGCTCAACCGTGCGGTCGCGGTTGGCGGGAGGCTTTCCCGGCAGCGGCGCCGCTCCGTCCCCGAAAACGGGGCAGACGGGAGGACAGGCTGGCCGGAATGAACACATCGCCCTCTTTTCGCCCGGCCTGACATGGCTGTCCGGGCCGTCGCGCCCGGCTTGGGGCAGGGCGGGAAAGAGGTACGTAAATCAAAGCGACGATCGGCGCCCGCCGGGAGGAATGGCGGGAGCTGCATCAGCGATGCTCAAGGGAGGAACGAATGAGCATATTGAACAGACGGACATTCATGGGGGCCGCCGGCTCCCTCGTCGCGCTCTCCGCTTTCGGCCGGCCGGCCCTGGCGCAGGGCACGCAGATCCGCCATTTCTGGTGGGGCAATCCCGAGCGGGACAAGCGCACCTTCGCCGTCATCGATCTTTACAATCAGAAGCAGTCCGACGTCACCGTGGTTGGCGAAACCCTTGGTTTTGCGGATTATTTCACCAAGCTCACCACCCAGATCGCCGGCGGCAACATGCCCGACGTGATCCAGCAGGGCTATGGCGTGCTGTTCGAATATATCGCCAATGGCGCGGTGGTGCCGCTCGACGACTATATCGGCAACACCCTCGATATCTCCCGGATCGACCAGAGCGCCATCGATGCCGGCACGGTGGACGGCAAGTTCTATGCCCTGTCCATCGGCGCCAACAGCCATATGGCCATGTACAATACCAGGCTCTTCGAGGAAGCCGGGATCGTGCCGGGCGAAACCTTCGATCCTTATGGCTATACCTATGACGAGCTGAGGGAATTCGCCGCCGCCATCAAGGAGGCGACCGGTGTTCCGGGCACCGACGACAATACCGCCGACTACCAGAACTTCTCCGATTTCGTCGGTCAGAAGGGGGCCATGCTCTACGAGGAGGACGGGTCCTACGGGCCCACGCAGGAGATCGTCGAGGAATATTGGAGCACCTGGGAGAACATCCGCAACGCCGGCGGCACGCCTCCGGGCCCTGAATCGGCGGGCCTCTCGGGCGTCGCCGAACTGAGCCAGATGGGCGTCGTCACCGGCAAGTCGGCCATGACCTATCTGTGGTCCAACCAGCTCGTGGGCGTGAAGGGCCTGATGCAGGACAAGCTCGGCGTCGCCATGTATCCCAACACGCCCGACATGATCCCGGGATCGGTGGTGCAGCCCAGCCAGTTCGTCTGCCTCACCCGCGACAGCGTCGATCCCGAAGCGGCGACGGCCTATATGAGCGCCTTCGTCAACGATCTCGACATGACCGCCATTCTGGGCCTCGAGCGCGGCATTCCCAGCCAGAGCGACGTCCGCGCCGCTCTCCAGCCCGAACTGACGGAAGTGGAAGCCCTCTCGGTCGAATATTTCGACAAGATCCAGGGCAAGACCGCGGCGCTGCCGCCGCCTCCGCCCAGCGGCGCCAACGAGGTCGAGCAGACCTTCGAGCGCCTGGCGGTAGCGGTCTTGCTGGGCGAGCGGTCAATCTCGGAGGTCGCCGGCGATTTCCTCAACCAGGCCAGAGCGATACTGGCGCGCGCCTGACGCCCGAACCCGTTCCGCCGCCCCTCTCCCTGGGCGGCGGACACTGTTTTCCGACCGATGGGAATGGCGAGATATTGGAGTGTCCGTGCTGAAATTCCTGCGCCGAAACGTCGCCGGCTATGCCTTCCTGTCGCCCTGGCTGGTCGGCTTCTTCCTGCTGGCGATCGGCCCCATCCTCGCCTCGCTCTATCTCAGCTTCACCAAATACAATGTGGTGCGCCCGCCCGAATGGATCGGCCTCGAAAACTACGCCTATATGATCCAGTTCGATCAGCGCTTCTGGAAGGCCTTGCAGGTCACCTTCACCTTCGTCGTGGTGTCGGTGCCGCTGAAGCTGATTTTCGCGCTCGGCGTCGCCATGGCGCTCGACAAGGGCGTGCGGGCCATCGGCTGGTATCGGGCGTTGTTCTACCTGCCCTCCATTCTGGGCGGCTCCATCGCCGTCGCCATCCTCTGGCGCCAGCTTTTCAACTATGACGGCGTGGTCAATGCGGTGCTGCGCCTGTTCGGATGGGATGGTCCCTATTGGCTGGCCGATCCGAAATATTCGCTCTGGACGCTGATCGTCCTGGCCGTCTGGCAGTTCGGCTCGCCCATGCTGATCTTCCTCGCCGGCCTGCGCGCCATTCCGCAGGAATTGTATGAGGCTGCCGAGATCGATGCCGCCACGCCGGTGCGGAAATTCTTTGCCATCACCGTGCCGCTGCTGGCGCCGGTCATCTTCTTCAATCTGGTCCTGCAGATGATCGAGGCCTTCAAGAGTTTTTCCGGCGCCTTCATCATCTCCAACGGCCGCGGGGACCCGCTGGACAGCCTGCTGTTCTTCACCGTCTATCTCTACAACGAGGCGTTCAGCTTCCTGCGCATGGGTTATGCCTCGGCGCTGGCCTGGGTGTTGTTGCTTATCATCGCCCTCTTCACCGCCATCGCCTTCTGGACCAGCAAATACTGGGTCCACTACGAGAACGAGCGGGGCTGACCATGACGACGATGAGCGCACCGTCCACCGCCGAGATCGCCCGTTCCTATCGCGAGGCCCGGGCGCGCCGCGCCCGGCGCGCCGGTATCCTCAAGCATGTCTTCTTGATCCTGACCTCGCTCGTCATGATCTATCCGCTGATCTGGATGCTCGCCGCCTCGCTCAAGCCGGACAACCAGATTTTCGGCAATCTCGGCCTGTGGCCGCAGCAATTCGAATGGCAGAACTATTGGGAGGGCTGGAACGCCCTACCGGTCAGCTTCAGTACCTTTTTCTGGAATTCCACCGTGGTGACCGTGCTGTCGGTCATCGGCAACGTCATCTCCTGTTCCTTCGCCGCCTACGCCTTCGCGCGGCTCGAATTCACCGGCAAGACCATCTGGTTCGCGCTGATGATGATGACGCTGATGATCCCCTATCACGTGGTCCTCATTCCCCAATATATCCTTTTCCTCAACCTGGGCTGGGTGAACACCTATCTGCCGCTCATCGTGCCGCGCTTCCTGGCCGGCGACGCCTTCTTCATCTTTCTGATGATCCAGTTCTTCCGGCAGTTGCCCCGCGAACTGGACGAGGCGGCGATGATCGACGGCTGCTCGCCGTTCAAGATCTACTGGGCCATCATCATGCCGCTGTCGCTGCCCGCCATGGCCACGGCGGCAATCTTCTCCTTCATTTGGACCTGGGAGGATTTTCTCGGGCCGCTGGTCTATCTCAACGACATGGCCGACTATACCGTCCCGCTCGCCCTCAGAAGCTTCATCAGCACCGATGGCGCCAGCCAGTACGGGCCGATGTTCGCCATGTCCATCCTGTCCATCCTGCCCATCCTCCTGTTCTTCATCATCTTCCAGCGGCTCATCATCCGCGGCATCGCCATGAGCGGGCTGAAATGAGCGGCTCCGCCTTTTTCCTTCCCGCCTCGAGCAGTCCAAGGACCACGAAATGGCGTCTGTAACCCTGAGCGAAGTGCGCAAGGCCTATTCCGGCTTCGAGGTCATCCACGGGATCGATCTGGAAGTGCAGTCCGGCGAGTTCCTGGTTCTGGTCGGACCCTCCGGCTGCGGTAAATCAACGCTGTTGCGCATGATTGCCGGGCTCGAGGACATCACCGACGGAACGATTTCCATCGGTGGCCGCGTGGTCAACGATCTGCCGGCGAGCCAGCGCAATCTCTCCATGGTGTTCCAGTCCTATGCGCTCTATCCGCATATGAGCGTGCGCCGGAATCTCGCTTTCGGCCTCACCAATCTGCGCATGCCCCGGGACGAGATCGATCGCCGCGTTGCCGATGCCGCCCGCATTCTGCAGATCGAGGACCTATTGGAGCGCAAGCCGCGCCAGCTTTCCGGTGGCCAGAAGCAGCGGGCGGCCATCGGCCGCGCCATCGTGCGCGAGCCCCAGCTTTTCCTTTTCGACGAGCCTCTGTCGAACCTCGACGCCGAATTGCGGGTGCAGATGCGAGTGGAGCTGGCCAATCTCTACAACCGCCTCGGCACGACGATGATCTACGTCACCCACGACCAGACCGAGGCCATGACCATGGCCACCCGCATCGCCGTGCTCAACAAGGGCAATCTCGAACAGGTCGGCACGCCCTACGAGCTCTACAACGCTCCCCGCAATCTCTTCGTCGCCAGCTTCATCGGCTCGCCGAGAATGAACCTGCTGGAAGGCAGGGCGGTGGGGCAGGGGGTGGATCTGCCCGGTATCGGAACGCTTCCGGCAAAGCTGCCGGCGGGTTCCGTCACCATCGGGGTCCGTCCCGAGCATCTCGCCATCGGCCAGCCCGGCGATCTTTCCGTGGAGGGCACCGTCAGCCTCGTCGAGTATCTGGGCAGCGAGCTTTTCGTCTATGTTGACTTGCCCGGCGGCCGGACCCTCCTCGCCCAGGCTCCGGGCAATGCCCGATATCGGCGCGGCGACACGGTGGCGCTCGGCTTCCGCGCCGCCGATGCACATTTCTTCGATGCCGAAGGCCTGCGTCTCGAGGCCGTGCTGTGACGCATCCGCTGCTCGAAAAATTGCGCCGCCTCGACGTCGCCGGGCAGATCGGCCCTCTCGCCAAGCCGGGCGACGCGCCGTTGCTCGAGGAATGGCGCCGCTCCGGCATAGGTTTCGTCTCGAGCGCCGACCGCCTCACCGCCCGCTATTACGACGCCGTGCGGGAGCTTTTCGATTGCATCGCCCCCGCGGCCGACGAAACGCCGATCCTGCACGAGGGCGGCATCTATCACGGCTGCTGGCTGGAAAGCACCGGCACCATCAATGCCGAACTGCTGAGCCGCTTCCTGCCCTCGATCGCCGAGACCACCTTCGCCGCTTTCATGCGCCACCAGCGCGAGGACGGGCTGTTTCCATATAAGGTCACGCCGCAGGGTCCCGCCTACAGCCAGATCCAGTTGGTGACGCCCCTGGCGCGCTCGGTCTGGAACCATTTCGCCCTCAATCGCGCCGGCACGGACTGGCTGAGCCGGATGTTCGGCGCCATGGCGCGTTACGACGTCTGGCTGGCCAGATATCGCGATACGCTGGGAACCGGCGCCGTCGAGGCGTTCTCGGCCTATGATACCGGTCACGACCTGTCTTCCCGTTTCTGGCATGTGCCCGACAGCCCTTTCGGTGGCGATCCGGCCCGGTACGATCCCGACAATCCCATCCTGCCGTTCATCGCGCCGGACCTGACCGCGAACGTGGCCTGCCAGCGCGACTATCTGGGTCGGATAGCCGATGCTCTGGGCGAGGACGGCGGCGTGTGGCGGACCAGGGCGGAAATCAGCCGCGCGGCCCTTTTCGAGCAATGCTACGATCCCGACGACGCCTTTTTCTATGACCGGGATCGGCATGGCCGCATGGTCCGCATCCAGTCGGACAATCTCCTGCGCGTCCTGGCCTGCGAGATCGGGGACGGCGAGTTCTTCAGCGAAGCGCTGGAGCGCTACCTGCTCAACACGAGGAAATTCTTCGCGAAATTCCCGCTGACCTCCATCGCGCTGGACGATCCGCGTTTCGATCCCAATTTCGGCCAAAACAGTTGGGATGGGCCCAGTAATTTCCTCAGCATCATCCGTGCCCCTCATGCCTTCGAGCATCATGGCCGGGACGTGGAACTGACCTGGATCATGCAGCCCGTGCTTTCGGCGCTGTTCGCTGCCGACCGGTTCCCGCAGACGCTCAGCCCCTATACCGGCGCCGCCGGCTTCACCGAAAAATATTCGCCCGCCATCCTGTGCCTGCTCGATTTCGTCGAGCGCCTGTGCGGCATCCTGCCCAGGCCCGAGGGCACATTGTGGTTCACCGGCTTGCTGCCCAAGCCGGCGACCCATCGCCATGAAATCTGGGAAACCGCCTATGCCCGCACCGTGGACGGCAGGCATTTCGAGCTTCTGAACACCGCCGGGGAAAGCGAGCTCTATCGCGATGGCGAGTGCATCTGCCGGTTTCCCCCGGGCCTGCGGCTCACCACGGACCGGGCCGGCGGGCTGCTGGGCATCGAGGGATTGACCAGCCGGCCTCTTTCCGCCTCCCTCTTTCATGACGGGCGCGAACTGCCTTTCGCCGTTGGACCGAACCAACGCCTGGCCCTCGCGCCCGATGGCAGTTTCCAATCCGCCGCCGATCCGGGGATGGTCCTGCCCTCTTACGGATAGGGCCGAGCGGCGTGCGCTGGAGGGACGCGAAGACGCTTGATCGCAATCTCCACAAGGCGCAAACTCCGTGACAGGACGGTGACAGGGAGGGGGCCTAAGCTCTCCGTTACGGACAGAAATTGTCCGCCTTGTTTTTGGGAGGATCTATGAACAAGCTTCTTCTCGCGGCGCTGGTGTCGAGCGCCCTGTCCGTGTCGGCCTATGCGGCCGACTATACCATCATTGCGCCCGCCGCTCCCGGCGGCGGCTGGGACCAGACCGCCCGCACCATGCAGGAGGCGCTCACCGCCGAAGGCATCTCGGGCAATGTGCAGGTCGTCAACGTTGCCGGTGCCGGCGGCACCATCGGGCTGGCCCAGTTCGCCACTCAGGATAACGGCAATCCCAACGCCCTGATCGTCGGCGGTTACGTCATGGTCGGCGCCATTCTCACCAATGCCTCGCCCGTGACCCTCGATAATGTCACGCCCATCGCCCGCCTCACCGGTGAAGCCGTCGGCATCGTGGTCCCGACCGCCTCCGACATCCAGTCCATGGACGATCTGGTGGCCAAGCTGAAGGAAGACACCGGCGCCGTATCCTGGGCCGGCGGTTCCGCAGGCGGCGTCGACCATATCACCGCCGGCCTCATCGCCAAGGCCATCGGCGTCGATCCTACCCAGGTCAACTACATCGCCTATTCGGGCGGTGGCGAGGCGCTGGCGGCCATTCTGGGCGGCCAGGTGACCGTGGGCATTTCCGGTATCAGCGAGTTCGGCCCGCAGATCGATGCCGGCGAACTGCGCCTGATCGCCGTTTCCACCGATACCCGCGTACCGGGCTTCGATGCGCCGACCCTCGAGGAAGCCGGCGTCGACGTGGCGGTGCAGAACTGGCGCATGGTCGCCGCCGCTCCGGGCATCACCGACGAGCAGCGGGACGCCATCACCGCCGACATCAAGGCCATGGCGGAATCGGCTGCCTGGCAGACCGCGCTCGAGACCAAGGGCTGGGTCGACACCTATCTCGACGGCGAAGCCTTCGAGACCCAGCTCGATGCCGATATCGCCGCCACCGAGGCCATCCTGAAAGATATCGGCCTCGTCCAATGACAACCGGCTCCTCCAGGCCTGAGCGCCGCCCCGATGGGGCGGCGCTTGTCGTCGCCGCCATCCTTGCCGGTATCGCCGTGGTGATCTTCTGGCAGACCGCCCAGATGCGCGTGCCCCCAGTGCAGCAGCGCGTCGGCCCGACGGTATTCCCCTATGTGGTTGCCACCGGCCTGGCGCTTCTGGCTGTCGGCACCGTCGTTTCCGCGCTGCGCAACGGCTTTCCCGAGCGCAGCAAGGATGATTTCCGGCCGATCCTGTGGATCGTCGGGGGTCTTGTGGCACAGATCCTGCTCCTGTCCACCGCTGGTTTTTCCATCGCCACCGGCGTGCTCTTCTCCTTTACGGCCAAGGCCTTCGGCCGCGGTCCGCTCTGGCGGACGACGGCAATCGGCGCGGTCTTCGCCTTCATCGTCTGGTTCATGTTCGCCAAGGGCCTGCAACTGTCCCTGCCGACCGGGCCGGTGGAGCGCCTGCTGACGACGGGGAGTTTCGGCTGATGGAAACTTTCGATCTTCTCGCTCAAGGCCTCGTCTCCGCCTTCCAGGTTCAGAACCTGATCTATGCGTTGATCGGCGTGACCCTGGGCACCGCCGTGGGCGTGCTCCCCGGCATCGGCCCCGCCCTGACCGTGGCCTTGCTTCTCCCCGTCACCTACAAGCTCGATCCCGCCGGTTCGCTGATCATGTTCGCCGGCATCTATTACGGCGGCATGTATGGGGGATCGACCACTTCCATTCTGCTCAATACGCCGGGCGAGAGCGCTTCCATCATCACCGCCCTCGAGGGCAACAAGATGGCCCGGCAGGGCAGGGGCGGGCCGGCGCTCGCCACCGCCGCCATCGGCTCCTTCGTTGCCGGCCTCATCGCCACGCTGGGGCTCGCCTTCGTCGCGCCCTATGTGGTCCGGCTGGCGCTGTCCTTCGGCCCGGCCGATTATTTCGCGCTGATGGTGCTGGCCTTCATCACCGTTTCGGCCGCCTTCGGCGACAGTGCCCTGCGCGGGTTGACCGCCCTGTTCATCGGTCTGGGCCTGGGGCTCATCGGCATCGACCTGCAGACCGGTCAGACCCGACTCGCCTTCGGCATCATGGACCTGCTCGACGGCATCGAGGTCACGACGCTCGCGGTCGCCCTTTTCGCCATCGGTGAGACCCTCAAGACGGCCTCCGACCCCGAACAGGTCAAGGCTGAGGTCGTGGCGGTCAAGGGCTCGGTTTGGATGACTATCGAGGATTGGAAGCGGAGCTGGGCCTCCTGGCTGCGCGGCACCTTCATCGGCTTCCCCATCGGCGCCATGCCTGCGGGCGGCGCCGACGTCGCCAGCTTCCTCTCCTACAGCGCGGAAAAGAATTTTTCGAAGAACCCCGAGGAGTTCGGCAATGGCGCCATCGAGGGCGTCGCGGGACCCGAAGCCGCCAACAATGCGTCCGCGGCGGGCACGCTCGTGCCTCTGCTGACGCTGGGCCTGCCCACCACCGCCACCGCCGCCATCATGCTGGCCGGCTTCCAGCAATTCGGCCTGCAGCCCGGTCCCTTGCTGTTCGCCAACAATGCCACGCTGGTCTGGGCGCTGATCGCGAGCCTGCTGGTCGCCAACTTCATGCTCCTGGTTCTCAACCTGCCGTTGATCGGGCTGTGGGTGAAACTGCTCACCATCCCGAAACCCTGGCTCTACGGCGGCATCTTGGTGTTCGCCACGCTGGGAACGCTGGGTGCCAACGGGGCCATGTCGATGGCCATCGGGCCGGTGCGGATTTCGTTCGAACTGGTGCTACTGCTCGCCTTCGGCGTTCTGGGTTATTTGCTGCGCCGCTTCGGCTATCCCATCGCCCCGGTCGTCGTGGGCCTGATCCTGGGGCCCATGGCCGAGCAGCAATTGCGCCGTGCGCTCGCCATCAGTCAGGGCGACCTGGCCATCCTCGTTTCATCGCCCGTCTCCATCGTCCTCTATCTGGTGGCGATCCTGGCGGTCGGATTGCCGCTTTTCCTCAGGCTCCGCGGCAAGGGCGAGGTGCTGGGACAGCTTGCCACCGACGAGGATTGAGAAAGGCCAGCGGGCCTACAAAGGCGAAAGCCCGGATGCCGGCGAGGGAACCGGCATCCGGGCTTTCTTGCGTCGACAGCTTGGCGCATGGCATCGAGGGAGGACGATAGCCTGCGTCTGCGACGATCCGCCATGTTCCGCGCCGTTGCCGGCCCGGAAAAGCGGCGGCTGGGAAATTGGTCAGAACCGGCCGATCGAATTGAAATTCTTCGGATCGATGCCGAGGTTCCGCAGATGCCGGCTTCCAGGCGTCCGGCCGGCCTCGACCGCCGCCGACACCGCAGCGGCACTGCCAAACACGGTCGCGAACGTATCGAGAGCGTTAAGGAACTTGTTCTTGCGCGGGGTGGTCATAGGGGCGGTCCTCTCGTTTTGGGGACCCGGTATCGGCCCGGGCCGCTTCCATGACCCTGAGATGGTGCCGGGATCCGCCATACGGAAGGGCCGTTTTGACATCCCAGCCATGCGCTTGCGGTAAATCTTCTGATCGGGACACCCCCTCCTGCCCGCCGAGCAAGGTCAGGGCTTGGGAGAGACGATCTCCTGCCAGGTGTCGATAAAGCGCTGCCGACGCAGCGTATCGAGCGCGACCAGCAGTCCCGGGCCCAGCGGGATGGGCTGTATCGCCCCGCGCCCGCGTGCCGCGATGGCTTCGCTGGTCCATTCGCCCGTCCCTTGAGGAATGACCGCACCCAGCGCCGTCGGCCCCGCCGCGACCGCCTGCCCGGCAGGCGACAGCGCAAAGTCGATGAATGCACGGGCGAGCTCCGGATGGGGAGCCGAGCGGGGGATGAGCATCGAACGCGTCAGGACCAGGACGTAATCGTCCGGCACCACCACCTCGATCGAGGCGCCTTCGGCCTGCCGTGCGAACGCGTAGGAGCCCAGGACATTGTAGCCCAGCGCCAGGCTGCCTTCTGCGACGCCGTTGAGAATATCAGGGCTCGACCCCGAAAACTGGGCGCCGACCCGCCCGAAGGCGCTTGCGAGGCGCCAGAAGGTCGAGGATATGGTCTGGTCCTGCGCCGCCAGCAGGTAGCCGACGCCGGACAAGGCGATATCATAGGTGGCGATCCTGCCGCGGAAGCGCTCCGTCTGGGTTTCCAGCAACTCCGCCAGCGTCAGATGCGTGCGCGGCACCTCGCTCGCGGCGATCTCGTGTGGATTGTAGATGATCACCGCCGGCTCGAAGGTGAAGCCGAAGACCTCGCTGCGCCAATGCGCCCAGTCGGGCAGGTCGGCGAGGTAGGGGCTGTCATAGCCCAGCGCGTATCCGTCATTGGCCAGCTTCAATTGCAGGTCCGAGGCCGAACTGATCAGCAGGTCCGGCTCCCTGCCGAGTTTTCCCTCCAGAAATCCCTGATAGAGCGGCAGGGAATCCCATTCCTCATAGACGATGCCGATATCGGGGCGCTGCGCCTGGAACGCCTCGATGAAGAAGGCGAAAAGCGGCGTATCGGTGGTGCCCAATATGGTCAGAACGGTGTCGGCGTTGCCATCCTTCGCCGGATAGAGGGTAGAAGCGGCCTCGACAGGGTTGGTCAGCAACAGCGGTGCCGTCAGCAGGACGGCTGCGGCGAGGCTCAGGGCGCCGGCCGCACGCCGGAGCAGGGGGAATGCGATGGAGACGGTCAGCCCGCCGCCCTCGCGGTCCTCGAGCGCCAGCTTGCCGCGATGGGCTTCGGCCACGCGTGAAACGATGGACAGCCCCAGTCCCGAGCCGATGGTGCCGCCACTGGCCTTGCCGCGCCGGAAGCGTTCGAGCACCAGGGGCTTTTCCGCATCGTCGATGCCCGGTCCGCTATCGCTCACGGAAAAGACCAGCATGTCGCCCACCACGTGACCTTCAATCGAAACCTGCCCGGTCGAATAGATCAGGGCATTGTCGACGATATTGCGCATCATTTCGCGCAGGGCCACCCGATCGCCACGCAAGGGAGCCGCCGTCGCCTCCGGCTTCAGCATGATTGACAGGCGGCGCTGCACTTCCGGCTCCAGCCGTTGCCGCACCTCTTCGACCACCGCAAGCAGCGTCGTCGTTTCGATTTCACGATTGTCCATGCGGTGGGAAATCGTCGCTTCCATCAGAAGCTGGCTCACCAGCTGGCTGGCCTGCACCGCGCCTTGATGGATGCGTCCCACGCGGCGGCGCAGCGCCTCCGGATCGTGTTCGTCCATTGCCACCTCCGCCTGTGCGCGCAGCGAAGCCAGCGGCGTACGCACCTCGTGGGCGGCTTCCGCCACCAGTCCGCTGACGCGTTCCATAGCGTTGCGCAGGCGTGCCATGAAGGCGTTGAGCGCCGAGACCAGGTGATCCACCTCTATCGGCACCGGCACGGTGATGGGCGAGAGATCGTCCGGCGGCCGGGTGCGCAATTCGTGCTCCAGTTCGGTCAGCGGCGCGAACATGCGCGACACGCCGAACCACACCAGGCCCACGGCGAGCAAGGTCAGCGCGATGACGGGCAGCACGGCGTTGGAAAGGATTTCGTTGGACAGCGCCTCGCGCTGGTTCTGCGTCTCGGCCACGTGAATGGTCACCCAGCCCGTATCGCTCGGCGTCGAGATCAGCCGGCCGATGCTCGCCACCCGCACCGTTTCGTCGCGATAGGTCATGTCGGTGAAGCTCGGCTCGGCGGAGGCCGTTTCCGGCATCTGCGCCGCCAGATCCTCATAACCGGTCACCGTCCGCGCATCGGGGTCTTCCACGGCGTAGAAGACGCGGTCCCCGCCGGAGAACATCGCGAAGGCCGCGAAGGGAATTTCAACGACCACGGCTTCGTTTTCCACCTGTACCGCGCCGGCGATGGTCAGCGCCGAGGCGGCAAGCAGCCTGTCGAAGGCCCGATCCGCCGCCCGTTCGGCATAGTCGCGGATGAAGACGATCAACACCACTGCCGCCAGCAGCAGCAGCACCACCGCCAGCGCGAAGATGCGCCGGCGGAGGGAGAAGGACTTTCCGCTCCTGTCCTTAGCCGCGCTCATGATGACCGATCATGCACCCGCACCACATAGCCCACGCCGCGCACCGTGCCGATTTCGACATTGGCGGCCTCCAGCTTCTTGCGCAGGCGCGAGATATGCAGCTCGAGGGCGTTCACCGAAACGCTCTCGTCGAAATTGAACAACTGGTTCATCAGCCTTTCCTTGGCGACCACCTTGCCGGCATGGGCCACGAGGATTTCCAGCAGCCTGAACTCCCGCCGCCCCAGCTCCAGCGCCTTGCCATCTATGGCGGCATTGAGTCCTGCCAGATCCAGTTCGAGATTGCCCACGCTCACCGTGCTCGATGTCTGCCCGCCCGTGCGCCGCAATAAGGCGCGCAATCGGGCTTCGAGCTCGCGCAGGTCGAACGGCTTGACCAGATAATCATCCGCGCCCAGGTCGAGCAGGCTGACCTTGTCGTCGATCTCCGAGCGGGCGGTGATCACCAGAATGGGCGCGTTGAACTTGCGCCGGCGCAATTCGGCGATGAGGCTGATGCCATCGCGTCCGGGCAGCATCAGGTCCAGCGCCACGGCATCGAACTGATCGGCCTCCGCGGTGGGCACGACATCGCCGCCATCGCGCACCCATTCCACCGAATGACCGGCGCTGCGCAGGCGCTTTTCGATCGCCTCGCCCAAATCCTCATTGTCCTCGACCAGCAGAATGCGCATCGAAAGGCCTCCTCCAGCGCGCGGACTGTAATGCAAATCCCGCCCAAATGGGCAGCGCCTTGTCAAAAGCCGTGTCCCTGGAGCGAGCGCCGGCAAAGTGATGGAGCTTTTTTTGTCCGCCGATCTTCTCAATACAAAGGAGATCACTGTCATGGCTACCTATACAGCGAGTTCGGGACATCAGCCCAAGGGCGATCACAACCGGCGCCTGGCGCTGGGCTTGAGCCCCGAGGCATTCGCCCGCGAGGCCGGAATTTCGGTGGAGCAGTTGCGCCAATACGAACTGACCGCGCCCGATCAGGATTACGACCCGCAATTGGCCGAACGCGTCCGCAAGACGCTCGAGCGCTGCGAAGCCGGCAGGAAGCCGAGCGAAGGCGGAACGGCGGATGAAACCGAAGCCGCTGCCATGAGGGATGGAGAAATGCCGGGCCCGCGGGACGCCGTCGTCCAGGTGCGCGATGCCGGCACCGAGGGCCAGGCGACACCGCCGCGGGAATGGGACGATCTCGACGAATCCGTCGACGAGACCTTTCCGGCGAGCGACCCCATTACGAAATACTGATGCGGCCGTTCTTCACCGCAGTAGGGATTGCGCGCCGTCGATGAAGATCGGGACGCCGGTGATGTGGCCCGACTGATCCGAGGTCAGGAAAGCGATCAGGTCGGCCACGTCTTCGGGTGTGCCGGACCGGCCTCCCGTAAGCGGAATGTCTCCTTCCGGCCATTCGACGGGTATCTCGGCGGCTTCCACGTTCCGTTTTTCGGTATTCTCGTCGATGCTGGTCTCGATGGCGCCGGGACAGATCGCGTTGACGCGGATGCGGTCCTTTCCCAATTCGACCGCAAGCTGCTTGGCCATGGCCACCTGCGCTGCCTTGCTCGCCGAATAGGCGGTGGCGCCGCCCGAGGTGAAGGTGCGGGTGCCGTTGATCGAGGAGATGATCACGATCGATCCACCGTTCCGGCGCAGGTGGGGCACCGTATAGTGGATCGTGAGATAGGTGCCCCCGAGATTGATGGCCAGCGTCCGGTCCCATTCTTCCGGGGTCAGCTCGTCGATCGGGGCCCACACGCCGTTGATCCCGGCATTGGCGACCACGGCATCGATCCGACCGAAGGCTTCCGCGGTCCGGTTGGCGGCATTCTTCACGTCCTCCGCCCGGGAAACGTCGCATAGGAGGACGAGGCTTTCGCCGCCCGCCGCTCCGATGCGATCCGCCGTTTCCTCCAATTCGCCTTCCGTGCGCCCCAGAAGCGCTACGCGCGCGCCTTCCCGGGCCAGTCGGATCGCTGCGGCCTTGCCGATCCCCGATCCCGCACCCGTGACCAGTGCGACCTTTCCCTGCAAATTCATGATGGACTCCTTTCCACGGATGAACGCCGCAAAGCCGCCCGGGTTCGACAAGAAGCAGGAAGGGTGGAACGAATAATCCCCGTCCCGCTTGTCCAATAGCGGGTTTGTGAACAAGGCGATGAGCAGTGCTTGAGACGGATCTCGATCGGAACTGGGCGCATATTTGCGTCGACATGCAATCGCTTTTCGCCGAGGAGACGGATTGGCACGTCCCCTGGCTCAGGCGGATCCAGCCCGCCATTGAAGCCTTAGTACAAAAATCGGCGCCGCGAACCATCTTCACGCGCTTCTTGCCGCCCGAGACGCCCGAGCAGATGCAGGGCGGCTGGCGACGTTACTATGAACGCTGGCCCGGCATGGTGCGCGAACGCCTGGCTCCGGAACTGCTGGATCTGGTGCCTTCGCTTGCGCGCTTCGTCCCGCCGGCGCGGGTCTTCGACAAGCTGACCTATTCGCCCTGGCTTTCCGGGACGCTGCATCGCGCCCTGCGCTCGGGCGGCGTCACCTCGGTGGTGATCAGCGGCGGTGAGACCGATGTTTGCGTATTGGCCACGGTGATGGGAGCCATCGATCTGGGCTATCAGGTCCTGCTGCCAGCGGATGCGGTGTTCGGGTCCGCCGACGCCACCCATGACGCCATGCTTGGCATCTATCACAGCCGCTTCCAGAGCCAGCTCGCCACCACCGATGTCGAGGAACTGCTCCAGCTTTGGCGGGATCAGGGATTTTGACGTCGATCGCTAAAGACAGATCGTCGCGAACGTGGCCGGCAGGAATGTGAGTATTCCCGACCCGAACGCCGCCCGATTGGCCCAGAGCGCCGTGCGAGACAGGGTCGAGACGGGACCGGTCTTGGCCCGCTGGGGAAACAGCGCCAGATATCCGAGCGGTATCAGAGCCGCTGCATAGACGATGAGCAGTATCGCGCGATGGTGCGGCCAGCCATAGGCGCAGCCCAGTGCCTGCAAGGCGTAGAGCAATACGAATGCCCCCGACCAGATCGTAAACCCCGCCGCCAGCGACCAGAGCGCATGCCTGTCCCGCCCATTCATGGAAAATCTCCCGCCGTTCCCAAAAGCGCGGCAAGACCAAGAGCGGTCAGGGCGACGATTGCGGCGTAGCCGTTCCACAGCCAGGCCAGGGTCATTTCCGTATTGCGCCGGGCCGATACATAGCCCCGGGCGAAGCGCCACAGCGCATGGCCGCTCATCAACGCCGCCAATGCGCAATGGAGCGCTGCATAAGCCAGGGTGGCGAAAATCACCGCCTGCCGAGCGTGGCCGGTCGGTTCCGGCACCGCCGCGATCAGCAGCGACAGGAGAATGAGGCCAGCCAACTGCATCAATGTGCCAGCCGCGAGAAGCGCTCCGGGCGATTGTCCCGACCCGTTGCGTTCGCGCGCGGCCCAGTCGCTGCCGGCACCGCAAAAGGCGAGGACCACCGCCAGAATTCCCAGCCACCAAGGCAGGTCGAGCCGGTCGGCACCGGCCCAGTTCGGAGCCACCACCAGCAGGAACAGCCCTCCGAAGATCAGCGAAGCGTAAAGCGTCCCGTTCATGACGAGGGTGACGCGGTTTGCCAGCACCGATGCATTGTTCGGCATTTCCACATCGAATGGCGCGGTCTGCCCCATGCCGATATCGACCGGGCCGATATCCTTCTTCCGGCCCAGCGCGATGGGCCATGCGAGAAACAATATCACCGTCGCAAGGGCACAGATCGGCGCCAGCCAGTAAAGGCCGAACAATAAGGCCAGGAAGAAGCTCCCCGTGGAAAGCGCCGTCCACAACGGCAGGAAAGTCCTTCGGGGCAGGACCATCACATGCTCGGGTGCGCCGCTGACGATGTCGACGCCCATCGTTTCCTGGTCGTTATTGCGGGCAAAGCCCAGATATCCCCGGCCGCCAGCGAGAGCCGGGCCGATCCGGGCCGGTTCGACCTGATCGGCGCGCCTGTCGATGGCGGGAATGGCCGCGAAATTATAATTGGAAGGCGGGGTTGGGGTCGCCCATTCCAGTGTACCCGCCTTCCATGGATCGCGGCGGAAGCGCCGTCCGAAGCGGAATTGCAGCACGACATCGGCAAGCGTTAGCGCAAACCCCATGGCGAGAATGAAGCCTCCCACCGATGACAGAAGGTTCAACCAGTCCCAGCCCCAATTGGACGGATAGGTGGAAATGCGCCGTGGCATGCCCATCAGCCCGGTCAGGTGCATGAGGAAGAAAGTGAGGTTGAAGCCGATGAGGATCAGCCAGAACGCCGGGATCGAAAGCCGGTAGAGGCTTTGCCGGCCGCTGATGTGAGGCAGCCAGTGATAGAGCCCGGCCAGCATGGGAAAGACGAAGCCGCCCACCAGCACATAGTGCAGATGCGCCACGACGAAATAGCTGTCATGGGCCTGGGTATTGAACGGCACCATGGCCAGCATCACCCCGGTCAGGCCGCCGATGACGAACACGATGAAAAAGCCCAGGACATAGAGCATGGGAATATCCCATCGCGGACGCCCGGACGCGAGCGTGCCCAGCCAGGCGAAGATCTGCACCGCCGTCGGAATTGCCACCAGGGCGCTCGCCGCCGAGAAGAAAGCCAGCGCAAGATGCGGAATGCCCACGGTGAACATGTGGTGGACCCACAGGCCGAAGGAAAGGAACCCGAGCGCGACGATGGCGGCGATGATGGCGCGGTAGCCAAGGATGGGGCGTTGCGCGAAGACCGGGATGATGGTCGAGAGAGCGCCTGCGCCCGGAAGGAAGATGATGTAGACTTCCGGGTGTCCGAACAGCCAGAACAGATGCTGCCAGAGCAGGGGGTCGCCACCCCGGACCGGATCGAAGAACGGCAATCCGAAGGCCCGCTCCAGCTCCAGCAGGATTGAACCCAGGATGAGAGGCGGAAAGCCCACGATCATCATCCCGGAGGTCACCAGCATGTACCAGGCCATCAGCGGCATGCGGGTGAGGGCCATGCCAGGGGCCCGCATCTTCAGGATCGAAACGAAGATCTCCACCGCCGCCGTCACCGCCGAGATTTCGACGAAGGTGATGCCCAGCAGCCAGACATCGGCATTGATGCCCGGCGTATAGGGTTTCGAGGACAGCGGGGTATACATGAACCAGCCGCTGTTCGGCGCCGCGCCTGCCAGCATCGCGGCCACGAGGATCGCGCCGCCGAAGAGATAGCACCAGAAGCCATAGGCGGTGAGGCGGGGGAACGCCATGTCCCGGGCACCGAGCATTTTGGGCAGCATGTAGATGACGAAGCCTTCGGCCATGGGAATGGCGAACAGGAACATCATCACCGTGCCGTGCATGGTAAAAATCTGGTTGTAGAGGTCCGGGCCGATAAAGGCGCTGTGGGGCGTCGCCAGTTGCGCCCGGATCAGCATGGACAGGAACCCGCCAATGGCGAAGAAAACCAGCGCCAGCACCATGAACCGTTTGCCCAGCACCGAGTGATTGACGCTGGCGAGCCGGCCGAGCCCCGGGGGCGTTCGCCAGATGGCATCGAGCTGCTTGTGCAGCCTTATGGGGGAGATGTCGCTCATGGCATCTCCATCCCGGTCAAACGGGCGAAGGCGCCAGCCTCGTGCGCTTCCACCGGAAACCACATGCCGTCATGTCCCTCCCCGCAATATTCCGCGCAGATTCCCCAGTAGACACCTGGCTCGTCGGCTTCCAGGCGGACGGTGTTCAGACGACCCGGAATGGCGTCGATCTTGCCACCCAGGCGGGGAATCCAGAACGAATGGATGACGTCCCCGGCGGTCACGACAATGTCGACGGGCTGTCCCGCGGGCAGATGCAGAACCGCGCTTTCTCCCGCAGGGGTGTCCGGATAGACGAACCGCCATTGCCAGCGCTCGGCGTGAGCCTCGATCCTGATCGGCGCCGCGCCGCGCGGCAGCAATTGTTCGCCCATGACCAGCGCGGTGCCGGTGAGCAGCACCAGGATGGGGATGGGCAGGACCAGTCCGCCACCGACGATCCAGAGCGTGGGAGTCATCCGGGAGAGCCAGCTCGTGCGCAGATAGGCCAGGGCGAACAGCCCCGTCACCAGCACGAACAGGGCCACGGAGCCGGCGAACATGATCCACCACAGACTGGCGAGGTTTGCCGCTCTCGGCCCCGCCGGATCGAGCGTGGAGAGCGCACCGCTGCAACCGGCGAGCAATGCAGGCGTTGCAGCAGGAACCAGAATTTTCGAAAGGCGGGCAATCCTATGGGCAAGGACACGGGCGACGTCGAAGAGCCGGAAATCGCGCTCGAGGAAGGTCAGGAGGTGTCCGCCGGCCATCCCAATCCGTATATCCGCGATATTGCCGCCAAGGATATCGGTTCGGCCATCGCCGTGGCGGGTCACCCCATCCACGCCATGCTGGTGCACTTCCCGATCGCATTCGTCATCGCCACGCTGGGCATCGATGTCTTCTACTGGTGGAGCGGCGATCCGTTCTGGCTGGAGGTAGGAAAATGGTCCGCCGGGGCGGGCTTCGGCTTCGGCCTGCTGGCCGCGGTAGTCGGCACTCTGGAATTGCTTGCGGTGCCTGGCATCCGGGTTCGTGTCGCCAGTTGGAACCATGCGGTGGCGGCGATGGTGCTGCTCGCCGTCTCGGGGTGCAATGCGGGCCTGCGGCTCTATTGGCCGGAAACCGTATTGCCCAACGGCCTCATGCTGTCGGTTCTCGCCAGCCTTGCGACCGCCTTTGCGGGCTGGCACGGGGGCAAGCTGGTGTTCGATCATGGCGTCGGCCTTCTCATTTCGCCCCGCCAGTGAGCTGGCCGAAAAACGCCGATAGGGCGCCGGGCGTGAGAAAGGCCGATATGGCCTCGGGCCATTCCAGCCGCGGCTTGCCCAGGACCAGGACGAGGATCGCGCCGATGGTCAGCAGCGTCAGCGGCACCGCCAGTGCGAAGCGCCATGCCGGATAGGCGTGTCCGGCCTCGAACAGCCGGAGGATCACCAGGCCGGAAAAGATATGGATGCCGGTCATCGCCACCACCGCCAGCAGCTTGGCGGAAAACCAGTTCTCGTACACGCCCAGAAGGAAGATCAGCGCCGTTCCCGAACCGATGGCGATGAAGGCCGCCGGGGAGACCAGCCCGACATAGAAAAAGCGGGTGAATGCATGCAGCCGGTGCAGTTCTTCGCCCTCCAGTCCCTTGCGCTGGCGATAGAGAAAGGGCAGGGCGACCAGCCCGCCCGACCAGAGCGCTATGGCCGCGACATGGATGAACTTGATCCATGCGACGATCATCCCCGGGCCTCGCGGCCGGGTCCGAGCGCTCCCGCCAGCCGCCACAGCACCAATGCCATCAGCGGCAGGTTCGCCGGCACCCACATGATGAGGCCGCCCAATTGCTGATCGCCCAGCGGCGATAGTCCGTAGGCTGGGGTTGTCGCTAGATGCGGTGCATAAAGAGGTTGGGGCGCGAACACCAGCAGCGCACCCAGCAATCCCATCTGCATGGCGCTGCTCAGCGCGGCGACGCCCACCGCCATCGGCGCTTCGCTCCAGATCAGCCCGCGCCAGAACCAGGCGAAGCCGGCAAGCAAGCTGGCTTGCATAGACCAATAGAGCGCAGGGGAGGTAAAGGCAGACACGTAAAAATCGGGTACGTGCCAGAACCACAATATCGCGCTCGACACCGCCAGCGGAGGCAAGATCGGCAAGCCCCGGACGGACGGCGCCGGAAGCGCCAGAGCCAGCATCGGCGCCATGACCATGGCCAGGAAGACATGATGGCCGACGCGGGCGGAGAACAATGCGACGGTAAGGGCACAGAGCGGTGAGACGAAAAGCACCGCGCTCAAAACCCAGGCTCCGCCAAAAGCCCAGCGGCGTGGTCCTTCGGCATGTCGCATCCACGTGGCGCCAACGACGGCCAGCAACGTCAGAACTGTGAGCAGAATCGGATCGAAGTTCCACCTTTGCCAAAGCTCGTCCGGCAGCGGCGGCGAACCGCAATAGCTCATGTCGAAGGAGAAGGTTGACGCTGGATTCATTTCCGGTCCCGGGGGGATGCAGGGCGCTTGGTCTACCGCCCCTCGCTGGAGACGAGGGGCGGGGTATCGATCGTTGGACGCCTCAAGGCTGAGCGGCGCCTTCGCCCGTGGCTTCCCCGCCCGGCAGGGCGTAGGCAATGAAATAATCGCCGATCGGGGTTTCCATGAAGTCGTGGCCGCCGGCATTGATCACCACGATCTGGCGCCCGCCCGCTTCGTAGGTCATGGGGCTGGCCTGTCCGCCGGCGGGCAGCTCCACCTGCCAGACCTCCTCACCGGTCTCGATGTCGATGGCGCGGAACAGATCGTCCGTCGTCGCCCCGATGAAAAACAGGCCCGACGCGGTGATCACCCCGCCGCCATTGTTCGGCGTGCCGATATCGATGGGTAGCATAGACGGGATGCCGAAGGGGCCGTTCTTGCGGGCCGAGCCGAAGGGATGGTCCCACAATATTTCGCGGCTGTTGAGATCGATGGCTGCGATCCCGCCATAGGGCGGCTCCTTGCAGAGCAGGCCGGTATAGGGCACGCGCCAGCCGGCATTGACCCGGATGCCATAGGGCGTCAATGCCTGCGGGCTGATCGATCCATGCGATCCCGATCCCGCGCCCGGGGTATAGTTCGGATCGGTAATGGGCAGGATTCCCAAGGCATCCACTTCCTCGCGGGGCACTAGCTGGTTGTAGTTGGGCATGTTGTTGTAGTTGGCGATCATGATGCCCTTTTCGGGATCGATGGCCACGCCACCCCAATCGGTGCCGCCGTTGTAGCCGGGAAACTGTATCCATGGCCGGTCGACGGTCGGGGGTGTGTAGACCCCGTCATAGACCGCCTGCCGGAACTGGATGCGGCACCAGAGCTGGTCAAGCGGCGTTGCGCCCCACATCTGCGCTTCGGTCACATCGGGCTTCAGCAGGTTCGGGAAATCGGTGACATAAGGCTGGGTCGGCGATAGCCGCTCCGGCTCGACGCCGCCCTGCGGTGCGGGGCGCTCCTCGATATTGACCAGCGGCTCGCCGGTGGCGCGATCGAAAATGTAGAACTGCGCCTGCTTCGAGGGCATGACGATTGCCGGCACCGGTCCATCGGCCGTGGGGAAGTCCACTAGCGTGCCCTGGCCGCCCAGATCGTAATCCCAGATGTCGTAATGGACGGTCTGATAGTGCCAGGCCACCGCGCCCGTCTCCACGTCCAGAGCCACTATGGCGGTGGAGTAGGTGTTTTCCGCCTCGGAGCGGTCGCCGCCCCAATAATCCACGGCGGAATTGCCCATGGGGATGTAGACTAGGCCCAGTTCGTCGTCGCCCGAGGCGATGGTCCAGCTATTGGGTGTGCCCGGCGTATAAATTTCGCCATCCGGCGGCAACCCGGTTTCCCCGGGGCGGCCCATGTCCCAGGCCCATTCCAGTTCGCCGGTTACCGCGTTGTAGCCGCGGATGACGCCGGACGGCGCCTCGCGGGTCTGGCCGTCGCTGACCTGGCTGCCCACGACCAGAACGTCGCGCACCAGGGTCGGCGGGGAGGTCGGGGCGTAAAAGCCCGGAGCGCTGTCGCCGATGCCATCCATCAGATTGACTATGCCGCCATTGCCGAAATCGGGGCAAAGCTGCCCGGTTTCGGTGTCGAGGGCGATCATGCGCGCGTCGTGGGTCAGATTGACGATGCGGGCGGCGCAAAGCTCGGTCTGCTCTGCATTGGGATCTTCGAAATAGACCTGTCCCCGGCAGGAGGCGTTATAGCCGATGGCATCGGTGGAAACGACCGGATCATAGGTCCAGAATTGCGTGCCGGTCGCCGCATCCAGCGCCGTTATCTTGTTGAGTGCGGAGCAGAGATAGAGCCGGTCTCCGATCTTGACCGGGGTATTCTGGTTGCCGAACGCCTCGTCGCCCTCCGGCAGGTCGCCGGTGCGGAACTCCCAGATTTTTTCAAGCTGTCCGACATTTTCGAGATTGATCTGTGTCAGCGGTGAATAGCGCAATGCGTGCTGCGTGCCGCCATAGGCCGGCCAGTCCGCCCCGGCTTCAAATGTAACGTAACCTGGGCCGGTCACCGCCGGGGCGGCTTCCGCGTCTTCCGCCGCAGGCGAAGTCGGCTCAACCGGCGGGCCGGCATCGGCGGGCGGCGTCGTGGGTTCGGCAGGTGTCGAGGAGGGTTCGCCGGGGGTATCGGTGGCCGGTGGAGCTACGGGAGCTTCCGGCTGGCCGATCGGCTCGTCCGTCTCCTGCGCTACGGCTGTTTCGACGCCATTATGAGCTATGCCGACGACGCCAAGGGCTCCCGCGAGCGTCACCATGGCCGCTATTGCTCCCGTGCCCAGACGCCGGGCCGAACCACGCAGCGCCGGCAGGGTGGTCAGCACCAGAATCAGCACGACGGTCGGTGCCACCAGCCGCGGCACCTGTGCCCAGCCGTTGAAGCCCGCTTCCCACAAGGCCCAGATGACCGTGCCGGCATAGGTGACGAGATAGACCCACATAGCCATGATATCGCGGCGCAGCAGGAACCATGCCGTTAGCAGCACTCCCAACCCCGCAGGTAAATAATACCAAGAGCCGCCAAGGATAATGAGATAAAGGCCGCCAGCGGCAATGGGCAGGCCGAAAATGACAAGTAAAACGGCGACGATCACCGCCCACCAGAATGCTGGTCCCCGAGAAGACCGTTGCTGTGCTGTCGAACCGGCCATGCCGCCCTCCCTTTTCTCACTTGGGGGCGAACGCAACCGAACCGGTGTGGTTCCGCTTTTTCCGCGGGGAGGGAGGGCGCTTTTCGCTATTCCGACCCGCGTTGCGAGGTTTTCTCGAGTTCGGAAACTTCCCGCAAAAGCTGTCGACGCGGCTCATCGTCCGGCTCGAGCGATCCTGCCGCTTCCGACAATGCCTGCGCAATGGCTTGCTTCATCCGGTCCGGTCCCGCAGCGTAATGCTGATCGACGAGTATCCTGGCCGTCAGTGTGAAATCCGTGGTCATCACCTGCCTCCGCTTTGCTCACTGCTCCTCAACGCGTGGCCCGGGGCCGGGTTTCCTATCGGTTGATCCTCGTGCCGCAGAGCCAGCGATAGCCGTAGGCGGGCAAGGTCACCTGCAAGTTGTCGTGCAGGTCGAATTTTTCTGCGCTGAGCAGATCGGTCATTTCGGCAAGGAAGTGATCGCCAAAGGCCAGATCGATGGTTTGCCGGCGGCCGGACAGATTGTGGACGACCACGACGAATTCGACCCCGTCGCCGACGCAGCGAACATGCACCGCTTCATTGTCCCCTGAGGCTGCAAAGGTCCGGCCTCGTAGCAGGGTGCCGACCTGACGGCGGACCCTGATCAGGGTCTTCACCGCGTTCAGCAGCGAAGCCTCGTCCTTCTGCTGCTGCGCCACATTGACCTGCGTGTAGGAGAAGCGGCCCTGCGCGATCGTCGGCTGGATGAGGCGGGAAGGAGCGGCGTTCGAGAAGCCGCCATTCTTGCCGCCGGTCCACTGCATGGGGGTGCGCACGGAAATGCGGTCCGGCTGCGAGAGATCGTCGCCCATGCCGATCTCGTCGCCATAGACGAGCATGGGGGCGCCCGGCAGCGAGAACATCAGGCTCAGGGCCATTTTCGTGCGGTCGTCATTGCCCTCCAGCATGGGCGCGATCCGTCGCCTGATGCCCCGGTCGTGGACCACGACGCTCTCGTCCTTGGCGAAAGCGGAGAATGCTTCCGCTTTAACGTTTTCGGGCACTTGGGAGAAATCCAGTTCGTCGAGGTTGCGCAGGAAATTGGCCCAGCCGCAATCCGGAGGCGGCTCTGGCAGGAGGTCCAGGGCTTCCGAGATGCGTTTGGCCCGCCCTGTCGCCAGGGCCGCGAAAATATAGCAGGGCATAAGAAAGTTGAAGAGCAGCCCGAGTTGATCGTTCTGGCCGAAATAGCGGCCTGTCTCGGCGGGTGGCAGGTTGACTTCCCCGGCGAGAAGGCCGCCCGGTCGCCGCCTCTGGATATAGCCGTTCAGCCTTTGCAGAACGCCGTCGGGATTTTCCGGATCGGCCTGCGACAACCCGTTTTGTCCGATGACGAACGGGATCGCGTCGAGGCGGAACCCGGCAACGCCCAGCGAGAGCCACTGATCCATGATGCGCTCGATTGCGTCGAGCACTTCGGGATTGCCGGTGTTGAGATCGGGCTGGAAGGCATAGAATTTATGGAAATAATAGGCGTGCGCCACCTCGTCATAGGTCCAGACCGTCGGCTCCTCATCGGGGAAAACGGAGGCATCGTCCGGTTCGACCGGCGGCGCTTCCTTGCTCCAGATATAGTAGTTTCGGTAAAATGAGGCTTCGTCTCGCCGGGCCGCCTCGAACCACGGATGCTTGTCCGAGGTGTGGTTGGCCACCAGGTCGATGATGACGCGGATGCCGCGCTCGCCGGCGGCGTGCAGGAAATCGAGAAAGTCCTCGGTCGTGCCCAGTTGCGGATCGACACGATAATAGTCGCTGACGTCATAGCCATTGTCCCGGCCCGGAGACGGGAAGAAGGGCAGAAGCCAGACGCAGGTGATGCCGAGTTCGGCCAGATAGGGGACTTTCTTCGTCAGGCCGATGAAATCGCCGATGCCGTCGCCATTGCCGTCTGCAAAACGCTTGACGTCGATCGCATAGATGACGGCGTCCAGATACCAGGGCTCGTCATGTGCCATGCGGTCATCTCCTTTCTGGTGCCGGCGGGTTTCGAGCAAGGGTGGCGATAGCTAGGAAGCCCACCAGATGATAAGAATGACGCAGACGACCGCCGCGATCATGCCGACATAGACGCCGAGGCCGCCCCACTGGAAACGGGATTTGTCTTCCACGTCCTTTCGTTCCGAGGGAAAGTCTGTCGTGGCCCCGCCTGCTTCCGCATCGGTCGCAAGCGGCGCGGCGGCCGGGTCGGGAAAGGCGACCTTGTCGCCGGTCTTGCCGGCATCGATATCGGCCCGGAGACGTTCGCCGGAGATTTTCTTGCTCATGACGGAGCCTAGGCGACGCCCTTGCCGCCGGTTACGCCGAAAACCTCGCCGGTGATGTAGCTGCCTTCCTGCGAGGCCAGCAGAACATAGATCGGTGCCAGCTCCACCGGCTGGCCGGGGCGGCCGAAAGCGCTGTTCTGCCCGAAGCTCTCCACCTTTTCGGGGAATTGCCCGCCGCTGGGCTGAAGAACGGTCCAGAACGGGCCCGGTGCTACGGTGTTGACCCGAATGCCCTTTTTAATGAGCTGCTCGGCCAGCGCCTTGGTGTAGGCGACGATGCCGGCCTTGGTCGTGGCGTAATCCAGCAGATGCGCCGAAGGTTCGAAAGCCTGAATGGAGGCCGTGGTGATGATGGCCGCGCCCGGCGGAAGGTGCGGCACGGCCGCTTGCGCCATCCAGTGCAGGGCATAGAGATTGGTCTTGAGCGTACGGTCGAAATCGTCGCTGGACACTTCCTCGACCGATTTGCGCGCTTGCTGGCGGGCCGCATTGATGACGAGGATGTCCAACCCCTCCAACTGCTCTACCGCCTGAGCCAGGATGGATTTGCAGGTCTGTTCGTCCGAAATGTCGCCGGGCAGGGCTACGGCCTTGGTGCCTGCCTGCTCGATATAGCCAATGACTTCATTTGCGTCGTCGATCTCCGAGGGCAGGAAATTTATCGCCACATCGGCGCCTTCCCTGGCATAGGCGATGGCGGCCGCGCGTCCTATGCCCGAATCTCCGCCGGTGATGAGCGCCTTGCGCCCCAGCAGGCGACCGAATCCCGCATAGCTTTCCTCGCCATGGTCGGGGGATGGCTCCATCTTGCCGGCGATGCCGGGGGGCGGTTGCGTCTGGCGGGGAAAGGGAGGTGCGGGATATTGATGCCGGGGATCCTGCATGGTGAAGCGGTCTGTCATTTCGGCCTCCTTGCCTGGAACAAAAGCTAATGCCCCGATGCAAGATTGCGTTCCAAACGCTGGAGGAACGATCGTTCGACTTGATGACTAAGCCGAGGGGTCGACCGAAGGGCAGTTTTCACGGATGAAAATGTCGAACGGAGTGTGGTGCGGGCCGATCGAGCCATGATTGCCACGCCGAAAATGCCGCGCCAGCACTTCAAGCGCCCGGGCCGCTTCGAGCCGCGGATTTTGATCGATCACGGCATCGAGTATGCCGTCGCGCAAGAGCTGCCGCCGCGATGCGGTCAACTCATGGGTGATCATGGTGACCCTCTGGGCCAGCCCCATCGCCTGCATGGTGCGCGCAATGGCGACATTGCCGGATGAGACGTTGTAGATGCCGCGCACTTCGGGATGCTCGGTGAGGGCGGCGGCGACCACTTCGCCGGCCCGGTCGGGATTTTCCCCGCTTTCGAGCGAGGCGACGATACGACACCGGGGGAAGCGTTCGCGCAGGACGGTACGAAAGCCCATTTCGCGCTCTTCGTGTCCGAGCATCCCCTGCATTCCCAGCACGATGAGCAATTCGCCGCCGTCATTGCCGACGAACCTGCCCATGAGTTCACCGACGACGCGGCCCATCTGGCGGTTGTCCGCGCCTACATAGGCAAGCCGCCCGCAATCGGGAATGTCGGTAACCAGGGTGACAATGGGCAGGGACGCCGAATGCAGGCGTAGCGCATCGGAAAGGCGGGGATCGTTCTGGCAGATGATGATCAGCCCGTCATAGCTGCTCGCGGCTTCGTCGATCTTCCTACCGGTGCCGGCTGGGTCGTTCACGTCGATATAATGAAGGAAAGCCGTCATCCGCAGTTCCGCCTGCGAGACGTTCAGGTCGCTGAACGCATCGCGAAGCGCCCGGTAGAAGGGATTGTGCGGGGATTGCATCAGAATGGCGATCCGCAGGGATTTCAAATGGCTGCGGAAGATACGGCGGTCGAGATTGAGGCGGCTAGCCCATTCGAGGACTTTCGCTTCGGCCTTCGGTGAAACGCCGCCTCGGCGATTGATCACCCGGTCGACGGTGGAAAGGCTGACGCCTGCCGCCTTGGCGATCTGCTCGAGCGTTGTCTTGCTGGTCACTTAAAATACTTCCCGCCGCAAAGATGTGAGGTTTGAAGGGTTCCCTTCAAAAGTCAACTACATTGGGCCGGATCGTTCAGCTAGGGTTTCTTCCGTGAGGGAGAGGAAGCCATGAAAAGCGATGTCGCCGGCCATAGCGCGGACAAGTCAATTCGACTGGGCGTCAGCCCTCTTTCATGGGTGAACGAGGTCCTGAAGGACCTCGGGGCCGGCACGACCGCCGAGCAATGTCTTTCCGAGGCCGCCGCCGCCGGTTTTGCCGGCGTGGAACTCAGTAGGATTTTTCCTCGCCAGGCCGAAACGCTTTCGGCCTTGCTCGGGCGGCATCACCTCGGGCTGGCCTCGGGTTGGCACGACGGCTTTCTCGCCGACCGTTCGGTGCAGGAGGAGATCGCCGCGGTCCGTGCGCATGCCAGCCTTCTAAAGGCCTGCGGGGTGTCCGTCATGGTCTATGGCGAGTGCGGCCGCATGCCGGAGCGAGCGCTGGACATCCCCATGTCGGGCCGCCGGACGCTGAGCGCCGGGGAATGGGCCGCCTATGGCGAGCGGCTTACCCGGTTCGCCGAGGCGCTGCACGACGAATTCGGTCTGCGGCTGGCCTATCACCATCATCTGATGATGGTGGCCGAGACCCTTTCGGAGGTACGGGCGGTCATGGCCGCCACCGGACCCGCGGTCGGGCTTCTGCTCGATACCGGCCACGCCTTTGCCGCCGGGTACGATTATTCGATCCTCATTGCCGAGTTCGCCCCGCGCATCAACCATATCCACCTCAAGGACGTCCGCGCGGCGGTGCTTGCGGATGTGCGCGCCCGCGACCGGAGTTTCAACGAGGCCGTCCGCGCAGGGCTGTTTACCGTCCCCGGCGATGGCGACGTGGATTATCGGCCTCTCGCCCGCTTTATCGCCGAGGGCGGATATTCGGGGTGGCTCGTGGTCGAAGCCGAGCAGGATCCCGAACAGGCTCCACCGGCGGAAACCGTCGCCCGCGCCTTCCGCTTCGTTTCCGAACATATCCTGCATGAGACTCTGGAACGGAGTTGAGCCAAGATGAAACGCAAATCCCTCAATATCGGCCTGATCGGATCGGGCTTCATGGGGCAGGCGCATGCCGACGCCTTCCGGCGCGCCGCGCTCCTCTACCGCGATCTGCCGGCGATACCGGTGATGCATACCCTGGCCGATGCCACGCAGGAACTGGCGGATGCGGCGGCGGCGCGGTTCGGCTTTGCCAGAGCGACGTCCGATTGGCGTGCGATGATCGCCGACCCTGAAATCGACATCGTGGACATAACCACGCCCAATGCGATGCATGCCGAAATGGCGCTGGCGGCCATCGCGGCAGGCAAGCATGTCTATTGCGAAAAGCCGCTGACGGTGAAGCTGGAGGACGCCACGGCCCTTCTCGAGGCGGCCGAACGCCGGGGCGTCAAGACCATGATGGCCTTCAACAATATCAAGACCCCGGCCGCCTTGCTGGCCCGGCAGCTTATCGAGCGGGGCGATATCGGCACGCCGACCCGCTTTCGCGGGTGGTTCGATCAGGGGTTTTTCAACGACCCCGAAATGCCCTGGAGTTGGCGTTGCTCGCGGGAGCAGGCGGGCTCCGGGTCGCTGGGCGATCTGGGCTCGCACGTGATCAGCGTGGCCCAGTTTCTCATGGGCGATATCGAAAGCGTTTCGGCACAGCAACAGACCTTCTTCAAGACGCGCCCCGCGGCGGGCGGCGGCTCCGGTTATGGGGCCAGCGCCGACCTGGGAGGGCAGCGCTTGGAGGTGGAAAACGAGGATCAGTTCCAGTCACTGGTGCAGTTTGCCAATGGCGCCGGCGGAACCATCGAATCGTCGCGTATTGCCGCGGGCAAGATCTTCGGTGTCTACTGGGAAATCTCCGGCACGGAGGGCACGATCGTTATGGATGGGGAGCGCTTCAACGAACTCAAGATCGCCCGTTACGGCGACCAGAAGCATGACCGCGGTTTCAAGACCCTGCTGGCGGGAAGCCAGGTCGAGCAGTTCGGCGGATTTTTCGGCTTCGATTTTGCCGGCGGCGGGCTCGGCTATTTCGATGTGAAGGTCATCGAAGTGCACGACCTGATCCATGGTGTCATGGGCCGGGAGGGCTGCTTCCCGGATTTCCGCTTCGGCTGGGAAAACCAGCGGATCATCGCGGCTATGGAGCGCTCGGCCTTCGAGGACAGGCGCGTCAGGATCGGAGAAGTCGCATGACCGGCATAGCGCTCGTGGGGGCCGGGCGCATGGCAAGGGTACATGCCGCCTCCATTGCCGCCGCTGGCGCTCAGGTCGCCACGATTTACGATCCGATCGAGGAGGCCGCCTGCTCCCTGGCCCGGAACACCGGTGCACGCGTCGCCGCCACGGCGGCCGAGGCCATGGCCGATCCTGCCGCCGATGCGATCATGATCGCGACCTCGTCCGATACCCATGTCGAGCTCTTGCTCGAGGCGGTGCGGACCGGCAAGCCGGTATTGTGCGAAAAGCCCCTCGCCTCCAGCTACGAGGCGAGCCGGAAATTCGTCGCCGCCATAGGCGAAGCCGCGGCCCGCAAGGTCTTCCTCGGCTTCAACCGGCGCTTCGATCGTGGTCATGCTGCGGTGCGCGAAGGGGTCCATGCCGGGCGCATCGGCCGGCTCGAGCAACTCACCATCACCAGCCGCGATCCATTTCCCCCGCCCCTGGAATACATACCGCGTTCCGGCGGCCTGTTCCGGGACATGATGATCCACGATTTCGACATGGCCCGGTCCATCGTGGGCAAGCCGATGGTTTCGGTAACCGCGCATGGCTCCTCGATCATCGATCCGGAAGTCGGCAGGCTGGGGGATGTCGACACGGCGAGCGTCACCATGCTGGCTGAAGACGGCACTATCGTCACCATCCTCAATTCCCGCCGTTGCGCCTTCGGTTTCGATCAACGCATCGAGGCGTTCGGAGAAAAAGGCATGCTGCTTTCCGACAACCCCCGCCAATCGGGATTCACTGCCTTCACCCGGGAGGCGCCCGGCACCGCCGCGCCGATCCTCGAATTCTTCATGGAGCGCTATGGGCCCTCCTATACGGAGGAAATCCGCCTGTTCATCGATTGTGCGCGGGAAGGCAGGGACATGCCGGTCAACGCCATCGACGGATTGATGGCCGCCTATCTGGCCGAAGCTGCCACCACCTCCCTCGCGCAGGGGAAGACCATCATCCTGACGGGTCCGGATCAGGAGTTTTCGAAATGAGCGATCTCAATACCCGGCATGGCGATACCAGCGCCGTCATAACCGGGGGAGCGCAAGGGGTTGGCCTGGCGATTGCAAGGCAGTTGGTGGCCGAAGGCTGCCGCAAGCTCATGCTGGCCGGCCGGGACCGGGAAAAGGGTGAAAAGGCCGTGGCCGAACTGGCGGCCATGGGTGCCGATGCGGGGTTCACCGCCATCGATCTGCAGGATGTCGAGGCATGTCTCGCCCTGATCGATGCGGCGATCTCCCGCTTCGGCGCGGTGAACGCCCTCGTCAACGCCGCTGCCCTGGGCGCCCGCGGTACGCTGACCGACACCACCCCGGAATTGTGGGATCGGATGTTCGACACCAATGCCCGTGCGCCGTTTTTCCTGATGCAGGGCTTCGTCAAGCATCGGCAGGCCGAGGGCGGCGGCGGGGCCATCGTCAATATCCTGTCGCAATGCGTCCATTGCGGCCAGTCTTATCTCGCTCCCTACTCCGCTTCCAAGGGGGCGCTCGCAACGCTCACGAAGAACGTCGCCAATGCGTATCGCTTTGATAAAATCCGCTGCAATGCCATCCTGCCGGGGTGGATGGATACGCCCGGCGAGGACATCACTCAGCGTCGATATCACGGCGCCACGGATGGCTGGCTGGAACGGGCGGAAGCCAATCAGCCCATGGGTCAGTTGTGCAAGCCGCACGAACTTGCCGGCCTAGCCAGCTATCTGCTCAGCGCCCAAGCCGGCGTCATGACCGGCGCGCTGATCGACTACGACCAGAACATTGCGGGGTCTTATCCCGAATAGACCCCCGATGCCCGCCCTTCGGGGCACCTCAGACAAGGGAGGAACCTATGAGGAAACTACTGCTCGCAACGACTGCGCTTTGCGCCATGACCGGCTCCGCATTCGCCGAAAGCTACGTCATGATCACGCATACCCAGGGTACCGATCCGTTCTGGCCGGTGGTCGAGAGGGGAGGCCGCGATGCCGCCGAGGCCATCGGCGCCGACTTCGAATATCTGTTCGCCCCTTCGGGCGATATGGCCGACATGGCCCGGCTGATCGAATCCGCCGCTGCCAACCAGCCCGATGGCATCGTCGTCTCGCTGCCCGATGCGGCGGCGCTCGGGCCGGCCATAAAGGCCGCCGTCGATTCCGGCATTCCGGTGATCACCATCAATTCCGGCCTCGAGCACTATCAGGAGGTCGGGGCGCTCATGCATATCGGCCAGCCCGAACGGGCCGCCGGTGTTGCGGCGGGCGAGCGGGCGGAACTCGAAGGCGCGTCCAAGGCGCTGTGCCTGAACCATGAGGCTTTCAACGCCCAATTGGTCGATCGCTGCGAAGGCTATTTCGAGGCGCTCGGGCAGGATCTCAACATGATCGACGTCTCCAACGACGTCGCCCAGATCAAGACGCGCACCGCCGCAGCCTTGCAGGCCGATCCGGAAATCGATGCCCTGCTGGCCGTCGGCCCGCATGTTTGCGAGGCCGCCGCCGATGCCGTCGAGGAGGTGGGGGTAGGGGTCAATCTGGCCTGTTTCGACCTCACCCCGGGCGTGATCAATCTGATCAAGGAGGGACGCGTCGCCTTCACCATCGACCAGCAGCAATATCTTCAGGGATATCTGCCGCTGGTGGTGATGCACCTCTACAACACCAACGCCCACATGCTGCCCGGTGCCAATATTCCGTCCGGGCCCGGCTTCGTCGACGCTACCAATGCCGAAGAGGTGGAAGCGCAGGCGGGCGTCACGCGCTAGGCGCGACGTTCCGAAGAAGCACAAGAATGGGGTGGCCGGCGCAGGCCGCCCCGCAAGGGAGGGAGACCCGACATGGCTCAAACCACGCCGGCCGCGGCCGGAAGAACGGAGCGTGACCGCCTGAAGGCCGGCGGGACGCTGAGGAAACTGACCAGGCGTCCGGAAGTGGGGGCGTTCGCGGTCATGATGCTGGTCATCCTCGCCATCGCCTTTTCCAGCAATGGCAATGCCTTCAACCCGCTCGGCCTCAAGAACAATCTGTCGGTGATCTCCCAGTTCGGCATCATCGCCACCGCTGCCTGTCTTCTCATGATCGCCGGAGAGTTCGATCTGTCGATCGGCTCGATGATCGGCTTTGCCGGCATGGCGATGACGATGATGCTGAAATGGGGATTGCCGTTTGGCCTGGGCGAGGCGACCCCGTTCACCGCCTTTGCTCTCACCCTCGTCATGACTTTGGGGATTGGCTGGCTGATCGGCTTCATCGTCGTGAAATCGGGTCTTTCGAGCTTCATCGTCACGCTGGCCTTTCTGTTCTTCCTGCGGGGTGCCACCGAAGTCAGCTTCCGGGTGATCAATAATTCGACGCAGATTTCCGGCCTGCCGGACTACAAGCTGGAAAGCTGGTTCGCCGGCATCTTCGGCGGGCAGGCCTTCGGCTGGTTCTATGATGTCTGGTTCTGGCTCGGCGGCAATGTGAACCGTGTCGGCGCGCAGTGGGTGACGGGGTTCGATGCGCGCGTCTTTTGGTGGATCGCCATTGCCATCGGCGCCTGGTTCGTCTTGTCCAAGACCCAGGCCGGAAACTGGATTTTCGCCACCGGTGACAATCGCGAAAGTGCGCGCGCCAACGGGGTCCCCGTGGACAAGGTGCGCATCTCGCTGTTCATGTTCACCGCGTTCGCCGCCACGATCTTCGCCGCCTGTCAGGTTTTCGAGACCAACACCGCCGACGCGGCCAAGGGCAATCTCAAGGAATTGGAGGCCATAGCGATCGCGGTGGTCGGCGGTACGCTGATGACCGGCGGGTTCGGCTCGGTGCTCGGCGTTGTTTTCGGAGCCATCACCTTCGGTCTCGTCGCCAACGCGGTCTTTTTCATCCCCGCCATCGACGGCAGCTATTATCGCGTCTTCGTCGGCGCCGTGCTGCTGGCTGCCGTCTTCCTCAATGAAAGCGTTCGCAAGCGCATTACCGGAGGGCTCTGACATGCCGACGCCCGTCATACGCACGGAGAAACTGGTCAAGCGCTTCGGTCCCTTCACGGCGCTCAACGGCATCGACCTCGAAGTCTATGCCGGTGAGGTCCACGCCCTGCTTGGCGACAACGGTGCCGGCAAGTCGACGCTGATCCGTCTGCTGTCCGGCGTTCATCCACCAAGTGAAGGCCGGATTTACGTCGATGGTCAGCCGACTACCTTCCGATCGCCCCGCGATGCCAGCAAAGCCGGGATCGGTACCGTCTATCAGGACCTGGCCCTCAATCCCCTGATGAGCGTGACCCGGAATTTCTTCATGGGGCGCGAACTCTATCAGGGGATAAAGCCCTTCGGCCTGCTGCGCATGAAGGAGATGGACCGGATCACCCATGAAGAGATGATCAAGATCGGCATCGACATATCGGATCCGCAACAGGCGGTGGGCACCATGTCGGGGGGGCAGCGACAGACCCTGGCTATCGCCCGGGCCATCTATTTCGGCGCCAAGGTGCTGATCTTGGACGAGCCCACCTCGGCGCTGGGCCAGAAGCAGCAGATGGAGGTGCTCAAGACGATGATGCGGGTGCGCGCCCGCGGCGATATCGCGATCATCTTCATTACCCACAACGAGGTCCACTCCAAGCTGGTGGCCGACCGCTTTACCTTCCTGGCGCTGGGGGAGGTCATCGGCAAGGGGACCCGGGAAGAGCTGGCCGGTGCCGATATCCGGCATCTCATGGCGGGCGGTATCGAAATCCGCGACCTCGAAAAGGAGCTTGCCGACATCAAGGCCGGGTGACCGCCGCTCGGCGCCGACCTGGAAATCGCGACCTCGAAAAGTCCCGATTTCGGTGGAATCTCGATGCTGTATTTGTTTGCAGGCGACCTTTATAGGTTGAACGCATGCGGTTATCGAGTTTTCATGGATGCACTGAACAGCATTGAGGGCGCGCCCGGGCGACCGGCTTTCGATCCCAACGGTGGCGAGACCGCCGAACTGGTGCGGCTCGCCCAGGCGGGCAGCGTGCCGGCATTCGAAAGGCTGGTGGCCGGGCAATATGCCTTTATCTTCCGGACCGCCTTTCGCTGGTCGGGGGACCGCAGCGATGCCGAAGACGTGGCCCAAACCGTCTGCATGCGGCTGGCGACCGCCTTGAAAAGCTATGATTGGCGCGCCAGTTTCTCCACCTGGCTATACCGGATCACGCTCAATGCCGTGCGCGATCTGCAACGGTCCGAACAGCGCCGCCGCCGCCTCGTCTCGGCGGTTTCGGTGGGAGCTTCCGAAGCGATCCTGCCAACGCAGGAGGATGCCCTGGCGCTGGCGGATTTGTGGCGCCTCGTACGGGAACTGCCCTCCGGCCAGCGCGATGCGGTGTTGCTGGTGCACGGCGAACAGATGAGCCATGCGGAGGCCGCCGAGGTGATGGGGTGCAAGGCGGTGACGGTGAGCTGGCACATCCACAACGCCCGCAAGGCCCTCAAGGACAAATTATGACCCAGAAGGATCAGGACCCGTTCGAGCGCCTCTCCGGGCTGGACACGCCCCAGCCCGACCCGGCCAGGCAGGCGGCGGCGGTGGCGGCCAGTACGCGCCTTTTCGCCCAGGAAGAGGCCAGGGCGGCGTCATCGGGCAAGGCGCGTCCGCCACGTTTTGCAAGCTGGCTTGCGGGCGCATATTGGCTGCGGCCGGCATCGGCCATCGGCCTCGCCGCCATCGCCGCTCTCGTCGTGGTGCCGCTGGTGCGCCCACCCGAGGTCATGCCGCCCGCCGACGCCATGGCGGAAATGGAGGCGCCCGTCCCGCCCGAGCCGATAGCCGACGGTTTCAGCCAGCGCATGGGGGCGGTACCGCGGCCGATGGCCAGCCCAACCACGCTAAGCCGGGGGGGTGAGATCGATATCGAGCGCTACGATTTCGGCGGCGTGACGCTGGCCCTGCGCACGGGGCCGCAAGAGGTGGCGCTCTATCTAGTGGTGGACGGCGCCGAGCGGCAGATTGCCCTATTCCCCCGAAACGGCGCGGAAACCCTGACGCTCAGCGACGCCTTCTGGCACACCGCTGCGGACGAAACGGTGCCGATGCTGCTGGTTCGGTCCGGCTTCATCGGCGCGGACCAGCATTGGGACGTCTTCACCGCTGCGGGGGAGGGCTATCGGCACGCCGACACGCTTTCCCTTGCGATCAGGGATGCCCCGGACCGCGCGGCGGCGATCGCCCGGCTGGAGGAGGGCGCGCCGTGACGGACGCAACGCATCGGGCGCCGAGAAAATTTCATTGCCGACCAAGATCGGCTCGCCCCGAGGCGTCATATTCAACGAGTGGGATCGGCCGGAACCGATCGCTCCTCTCCAATTTCTGCGCAAAGGACATTGCCATGACACCTGCCGTGACTTCCGCCTCGAGAATGATGGCCCTCATTGTCGCTTCGGCCCTGCTGGTGGCGCCGGCCCTAGCGCAGCAGGCCGACGATATGCTCGGTGTGCCCGGGCCCATTTCGTTCCAGGAGCAGGACTATGTGCTGTCGTGGACGTCGAGGCCGAATCCGGACTACATCAAGCAGGAATATGTACCGCAGGGTCAGACGGTCGAGACCTATTCCGAGATGATCCTGATCGAAACCGTGGTGGGCGCCATCACCCCGATTCAGGCGGCGGCGTTGCAGGTGCAGAGCCTTGACGCACGGAAGGGAACCGACCCGGTCGTCAACCACCAGATCATGCAGAACGAAGCCTCGGGCGAGGTGCTGCTCGATTTCGTGGTCAGCGACCTTTCCGTCGATCCCGTCGTGGTGGAATGGAATGCCTATCGTTACGCGGCGCTGCCCGGCAGCGAGGGCGTGATGCTGTTCGCCGTCAGCCGGCGCGGTTACGGGCAGGACGGCGCTACGCAATTCATGAGCGGGCTGGGGGCGCTGCGCTCCGAGGCGATCAGTGCCCTCACGGCACAGCCCCTGCCGGAAATCTCCATCGCCCAATAAGCGGTGGCCAAGCTTTGGCGGCGTGACAGCGTCAAACGGGCAGAAGGTATTTTTGGAGAGCCATCCATGAAAAGATCTCTCGCCGCGCTTCTGCTCGTCTTCGCCTCCATGGTGCCGGCCCAAGCTGACGCGACGCAGTTGCAAGTGGGTCGGACCGGGATTCTCTGCTATATGGCGCCATGCCCGTGGCGTGGCATCGCCGAACCTGCCCCGGACGGCGCCGATCCGGCACGCCTCCTGTGGTCGGGCGATGAACTGCCCCCCATGACCGGCACCCCGGCGCACCAGCGCGAGCTCTCCCGGGCCTGGAAAGACTTCGACTGCCTGCTGGTCGCCGGCGGCTTTGAAGGCGGCGTTTTGCGGGTGGATGACATTCTGGGGAGTTGTTAGGGCAGGGGCGCTATCGGCTTTCCCGATGAAGCAGCGGCTTGCCGGGCAAGACCCCCACCCTCGGTCCCTCCCCACAGGGGGAGGGAGACGAAGGGGCGAGCCTTCGCGCAGCCTTAGATGTCCTGGTTCTGCGGCAGGATGACCAGGTCGCGGATGGTGGCGTTGGCCGGGCGGGTGAGCATGAAGACGAGAGCGTCCGCCACGTCCTCGCAGCGTAGGCCTTCATGGGCGGCCACGCGCCGCTCGATTTCCGCCTGGTCGGTCAGGCCCCAGAGTTCGTTCAGCACGATTCCCGGCGCAAGCGCACCCACTCGCACATTGTGGGGGGCCACCTGCCGGCGCACTCCGTGCACGAAGGATTGCACGGCATGTTTGGTGGCGCTGTAGACCGGCTCCCAGTGAATGGCCTGATGGCCCGAAATCGAGCTGGTCACCACGATGTCGCCGTTGCGGCGCGCAATCATGCCCGGCAGGGCGGCGCGGACCATACGGAAGACGGCGTTCACATTGACGGCGATGACGGCGTCGAATTCGTCGGCATCGCCCTCGGCGACATTGCCGGTGACATAGCTGCCGGCGTTGGCGAACAGGATGTCGATATGTCCGAAATGCTCGCTGATGGTCCTGATGGCGCCATCGACATCGGCGGCACGCGTCAGGTCGGCGGGAACCACCAGCGTGTCGCCGCCCAATTCGGCCTTCAGCGCCTCGAGCCTCTCGGTCGAGCGCGCGACGAGGGCGAGCTTTGCGCCCTCGGCAGCCAGTGCCCGCGCGGCGGCGCGGCCGATGCCCGAACTCGCGCCGGTGATGACCGCGACGCGGCCGGAAATGGATTGTGCCAATCTGTCCTCCTGTGGAAATGACTCAGCGGATGGTGAAGCCGCCATCGATGATGAGATTGGCGCCGTTGATCATGGCCGCGGCATCGCTGGCCAGGAACACTGAGGCTAGGGCGATCTCCTCGGGCTGCGCAAAGCGGCGCGTGGGAATTTCGGCGCGGGCGCGCTCGCCCTTCTCGCCGGACCAGCCGACCTTGGCCAGTTCGGTTTCGACCACGGTGGGCGAGATGCAGTTGGCGGTGACGCCGCGCGGGCCCCATTCGAGCGCCAGGCAATTGGTCATGCCCAGAAGACCTGCCTTGCTGGCGCTATAGGCCACGTGCTCGTCGATACCGATCACGGCGGCCTGCGAGGAAATCGTGATGATACGGCCCCAGCCGGCCTCCAACATGGCCGGCGCGCAGGCGCGAGCGAAAAGATAGGGAGCGCGCAGATTGACCTTGATGGTCAGGTCCCAATCGGCGATGTCGAGTTTTTCGGCCGGCGCCAGAAGGCCGATGCCTGCATTGTTGACGAGGACGTCAATGCGGCCGAAATGCTGGCGCACCTCGTCGGCGAAGGTGGCGATGGCGGTTTCGTCGGTGGCGTCGAACGTCCAGGAGCGATGGCGCTCGCCGAGCGCGCGAGCCAGGTCCACATGCCCGTCATTGCGGTCGGTCAGCGCCAGGCTGGCACCGCTCTCGTGAAAGGCGCGGGCCATGGCGCGGCCGATTCCCCCGGCGGCGCCGGTCACCACCACCACCTTGCCGGTGAGGTCGGTCGCCTCGGCGAATTGGCTGATTTTCATGCTTCTCCTCCCGCTTTCGGGTCTGCGTCGCGATTGGCTCACACCTACACCGGGCGCATCTTGTCTGCAAGTTTGTTTGCTGCTAATGCAAACAAAAGACTGGCGGGAGGAGAGGAAGCCAGTCGGCGCCAGCGCCCGACCTCTCAAAAGGCAACGATCACAGGATCATCAAGACATGAAAACGCTCGGCATTCATTCCTTCGTCTGGACCGGCGGCACCACCCAGGAAGACCTCGAAGGGGCCATGGAGAAATCCGCCAAGCTGGGCTATGGCCTCATCGAGTTCCCGCGCCTCGATCCGTCCAGGTTCGACGTCGCCTGGCTCGCCAAGCGTCTCGAGGGCTACAAGCTCAAGGTTGTCGTGACCATGGGGCTGCCGCTCGACAGCGATATTTCCAGCGAGGATGCGGACAGCGTCAAGCGCGGCGAGCAGGTGCTGGACGACGCCGTCAAGGTGACGCGCGACCTGGGCGGCGAAAAGCTTGGCGGCATCATCTTCTCGGCCCATACCAAATATTTCCGCATGCCCACGAAAAAGGGCTGGCAGAACAGCGTCGACGTGATGGCGCGGGTGGCCGAGCGCGCCAAGGGCGCCGGCGTGTCGATGAACCTCGAAGTGGTAAATAGGTTCGAGAGCAATCTGATCAACACCACCGCTCAGGGCCTGGCCTATATCGAGGCGACCGGCTCGGACAACGTCTTCCTGCATCTCGATACCTTCCACATGAATATCGAGGAAACCGATACGCCCGCTGCGCTGAAACTCGCCGGCAAGAAGCTCGGCTATTTCCATATCGGGGAAAACTACCGCGGCTATCTGGGCACCGGAAATATCGACTTCCCGGCCGTGTTCGATGCCTTGGTCGAGATGGGCTATGACGACTACGTCACCTTCGAATCCTTCTCCACCGAGGTGGTCGATGAGGATCTGTCGATCACCTGCGGCATCTGGCGCGACACCTGGGTCGACAATGTCGAAGTGGCGCGCCTGGCCAAGGCCTTCATCGAGGCTGGCTACGACGAGGCACGGCGTAAGGCGCAGATCACCCGATCGGCTTGATCCGGGGCCGGCGCGAAGGCCGGGCAGAAAGCGCGGTCGGGGTTGTTGAAATCCCGGCCTCTCCTTGGAGGGGCGCGGGGTCTGGCGGTCCCGCCAAGCCCAGCCTAACCAGCCGGCTCGGCCTGTCGCTTGACAGCCGATTTCGCTTCTAATATGTTTGGTTTCACAACGAACATAATAAGGCAAAAAAGCTAAGTTCGGGAGGACGTCATGCAAAATGCTCTTCAGGGGCGCGAGGGGCCTGACCTAGCCAAGGCGGGCTACGCCGCGGATTCGTCCGTGCTGCTTGCGGCTACCGGCATTTCCAAGGCCTTCAACGGCGTGCCGGCCCTGACCGATGGGCGCATTCAGTTGCGCGCCGGCAGTGTCCATGCCCTGTGTGGCGGCAATGGCGCGGGCAAGTCCACCTTCCTCAACATCCTGATGGGGCTGCTGCGCGCCGATGGCGGCAAGATGATGCGCAATGGCCGGTTGGTCAGCTACGCCTCCGCCGCCGAGGCGCTGGATGACGGCATCGCCATCATCACCCAGGAACTGAGCCCGGTTCTGGACATGAGCGTGGCCGAGAACATCTATCTCGGCCGTGAGCCGCGCCGGGGCGGGTGGTTCACCGACAGCGCCAGGATGGTCGCCGACGCCCGGGCGCTGTTCGAGCGGCTCAAATTCAGGATCGATCCGACCGCGATGATGCGCGACCTCACCGTCGCCCAGATGCAACTGGTGGAGATCGCCAAGGCGATCAGCCGCGAAAGCCAGGTGCTGATCATGGACGAGCCCACATCCGCCATCGGCGAGAAGGAGACCGAGACCTTCTTCGACGCCATCCGGTCGCTGCAGGCACAGAATGTCGGTATCATTTATGTCTCGCACCGGCTGACGGACATCTTCTCCATCGCCGATAGCTATACGGTGTTCCGCGATGGCCGGTTCATCGAAACCGGCGCCATCGCCGATATCGACCGCCAGCGGCTGATCGGCCTCATCGTTGGACGCGACCTGCGCGACCATGGCCCGCGCCCCCCGCGCGAGGCCAGCGAGACGGTTCTGGAAGCGCGCGGATTTTCTCATGGCAGCGTGTTCAGCGATATTTCCCTGTCTATCGCCAAAGGTGAGATCCTGGGCCTCTACGGCCTGATGGGCGCCGGCCGCAGCGAGTTCGCCAACGCGCTCTACGGCAACGGGCCCAAGGATAGTGGCGAGGTCTATCTGCACGGCAAAAAGCTCGATATCCACCATCCATCCGACGCGCTGCGCGTAGGCATCGCCATGGTTACCGAGGACCGCAAGGGCACGGGCCTGGTCCTGCCCGCCTCGGTGCATGACAATATCGTCATGGGAGCGCTCAAGCGCTTTTCCAGCTTCGGCTTCATGAAGGCGCAGCAGGAACACAAGGCGGTCGCCGGCCAGATCGAGCGCTTCCACATCCGCACCGCATCCAGCGATCTGGCGGTGCAGAATCTCAGTGGCGGCAACCAGCAGAAGGTGGTGTTCGCCCGCTGCATCGAAACCGATCCGCAAGTGCTGATCTGCGACGAGCCGACGCGCGGCATCGATGAAGGTGCCAAGCGTGAAATCTACGCTTTCCTTTCGGACTTCGCAGCCCGTGGCAATTCGGTGCTGATGATCTCGTCCGAAATCCCAGAAATCCTGGCCAATGCCGACCGGATCGTGGTGTTCCGCTCGGGTCGTATCGCCGGCGAACTGACCGCTGCCGAAGCGACCCAGGAAGCCCTGGTCCATCTCGCCAGTTGAACCGAGGCAAACATATGGTCGATCTCGCTCAAAAGTCCAATGACAGTCGCAATGCCCGCATCGGCCGCCTGCTGTCGCGCTACGGCATCGTCCTGGCGTTCGTTATCCTGTTTGTGGCGCTCTCCCTCGCCCATCCGAATTTCCTGTCCACCGGCAACATCACCAATGTGCTGCGCCAGGTATCCATCAACGGAATCCTCGCTGTCGGCATGACCTTCGTGATCCTGAGCGGGGGCATCGATCTGTCCATCGGCTCGATCCTGGCCTTTGCGGGCATTGTCGCAGGCATGCTGGTGACCGGCGCCGACCCCGGCAATCCCTTCCTCGCCGTGGCGGCCGCCATCGGCGTCGGCGCCCTGTTCGGGGCCGTCAACGGGGTGCTGGTGGCCCGGTTCAAGGTGACGGCCTTCGTCGCCACGCTGGGCATGCTGTCCATGGCCCGCGGCGCCACCCTGCTCTTGAGCGATGGCCGCCCGGTGCCCAATCTCAGCCCGGATTTCCGCTGGCTCGGCCAGGGCTTCGTCGCCGGCATTCCGGTGCCGGTGATCTGTTTCGCCCTGGTGTTCGTCCTCGCCTGGATCGTCCTGCGCTTCACCATTTACGGGCGCTGGATTTATGCGGTGGGCGGCAATGTGCGCAGTGCACGCACCAGTGGCATTCCCACCCGCAGCGTCACCTTCTCGGCCTATGCCATCATGGGAGCGCTGGCCGGTTTCGCCGGAGCGATCCTCACCGCCCGCACCACGTCCGCGCTGCCCCAGGCCGGCCTCGGCTACGAACTCGATGCCATCGCCGCGGTGGTCATCGGCGGCACCAGCCTCGTGGGCGGCGTCGGTTCGGTGGTCTTCACCCTCGTGGGCGTGCTGATCATCGGCGTCATCGGCAACGGCCTCGATCTGCTGGGGGTGTCGTCCTACTACCAGCAGATCGTCAAGGGCGCCATCATCGTGGCTGCCGTGCTGATCGACCGCTCCCGACACGCCCAGTCCTGACATTCCCGCCCCCAGTGGGCCGTAATCTGCACTGCCATCATAGGAGGAACTTTCATGGCAATGTCCGTCAACCGCCGTATCGCCCTGGCCGCCATTCTCGGCGTCAGCGCTCTGGCAGCAAATGCTGCCCAGGCCGCCGACCTGCGGGTCGCCGCCATCGTCCAGAGCCTGGACACCGAGTTCAATGTGCTCTGGGCCAACGCCGCCGAGCGGCACCCGCTGGTCCAGGACGGCACCATCGAGCTGACCATTCTCGATGGCCGTATGGACCCGTTCAACCAGTCCAACCAATTCGATACCGCGATCAATGAAGGCTATGACGCCATCATCTTCATCCCGGTCGACATCAATGCCGGCAATGATCCGGTGGCGCGCGCCATGGAGGCGGGGGTGCCGGTGATCGGCTCCAACACGCTGATCAGCGATACCGACCTCTACCAGTCCTATATCAGCTCCAATGACGTCGTCGCCGGCGAGATGCTCGCCCGCTCGGTGATCGAGCGCCTTGACGGCGAAGGCAATGTCGTCATCGTCGAAGGCATGATCGGCCAGTCGGCCCAGGTCCAGCGCCTCGAGGGCATCCAGAAGGTCCTGGCCGAATATCCCGGTATCAACGTGGTCGAGACCCGCACCGCCAACTGGTCGCGGGCCGAAGCCCTGACGCTGGTGGAAAACTGGCTGATCTCCAATGGCGGTAATATCCAGGGCGTCATTGCCGAGAACGACGAAATGGCCATCGGCGCGCTCGAGGCTGTCAAGGCCTATGGCCTCGACCCGGCCAATGTGCCGGTCGCGGGCGTTGACGGCATCACCGATGCCCTGCTGGCTGTCCAGCGCGGCGAGATGATGTCTACCCTGCAGGATGCCAATGCGCTGGCCCAGGGCGCGATCGATCTGGCGGCCGCCGCCGCGCAGGGCGACAGCTATGAGCCGCGTGCCGAAATCTGGGACGTCAATGGCGGCTCCCTCGAATGGGGCGACGGCACCGAGCAGCAATATTCCGTGCCGTGGGTGCCCGTGACTGCGGATAATGTCGACGAACTGCTGGCGCTTCGCGAAGGCGCCTGAAATACCCTCCCGGGTAAGGAGGCGGCCACCGGCCGCCTCCGCTCTTAACATTGCTGGCCCGATGATTATTGTTCGTTCCGCAAACCTTAGAATTTCCAGATGGCCACACCCCAGTCGATCCGATATCTGAACGAATTGCGCGCGCTCAACGTCCTGTTCCATCGGGGCGGCATGAGCCGGGCGGCGCTGGCGCGCGAACTGGGCCTGAATCGCTCCAGCATGGGCAATATCATCGCCAATCTGGCCGCTGACGAGCTGGTGGTGGAGCGCGCCGACCTCGAGCGCACCGAAACCCGCACCGGCCGTCCGGGGATCGCTATCGAACTCAATCCCGCCGGCGGCACCTTTATCGGTGCCGAAATCGGCGTCGACCGCCTCGGCGTCGTCGCGGTCGACCTGTCCGCCACGCTGCTTCACCGGCAGAGCGTGGATTTCCCTACCGCCGAGCGCGCCTCCGACGAGAGCATCGGCACCATCATCGCGATGATCCGCGAGACCATCGCCAGGATTCGCGGCCTGGGGGAGATCCGCGGTCTCTGCGTCACCCTTCCGGCCCTGCTCGACCATAAGGGCGTCGTCGTCAACGGGCTGCTGCTCGGATGGCAGAACGTACCGCTGCGCGCGCTGTTGCTGGGCCAGTTCGGCGAAGACATCCCCATTGTCATCGAGAACGACGCCAATGCCTTCGGAATTGCAGAGACTTACAGGGACCACTCCACCCGCACCGATACCAAGGCGTTCCTGCTTATCGAGAACGGCGTCGGCGGCGGCATCGTGGTAGGCGGCAAGTTGTTCCGCGGCTCGTTCGGCCACGCCGCCGAGTTCGGCCAGATCGTCCTGGGCGGCGAAGGTTTTTTCCGTGGCCGCACCAGGCCTGGTCACATGGAAAGCTTCGTGGGCAAGGACGCCATACTGGCGCGCTATCACTGGCATGGCGCCGATCCCAAAAGCAGCTTCGAGGACCTGCTCGCCGCCATCCGCGAGGGCGAGGCCCTGGCCATGAAGACGGCTCATGACTGGGGGCAGAAACTGGCCCTGGGCATGACCCAGATCACCAGCATCCTCAATCCCGGCGCCATCGTGCTGGGCGGTTCGGTCGCTCCGGTCTTCGAGGCGGTGGCCGACGAGGTCGTCGCCACCATGCGCAACGAGTTTCTCGAAGGCTTCCGCATGCCCGAAATCCGTGTCTCGTCACTTGGCGTGGATGCGCCCTCCCTGGGCGGTGCCATGCTGATGCACCAGCAGATGTTCTCGGTGGACGAGAAAGTGCTGCATCATGGCGAGCAACCCGCCTCCGCATCGGTCTGAAAGGCTGGAAATCATCGTGACAAGCAAGGTAGTGACGATCGGCGAGATCGTCGTGGAAATCATGGC
Source organism: Devosia honganensis (assembly GCF_042648785.1). NCBI lineage: Bacteria > Pseudomonadati > Pseudomonadota > Alphaproteobacteria > Hyphomicrobiales > Devosiaceae > Devosia > Devosia honganensis. The sequence continues at coordinate 256,665 of NZ_JBHRYD010000005.1, forward strand.
CGTGCATCCCGGCGACGGCTTTCGCGAGCCTATCGAGCTGATCGGCCCCTTTCCCTCCGGCGCTCCGGCCATCTTTATCGACCAGTTGGCCCGCCAGGGACATCCCTGCGCCATGGTATCCTGCGTGGGCGACGACGATTTCGGCTGGCTCAATATCGAGCGCCTGCGCAAAGACGGCGTCGACGTCTCGGCCATCCGTGTCCACGAGGATGCCGTCACCGGCAGCGCTTTCGTCCGCTACCGGGAATCGGGCGACCGCGATTTCGTCTTCAATATCCGTCACAGCGCCAACGGGCATATCGGGCTGACGCCGGAGGCCCGCGCCGTCATCGCCGCGGCGGGGCATCTGCACGTCATGGGCTCGTCGCTCTCGTCTCCCGCCATCATCGAGGCGGTGCTCTTCGCGCTGGACGAGATCAAGGGCCGGGGCGGCACCGTCTCCTTCGACCCCAATATCCGCAAGGAGATGCTCGGCTTTCCCGAAATGCGCGCCGCGCTGGATCTTGTGCTTGCCGGCACCGACCTGTTCCTGCCCAGCGGCGACGAATTGCTGCTATTTGCTGACGCGCCGGACGAAGCCGCCGCGCTGGCCCAATTGCTGGGGCGGGGCCTCAAGGCGATCGTCCTCAAGCATGGCTCTGCCGGCGCGCGCTATGTCAGCGCCGACGAAGACATTTCCGCCCCCGGTTTCCGTGTTACGGAGGTCGACCCTACCGGGGCGGGGGATTGTTTCGGTGCCACTTTTGTCGCCGGCTGGCTGGCCGGCCGCGATCCGGCGGAGGCGCTTTTGCGCGCCAATGCGGCGGGGGCGCTCGCCGTCACCAAAAAGGGACCGATGGAAGGCGTTTCCTCCACGGATCAGCTTGATGATTTCATCGCCAGCGCGGAGCCGGTCGCATGAGTGTAGAATTCCTGCTCGATCTTCCCCGCCATTATGCCGCCGGTACGCGCTCCGGCATCGTTTCGGTCTGCTCGGCGCACCCGCTCGTCATCGAGGCGGCCCTGCGCGACGGCCTCCGTCGCGATCGGCCGGTTCTCATCGAGGCGACCTGCAACCAGGTCAATCAGGAGGGCGGCTATACCGGAATGAATCCAGCCGATTTCCGCCGCTTCGTCGAGCGGATCGCCGGGGATGTCGGGTTCCCGCTCTCCCGTCTGATCCTGGGCGGCGATCATCTCGGCCCCAATCCATGGAAACACCTGCCCGCCGAAGAGGCCATGGAACGCGCCCGGGTGATGATCGCCGCCTATGCGCGTGCCGGCTTTGCCAAGCTGCATCTCGATACCAGCATGGGATGCCAGGGCGAGCCGGTGGCGCTTTCCGATCATCTTACCGCCTACCGCGCCGCCGATCTCGCCGCTGCGGCCGAAGCCGCCCTGCCGCTCGGCCTGCCCGCGCCCGTCTATGTCGTCGGCACGGAAGTGCCGATCCCCGGCGGTGCGCTGGAAGCGCTCGATCATGTCGAAGTCACCCGTCCGGAGGCAGCGCGCCAGACCGTCGAGGTGCACCGGCATGCCTTCCTCGAACGGGGCCTCGCCGCTGCCCTCTCCCGCGTCATCGCCATCGTCGTCCAGCCGGGCGTGGAATTCGGTAATGACGACCTGATCGTTTACGATCCCGAAAAGGCCAGACCCCTCGTCTCCTCGCTTTCGGAGCTGCCTGGAATAGTGTTCGAGGCTCATTCCACCGATTACCAGCCGGGCAGGGCCCTGTCCGAATTGGTCCGGGACGGTTTTGTCATCCTCAAGGTCGGCCCGGCCCTGACCTTCGCCCTGCGCGAGGCGCTTTACGGGCTCGACCAGATCGGCCTGCAACTTGGTCTTATCACCCCGGACCAGGCCGTATCGGCGGTCATGGAGAGGACCATGCTGGACCAGCCCTCGTTCTGGGAGAAATACTACCCGGGCACCCCGGCCCAGCAATATCTCCAGCGCCATTTCAGCCTCTCGGACCGCATCCGCTATTACTGGCCGCACGCCGATGCCGCCGCCGCCGTCGAGCGCCTGATGACCGCTTTGGGGGCTGAGGACATTCCGGTGCCGCTGATCGGCCAATATCTCGGCGGTTCGCGGGCCGCGACGTTTGATTATGTCGGCCCGCGCGACGCGCGAACCCTGCTTATCCTGGCGGTGCAGCGCCAGATCGAGCTTTATCAGGCGGCCGTCGAGGGCTGAGCCCCGGCCGGCAATCAGTTCTTGCTGATGCGCCGGCCCGTTTCCGCATCGAAGACATAGGTGCGCCCGATGGGGGCGGAGACGGTGAGCCTGGTGCCGGGATCGATGTCCTCCTCGCTCGACACCAACACCATGGCGGGATGGCCGCCCAGATCGAGGGTCACGAAGGTCTGGCCGCCGGTGGGCTCGACGAAGGTGACCTCGCCCGCATGGGGGCCCGAGCCGGTCTGGAAGTGTTCGGGACGGACGCCGACGACGATCTTCTGGCCTTCGCTCACCGTTTCCGCGGGCTCAAACGGAAAGCCGATGCCGCCGGCGGTGAGGGCGGTGTCGCCCTTGACAGCCGCATCGAAGAAATTCATCGCCGGTGAGCCGATGAAGCCGGCGACGAACAGATTGGCCGGGCGGCGATAAAGCTCCATGGGAGAGCCTTCCTGCTGGATGACGCCATGATTGAGCACGACGACGCGGTCGGCCAGCGTCATCGCCTCGACCTGGTCGTGGGTGACGTAGATGGAGGTGACGCCGACCTTCTTGTGCAGCGCCTTGATCTCGCTGCGCATCTGCACGCGCAATTTGGCGTCGAGATTGGAGAGCGGTTCGTCGAATAGGAACACCGCCGGGTCGCGCACCACGGCGCGCCCCATGGCGACGCGCTGGCGCTGGCCGCCCGAAAGCTGGCTCGGCTTGCGCTCGAGCAGCGACTCCAGCTCGAGCATGCGGGCCGCCTGCAGGACGCGCTCCCGGATTTCGGCCTTGGGCTTGCCCGATAGTTCAAGATTGAACGCCATGTTCTTGTAAACGCTCATATGCGGATAGAGCGCGTAGGACTGGAACACCATGGCGATATTGCGCTCGCGCGGGGTGAGGTCGTTGACCACGCGGTCGCCGATGGCGATCTCGCCGTCGGTGATGTCCTCCAGTCCCGCCACCATGCGCAATATGGTGGACTTGCCGCAACCCGAAGGCCCGACCAGGGCGACGAATTCACCATCCTCGACGGAGAGATTGATGCCCTCGATCACCGAGACGGCGCCATAGCTCTTGGCGATGTTTCTGAGCTCCAGACCAGCCATTGCTGTTCTCCCAACCTATTTGACGGCGCCCGCGGTGAGCCCGGCGATGATATGTTTCTGCGCGGCGAAGAAGACGATGACCGTGGGCAGGATGGTCAGCGTGATGAAGGCCAGGATGAGCTGCCAATCGGTCGAGAATTCGCCACGATAGACCATGATGCCCAGCGGCCAGGGATATTTGCTCTCGGAATTGAGCAGGATCAGCGGCAGGATATAGCTGTTCCAGCTTCCCACGAAGGAGATGATGCCCACCGTCGCGATGATGGGACGGCTCAGCGGCAGGGTGATGCTCCAGAAAAAGCGCATATAGCCGGCGCCGTCGACGAAGGCGGCGTCGAACAGTTCGCTGGGCAGGTTACGGAAGAAATTGCGGAACAGCAGGATGCTCATGCCCAGGCCGAAGGCGGCTTGTGGCAGGACCACGCCCCAATAGGTGTCGAGCAGCCCCAGGTCGCGAATGCGGATGAAGAGCGGCAGGATGGCCGTGGCGGCGGGGAACATCAGCCCGATGAGGAAATAGTTGAGCAGGAAGCCCGAGCCGAAGAATTTGACATGGGCGAAGGTGAAGGCGGCCATGGCCGACAGCGACAGGGTCAGGAACACCGTCAGCGCGGCGATGAGCAGCGAATTGCCCATTTGCAGCCAGTAGCGCTGGCTGAACAGGATGCCGCCGTAATTCTCCCATTGCCAGACGGAGGGAAGACCGAATGGATTGCCGCGCAATTCGCCCAGCGTCTTGAAGCCACCAAGGGCCGTGGTGATCAGCGGCACGATGACGATGGCCGTGACCAGGATCAGGCTCGTATAGAGATAGACCTTGGTGGAGAACGCTTCCTTGCGTCCGCCCGAGGGGCCGGTCGCGGCGTCGATCGGAGCTGCAATATCAGTCATTTTTCATGAAGATCCGCTTGTAGCCGAGGGCGAGGGTGACGCAGATGACGAACAGCACAACGCCGACAGCGGAGCCGAACCCGACCTGCATGCGCATCACGCCGAAGGTGTAGAGGAAAGTCACCATGGTCTGGGTGGAGTTGGACGGCCCCCCGCCGGTCAGCGGCATGATCATGTCGAACAGTTGCAGCGAGCCCACCACGGCGAAAAAGACCGAGAGGCGTACCGTGGAGCCCAGCAGCGGCAGGGTGACGCGGAAGAATTTCTGCCAGCCGGTGGCCCCGTCGATATCGGCGGCTTCCAGGACGCTCTTGTCGATGCCCTGGAGGCCGGCGACGAAGAGCATCATGTGGAAGCCGAAATATTTCCATACGATGACGCCGAGCACGGCATAGAAGGCCACGTCGCGGTCCGCGAGCCAGAAGGGCGCTTCCATGCCCAGCGCGCCGAAAACGCCGGCGACGAGGCCGAACTGCCCATCATAGACGAAACGCCAGATCATGCCGGCGGCGACATCTGCCAGCACATAGGGCAGGAAGAACAGCAGCCGGAACATCACTGCGCCCTTGATGCGGTGGGTCACCAGCGTCGCGAGCCACAGCGCCAGCGGCACCTGCACCACCAGCGAGACGAGAATGATGAGCCCGTTATTGATAAGGGCCTGGCGGAAGGCGCCATTATTGAAGATCAGCTCGTAATTGCGCAGGCCGATCCACTGGGTAGGCAGCCCATAGCCGTTCCAGTTGTAGAGCGAATACCAGGCCGCCTCGCCCATGGGCAGGATGACGAAGACGGTAAAGAGCAGCAGGGCTGGCGGCAGGAACAGCACCAGCACCGGCCATGTGCCGCGCACCTGGCGCCGGCCGCGTCGCCTGGCGCCGGAAGCACGCTTGGGGATAGCGGGCACTTGGAGGGCGGAACTGGTCTGGCTCATGGTCGGTCTCCCGAGACTGGGTCAGGCGCGAGAGGCCGCCCTGCAGGAGGGCAGGGCGGCCTGGGATCACATCTCGAGCGAGAAGGCGTCCTGAATCTGCTGCAGGGCGTCCTCGGGCGAGATCTGGCCCGACACCAGTTCCACCGACATGTCGTTGACCACGCGCCCCACATTGGGGCCCAGATCCTGGTCGAGATAGTTCTGGTGCCAGGTAGCCCCGCCCATCTCGGTGACGATCTCCTTCATGAAGGGATCTACCACGCCTCCCTCGGCGCCCAGCGTCGTCGGCAGGATGCCGGTTTCAGACGCCAGCCTGGTGGCATTTTCCTGATTGAGGAAGAACTTCAGGAATTCCTCGGTCTCGGGCGGGGCATTGGCGGTGACCACCCAGCCGTTGAGGCCGCCGAATTCATCGGTGATCACGCCCGGCGCGCCCTCGATCAGCGGGAACAGGAAGCGTCCCACCTCGTCGGTTGAGAGGCCCTTGCCGTCGGTGGCGGTATTGGCCTGGTTCTGCTCGGTCACCTGATTCTGGAAGCCGAGGATCATGGCGGCGCGGCCATCGGCGAAGGTGGCCTGCGCATCAGGCCAGGTGGCGCCGAGATAACCCTGCTGGAACGGCTCCAGCTTGCCCAGATCGATTAGCTTCTCGCTGGCCCGGACGAAGCCCTCGCCCATGAAGCCTTCGCCATTCTTGGCGGCGGCAAAGCCATCCTTGCCCACTTCGCGCATCGCCAGATAGGACCAGTAGAAGTGGATCGGCCATTTCTCGCCGCCACCGCCTGCAATGGGGGTGATCCCAGCATCCTTGAGCGTCTGCACGGCGCCGAGGAAGTCGTCCCAGGTGTTGATCGCGGTGGCGTCGACACCGGCCTGCTCGAACAGTGCCTTGTTGTAGAAGAAGGAGACCTGGCCCCATTGCATCGGCGCGGCCCAGACCTTGCCATCGATGCTGAGACCGTCGACGGCTGCCGGCGAAATGGTCGCGCGCCAGGCGCCGCCATCGGCATCCAGCGCCGGTGTGACGTCGCGTAGCGCCCCGGTTTCAGTCTGCGCCTTGAGCACGCCGCCGCCCCAGGTGTAGAACATGGAGGGTGCGTCGTTCGACTGCAGCAGCGTGGGGAGCTTGGCCTTGAAGGCCTCGTTTTCGAGGAACTGGAATTCGATCTTCACGTCGGGGTGCTGCGCTTCATACTGCGCGGCGATGTCCTGCCAGACGCCGAGCCGTTCGGCATTGGCTTCGAGGTGAAGCCATTTGATGACGGTTTGTGCCGAGGCCGAAGAAACTCCCATGAGCAGCGCCGCCGCGCTCAGGGCAAAAGCCAGCCGATGCCGCGCAAGGCGGCCAAATTGCATGTTCATGATTTCCTCCCACCGGACATATTTGTCCCGATTACGAATTAATTAGTGCGCGTTGAGGTACGCCTGTCAAGGGGGAAGAAAAACTTGCTCGGGAGCGGAGACAGGCTGGATTACAGGCCGGAATCGACCGGCGTTCTGCTTGCTGTTTATCATTCCTTTGAAAACACGGCAGAAAACCGCTCTGCCTTGCTCCCACGGTCGCTGGGTATTTCAAATAGCCCCTTGTGCGCCATGGCGTGGATATGCCATGAAGCCGTCAATTAATCCGCTGTGTTGAAAAAAGCGGAGGAGTGGGGCCCTGGCATGAAAACCGCCGATCCCGAATTGATGCGGGCGATAAACCGGTTCCACGTGCTGGACACGATCCGGCGGGCCGGTGCGATTTCGCGCGTGGAGATCGGCGAGCGCACGCAATTATCGGCGACCACGATTTCGGCCATTACCGCCTCCTTGCTCGACGACGAACTGATCACGCCTCACCATGAAGGTGATATCAGGGCCGAGAACGGCGGCAATCGCGGCAGGCCGCGCGTCATGCTCACCCTCAATGCGTCTGCGGCCCGCGTGGTGGGCGCCAGGATCGCCACCAATGGCTTGGTTTTCGTGGTCACCGATTTTCAGGGCGATATCCTCGCCCGCCTTACCCTGCCGGTGCGGGTCGATGGCCTGCCCCTGCCGGTTTTCGGCGATCTGGTCGAGGACGGGGTACGCCGTTGCGTGCTCGATGCGGGCCTCGGTCTTGCCGATGTCACCTCTGTGGCGCTGGCGGTTCCGGGCATCGTCGAACACGGCTCGGGCCGGGTGCGCTCCAGTGCGCTGTTCCGCGATCCGGACGTGCCGCTGGCTGGCTTCATTGCCGAGCGGCTCGGTGTCGCTGCCATCGTCGAGAGCCATGCGAATGCCGCCGCCATGGCCCAGCACTGGTTCGGGCGCGCCCGCGATTGCGACGATTTCGTGTTGGTATCGGTGGAGGATACGCTGGGCCTGGGCGTCATGCATGGTGGCCAGCTTTTCCGCGGTGCGCGCGAATTGAGCCTCGATCTTGGCCATATGATGATGGGTGTCTCCACCGCGCAGTCCCAGCGCCTCGCCGACATCGCCGGGGAAAAGGCCATTCTCGACGGCGAACACGCCGATCTGCGCCTGCGCGAGGCCATGCGGGTGGGCCGTGGCATGAGCCACGTGCGCCGGCTGCTGGCCGAGGGCGATGACGGTTTCGCTGCCGCCGCCAGCCGGGCCGGCGAGGCGCTGGGCATCGCCATCGCCAATCTGGCCGGCCTGTTCGCGCCGCCGCGCGTCATTCTGGTCGGCTCGAGCCTGGCGCTGGGACGCGGGCTGGTCGAGCCCCTGCAGGCCTCGTTCGAGCGGGTGCTGACCGGGCCACTGCGTGAGGTGACGCAGATTGTCATCGATGAGGCGGGAGACGAATTATGGGCGCGGGGCGCGGCAGCCGTCGCCCTCAGCGAGCTTTACGGCTCGCCCTGGAGCACCACCGGTCCGGCCTTGCGCGATGGACCATTGTTATAGCGATCTGATGAGGAGGTCCTGATGCGCAAAGTGGGCATCGGCATAGTTGGTCTGGGCAATATTTCAGCCGCCTATCTCAAGGCAGCAAAGGATTTTCCGATCCTGGATATCCGGGCGGTAGCCGATATCAACCCGGCTGCGGCAGCGGCGCGGGCGGCGGAGTTCGGCGTCAGGGCGGTGGACATGGATGCGATCTTTGCCGATCCCGAAATCGAGATCATCCTCAACCTCACCATTCCCAAGGCCCATGTCGAGGTGGGGCTGCGCGCTATCGCGGCGGGCAAGCACGTCTATTCGGAAAAGCCGCTGGGCGTGGTCTTCGCCGAGGGCCGCAAACTGCTCGAGGCGGCCCGAGAAAAGGGGCTGCGTGTCGGATCGGCGCCCGACACCTTCCTGGGCGGCTCGCACCAGAGCGCCCGCCATATCGTCGATAGCGGCAGGCTGGGCCAGGCGGTGGGCGGCACCGCCTATTTCATGTGCCCCGGCCATGAGCGCTGGCATCCCAATCCGGGCTTCTACTACGAAGCCGGCGGCGGCCCGATGCTCGATATGGGGCCCTATTACATCACCGATCTCGTCAACCTTCTGGGGCCGGTGGCCCGGGTCGCCGGGTTCGGCTCCATGCTGCGCACGACCCGCACCATCACCGCCAAGGAACGCGAGGGCGAGGTGATTCCAGTGCATGTGCCCACCCATGTCTCGGGCACGCTGCAATTTGCCAATGGGGCGCTGGTGCAGATCACCATGAGCTTCGACGTGGCCGGCCACAAGCATGTGCCGCTCGAGATCTACGGCACCGAAGGCACGCTGATCGTGCCCGATCCCAATCATTTCGGCGGGCAGCTTCAATACCTCGCCAAGGGCGGGGAATGGGCCGACATCGACACCGACCAGCCCTATGCCGATGGCAATTACCGCTCCATCGGCCTTGCCGACATGGCCCATGGCGTCGCCGAGAACCGGCCGCACCGCTGCAATGGCGATCTGGCGTTGCATGTGCTGGAGGTGATGGAAGCCTTCCAGCGTTCGGCCGAGACTGGCCAGGCCATCGAAATCGCCACGCCGGTCGAGCGGCCGGCGCCGCTGTCCCAATCGCTGCGGGACGGCAAGCTTCAATAGGAACACAGGAGGAAACCGGGATGCGCGAGGCGCTGATCGTCTGGGGCGGCTGGAGCGGGCACGAGCCCGAGCAATGCGCCGCCATCATCAGGACCATGCTCGAAGAGGACGGGTTCAAGGTCTATGTCGAAAACACCACCGAGGCCTTCGCCGATCCGGCCATCCACGATCTGAGCCTGATCGTGCCGATCTTCACCATGAGCAAGATCGAAAAGGAGGAACTCTCCAACCTCAACGCCGCCATTGTCGGCGGCGTGGGGCTGGGCGGCTATCACGGCGGCATGGGCGACGCCTTCCGCGATGCGGTCGACTATCAGTTCATGGTCGGGGGCCAGTGGGTGGCGCATCCGGGCAATATCATCGACTATCGCGTCGATGTGACCCGCCCGGACGATCCGGTGATGGAGGGGATTGAGAGCTTCCCTTACCGGTCCGAGCAATACTACATGCATGTCGACCCCTCCAACGAAGTGCTGGCGACCACCACCTTCACCGGCGAGCACGCCTACTGGATCGACGGGGTGACCATGCCGGTGGTGTGGAAGCGCCGCCACGGCAAGGGGCGGGTGTTTTATTCCTCCCTGGGGCACGTCTCGAAGGAATTCGAAGTCCCCCAGATGCGCACCATTTTGCGCCGCGGCCTCAACTGGGCGGCGCGCTAAAGCCTTTCATCGCCAGGCGGAATCCTTTGCTCCCCTCCGCTCAAGAGGAAGGTGGTTTCAGCCGTCCGAACCGGCAGGCAGCTTGCCGCCTAGGGCGATGGTCAGATCGCGGGCAATGGCGTGGACGAGAGCGCCGATGCCCGCGACACGCTCGTCGGTCAGCCGGGCCGACAGGCCCGACACGGAAATGGCGCAGAGCGCCTCGGCCTGGTTGTTATAGACCACCGCGGCGATGCAGCGCAGGCCGGGCATGAATTCCTCGTCGTCGACGGCATAGCCGCGGGCGCGGATGGAGGCCAGTTCCTCGTTCAGCGCCGAAGGGCGGACCACCGAGCGCGGCGTCTTGCGGGGGAGCCCCTGGCTGGAGACGATGGCGGCGACATCGGCTTGGGCGTAGGTGGCCAGGATGGCCTTGCCCATGCCCGAGGCGACCATGGGCACCCTGCCGCCGACCCGGGTGATGGCGCGCATGATCTCGCGGCTCTCGATCTGGGTCAGCACCACCACTTCGCCATCGTCGATCACCCCCAGATTGGCGGTTTCCCGCGTCCGGTCGCGCAACTGGCGCAGATAGGGCAGGGCGGGGGCGACGAAATTGCGCTGGCGCACGAAGGCCGAGCCGACCGAAAAGGCCTGCCGTCCCACATGCCACATGCTGTCGGATTGGTTGAACTGCACGAAGCGCCGCTTTTCCAGCGTGGTCAGGAGGCGATGGACGGTGGATGGCGACAGCCCCGTGCGCGCCGCCAGATCGGTGAGACGATAGCCTTCCTCGTCCTCGCCCAGCACTTCGAGCAGCGATAGGGCGCGCTCGACGGATTGGACGCTGCCGGAACGGGACGCGGCGGTCTTGGCGGGCGGGGCGGGGCTTTTGCTCATGGGAATGCTCCTAGCATCGGCGCGGCAGGGTTGCGAGATGGCGGCCTGCTACGGGATCGGATTTTCCGCATGGTGAAATTTGCCTGCGCCGTCGTCGATCTTCCTGCGCGGGGAGGCTACCCACGAGCCAATCATAGTTCGGAGCCCGTTCATGACCTCTTATCTCGACCGCCACGGCCTCAAGGTCGCCTCCTCCCTCGTGGACCTGATCGAAAACGACATCCTGCCGGGAACCGGTCTCGATGCCGACGCGATCTGGCAGAGCTATGCCGCGCTGCTGGCCGAACTCGGCCCGGTCAACCGCGAATTGCTCGCCGAGCGCGACGCGCTGCAGACGCGGATCGACGCCTGGCACGAGGCGCATCGCGGCCAGGAGATCGACGCGGCGGCCTATCGCAGCTTTCTCGAAGAGATCGGCTATATCGTGCCCGAGGGGCGGGACTTCACCATCGACACTGAAAATGTCGACCCTGAGATCGCTGTCCTCGCCGGGCCGCAACTGGTGGTGCCGGTGAGCAATGCCCGCTTTGCGCTCAATGCCGCCAATGCACGCTGGGGCAGTCTTTACGACGCGCTCTATGGCACCGATGCCATCGACGTTGCGGGCGACTTGGCGCCTGGCAAAACCTATAACGCGCGGCGCGGCGCCGCCGTGGTGGCCCGCGCCGCCGCCTTTCTCGACAACGCCCTGCCGCTCGCCCGGGGTAGCCATGCCCAGGTGACCGAATATCGGCTGGTGACGGAGGACGGGCGGCAACGGCTGGAAATCGCCCTGCCGGAGGGCAGGACCGGACTGGCCGATCCGGACCAGTTCATCGGCCATGCCGGTTCGCCGGATCGGCTGCGCCTGCTCTTCGTCCATAACGGATTGCATGTGGAAATTCATGTCGACCGCGCCGATCCGGTCGGTGCCGCCAGCGCCGCCGGGGTAAAGGACGTGGTGCTGGAAGCGGCGCTGACCACCATCCAGGATTGCGAGGACTCCGTCGCCGCCGTCGATCCCGAGGACAAGGTGGCTGTCTATCGCAACTGGCTCGGGCTGATGAAGGGCGATCTGGTCGAAACTTTCGAAAAGAACGGCCGGACCGTGACCCGCAGCCTTGCTGACGACCGCCATTATACCGGGGTGGACGGGGCCGAACTGCTGCTGCCGGGCCGCAGCCTGCTGCTGGTGCGCAATGTGGGTCATCTGATGACCACCGATGCGGTGCTGGATGGGGCGAGCGCCGAAACCCCCGAAGGCTTCCTCGACGCCATGGTCACCTCGCTCTGCGCCCTGCACGATCTGCAAAAGACCGGCGGCCTGCGCAATAGCCGCACGGGCAGCGTCTATATCGTCAAGCCCAAGATGCACGGCCCGAAGGAGGTGCAACTCACCGACCGGCTGTTCGACCGGGTCGAGGACGCGCTGGGCCTGGCCCGGCATACGCTCAAGGTCGGCGTGATGGATGAGGAGCGCCGCACCAGCGTCAATCTGCGCGAAGCCATTCGCGCGGTGCGCCACCGGCTGGTGTTCATCAATACCGGTTTCCTCGACCGCACGGGTGACGAAATCCACACCAGCATGCTAGCCGGACCGGTATTGCCCAAGGGCGAAATCAAGGATGCCGTCTGGCTCGGCGCCTATGAGGACAACAATGTCGACCGGGGCCTCGAGGCTGGCCTCAAGGGCCGGGCGCAGATCGGCAAGGGCATGTGGGCCAAGCCCGACGACATGGCCGATATGCTGGCCACCAAGCTCGGCCATCCCAAGGCCGGCGCCAATACCGCCTGGGTGCCCTCGCCTACCGCCGCGGTGCTGCACGCGACCCATTATCACCTCGTCGATGTCGGTCAGGTCCAGGAGACGCTCAAGACGCGCGCCATGGCCTCGCTCGACGCCATCCTTACCCCGCCGCTGCTGGGCGGGCGCAATCTTTCCGCCGCCGAAGTGCAGCGCGAGCTGGACAATAATGCGCAATCCATACTGGGTTATGTGGTGCGCTGGATCGACCAGGGCATCGGCTGCTCGAAAGTGCTCGATATCAACAATGTGGCGCTGATGGAGGACCGGGCGACGCTGCGCATCTCGGCCCAGCATATCGCCAACTGGCTCCGGCACGGTCTCGTCGATGCCGGCCAGGTCACCGCCGCCTTCGAGCGCATGGCGCTGGTAGTGGACCGGCAGAATGCCGGCGACCCGCTCTATCGGCCCATGGCGCCCGCCTATACCCACAGCATCGCCTTCCAGGCGGCGCTGGAACTGGCCCTCGATGGCGCCAGCCAGCCCAATGGCTATACCGAGCCGGTGCTGCACCGCCGCCGTCGCGAGGCCAAGGCCCGGGCTGTGGCCTGACTGTAACGAAAGGAGACTCCATCATGCTGACCATCACTCGTCTCGACGCTGAAGATGCGCGCCTCATCATCGAGGGCGCCCGCGCCCGGGCCGAGGCCATCGGTGTGCCGATGTGCATCGCCATCACCGATGAAGGCGGTAATCTGATCGCCTTCGAACGCATGGACGGAGGCAAGGTGACGAGCATCACCATCGCCATCGACAAGTCCTACACCGCCTCCGCTGCCAAGAAGGCGACCCATGAATACGGCGCCTCCAGCCAGCCCGGCAGCCCCGCCTACGGCATCAACTCGGCCATTGGCGGCCGGCTGATGGTGGTGGGTGGCGGCCTGCCGGTTCTCGTCGATGGCGCCGTCGTCGGCGCCATCGGCGTCAGCTCCGGCACCCCGGCCCAGGATCAGGACGTGGCCCAGGCCGGCATCGACCACTTCATGGCAGCGCGGGGATAGGAAGCAGGCGGAGCGAAGCCTAGCCGAGGCCAGCCGGGAATCTTTTGCGTCGAGGATTTTCTAGCCGCCGATGTCTTCCCGATCATCGCGGACGTGGCCGTCGAGGATATCGAAGCCTCGGTGGGCGCGCGGCGCCCGGCTGTTAGCGGCGCGTGGACGGGAACTCCGTCCGTGTGCCGGTGCGCAGGCCGCCGGGAACCTGCAAGGTCGGCATGATCTCGATCATCCCCACATTGACGTAATGCGGCGCAGCGATCGCGAAGGCTACGGCATCGGCGATATCGCTGGGCTTGGGGCATTCGAAGTCTTCATACATGCGCTTATAGGCCTCGGCCGGGTCGACCTTGAGCACGCGGGCGAAGATATCGGTTTCCACCCGACCCGGGCAGATTTCGGTGACGCGGATATCTTTGCCATAGGCATCGACGCGAAGCTGGCGGGATACGGTGTGCATCGCTGCCTTGGTGGCGTGATAGACCGTGTGGCCGCCGAATTCGTAATGGCCGGCAATGGAGGTGATGTTGACGATATGGCCGCGATTGCGCTCCATCATGCCCGGCAGCGTCAGGCGAGCCAGTTGCAGCGCGGCGCGCAGATTGACGTCGATCTGCTCGTCGATGTCGAATTCGTTCGCATCGAGGATATTGCCCGCGCGCGAGACGCCGGCATTGTTGACCAGCACGTCGATCTCGAGACCTGAGACCAGTTCGGTCAGCGCCGCCGTGTCGCTCACATCCACCACATGGGGAATGGCGCCACAGGCGTCGGCCAGCTTGCTGAGCCCTTCTTCGTTACGGCCGACGCCATGTACGATCAGTCCTTCGCGCGCCAGCCGCTCGGCGATGGCATAGCCCATGCCTGTGGAAGCACCGGTCACCAAGGCGGTCTTGTAGTCTGAAAACGGCATGCTCGGTCCTTTCGTCTTATGCCGAACGGTAGCCGCGAGCCTTGCCGCGAAGCCAAGACAGTCTCGGCCTGACGAGATATCGGTTCGTGATGGCTGGAGGCTTTCAGGTTTTGACGGAAGCGGCGACCAGCGCCCCCTTCCCCTGAAGTGAGGGTCGGGAGGGGGTGGATTTGGCGGATCACCGAAGGACCCCACCCCCTGATAGCGAAAAACTCTAAGACAGCATTTGAGACAAGGGCGTGATGGCGCCGCCCGCATCGGTGATCGCCCTGCGGATGCTGTGCGCCATCTCCAGCGCCCCCGGCGTGTCGGAATGTACGAGGATCGACTGCACCGCGATGCGCAAGACCTGTCCGTCTATCGTCTCCAGCGTACCATCGTCGAGCAGGCGCAGGATGCGCTCGGCAGATGCCTTGTGGTCCTTGATGACGGCGCCGGGCAGGGAACGGGGGGCAAGTTGGCCATTGGCGAGATAGGCGCGGTCGGCGAGGAAAAGATTGATGGTTCGCCGCCCGGCTGCCCGGGCCGCCGTTTCCAGCTCCGTGCCGCTGAGAACCAGATAGGCGATATCGGGGTCGAAGGCGCTCGTGGCGCGCACCAGCGCATCGGCCACCGAACGGTCGACGCAGGCGAGATTGCCCAGGGCGCCATGCGGATTCATGTGGCTGATCTTGCGGCCATGCGGCCGGGCAAGGCCCTCCAGCGCGCCGAGCTGATAGAGCACGTGCTTTTCCAGCTCGTCGAGGTCCATCGCCATGGCGCGGCGTCCGAAGCCCATGCGATCGGGATAGCCCACATGCGCGCCGATATCGACGCCGGCTGCCTTGGCCAGGCCCACCATGCGGTCCATGATGACGGGGTCGCCGGCGTGATAGCCGCAGGCGAGGTTCGCGGAGGTGATGACCTGCATGATCCCCGCGTCGTCGGCGATCGTGTAAGGTCCGAAACCTTCACCAAGGTCGGAATTGAGATCGATGCGCATGGTCATGCCTTCCCTTCGATGGTGAACAGGTGGTCGCCATAGCCCATGAGCTGCCCCTCGGCCGAGACGATGCCGGTGACCGTTCCGTCGGCCGGGGCGGTGACGGCGGTGAGGGTGGCGCCGAGCTCGAGATAGCCGAGCACCGCCCCCCGGCGGACGCGGTCGCCGATTCCGATTGCCGTGTCGGGGCGCCGGAAATGGCGGATGCGAAAGCGGCCGATGGCGGCGGCCCTGACCTCCATGGCGAGGGTTTGCTGCTTGGGCGCGGCAGCGGCGACGCCCAGGCGCAGGACCACCCGCCTGTCGCCGTCTTCCAATTCCAGCTCGGTAAGACCCGCCGCGAGCATGCGCCCCAGCACGTCGTCCAGAAAGGCGGCGTCGATCATTGCTGCCACTCCCTTGCCGCGCCACGCTGGCGCGCCGCCATGGCGCCCACCTCGGCGATGAAGCCTTCGAGTTCGGCCTGCGCCGCGCGTGCCGTCGCGAAATCGACTTCGACGAACCGCAGGCTGCGGCCGGGCCGGGTCTGGGCCAGGCGCCAGTGATCGGCCTCGATGACCGTACCGATCTTGGGATAGCCGCCCATGGTGGCGGCATCGGCGAGCTGGATGATCGGCCGCCCTCCCATGGGAACCTGGATGACGCCGGGCACCACGCCATGCGAGCGTAGTTCACTGGTGTCGCGCATCGCCAGCGCCGGACCTTGACAGCGATAGCCATTACGATTGCTCTGCGGCGTCACCTGCCAGTCGGCCTCCCAGAAAACGCGGTGTGCCTCGGCGGTGAAGCGATCGTATTCCGCGCCCGGCAGCACCCGCACCGCGACATGGTCCGCTGCGCCGAAGGCGAGCGCCGATTGCGCCGGGGCCGCGCCCAGCCCGCCGTGGGGCAGGCCGACGGAGCCGCCAAGCGCCTTGAGGCGGTCGCCCTTCTTCAGCATGCGCCCCTCATGTCCGCCGAAGCCCTCGCGCATCTGGGTACTGCGCGAGCCGAGCACCAAAGGCACGTCGAACCCGCCCGCCACGCACAGATAGGCCCGGCAGCCCTCGCGCATAGCGGTCAGCGTCAGGACCTGTCCGGCCTCGACTGACAAAGCCCAATCGGGCGGCAGGACCACGCCGTCGAGCGTGGCTTCGCAATCGGCCCCGGTCACCGCGATATCGAGATCTTCCTCGAAACGCAGCGCGAAGGGCAGGAGCGGGATTTCGAGCGCGGCGGCGTTTCTTTCGTTGCCGAGCAGGGCATTGCCGAGCGACAGAGCCAGCCCGTCCATGGCGCCAGAGCGGCCGACGCCATCCACGTAATGGTCGAAGCGGCCGAGGTCCTGAATGGTGGCCAGGGGCGTGCTGCTGAGGATTTCCATCACGGCAGGACCTTTTCGGGGTGGAAGCGGATGGCGTCGCCCGGCGCGAGCAGGGCCGGCGGCGAACGATAGGGATCGAAGAACACCGTCTTGGCCGAGCCGATAGTGTGCCAGCCGCTAGGGCCGGCCGAGGCCGAAACACCGGTCTGCCGCCCGGCGATGGAGAGTGATCCGCCCGGAATGGAAAGCAGCGGCACCGCCCGGCGCGGCAGGAACAGGCGCTTGTCGAGCCCGCCGAGATAGCAGTAGCCGGCATGGCTGCCCACGGCATAGACGGGGTAGAGCGGGGCGCTATGGATCGCCACTACCTCCTCGGGGCTGAGGCCGGTCATTTTGGCGACCTCGGATAGATGCATGCCGCCTTCGCCGCCATAGACGATGGGGATGTCGAACGTCTTCCCGTCCACGTCCTTGCTGATGCCGCTCTGCCAGAGCTCGATCAGCCGCCCGCCGAATTCGTCAGGGTCCTCGGGCGGTTGGCGCAAGAGCACGGTGAGATTGGTCATGCCCGGCACGGCCTCGCGCACTTCGGGCCAGGCGGCGGCTGCATCGGCCATGGCCCAGATGCGCCGCTGATGGTCGAGGTCGAATTCGCCTGGCGCTTCGAAGATCAGCGCCGAAAGGCCCAGCAGGCTGTAGCGGGGAAGGTCGGTCATGGCGGCGACGGCTTGGACGTTCATGCCACTTGCCTTTGCTTCAGCCAATGTTCGAGATGGTGGATGTTGACGCCGCCGGCGACAAAGCCGGGTTCGGCCAGCAATTCGGCCTGTAGCGGAATATTGGTGGCGATTCCCTCGATGCTGAAGCCCGCGAGGGCCGTGCGCATCCGGACCAGGGCGTCCTCGCGCGTCGCGCCATGCACGATGAGCTTGGCAATGAGGGAATCGTAGCTCGAAGGCACGGTGTAGCCGGCGCGCAGATGCGTATCGACGCGGACGCCGTCGCCTGTCGGCAGGTCGAGTGCCGCGACCGGCCCGGGCGAGGGGGCGAAGGTGAACGGATCCTCGGCATTGATTCTGCACTCGATGGCGTGGCCACGCGTCGCGATGTTGTCCTGGGTCAGCTCGAACCGTTCGCCGCGCGCGGCACGGATCTGCATGGCGACGATGTCGATGCCGGTGACCATTTCGGTCACCGGATGCTCCACCTGCACGCGGGTGTTCATCTCGATGAAGTAGAACTCGCCATCCTCGTAAAGAAATTCGAAGGTGCCTGCGCCCACATAGCCCAGGCGGCGGCAGGCATTGGCGCAGCGTTCGCCGATGGCGGCGATCAGGGCGCGGTCGATGCCAGGGGCGGGGGCCTCCTCGATCACTTTCTGGTGGCGGCGCTGCATCGAGCAGTCGCGGTCGCCCAGCCAGAGCGCGTTGTCGTGCCCGTCGCACAGTACCTGGATCTCAACGTGGCGCGGGCGCTCGAGATATTTCTCGATATAAAGATCGGGATTGCCGAAGAAGCGCTGGGCTTCCTCGCGGGTCAGGGCCACCGCGTCGCGCAGATCCCCGCGCCCCTGCACCACGCGCATGCCGCGGCCGCCACCGCCGCCCGCCGCCTTGATAATGACGGGATAGCCGATGGCCTGGGCAATGGCTTCGACCTGCTCGATATCGGCGGGCAGGGCGCTGTCCGGTCCCGGAACGCAGGGTACGCCAGCTTCGATCATGGCTTTTTTCGCCGCGACCTTGTCGCCCATGGTGCGGATCGCCTCTGCGCTTGGGCCTACGAAGGTGAGGCCGGCCGCGCCCACGGCATCGGCGAAGTCGGCATTTTCCGAGAGGAACCCATAGCCGGGGTGGACGGCGCCGGCACCGGTCGCCAGTGCCGCCATGATGATGGCCTGCTTGTTGAGATAGCTGCGCCGCGAGGCCGCGGGCCCGATGCAGACGGCTTCGTCCGCGCTTTGCAGGTAAGGTGCGTCGGCATCGGCTTCCGAATAGACCGCGACCGTTTTTATCCCGAGGTCCCGGCAGGCCCGCTGGATGCGAAGGGCGATTTCGCCGCGATTGGCGATGAGGAGCTTGTCGAACATGGGTGTCAATCCAGCCGGAACAGGGGGAGGCCGGCCGAAACTTCGGCGCCGTCCTCGATGAGGATGGCCGTTACCGTCCCGCCGCGCCCTGCTTCGATGGGCGTGAATACCTTCATGGCCTCGATGATGCAGAGGGTTTGTCCAGCACTGACCTCCGTCCCCAATGTCACGAAGGGCGCAGAGCCCGGGGTCGAGGCCAGGTGGACGATGCCGTAGCTGGGGGCCGCGATTTCTTCGCCGGCGGCCGGTGCCGGGACGGGAGCCGTGGGCTCCTTGGAAGAACCGACGGTGCCATCGGGCCTGCGAGCCAGCCTGACGCGGAAGCCGCCATCGGCGACTTCAAGCTCCTCCACCGGCGATTTGCGCATCCAATCGATGATCGCTTGAAGTCGGTCCACGTCCATCAGGGGCTCATACTCGTCGCTGGGCTGTAAAAATGACCGCGCTGCCGCCCGATCGCCGCTCGAAGAAAAGCGCTAGCATAAAGGCAGGCTAATGAGGTCAGACCGTTGCGCGATGACCGCCCATCATCACCCTTCCTTATTACGTAAGACCGAACCGGTTTTGGCTGCCGGCGCAGGGGCTCGCCTAGAGTGGGGCGAACCGGCCGGGCATTCGGGCGGCCGGGCAGCGATCGGGACAAGTCATGACAGTCTTTACTCCTGCCGCGCGGGTTGCGCGGATCAAGCCGTCTCCCAGCGTCGCGGCGGCGGCTCGTGCGAAGGAATTGCGGGCGGCGGGCGCGGATCTGGTCGACATGACCGTGGGCGAGCCCGATTTCGACACGCCCGATTCCGTCAAGCAGTCGGGCATCGATGCCATTCTGGCCGGCGACACTAAATATACCGCCGTCAATGGCACGCCGGCGCTGCGCGAGGCCATCCGCCGGCGCATCGCCGACCGTACCGGCATCGAATATGGCGACGATCAAATCTCGGTGGGCGGGGGTGCCAAGCAGATCATCTTCGTCGCGCTGATGGCCTCGGTCGACAATGACGCCGAAGTCATCATCCCCGCGCCCTACTGGGTATCCTATCCGGACATGGTGCTGGCCAATGAGGGCAAGCCGGTCATCGTGGAATGTCCCGAAGCCGACGGCTTCAAGCTCACGCCCGACGCGCTGGAGCGCGCCATTACCGACAAGACCCGCTGGCTGATCCTCAATGCGCCCTCCAACCCGACCGGTGCGGCCTATTCCGACGCGGAACTGGCGGCCCTCGCCGCCGTGCTGGAGCGGCATCCCCATGTCTGGGTGCTGACCGACGAGATCTACGACGAGATCTGGTTCGAGGCCGGCAGGGTGTCGAGCATCGTCAAGGTCGCCCCGCAACTGGCCGACCGCACCTATGTGGTCAATGGTGTCTCCAAGACCTATGCCATGACCGGCTGGCGCATCGGCTATGGCGTGGGGCCCAGGGAACTCACTGCCGCCATCAACAAGCTGCAGTCGCAGATGTCGTCCTGCCCGGCGTCGATGAGCCAGGCGGCGGCCGCCGCCGCCATGACAGGCGACCAGTCCTTCATCGCCGAGACGGTGGCGGTCTACAAGCAGCGCCGCGACATTGCGGTCGAGGCGATCAATGCCATTCCGGGGCTCTCCTGCACCACGCCCAGCGGCGCCTTCTACCTTTATCCCAATTGTGCCGGGGTGATCGGCAGGACCACGCCCAAGGGCGAGGTGATAGAGAACGATCTCGACTTCGTCCTTTACCTGCTCGACAGTGGCGTCGCGGCCATTCATGGCGCCGCCTATGGTCTCTCCCCGCATTTCCGCATCTCGACCGCCACCTCGACCGATCTGGTCGAGGAAGCCTGCCGCCGCATCGCGGCTGCCGTGGCGGCGCTTCGCTAATCCCAGAGGAGAAAAAATTGGTTCACGTCAAAACGAAGATCGAACGGCCCGACCCTGCGCTGGTCGCCGAACTCGCGAAATACGGCTCGGCCACCATTCACGAAGCCCAGGGACGTTTGGGCGCGTTGAGCTCGCGCCTCAAGCCGGTCGATCGCGCCATGTCGCTGTGCGGCCCCGCCTTCACGGTCAAATGCGCCCCGCGCGACAATATCATGCTGCAGGTGGCGATCTCCTACGCCAAGCCGGGCGACGTCATCGTGGTGTCGGCCGGCGAATATGAGGAGGCCGGCTCCTTCGGCGACGTGTTGGCCAATGCGTGCCTGGCCAAGGGCATCGCCGGCCTCGTCACCGATACCGGTGTGCGCGACACGGCCGAGCTCATCGAGCTGGGTTTCCCGGTCTTCTCGCTCAGCCACTGCATCAAAGGCACGGTCAAGGAAACGCTCGGACAGGTCAATGATCCGGTGATCGTGGGCGGCGAAGTGATCCATCCGGGCGACATCATCCGCGGCGATGCCGATGGGCTCGTGGTCATCCGGCGCCAGGACGCGGCCTACGCGGCCGAGAAGTCCAGGGAGCGCGAAGAGGCGGAGGCCGGCTATATTTCCGCCTACAAGGCCGGCAAGAGCGTCATCGAGGTCTCAAACCTGGCCGGTGTGCTCGCCGCCAAGGGCCTGACGACCGACGAATGATCCAGCGAACTGCCTGAAAGAAAAAAGGGCCTTCCGGCGCGGAAGGCCCTTTTTTTGTCCCGGACGCTGAAACGAAAAAGGGCGGCCCATGGTTGGGGCCGCCCTCCGCCTGTCGTGCGGGCGCGCTCAGTAACCGTAGAGCAACCGGGGAAGGAAGTGGACGATATCGGGGAAGAGCGCGAGGAAGATGGTGAACCCCATCATGATGAACAGATAGGGCATGGTCACCTTGGTGACATAGCCTGTGCTGCGTCCCGTGATGTTCTGGATCAGCACGAAGTTGAAGGCCACCGGCGGGGTGATCTGCGCCATTTCCACCACCAGCACGATGAAGATGCCGAACCACACCTTGTCGAAGCCCGCGGCCTCGACCAGCGGCAGCACCACCGGCAGGGTAGTGACGATCATCGAAAAGCCTTCCAGCGCCGTGCCCAGGATCAGATAGAGCAGCATCAATGCCACGATGAGCATGATGGGCGAGAGGCTCCAGCTCTCCACCAGCCCCGCCACTGTTTCGGGAATGCCCAGGACGGCGGTGATGTTGCCCAGAACCGAAGCGCCCAGGATGATGATGCCCATCACCGAGCAGGTCTGTACCGTGCCCAGGGCGACATCGCGCAAGGCCTTGAGATCGAGCGCCTTCTGGCTGAGCGACACGATCAGCGCCCCCACGACGCCCAGCGCGGCGGCTTCCGAAGGCGTGGCGAGCCCGCCATACATGGACCCCAGCACGCAGATGATGAGGAACATGGCCGGCCAGAGTTCCTTGAGCGCCGCGAGACGTCGGCTGAAGGGCATCTGGCGCATGGCGCGCTCGCCTTCGGGCACCATGTCCTTGTTTATCGAGGTGTGGATCATGATCCAGCCGCTGAAGACGGCTGCGAGCAGGATGCCGGGGATGAGACCGGCGGTGAACAGGCGCAGCACGGATTCCTCGGCCAGGACGCCATAGATGATCATGACCGTCGAGGGCGGGATGAGGAAGCCGAGCGTGCCGGCGCCAGCCAGGCTGCCGATGGCGACATCGGGTGAATAGCCGCGCCGCAGCAATTCCTTGAGCGTCATGCGTCCCACCACCTGAGTGGTCGCCGCTGACGAGCCGGAAATCGCGGCGAAGATCGAGCAGCCGATGACGTTGACGTGGAGCAGGCGCCCCGGCAGCAATCCGGCCCAGGGAGCAAGACCCGAGAACAGAGCCGCCGAGAGCCTGGTGCGGAACAGGAATTCACCCATCAGGATGAAGAGCGGCAGGGCGACGAGGTCGGGCGTGGTCAGGATATTGAAGACATATTGGGGGACCAGCCGTTCCATCGGGATGGAGGTGAACATGTAGCCCAGCCCCATGCCCGTCGCCAAAAGCGAAATGCCGATCCAGATGCCGACCGCGAGAAAGACGAAGAGCAGGCCGAACAGGCCCGTGAAAATTGCAGCCATCTCTAGCCCTCGATCTGGGTTGAGGCGCCCAGCTCCGGGCGCTCCGTCGGGGCGCCGACCAGGCAGGCCAGGGTCCGTATGGTCATCTGCAGCGCCAGGATCACCGCGCCGAGCGACAGCGCCGCTTGCGGAATCCACAGCGGGGTGAAGCTGTCCTGGGAGGCTTCGCCACTATTGAACATGCGGATGGTCAGCAGCACCATGCTGACGGCGAGAAAGACCGTGACCGCCGAACCCATGAGGCAGGAAATCGTTTCGAAAGTCCGATGATAGCGCCCGCCGCGCGCCCGCAGCAGCAATTCGACGCGGATTTGCTGGCCGGCCCGGAGGGTCATGCCGGCGCCCAGCATGAAGGCTCCACCCATCAGATAGGCGCTGTATTCCCAGCCGATGCCTATGCCGGCATGGACGGAGGGAATGAAGCGGGAGAGGAACGCCACGGTGATTTCGGCGAGGATAAGCCCGGTCAATGCCACGATGCAGGCCGCCGCCAGATAGGCAGCGATCAGGGAGATGCCGTCGGCGGTGCTTTGCAGCACCGCCACGGGATTCCTTGCGCGAGGATCGTCACGGGTTGACGACAAATCTTGCATCACTGGGATGCCTTGAACTGCTCGACGATGGCGCCGGCTTCGGGAACGCGCTCGATGAATTCGGCCTGAAGCTGCTGGGCCCGCTCCACCATCTCGGCACGGAGTTCATCCGAGATTTCCATGAGCTGCATGCCATTCTGCGCCATGATGGCGATGCTGTCGATGTCCCCCTGACGGGAGACGTTCCAGAAACTGGGCTCGAGATCGGCGGCGACCTTCTCGATGGCGGCCTGGTTCTCGGGCGAGAGGCTGTTCCAGGCGTCAAGGTTGATCGTGACCATGTTCGAGCCCCAGGTGTGGTTCGTGGGATAGACATATTCCATGAACTCCCAGAACTTGCCGTCGACACCGGAGGTGGCCGAGGTGGCGACGCCCTTGACGCGACCGGAAGCCAGCGCCGGGATCAGCTCGCCCCAGGGCATGGCCACGCCCGCCATGCCGAGCGCGGAGACGATGTCCACCGTGTTCTTGTCGGCACCGCGCACCGGAATGCCGCGAAAGTCCTCGGCGCTCTTCACCTCGGTGTTGAGGTAGACATACTGGGCCGGTGAGGGCACCATATAGAGGATTTTCTGGTTGTTTTCCGCCGCCAGCCTCTCGAAGACCGGACGAACGAACTCGTGATAGGCCTTGAGCTCCTCCATCGAGCCGACGAGGAACGGCACGCCTTCGACGCCGAAGAGCGGGTTCACGCCGACCTGCTGGCTGATATTGATATCGGCCATTTCGACCAACCCGTCCCGAACGGCGGTCAACTGGTCCGGCCCCTTGAAGCCGAGCGAGCCGCCGGCCTTGACCGATATGACCACCTCGCCGTTCGTGGCGCTTTTCACCTCCTCGGCGAAGGTGACGGCATTGGCCACCATGAAGTTCGAATCCGGCAGCACGTCCGAGAGATTGAACGTGGTCTGCGCACTGGCGGGGAGCGCCGTGAAAAGCGCGCCCGCTAGGGTGAATGTCGTGACGAAGGCCGCTGCCCTTGCCTGAATGAACATGAATGTTTCCTCCAATTATTTCGGTGGCCGAGCCCCACAACTCGGCAAACTAGGCTGTTACCCCACCGCCACGAGCCGGGACAAAGATCTTCACCCGGCAATGTTGGTGGCCTGATCAGGCTAGACCGCTGAAAACGGGCGAGGAAATTGCATTGGGGTCTGATGTGATCGAGAATTCTTATATGTTGCCGTTTCACGCCGCTGCATCTTTACAACGGGCGGCCATAACATAATCTGATCGAAACCGCCTCTATGCAGAGCTATTCGATATGGATTCACGTCGCCTTCATGCATTCGTCAAAATTGTCGATATCGGCAGCCTGACGCGGGCAGCCGCCATCCTGCACATTGCTCAACCGGCGCTGAGCCAGCAGATCGTCGCCCTTGAGACCCATTTCGGCAAACAATTGCTCGTGCGTTCCAAGAGAGGGGTTCTCCCGACCGAGGCCGGCAAGACGCTCTATCGGCACGCACAGGTCGTGCTGCGCCAGCTCGATCAGGCGAAGACCGATATCAACAACACGGGAAGAACGATCGCCGGGCAGGTCAATGTGGGGCTCGCGCCGCTCAGCACCGCCGCCACCCTGGCGCTTCCCCTGTTGAAGGCCGTGCGTGAGCGATATCCCGGTATCGTCTTGCAGATCAACGAGAATATCGGCGGCGTGATCAGTGAGCTGATCATGACCGGCAAGATGGATCTGGCTTTCATCTACGACCCGGGCACCATAAGGGGCGTCAAGTTCGAGCCCATCCTCACCGAGGAGCTTTTCCTTGTCGCCCCGAGGCCGCTGCTCGACCCGAAAAAGGCGGATCGCACCGAGATCGCGACCGAGGATGTGGGCGGGCTCGACCTCGTCCTGCCAACCAAGATCCATACTGTCAGGCAATTGGTCGACATCACGTTCCGCCGGGTGGGCGTCGACGCCATGGTGATCGCCGAGATAGAATCCGTTCCCACCATCGCTCGAGCGGTCTGGGAAGGCCTGGGTGCGACCATCTTGCCCTGGTCAGCCGCTCATGCCATCGCCTCCGGGCGCGACGACGTGATCGTCCAGCGTATCACTGCTCCCTCGATGCACACGAAGGTGTCTCTCTGCACCTCCGATCAATGGCCGCTGTCCGAACCGGCCCAGGTGGTGAAGGATCTTCTGGCCGAGATAGCCCACGCCTATGCCGCGGAGCCTCAGGCCGACGGATTGACGCCGATGGGCCGCAAGGAACGCAAACGCAAGGTCGCATAGCACACCACGCTCAAGCATGTGACGCTCTTCGGCGTGGAAATGCGCCGTCTTTCGGCTTCGTTCGAATTTTCAGGGAAAAATGAGTGGCTGGGGAACCTGGATTCGAACCAAGATCGACGGAGTCAGAGTCCGCTGTTCTACCATTGAACTATTCCCCAACAGGAGCCTGTTGGCTGGCGGCGCGGCAGCGGGGCTGAGACGCGGCGCGGGGTCTCATTAGACAAAGCGGAGCGGGATTGCAAGCGTCTCCGGCGCGCTTCCGCTCTTTGCGCCGGAAAGCGCGGTCCGGTCGTTCACCGTTTCGGGACCATCGTTTTCATTGCGCTCCGGAACGCCTTGCACTACCTTCGTTTTCGACAATGCAACATGACGTGCGCCCGGGCGCGGCCGGCATCACCGGTTCGGCGACCGCGCACGAAGGAGACAGAAGTGACCGAGTCGAATCGGTCTGCCGCTGCCTCGGTCGTTCTGGCCGACGCAGGGCATGGCGCGCCGTCCGGCCGGGTCCGGAAGGGGAAGGGGGGCGGCATGGCGCCGGAACAGCGCCCGCGAGCCGCGCCTGAGCCGCGCCGGCCGCGCGGACCTCTTTACGCCGCGCTCGACCTGGGCACCAATAATTGCCGCCTGCTCATCGCACGCCCCCATGAGCGGGGATTTCGCGTCCTCGACGGCTTCACCCGCATCGTGCGGCTGGGCGAGGGGGTCTCGGTATCCGGCCGGCTTTCGGACGCGGCCATGGAACGCACCATGGACGCCTTGCGCCAGTGCAGCAACAAGCTGCGCGACCACCAGCCGGTGCGGACGCGCCTCATCGCCACCGAAGCCTGCCGCGCCGCCGAGAACGGGCTCGCCTTTCTCGGCCGGGTGCGCAGTGAGCTGGGCCTGGAACTGGAGATCGTCGACCGGCGTACCGAAGCCGAACTGGCCGTCACCGGCTGCGCCGATCTCATCGACGGCGACGCGCAGGGCGCGCTGATGTTCGATATCGGGGGTGGTTCGTCCGAACTGGCCTGGCTCGATTTCCGCGGTGGACGGCCGCGCTCGCAGGGGCGCATGTCGGCCTCGATCCGCTCCTGGCAATCGCTGCCGGTGGGCGTGGTCTCCATTGCCGAGAAATTCGGTGGCGTCGAGGTGACCCCCGAGTTGTTCGAGGACATGGTCGCTTATGTCACGACGCATCTGCGGCAGTTCCGGGGCCGGGAAAAGCTGCGCCAGATGATCGGCAGCCATCCCGTCCACCTCATCGGCACCTCCGGCACCGTGACCACGCTGGCCGGGCTGCATCTGGGGCTGGAGCGCTATGAGCGCCAGAAGGTGGACGGCTTGTGGATGCATCGCGGCCAGATCGACGAAACCATGCGCGTGTTGCTCAACATGCCGTTCGAGCGCCGGCTGGCCCATCCCTGCATCGGTCGCGACCGGGCCGACCTGGTGCTGCCCGGCTGTGCCATCTTCGAGGC
This sequence comes from Devosia honganensis, assembly GCF_042648785.1. Taxonomy (NCBI): domain Bacteria; kingdom Pseudomonadati; phylum Pseudomonadota; class Alphaproteobacteria; order Hyphomicrobiales; family Devosiaceae; genus Devosia; species Devosia honganensis. The sequence continues at coordinate 283,622 of NZ_JBHRYD010000005.1, forward strand.
CATCAGGCGCGAATGGCCCACCGATCGCGTGCGCGTGGCCGATCGCGGCCTGCGCGAAGGCATCCTGATCTCCCTCATGGATGCCGACCGCGCCCACAAGCGGCCGAACCGCTATCCCAGGAGGCATGGCAATGGCCAATAGCAAGGCTTTGGGCACTGGCGGGCGCAAATCGGCCCGCGATCTCAAGATCCGGGTGAAGACCGCCAAGGGCCGCAAGATCGCCTCGACCAAATGGCTCGAGCGCCAGCTCAACGATCCCTATGTCGCCCGGGCCCGGGCCGAGGGTTATCGCTCCCGCGCCGCCTTCAAGATCAAGGAGATGGACGAGCGGCACAAGCTGTTCAAGAGGGGTATGCGCGTCGTCGACCTCGGCGCGGCGCCGGGCGGCTGGTCCCAGGTCGCGGCCAAGGCCGTCGGCTCGACGCCCGAACATCCGCTCGTCGTGGGCATCGACTATCTCGACATGGACCCCATTCCGGGCGTCATCCTGCTCAAGAAGGATTTCACCGAGGACGACGCGCCGGCCATGCTGGAGGCGGCATTGGGCGGCCACAAGGCGGATGTGGTGATGAGCGACATGGCCTGGCCCACCACCGGGCACCGTGCCACCGACCATCTGCGCATCGTCCACCTCATCGAGATCGCCGCTGATTTCGCCATCCAGGTGCTCAAGCCCGGCGGCTCCTTCGTGGCGAAGGTGTTCCAGGGCGGCACCGAGCATGAACTGCTGCACATGCTCAAGCGCCATTTCCGCTCCACCTTCCACGCCAAGCCGCCGGCGAGCCGCGCGGACTCCTCCGAGGCCTATCTGGTGGCCATGGGCTTCAAGGGTGTGGAGGAGGACGGAGGGGACGTGGACGACTGACCCTCGTTCACACCTCGGTCCGCACCCGGTGGCCCGACACATGGCTGCCGGCGTTGGCGGGCAGGCGGAAATAGATGATGCCGGCCAGGGCGCTCAGCCCGCCCACGGTGAAAAAGGCGATCCGGAAGTCGACGAGGCTGAGTTCGCCCCCGCCCATGGCGCTGGAGATTTCCAGAATGCCGCCGGCCACCGCGACCCCGAAGGCCACCGCCAACTGCTGGCATACCGCGGTGATCGCCGTTGCCTGGCTGGCTTCCTCGTCGGAAATATCGGCATAGCCGATGGCGTTGACGCCGGTGAAGAAGATCGAGCGCAGGACGCCCCCGGCCACCAGCACCGCCATGATCACCGGCGCCGGCGTCTCGGCGGTGAACAGGCCGTGAGCGGCGATCAGCAGGCTGCCGAACACCGCCGCCAGGCCCAGGACGCGCGGGAAACCGTAGCGCGCGAATGTCCGTTCGGCGATGAACTTGCTCATGATGGCGCCGATGGCCGACACGAAGGTGATGGCGCCCGACTGGAACGGATTGAGACCGAAACCGAGCTGCAGCATCAGCGGCAACAGGAAGGGCACCGCGCCCACCGCGATGCGGAACAGCGAGCCGCCCATGATCGAGGAGCGGAACAACTCGTTGCGGAACAGCTTCGGGTCGAGCAGCGGATATTTCGTCCGCCTGGCGTGGAGGAGATAGATGAGCGAGGCGGTGACGCCCACCGCCAGCGTCAGATAGCCGTAAAGGATCGGCAGCGCCGGCAGGCTGACCACGGAGAGACCGAACACCAGGCCGGAAAACGCCACCGCCGCGAGGACGAATCCCACGAGGTCCACGGGCCTCGGGTTCCGCTCGTCCGGCACTTTGAGGAAAATGCCCGACAAGACGATGCCGGCGATGCCGATAGGAATGTTGATCCAGAAAATCCAGTGCCACGAGAGATAGGTGGTCAGGAATCCCCCGATCAGCGGCCCGGATACCGGCGCCACCAGCGCCGGAACGGTCAGCCAGGCCAGCGCCGCCACCAATTCGCTGCGCGGTGTCGAGCGCACCAGCAACAGGCGGCCCACCGGCGTCATCATCGAGGAACCGATGCCCTGGAAGAAGCGCGACAGCACGAAGGATTCCAGCGAGAAGGCGAAGGAGCAGGCCAGCGATCCCAGCATGAACACGAAGATCGCCAGCCGGAACACGTTCTTGGCTCCGAACCGGTCGGCCATCCAGCCGCTGATGGGGATGAAGATGGCCAGCGCCACGAAATAAGCCGTCAGCGCCAGCTTCAGCGCGATCGGTTCGGTGCCGATATCGGCGGCGATCGCGGGCAGGGAGGTGGCGATGACGGTCGAGTCCATCTGTTCCATGAACAGGGCGACCGCCAGAATGAGCGGGGTGACACGGATCACGACGTAATGAAACCGGATGAATCGAAATAAGCCGCGAGCGCGACCCAAACATTATGGGCCGATCCGCATCTGGCGCATAGCCCAAATCCACGCCGTCATCATGCGCGCGGCGGCACTAGGCAAAATCCCGCTCCGGTGCTATTGACCCTCGCCTACCGGAGCCCGCGAATCCCGTTCGCGGCTCATATTCCGTTCATCTCTGGTTCTCATCAGAAGGCAGGAAGGGTCTGGCCTTGGCGAAGATTATTACCACCATCACCGGCGATGCGGCGCTCACCTTCGATGACGTGCTGCTCCAGCCCGCGCTTTCCGACATCCTGCCGACCGAGACGGATATTTCCACTTATGTCACCAAGGACATAAGGCTCAATCTTCCCATCCTGTCCTCGGCCATGGACACGGTGACCGAGGCCGATATGGCCATTGCCATGGCGCAGGCCGGGGGGCTGGGCGTCATCCACAAGAACCTGACCGCCGGCGAGCAGGCCGAGCAGGTGCGCATGGTGAAATCCTTCGAAAGCGGCATGGTGATCAATCCCATCACCATCGGGCCCGAGGCGACGCTGGCCGATGCCCATGCCCTGATGGAAAAAAGCCGGATCTCCGGCATTCCCGTGGTGGAAAACGGCGGCACCGGCGGCCGCGCGATCGGAAAACTGGTCGGCATCCTCACCAATCGCGACGTGCGCTTCGCCTCCAATCCCAACCAGCCAGTGTCCGAGTTGATGACCCATCAGAACCTGATCACCGTCAGGGAAGGGGTGTCCAAGGAAGAAGCCAAGATCCTGCTGCATCGCCATCGCATCGAAAAGCTGCTGGTGGTGGACGAGGACTATCGCTGCATCGGCCTTATTACCGTCAAGGATATCGAAAAGGCGCATCTCAATCCCAATGCGGTCAAGGACGAGCAGGGGCGCCTGCGCGTCGCCGCCGCCTCCACTGTGGGCGATGCCGGCTTCGAGCGCTCGCTGGCGCTGATCGATGCGGGCGTCGACCTGCTGGTCATCGACACTGCCCACGGTCATTCGGTGCGCGTTGCCGAGGCGGTCGAGCGGGTCAAGCGCGAGAGTAATTCCACCCGCATCGTCGCCGGCAATGTGGCGACCGCCGAAGCCACCAGGGCCCTCATCGATGCCGGAGCCGATACGGTCAAGGTCGGCATCGGTCCTGGGTCCATCTGCACCACCCGCATCGTGGCCGGCGTCGGCGTTCCGCAACTGGCCGCCGTCATGGCTTGCGCCGAGGAAGGCGCCAAGCGCGGCGTTCCGGTCATTGCCGATGGGGGCATCAAGTTCTCCGGAGACATGGCCAAGGCCCTCGCCGGCGGCGCCTCCTGCGTCATGGTGGGCTCGCTGCTCGCCGGCACCGACGAATGCCCCGGCGAGGTCTATCTCTATCAGGGGCGCTCCTATAAATCCTATCGCGGCATGGGCTCGGTCGGGGCCATGGGCGCCGGCTCGGCGGATCGCTATTTCCAGCAGGACGTGCGCGACCAGATGAAGCTGGTGCCCGAGGGCATCGAGGGCCAGGTGCCCTATAAGGGCTCCGTCGCCGCCGTGCTGCATCAGCTCGCCGGGGGGCTGCGCGCCTCCATGGGCTATACCGGCGCCCATGATCTCAAGGATTTCCGCGAAAACTCCGTCTTCGTGAAGATTTCCGGCGCCGCGCTGCATGAGAGCCACGTCCACGACGTCACCATCACCCGCGAAGCGCCCAATTACGGCAGCGGACGCTAGCCATGCGTCTGCCCGGCCGTCTTGCCGCCGCTATCGAGGTGCTCGCCGATGTCGAGCAGCGCCGGCGTCCGGTGTCCGAGGCGCTCAAGGCCTGGGGCCTCGACAACCGCTTCGCCGGGGCTGGGGACCGGGCGGCCATCGGCAATCTGGTCTATGACGCGCTGCGCCGCCGCGCCTCCCATGCCTTCGCCATGGGCAGCGACAGTCCGCGCGCTCTGGTTCTTGCCGTCGCCCTGCGTGACTGGGGCGAGACCCGGGAAAGTCTCGTTGAAGCCTTTGCCGGCGACCGTCACGCCCCCGAGCCCCCGAGCGAGGCGGAGATCGCTGCCGCCGCCACCGATCTCGCCGCCGCGCCGCCCGCCATCCGCGCCGATGTTCCGGAATGGCTGGCGCCCTCGCTGGAGCGTGCCTTCGGCCCCGATTGGGTTGAGGAAGGGCAGGGCATGGCCGGCCGGCCCTCGCTCGACCTGCGCGCCAACGCCCTCAAGGCGTCGCCGGAAAAGGTGGTGAAATCGCTGGCGCGCTTCTCGCCCCAGCCCACTTTCATCGCGCCCTTCGGCATCACCATGCCCGCCGGTCCGCGCGATGCGCGCACTCCCAACGTCACCACCGACGAGGGTTACCAGAAGGGCTGGTTCGAGGTGCAGGACCAGGGCAGCCAGGTCGTCGCCGCCCTGGCCGGCGCGCGCGAGGGCGAACAGGTGCTCGATCTGTGCGCCGGGGCAGGGGGCAAGACGCTCGCCCTGGCCGCGACCATGGGCAATAGGGGCCAGATCTTCGCCTATGACAGCGACCGGGCGCGCCTCGCCCCCATCTATGAGCGGCTGAAGCGCAACGGCGTCCGCAATGCGCAGGTTCGCGCGCCACAGCCCGGCGCCCTCGACGACCTCGTGGGGAAAATGGATCGCGTGGTGGTCGACGCGCCCTGTACCGGCACCGGCACCTGGCGCCGCCGCCCCGATACCAAATGGAAGCTGACGCCCGAGCTGCTCGCCCAGCGCCAGGCCGAACAGGCGGCATTGCTGGCGGAGGCGCAGGCCTATCTCCGGCCCGGCGGCGTTCTGGCCTATATCACCTGCTCCATTCTCCCCGAGGAGAACGACGATCGGGTGGCCGCCTTCCGCGCCGCCCATCCTGGTTTCGAAACCCTCGATATCGCCCAGGCCTGGCGCAGCGCCCTGATCACCGACCTGCCCGATGGCCTCGCCACCCCCGCCGGAGGCCTCTGCCTCACCCCGCGCCGCACCGGCACCGACGGGTTTTACTGCCATCTCCTGCGCAAGGCGGGCTGAGCAGGGCAAGGGTGGAACCGCCGCAGGCCGAGACGGGTGAGGGGGGAGCCCCGACGATAGGGCCTTTGCCTTAGCCGTGAACCTTCCGCCCGCTCGCCCGTTCCCGTCAGGCATTGACCTGAAAGGGAGCGTCTCATGCAGTCCACGGCCGTTTACCGGACCCCGCAATCCTGGCTCGCCCTTGCCGTCTTCCTCCTCGTCGTCATCGGCGTCGGGGCGCTGATCGGCACCCAGTCGGTCCCCGGCGAATGGTATGACGGCCTCACCAAGCCGCCGCTCAATCCGCCGGACGCCGTATTCGCCCCGGTATGGTTCACGCTTTACGTGTTGATCGCCATCGCCGGATGGCGCGTCTGGATCGAGGCGCCCCGCTCCCCCGCCATGATGCTGTGGGGTGCGCAGATGCTGCTCAACTGGGCGTGGTCTCCCACCTTCTTCGTTGCCGAACAGCCCTGGCCGGCTTTTGCCATCATCGCGGCCATGTGGCTGGCCATATTGAGTTTCATCCTCGCCGTGCGCCGGCGCGATTCCCTGGCCGCCTGGCTGTTCGCGCCCTATCTGGCCTGGGTCGGCTTCGCCGCCTATCTCAATATCGGCATCGCCATTCTCAATTAGGCCGTATCGGCAACGCCGCGCTTGCGGAATCCGTGGGGCGAGGCTAAAGCCTCGCCATGCAGCACCCAGCCTCCGCCTCCCTCAACGACACCATCCTGATCGTCGATTTCGGCTCGCAGGTCACGCAATTGATCGCCCGCCGCATTCGCGAAACCGGCGTTTATTGCGAAATTCATCCCTTCCAGTCCGCTGGCGCCGCCATGGTCGCGCTGCGGCCCAAGGGCGTGGTGCTTTCGGGCGGCCCGGCCTCGACGCTGGACGAGAACGCCCCCACCATCGATCCGGCGATCCTGGCCGCCAATGTGCCGATCCTGGGCATTTGCTATGGTCAGCAGGCGCTCTGCGTCGCGCTGGGCGGCGAGGTCGCCGCCGGCCATCACCGGGAATTCGGCCGCGCCGAAGTGACCGTCCACCAGCCCAGCGAGCTTTACGAGGGCGTCTGGGAAACCGGCAGCGCGCATCAGGTCTGGATGAGCCATGGCGATCGCGTCGTGGCGCTGCCCGAGGGGTTCGAGGTGGTGGGCACCTCGCCCAACGCCCCCTTCGCCATGATCGCCAACGAGGCCCGGCGCATCTGGGCGGTACAGTTCCACCCCGAAGTGGTGCACACGCCCGACGGGGCGAAGCTCTACGCCAATTTCGTCCACAGAATCTGCGGTATCGCCTCGAATTGGACCATGTCGGCCTATCGCCAGAAGATGGTCGAGAAGATCCGTGAACAGGTCGGCACCGGTCGCGTCATCTGCGGTCTTTCGGGCGGCGTGGATTCCTCGGTCGCGGCCGTCCTCATCCACGAAGCCATCGGCGACCAGCTCACCTGCATCTATGTCGACCACGGGCTGATGCGGCTCAACGAGAGCGAGCAGGTCGTCACCATGTTCCGCGACCAGTTCAACATTCCGCTGGTCCATGTCGACGCCTCGAAACGGTTCCTGGGCGAGCTCGAAGGCCAGACCGATCCGGAGACCAAGCGCAAGACTATCGGGCGGCTGTTCATCGAAGTGTTCGAGGAAGAGGCGAAAAAGCTCGGCGGCGCCGAATTCCTCGCCCAGGGCACGCTTTATCCCGACGTCATCGAAAGCGTCTCCTTCACTGGCGGCCCGTCGGTCACCATCAAGTCGCACCATAATGTCGGCGGCCTGCCCGAGCGCATGAACATGGCTCTGGTCGAGCCCCTGCGCGAACTCTTCAAGGACGAAGTGCGCGCGCTCGGCCGCGAGTTGGGCATCCCCGAGAGCTTCATCGGCCGCCATCCCTTCCCGGGCCCCGGCCTCGCCATCCGCTGCCCCGGCGGCATCACTCCGGAAAAGCTCGACATATTGCGCCGCGCCGACGCCATCTATCTCGACGAGATCCGCAAGTCCGGCCAATACGACAAGATCTGGCAGGCCTTCGCCGTGCTGCTGCCGGTCCAGACCGTCGGCGTCATGGGCGACGGGCGCACCTATGAGTTCGTCTGCGCCCTGCGCGCCGTCACCTCGGTCGATGGCATGACCGCCGATTTCTACCAGTTCGACATGAACTTCCTCGGCAGGACCGCAACCCGCATCATCAACGAAGTCCGCGGCATCAACCGCGTCGTCTACGACGTGACGTCCAAGCCGCCCGGTACCATCGAGTGGGAGTGACGGGCACTGGCTGGCAATGTCTAGCAACGGCAGGCATTTCGGCTGAGGGTAAAAGAACTTTCCGCTAAGCGATAGACTGTATGTAAACACAGTATTGCAAGGACGCGGAACATGCCTCATGTGGCGGCCAGGACGGCCAGCCGGGATCGGGATACTGGTCGTTACCAGAGCCACCGACCCGAGCAAACCCTTCTCTATCAGATCGTTGACGAGTATTACCCGGCATTCGCTGCGCTTATGGCAGAGCAGGGAAAGGAATTGCCGGGCTATGTGCAACGGGAATTTGAAGAATTTCTCCAATGCGGGCGGCTGGAGCATGGCTTTCTACGGGTTCGCTGCGAGTCTTGCCACGCCGAGCACCTGGTCGCTTTCAGCTGTAAGCGTCGCGGTTTCTGCCCGAGCTGTGGGGCGCGGCGGATGGCCGAAAGTGCCGCCTTGCTGGTTGATGAAGTACTGCCTGAACAACCCATGCGTCAGTGGGTGTTGAGCTTCCCGTTTCAGCTGCGTTTCCTGTTTGCCAGCCGGCCCGAGATCATGGGGTGGGTGCTGGGCATCGTTTACCGCGTCATTGCCACGCACCTGGTCAAGAAAGCGGGCCATACCCACCAAGTGGCCAAGACGGGCGCGGTCACCCTGATCCAGCGTTTTGGATCGGCGCTCAATCTGAATGTTCACTTCCACATGCTGTTTCTCGACGGTGTGTATGTCGAGCAATCCCACGGCTCAGCGCGTTTCCGCTGGGTCAAGGCGCCGACCAGCCCAGAGCTCACCCAGCTGACGCACACCATCGCCCACCGGGTGGGTCGCTATCTGGAACGGCAAGGCCTGCTGGAACGGGATGTCGAAAACAGCTATCTGGCCTCGGATGCGGTGGATGACGACCCGATGACACCCCTGCTGGGGCACTCGATCACTTACCGTATCGCTGTCGGTTCACAGGCGGGGCGAAAGGTGTTCACTTTGCAAACTCTGCCGACCAGTGGTGATCCGTTCGGTGACGGGATTGGCAAGGTAGCCGGGTCCAGCCTGCACGCCGGCGTGGCGGCCAGGGCCGATGAACGCAAGAAGCTCGAACGGCTGTGCCGGTACATCAGCCGCCCGGCGGTATCCGAGAAGCGGCTGTCGTTAACACGAGGCGGCAACGTGCGCTACCAGCTCAAGACGCCGTACCGGGACGGCACCACGCACGTCATTTTCGAACCATTGGATTTCATTGCAAGGCTGGCCGCCCTGGTACCGAAGCCCAGAGTCAACCTAACCCGCTTCCACGGGGTGTTCGCACCCAACAGTCGGCACCGGGCGTTGGTCACGCCGGCAAAACGGGGCAGGGGCAACAAGGTCAGGGTGGCTGATGAACCGGCAACACCAGCACAACGGCGAGCGTCGATGACATGGGCGCAACGGCTCAAGCGTGTTTTCAATATCGACATCGAGACCTGCAGCGGCTGCGGCGGCGCCATGAAAGTCATCGCCTGCATTGAAGACCCTATAGTGATCAAGCAGATCCTTGATCACCTGAAGCACAAAGCCGAAACCAGCGGGACCAGGGCGTTACCCGAAAGCCGGGCGCCACCGGCTGAGCTGCTCCTGGGTCTGTTTGACTGACGAGCCTGAAGGCCAACGATACCAATCAAAATGCTGCGTTCACAGCGCCGCGGCAGGGATCCGCCGTGCTGGTTGTCGGAAAAGGAGCCGCTAGTGGGAAAGAGGAGGGTAAATTTTCAGCGTTGCTGGCTCCCCGTCAGCCGGATTGGGTTGCATCGCAGGGGTGTCGAAAGAGTCAACTGCGGTCCAAAGCTGTTGGACTTGGGTGAAAAGGGCGTTTATTCTTCCTATACGTTGTCGGCAGCGGGCCAAAAAGGAATACGTCCATGCCCATCGAGGTGAAACCGGCTGTGAGCGCGGGTTCAAGCATATAGCCCGACAGGCGCGTATCCTTGCCGATCACGACACGATGGCGGTGGTCACCGCGACGAAAGACACGGCCAGCCGCCATGCCGACGCGCAAGGCGGTTTCCGCCGTCATCGCGCCTTCGTTGGCTTTGCCACGAATACCGTCTGTGCCGAAATATTTGCGCACCATAAGGTCGATTATCCTGTCGTCGGGTCGCCCTCAAAGGGGACATGCCTGCTGAACCGCGAATATAGAGAAATATCCCGAATGTGCAGTTAACGAATTCTTGCGGTTTCTTTCAGCGCCGCCAATACCGCCAGCCCGTCGCGCAAGGGGCGCGGCTCGTGTGTGCGGATGAAGTCAGCTCCACCTGCGGCGGCGGCAAGCTCTGCAGCGAGTGTCGCGGCCCCGACATCCCCCGGACCACGGCCTGTGAGCGCGCGCAGAAAGGATTTGCGCGAAACAGACAGAAGCACCGGCAAATCGAAGCGCAGCCGCAATTCATCGAACCGCGCCAGCACCGAGAGCGAGGTTTCGGGAGCAGCCCCCAGAAAAAACCCCATGCCGGGATCAAGGACAAGGCGGTTGCGTTTGATACCGGCACCCGTCAGCGCCGCGATGCGCGCGTCAAAGAACGCCGCAATGTGATCCATGATGTCGCCAGCGGGTGCCTCGCGCCGATCTGCCTGCCCGTCTTGCACCGAATGCATAACGACGAGTTTGGCAGATGATTTCGCCAATTGCGGATAGAACGCAGCGTCTGGAAAACCGCGAATATCATTGAGATAGGCCACACCACGCGACAAGGCATAGGCTTGCGTCGCGGGTTGATAACTGTCGAGCGAGACGGGAATGCCATCTGCCTTGAGCGCGTCCAGCACCGGCGCGATACGCGCGATTTCTGTGTCGGACGAAACAGGCGCGGCGTCGGGATTGCTGGATGCCGGACCGAGGTCGATCACATCTGCCCCCTCGGCCATCAGCTTACGCGCCTGCGCAATGGCTGCGTCTGGCGCCAGATACCGGCCTCCATCGGAGAAACTGTCCGAGGTTATGTTGACGATGCCGAAAATGATGAGCGATTTATTCATGGGGGCTTCTATAATAATAATAATCGAGCATGAGTCTCATACGGATGCTCGGGTCGAAAGGGAATCCCCAGGCGAGTAACCTGTTTGCGGTGATCCATTAGCTGCAGGAGCAGAAGAGCATACATCTGGAAGCAAAGCCAGGAAAGCGGCCTATGGAGCTGTGCGGCAGCGCTCAGTAGGCAATTTTTCAAAATATTGTTAAGCCTTTTCTGAGCATGGTATTTTTCATGGTATTACCAATTAGCAGGAAAATAAGCCATTGAATATAAAAGATAAAAATGTCTTGTTTACAATAGAGTGGGAGTGATTCAGGCCCATCCGAACGTATCCAAAAGCACGCTGGAATACGACCTAACCCGTTGAAATCAAATAAACAATATGACGCTACCTATCGATGACTATCGGTGGGCAGCGTTCGCACATACCGTCACATCTGACGGTCCGGCGAAATCTTGCATGCGGCTGTTTTTGTAAATACCGTCAGCCAATCGAAGCGTCTGACGGTATTATTTTTCGGATAAGCCACTGATTTATCAGCCGAATTATACCTAAGGGGGCGCAAAAAACGCTTGACGGTATTTTTAGGCATGAGGTGGTCCAATGTTGACGGATGCGACACTTAAGAACCTGAAATCAAAAGACAAAATTTATAAGGTTTCGGATCGTGACGGGATGTATGTACTTGTCTCCCCAAGCAGACATATTTCATTCCGCTTGGATTACCGTTTGAACGGTCGCAGGGAGACAGTCACGTTCGGCAAGTACGGCCGCGATGGCATCTCGCTGGCGCACGCGAGAGAAAAGTGCATCGACGCGAAACGGGCCATTCGTGAAGGACGATCTCCCGCCATCGAAAAGCAGCGCGAAAAGCGTCGCATCAAGAAAGCAAGGAGTTTCGGCCAATTCGGCGAGAAGTGGCTGACTGCGGGGCCAATGGCCGACAGCACGCGCGCACTGCGTCGTTCAATCTTTGAGCGCGAATTGCTTCCCATTTGGCGAAATCGGCTGCTTCCGGAAATCACGCCTGACGATCTTCGTCCGGACCCTTGTCGTTGTCGCCTTCGGCGGGGGCGAACTTCACCGACTTGACGTTGAGGTTGAGGGTCTTGACCGAGCCAGTGTAGCCGTTCGCGGTGCGGGTTCCCTTACGGAGGTGGTGACGACGACTGGCTTCAGCTCGACAAGCGCGCGTTCGGGCGACGCGGCTACAAGCTGAATCGGCAGCAGGTGATAGGCCGGGTCAACCTTACCTGGCGGAACCGACGCCTTATCGAGCAGACGAATCGCGAGGGTTTGGTCGACAACGAGTACAAGGATGCGCTTGTCAGCATCCTCCAGAAGGTGCTCGAGGATTTTAAGACCTTCAGCCAGAACATCGAGGACGAGCTCAAGCAAGAGGATCTGACGTCAGTCGATGTCCTTAAGGCTCGCGTCGCCAAGTCGAAGACCGAGATCCAGCGGCGTATCCGCGAGATTGCAGTCGACGCGCCGGAGCAGGCAGGTCCGCTCACAGAGGTCGAGCGGCTGGTTAAGGCGCTGGCTTCGCAGATCGACGACGTCGATACCATCATCGACGACTACAAGGACGAGAGACGGAAGTTCGTCCACCTCGCCGGTTTGGGCCTGATGGTTGAGCTCATCCTACATGAGCTTGGACGGAGCAGCAGCACGCTCAGCACCCTCGAAGGCGTCGACAAGTCGCAGTTGGCAGGCAAGCTGCCAGCGGTGTTCCAAACGCTCGAGAGCCAGTTGCGGACGCTTCAGAAACGAATCGAGACGCTGGACCCGCTGAGCACAGCCCGTCGTCAGACCAAGGAATCCTTTATGGTCGAGGATTTGGTGCAGCAGGTAGTCGACGCTCGGGACGCGCAGGCGAAGCGGCACAAGGTAGTGGTCACGATATCAAGCGCCTCCAAGCAGCCTTGGCGAATAAAGGCGGTTCGGGGAATGCTGATCCAAATACTCGAGAACCTGCTCTCGAACTCATTCTATTGGCTGAAGCAGCAGACGGTCATCGAACCCGATCTAAAACCGCGTATTCTCATCGAGATCGACCAGACGACCGGCTCAATCGAGATATCCGATAACGGTCCAGGTGTAGAGGCCGCGGAGGCGGAAGAAATTTTCAAGCCCTTTGTGACGGCGAAACCACCCGGCGAGGGCAACGGGCTCGGACTCTACATCGCTCGCGAGCTGGCCGAATATCATGATTGGACGCTGAATCTCGTCGGCCCACCGGGCACGGAGGTGTGGCGCCGCTTTTCGCTTGGCCTGACCGAGAAGGCGAAATGAGCGACAATCTGGAACTGGTCGCAAAGGTGGGTGGTGTCGAGCTTCTGGCCATAGTCGACGACGCTTACGACCCGCCGCGAGGAGAGGAGATATCCGAGGACGCGTTTAACCGCTTCGTCCAGTCGATGGAGGACGATCCCCAACGGATCATCGCGCTTACGGCCGCCAGCGCCTTTGTGGAGGACGATCTGGACGACTGGGAGACCTTCGCGGCGAAGGCGGAACTCGTCGAACACCTATGGAAACTGAGTGTGGGCGTGGCGGTCCATGGCGCGATGACAGACGGAGTGGGCCTGAGCCTTGAGATTTTGTTCTCGGACGTCAGCCACGACCGGATCAGCAAGCTCCAGCAGTTGAAGCCGCTGGAGAAGCTTTTGGCCGCCACCAAGGTCCGCGTGATGAAACTAGGCGCGGATCCGGAGCCCAGCGTTGTGGCTAAGGCAAACGTCGTCTTTCTTGATCTCTTCCTTTCATCTGACGTGCCGCCCAATCCAATGCCCGGCGAAACGCCACGGACCGTTTTCGACAAGGCGCGTGAGCGCGCGATTCGTTATCTTGAAGATGTCCGACGCGAGACGCAGGACGACGTGACCGCAGTTCCGCCCGCGTTCATCCTGATCTCGTCGCTCGGAACTCAGCAGGTCGCGCAGAACTTCCGCAAGCGGACGTCCCAGACCGCATCTCGCTTCCGCTTCGTGCAGAAGCAGGCACTCGAGCGCGAGGATCCGCAGGACCTACTTGCGATAGCTGAGATCCTGCGCACTTGCCGAGCGAGCGCGCTCTTCGAACCGCTCCGCAAGGCGCTTCCGACGGTTATCGCCGAGGCCCAAGGCTGGGTTGCACAAAGGCTCGTCGAACTAGACATCGCAGACTTCGCCCGGCTTTTTGAGTTGAGCCTCCAGTCCGAGGGTCAGCTGGTTGAGGACTACATCAAGGAGGTCGTCGCGGGCGCAGTGGCCGAGCGTATCATGTGCTCGTTCACGAAACATGCGCCAACCAAGGACCGGCCGAACCCCTTCGACGACGTTCCCAGCCGGTTCGTTGAAGCGCCATCGAATGCGATGGCCGAGCTATACAGCGCGACGCGCATGACGTCCGAACGCGGATATCGTGGGCCTGATGACAGCATGCCCGTGCCCGGTGATTTGTTCCTCGAGGGCGCGTTGCCCAAGCGGGCCAGCACCTCGCTGGTAGGACGGACGATCACCGCTGTGATGACTCCAATCTGCGATCTGATGAGCCGTAATGGCGGCGAGCCGGCCGCAACCTCCGTGCTTATGCTCGAGGGGACGCTTCGCCCCACCTATCACAATCACAAGCTCGATCCCCAGATCGTCATCGTGAACGGACGCTTCTACGAGGTTGATTGGAGCATGAAGCATCCGCAGGCGCTTCCACTCAAGCAGCTCAAGAAGGAAGTCCAGCAGCTCAAGAAGGAAGTCCAGCAGAAGAAGCGCATCTGGCTCGGAAGGTTGAAGGCAGAACATTTTCTTGCGCTTCAGTCTGAATACTTGTCGTCTTTCGCGAGGGTAGGCCTCCTAAAGGCTCCAGCGCTGTTCGAGCCGCTGGCGGGCAAGGTCTGCGTGAGGGAAGGGGGCAGCCTTATCGAACTCGACGACGGTTTCGACTTCAAAAGCAGTTTTGCCTTCCAATCACCGCAGCGTGGCAAGGACGCCACGAAGCAGCCGGTGTTCTTCACAGGTGCTTTTCTTGAGCACCTGCGCGCCGTCCTGCAGCAGACAGCGGAGTCTGAGGAGCGGCACGCCGACACGCGGGCGAAGGCCAAGGGGCTTCTCGAAAGGATGGATCAGCTCGTGATGATGGTGACGCGTCGGCCTCCGGCGTCGCAGGGGATTAACGACTATCTGAAGGTCGAGCTACTTCCGCAACGAGGAGCCGCGGTCCCCGCAGCGCCCAACCACGTTATTCTGGTAGTCCTGAAGGCCTGAGCGCTTCGAACGGGAGTTCGCCTAGCTAGAGGCTGCAGATCAGGCAGCCCTCGGGTTCCTCTTCTTCGACATCCGCTCCGCCCAGCACCGCCGACAGCGGGAGGTTTTCGCGCTTGGCCATTCGCCTGGCCATCGACGCCTCGTGGTTGCGCTCGATCTGCTCCATCCGGTCCGGCTGCTCCAGCTCGATCAGCGATTCCCCGCTGCACCAGGTGAAGCTGTTGCTGACCGCCGCGCTGCGGACCTCGTACTCCTTGGCGAGCTCGAAATAATCGGGGTGCGTCCGCTTTAGTCGGACCCACTCGATCTTTTGCTGGTAGAAGCAGAAGTAGCAGCCTGAGCGGGAGCGTCCCCATTCCATGTACGGCGGAAGGCCAAGTCCGCTGTCTTCGAGAATGCGGATGACGTCGGCGCGCACCAGCCCATCCTCCTGGAAAGGATAGACGGCGACGATGTTCGGCTTGGTACTTATGTAACCGGTGCGCTTCTCGTCGGCCCGCAGACCAACGTAGTTGATCGTGGGGTCATCGCCGATGTAGGCCTCGAACGGCTTCAGCTTCAGCATCTTTGTGCACCAGCGCCGGTGGTTCGACGGCAGCATATCGCCGTATACGGCGAGCCAGTGCTCGAACGGGTCGTCGGGCGTGGTGCGCGTGACCGGCCGGCCGAGGATGCTCTCCAGCCGGGCCATGTAGTCGTAGGTCTCGGGAAGCTCTTTGCCCGTGTCATGGAAGATGTATTCCATATCCGGCACGCGGTCGCGCAGGTAGACGGCCAGCGCGGCGCTGTCCTTGCCGCCCGACAGGCTCAACACATGGCGGGTCATCCGTGCCCTCGCTCCGTTTCGTGCAGGCCCAGCTCCACGTCCTTCTCCTTCTGCATGCTCTCAAGCGTCAACATCGCCGCCACCGTGTCCAGACTGAGGTTCGCCTCAATCGCCATGCGCTCGATCGCGCCCAGTACGGTCGACTGATGCTCGCTGAGGTCGTCGATGTCAATGATCACCGCCCGCTCCCGGCCGTCGATGCGGGTGAGAGACACGCGGACCGCGTTACGCTTGGATTCGCCCTTTCCGAACGCGGCGGCCTCGACACGCCGGAACTGCGAGGCGACATCGGCCAGCCGCGACCGCCACGTCGAAACGTCGTGGTCGAGCCAGCGGACCGGCGGCTTGCTTAGGATGGCGCCTCCCAGGGCTTCGATCCACTTCTCCTCGGACAGCCCGCCGTCGGCTAGGCGGAGAGCGAAGGTTCGGAGGTGCTGCTCCGTCAGGCGGAACGTCAGGGAGGCTGCGCGCTCGGCGAGCGATGCGCGGTCCTTGGCGCCCAAGGTCTCGAATACCTCTTGGCGCATCTCCTGGAGCAGATTCGGATAGCAGCTGCGCAGCTCCGTGATCGTGGCGTCGAGTCGAGTGACAAACTCGTTGACGCGGGCTGCGTCCGGCCGCGTGTCTTGGCCGAAGGGCTCCATGCCGCAGGCCACGGGCAGGTCGCTGAAGACTAAGTCGACCGGGCTGCGGGCTTTCGCGAGTGCGCCGCGCACGCGGCGGGCCTCTGCGCTGATCGCCGAAGTGCTCTGGACGTGGAACGGGAGGTCGACACCGAAGCGGATCAGCGGATCAACCACGGTCCGGATGCCCGACTCCTCCGGATGGCGGTCGAGCAGCTCGGCCAGGCGCCGGAACACGTCGGCGCGAATGCCCTCGAGCGCAACAAGCTGCAGCGAGAAGTGCTCGGGCGACTTGAGGATACGCATGAACGCCGCGCCGTCGATGCGAGGGCAGTATGTGCCGCGCTCGAAGAGGGCAACTCGGTGACCGGCGACGACGAGCGTCACAGCCATGAGCAGCGGCGCGAGCCCAGGACGCACGCCGAACGGTCGTGCCTCCAGCGCAGCGTAGATGGTAGGAATGGGTACGCGTTCCTCCGAACCAGAGAGGCATGAATCGATCGCAGAGAGCGCCGGCGCCAGCCTTAGTGGATCCTCGCCGCGCTCTGGCGGTGCGATCGTCCAACTGCCGGCCCGTTTGCGATGCAGGCCGCCGCGCCGCAGCAGCGACAGGTAGAGCGCCCGTTCCGGCGGGTTCTTGCCTTCCACGAATCCGAGCTCCGGATCATGCGCGTCGGAGAACATTTTCTCGATCAGCCGCTGACGCGCGCTTGCGCCCGCCGAAGTGAGCGACTGCTTGTTCACCAACTCGTTCTCGACAAGCGGTGCCTGGTCATAGATGCGGTCGCACAGCGCCGACACCAGCGCGTGGATAGGGCCGTCCAGTGGCGAGGCTTCACCCTTCCAGAAAACGTCGAGCGGGGACGCCGGCGCATGGCCGCGCAAACCTAACGTCGCCTCGATAGCGGCGACCAAATGGGCCTCCAAGTCGCCAATGCTCCGTTCGATCTCGGCGGTGGCATGCGCGTCCTCCTGCAGGGCAGAGGCGTTCGTAACGACCCAGCGGTGCCGGAGCAGATCGACCATCGCGTGGCCGAGATTGGCCATTGGGGGCACGGCGACGGCGACCATCGCTTCATCCTCGCTCGTCACCTCTGCACACCAAGCGCGAGCGATGCGGAGATCCTCGGCGTTGCGGCACAACACAGCGACGATCCCGCCGTCGGCGCTACCGTGACCGCCATAGCCCTGCAGGGCGGAAGCATGGGTGCACCGGACGGCGAACCGGCGGTTCGTGCCCGTCGTTACCGAGTGTCGGCGGGCCAGTACGTAGGGCCGGACCGGCAGGCTGGCAAGATGACGAGGCAGGTCGTCAATCACCGTCCGGGCGTCGAGCTCCCGCTCGGCGTCGGACCAGATGGCGGACAGGTCGACGCGGCGGCTGGTCCACAGCCGGAGTTCGGCGCGGCCCGGCCGACGGAAGACGAGCCCTCCGACGATGAGACGGTCAAGTGCCGCCTCGACTTCGTCGGTCTCGAAGTCGGGGACTAGCGCCTCGCGAACGCCGTCCCACGTCGCAGGGAGGTCCGGGGCGTCGAGCAGGTTAAGGATGCCAATTGTCTTGAGTACCGCGCTCTCGATCGCGTCCGCGTCGGTGGCGCGATCGAGGACGGCGTTGATCCGCGACCATTCGCCGGCACCCGCGCGCGCGGTCATCCGATGGCCGAACGACGACGCGATGTAGTCAAAGAAGTGCCGGATGCCGTAGAGACCACCGATGGCAGGCGTCTCCTCCGCAAACGCGCGGAGGCTGTTCGGCTCCTCGCTGGCGGCGAAGCCGAACAGCGACCGCTCGTTCTGACCGAAGGTCGCGAAGAACCTCGCCATCACCGGGATGGCTGCCGGATGGATAGGCCAGCAGCCGCCGGTCCCCTTGCCGCTGCGCGGACCGAGCCAGCCGAGCGCGCGCACCCGCTCGACCGCGTTCGAATACGCCTTTCGGGCCTTCGCGGGAATCGATGCCTCATCGACCGATAGGGCTGCCGACAGCAGCGCGGCGGTGTGCGACAGTGGATGGTCGAAAACCATCTCCTCGAATCGCTCCGCCACCTTCTCCCATTCGCTCCGTCGCGCGGTGCGCCAATCCTCCGCGTAAGACTGGAAACCCTTGTGGAGGATGAGGATGACCGACAGCGGTGCGTCGCCGCTGCGGGCGGCGCCTTCGGCGAGCGATTGGAGCCGGAAGACGTCGAAGCCCTCTTGCTCACCGGCCGCCTCTAGGAACTTGCCCATCTCGTCGACGACCAGCAGTAGGCCGTCAAACTCGCCGGTCTCGCGCAGAGCGTCGCGCAGCTCAGGGATGGCATCGAACGGGTCAGCGATCTTTGCCAGCCTGACTGCCCGCTGCGGCTGAATGAGCCCATCCGTCTCGATCGTCCGCGCGATCGCTGCGGCCAGACCTGCGGACAGTCCCTCTCGCGACCCGGTGACCAACAGCGGGAACATACGAGGAGCTCCACCCTCGGGTTCGGTGAGGCGCCGCATCGGCATCTCCGGCGTTGACACACGCGGATCGAGTGCCTGGATGATGGCGAGAGCGAGCGCGGACTTTCCGACGCCGAAGTCGCCAATCATCCGCCAGGCCCGCCGCGTTCCGCCTGGCTGCATGCCCGACAGGATCTCGGCCGCTCCGCGCTCGAGCCACGGCGTCATGACGAACGAACGTCCAGCGGAGGGATCGCCGGCGTCGCGGTCGAGCGCCACCGAGCGGTAGAACATGCCGGGCGCGCCAAGCAGATCGAAGATGGTCATCTTGCTCACGTGTAGATCTCCCGCAGGAGGCGCGCAGGGTCGAGGTCGGCCACAGCTGTTATGCTGCCGGCGTCACCCGAAGGGCGGTAGGACCAAAGCGTGGGCCAGCGCTCGAGATGGTCGCGCAGATCGTCCGTCTCCATGCGCAGCGTCGCGCCCGGGGAGCCCTCACCGTGGGCAAGGTCGCGGAACGTCACGACGGACTCGCCTGCGCGGCGGGCGGTCCAATAGCTGGCGATCGCGTAGTTCACGACGCCGCCGCCGATCTCGCCAATCGGGATTCGCGTAAGCGTGAAAACAGGCTCGATGCGATCGGCGCCGCGCCGGCGGCCGAGCCGCCGGAGCAGGCCGAGATCGACGAGTGGACCGTCGAGCGTGTCCTCCGGGGAGGCGGGATTGAGCGAACCGAGATAGCTGTGGATGAACACATCGGCGTGCTGGAGCAGCGTGACGTCGGAGTGCTCGTAGCCTAGCCGTTCGCCTTCGGCGCGCATCTCGGCGAGAAGCTCGGAGCGCGTGAAGTCGGGACGCATGCGGCGGTAGAGGATGTGACGCCAGGCGAACAGCGGGTTCTCGACTGCCGTGCTGAGGCGCCAATGGAGCAGCCACTGGGTCTCGACGCGCTCGATGTAGGGATCGAGACCGTCGTCGCCGAACAGCGCTTCGCCGAACGGCAGCAGCGACCACGCGCCGGCCTCCGCAGAGGCGACTTCGAACGTCTCCAGCCAGAACCTAAGCGCGCGGACCATATTCTTGCCTAGGCCGAGCTCGAGGATCGCGCGCTCGTCGTCGGAGAGCGCCTTCGGATTTCGAGCGATCAGGCGGACGGCCTTGGGTAGCCAGGCGAAACGGCAGGCGAACGTCTCATGCCCGCTGAAGCGGGGCCGGACGGCGGCGAGTGTCATGCGTATCTCCGTGCTGGCACGGCTGCGTTCAGCGCGGCGGCGATCAGTTCGCCGGCCTGCGCGACTTCGTCCTCGGTGTTGAAGCGGCCGATCCCAATGCGGACGGCTCCCTCCTTGGCCCATTCGGGAATGGCCATGGCGGAGAGCACGTGTGAGGGTCCCGGCACACCCGATTGGCAGGCTGCTCCGGTTGACAGCGCGACTTGTCCCCAAAGACGACCAACAACGGCCTCGCCAGGAAGGTGTGGCGTCGAGACGTGCAGGCTTCCGGCTAGGCGCGATGCCTGGGAGCAGTTGACGCGTAGTCCCGGGACGGCGTCGAGCAGATGCGACTGCAGGGCGTCGCGCATCGCCGCAAGCCGCCGCTCGTCGGCGACGCGCTCGGCGGCGCGCAGGGACATTGCGTAGGCGAGCGCCACCGCTGCGGGAGCGTCGGGGCTTCCGAAGACGTCGTGCGCCAGACGGGAGGCATGACCACTCAGTTCGCCAAGAAGCGCGCCGGCTCGTCGCGGCCCGTAGGCCTTCGCGCCGCTGACCACAATCAGGTCGGCATCGAGAACGCTGGGCATCTCGATCCGGCCGGCGGCTTGGCTGGCGTCGACGAGATGCCGGACGCCTTTATGCCGCGCCACGGCTGCCACCGAAGGGATGTCGGTGATCGTGCCAATCTCGTTGTTGGCGGCCATTGTGCACAGCAGGTCGGCGCCCCGGCTGAGCGCTTGCTCGACCGCATCGAGCTTGGGAGCGCCATGTTCGTCGACGGCGATCATCGCGAGCGTTACGCGCCCTTCGCGCTCTGCTCGTCGGAGGGCGCTGAGCAGGGCGGGGTGCTCAACCTCGGTCGCAGCGATCCGCGCCGGCCGGCCGACGACGCGCCCGATCGCGTCCTCGACGGCGAGCCACAGCGCGGCGGAGGCACCGGGCGTGAACGTGACATCGCCGTCGTTGCAGCCGAGCGCGCTGATCAGTGCCATCGAAGCCTTGTCGATTGTCTTCTGAGCGTCAACGCCGAGCGAGTGCACTGAGCTGTGTGCGTTCGCTGGGTTGTCGGTCATCGCCGTGCGGTGGCGTTCCGCGACCCGCGGGTCGACAGGCGTGGCAGCCATGTTGTCGAGATAGATCGTCAAGTCGTCCCCGGCTTTGAAAAAGATGTTGGATACACTACACTATACGGGACTATAGGTCATTAGACTATAGCCTCCGTCCAGCGCATTCCACCGGCAGTGGCGCGATCTGCTGGGCATGGGGGTAGCAGCGCTTTTTGGCGAGGGAAGAAGTGGACGGATCGGAGGTAAAGGATCGCGGGCGCAATCCCGACTGGTCGCGCGAAGAGACCGTCCTGCTCATGGAACTCTACCTCAGCGCTCCAAAGGCGGGAAAAGACTCATCCCGGGGTCATTGCGCTGTCGACCATGCTTAGGGCAACTGGCCGCCGCGGCCGCCGCGATGGACGCGCAGTGCTCGCGTCGTTCCGCAATCCGGCAGGAATTGCTCTACGTCTGCGCAACTTCGGGCGCCATGACCCCGCCGCGCCTCCCGGAAGGGATGCAGGACTGCGCCCCGGCGGCGCTGTTGATCTTCAGGTCTGGCGCGAGTTCGGCGGCAAGCCCGCAGCGCTGGCGAACGAGGTCGCCCGGATTCGCCGATCGATTTCTCCGGACGACTGGAACGTCGATGTCCGGAGCTCTCGTGGCCCGGCCCCCGCCTTCGGTCCGCGTATTTCCACTGTGGTCGACGGTCGGACCGGCGTGTACTTGCTGCTGGTTGACGGTCCGATCTGTGTCCTTGCGCCCCAGGTTGAGGTAGACGGCCGTGCGCTCGTCAAGATCGGGCGCACGCACGACCTAGATCGCCGGATGGCCGAGCTCACTGGCGGCCTCCCGCCCTGCGCGACGATCCGCTACGTTCCGATCAGTCTCCGGGTGTTCAGCTCAGGCGCGGATGCCCACCGCTTTGAACAGCGTCTTCTCCGCATCTGCGATCAAAAAGGCTGGTCGCTTGGTGGCGAGTTCGCCTACGCGTCGCTTGACGCTCTTAAGACGGAGTTCGTCGGCGCATAGCCGCTTTGCGGCAAAGTGCGTGGGCGATGGCCATTAGCCACAAGATTTCGCGTTATTCGGTGGCGAGAATCCGCTTCATTCAACCGACTGCATCGATCAAATTGACGGTGTCAAAATTCAGGAGAAACTGCGCGTAAGATGAACTGAAAAGATCGGACACATAATCGGCCAGATCGACTTCGTGGCCGTCCAAGCCATCGCTCCTCTTCAAGTCGTACTTCCGCGACTTCGTCGTGGCGAAGAGGAACAGCGTGTGAAAGTAAACAGCGCTGATGTAACGCCTTTCGGCAATCTCCACTGCCTCGGGTGAGCGAGCACCCGCGTTAAAGTCCTTCAGAACCCTACTGTCCACATTGAGATAGATCCGCGACAGCTTATCGTCGTCGACAAAGGGATAGACCACAACATCGTGGCTCATCTCGACGCCCGCCTCGTTGATTTCATCCCATGACTTGAGCCCGGCGCCCCCCTCCTTCGAGCAGAGAACGAGCTCTGGGATACCTAGCGGAGGCTCGATGTCGGGTTCCTTGCGCGACGGCTTCCTTTCGGGATCGGTGATCTGCACCAGCAAGGTCTCGGTTAAATCGCCGTGCGGGCTGGTGAGGGTCGCAACCAGTTCTACAGTGTCGCCAACCTTCATCTGCCCCGTTGCCCTTAGACCAACTTTGATCGTTCCCTCTAGCGGGCTCGTGCGCACCACATCCAGAAGGTCGCCCCCTTCGCTGAGGTCCGGTATGCCGCCACCGCCGTCGCCCTTGCTGGACGGCCGCATGATGGAAAGCGATAGGTTGCCGGGATCGTCTGTTCGATCGAAGAAGTCGTTTTCGACGTCTGTGGCAAAGGCGATAGTGCGGCTTCCGCCCGCTGGCAGCCGGTACAGCTTAAGACCGCTCTCTTGTGCATCACCTCCCTTGGCCTGAAACGTCGATGGGTAGCGCTGCGGATCGAATGGCGGGGCATCACGCGGCTCCCGCTTGGGCCGCTGCGGCTCGTCGCGCTGCTTCTTCGGCGCAGTGCCCGGCCTTTGCTCGGCGATGTCGAAGGTCTGCCTTAGGATGCGACTCAGCGCCTCGTTCATCGGCATATTGCGTGTGAGATCGCGGAGCATCTGGCCCGCGTCCCCGCTGTCCACGCCGAGGCTCGATTTTCGGCGGCGGGAAATCTCCTTGAGTTCGCTGGCTAGGAGCATGTCGCGGAGATGCTTCCGGATAGCATCGGCCTTATCACCCGCCTTTAGCCGGTCGCGCGACGCCATAAAGAGCTCGTTACGAACTTCGAGGTGGAGGCTCGAACAGTCGACATGAACAAGCAGATAGTCCTTCAGCAGTGGCATCTTTAAGGCGCGTGTCACAAACTCTGACGAGTAGGAACCATGCACCTGCCCGTTGAGAGAGAACAGCACGGTCATATTGTTTTTAAAGTACTCGCGTTGGATGTACTGCTTCGTCTCCTTGACTCCCTGGTCGCGGGATCGCGCCTTAAAGACGTAAACGGTGATGCCGAGCTCCCCCAACTCATGCGTGCGCGACACCTCAGAGAACTTGGTCTCTACCGTCTCCGTGTCGGCCTCTAACCGACGCTTCAGGCCGTAAACCGGGGTCACGGGCGCGCGGTTGTCTGGATAGCGCTCGTTGTTGTCGACTGTCAGGAATGGAAGCGCGGGCTCGAACAGGAATTCGTTGAGGCTTAGGTTGAGGTCGCGCGAGATGATTGAGCGCGAGCCCTCCGGAAGGCGGTAGGAATAGAGCTTTAGGAGTGAACCGGTACGGAACATCCGGCCCTCTAGGCCGACATCCAACTCGTCGATTTCGATTGCCGCCACATTCCCATCGAAGATGAGATACTCGTACCAGGTATTCTTGCGGTTCGCTGCCTCAGCCAGGGCGGGCGGATGGCGACGGAGCAGGGTGAAGCCCAGCGGCTGGTATCCATCGTAGCGCTTGCTCGCGACAAGCTGGAACCGGCGATCGCCGCAGAACGCGATCGCGCCGGCGCCGCCCATGTTGTACTTGCCTTGTACGAAGTGAACGTCGTTCTTGTTGCCACGTAGAAGAGACAGGAAGGTTCCTGGGAAGTCGGCGGGGGCCTGACCTACGCCGTCGTCGTAGACGAGTAGCGATGTGTCTCGACGTGGGCCACTGGCCACAATCTGCAATTCCCCGGCCTGCCGGCGCCGCGCATCGCCCAGATCCCAGTTGCGATGGTCGGGGAAGTATCGGTCCAGCGCCTCCCGTACGCTCCTCGGCGCGGCGGGCGATCGAATGTCCAGACCGTCCTGGAGCACCTTCTTCTCGAGAATGGCGTCGATGCCATTAGTGATCTTTTCAACCAATGCAGGCACGGGGTGGGCTTGCTGGTTCTCAACCACACCGTAGAACGACTCGTTGTCGCCGTAAGGCGTCCACTTCGATGTGTCCGAACTCAGACCGTCCGCGTCCAAGATCGCCTGAACCTCATCTTCAGTGCCTGCAGTTAATAGACGCATGAATAGCTTGCGCATCACACCCCCTCTTTTCCGCACTATCACCCGTTGGTTGGGTTTTGGTCAAACAGCGGCGCGCGCTCACAGTCTACGTAAGGCATGCGTTCGTGGAGAGGGAACGTGCATTCACTTCGTTAGGCCAGGACCAATTAGATCACGAGCTAACGGCTGAATATGCCAACCCAATTTCTCATCCATTTACACCCGATACCGCGTGGGTGCATGCGATGTCCTTCGATGAGGTGCCTGTCGTAGGTGGTCATGATGCGCACGATGTCGGAGAGATTAGCTGCGGTGCGCGGATGCAGCGTCTTTCCCAACGTGGCCGATGCGGTAGAAAGCTCCGCCAGGGCATCCGAAATATTCTCCGATACCCCCCAAGGCGCACTGGCTCTATGCGGCTTCTTCTATACAATTGGCCGATCTAAAATTCATCTAATTACAAAATTATAATCATGAATTTTCAATTGGTGAGTGAATTCGGCCGATCTCGTGGCCGATCTTCCCAATGTTGCTCGTAGGTCCGCGCTTATGGGACTCTTTGGCAGTTGTAGTAGACAGCCGACAAAGCCTATTCAGTCCTGATAGCTCTCGTGCCGCTCTATCTCTGCCAACAATCCAACTCGTGCTGCCATACAGTTCATCACCGTCTTGGTATGCAGGTATAAATAGCAGACCGCTTTGAGTTGCTAGGCAAGGGGGAATCGAGCTTCTAATTCCCCCTCGAAATCCGTCTACGCCGCTTGCCAGACCTGGTTTAGAATCCGCGCGGCGAGGGCCGCCTTATCCTGCGGCAGGAAGCGGCCGTAGTGCTGTGCGACCATGTCTGGTGTGTCCTGGATGGCATAGCTCGCCTGCTCGTAAGAACCTGTTTGCTTCAGAATATGCGTCGCGAGCACGTCACGGACATTGTGCGGGCCGTGAGGGAGAAGGCCGGCAATCGCGCCCCTTTCAGTGTAGGGGTTGTAGATTCCATATCGCTGGATCGTCAGACGCCAAGCTTCATAGAACGTGTTTTGATCGTATGAGGCGTCCCTGCTCGTCGTCTTCACCGTCTTCACGAAGAACGTGCCCGGGTCCTCGGCTCCACCAAGAAGCACACGCCTGTGGCGATCGACATAGGCTTCGATGTGATCTTACAGACCGCCGAGGTTGGGCAGGATCAATCGGAACGGCTTGCTCCCGAAGTAGGACGAGTTGGCGTTCTTGAAGGCGACCGACGGGATCAGCACCTCCCAGCCCTTGTCGCGTTCGCTCCATCGGATTTCGCCGCGCTTCATGTCGGCGAGCTGGCGCTCGGACCGCGGCAGCCGTCCGCGCTCACAGACCATCAGCTGGCGCAGGTTCTTCTGTCGCAATCCAAGGTGCAGCCCAAAGCGCAGCATCAGGAACGAGCGGACGGCTTCCGCCGCCGGGCGACGATAGAGCCGCTCGTCCGGCATGAGCCGGAGGATTTCCTCCGTGATCTTCCGATATTCGCCGACCGGGCTTTCGGCCTCCAATACCGGCATGATCGGCTCGAACGGGTCGCGATGGACCCGCGCGACACGTTGAATCTCCTTCACGCGGGAGGACGCATGCTTGAAATAGACGTCGCAGGCATCGTCCCAGTCCGCACATGCGCGGTCGATGTCTTCCTGTGTAACCAGGCCGGCGATAGGCCGGAGCCGCGTTCTGAGATGAGGGTGCTGCCGCAGCCATCCCGTTTCCTTTCGGGTGAGGGCAAGCGAGATGCGCAGCATATCCACCTCCCAGGCGGTATAGAAGCCGCGCCGCCTCTCGCGCCATTGCACGTACCAGTCCCAGATCGAGGGGAAGACGAGCAGCCCGAAGGTCAGGTGCTGCGGCGGCACGCCGTAGCCACGCACGGGCCCCCGCGGATGGGCGGCCAAGGCGCCAAACATCAGGCCGAGATGCTCGACCTTCTGTGATGCCGTCTCTTCGCCCCAAACACCGTTCCGCTGGAGACCGAATGCCGTGAGCGTTGCGGTTTTGAAGCGGATGAGTTCGACCATTTCCATGGCGAGGACAGGTGGGGCGTCCATGACGCCGGATCGCAGGTCGGGATCGGCGAAGGAAACGCTGTCTTCGTCCTGCTCCTCGCATCTGTCTCTATAGCGTTCGCCCGCGGTGTCAGCCTGACCGTAAGTGATCCCTGGAAAGCGGATCGCGTAGCGCTGCTTCATCGCGGCTGCCTGGAAGCGCCTGTAGTCGGTCGAACCCCTGATGATGACGCGCCGAACCCATTCGAGGATTTCCTCCTGTTCTTGGCGCGGACGTATGTTGAAATCGTCGGGCAGATGCCAAGCGAGCCGCCGTCGCTCGGCCGGGGCGATATCGTCGAGAACATAGCCCGAGGCCGACCGAGTCTGATGCGGCAGCTTCGCCTTGAAATATCCTGCCGGAAGGCGGTACCGGCGTTCGATGCGACCGAGCACCTCCATGCTCGCAACGCTGCGAGGGGCTTTCGATCCCTGTAGCCAGTGACGGATGGTCGAGTGGTCGAATTTTTCGTCATCGCGGACAACGGCACGGTGGAGATGCCAGTAGCTGTCACCGTGCCGGCGCATGTGTAGTTCCAGTGCCTCCCGAAAGGCCGGTGGATCAATCCAACCATCGAAGAGGGACGTGGGGAACTCCTCGATCGTGCGTGGCTTTGTGCCCGGCCTTTGCCGCTTTGTAGCGGCTGTTTCCTGCGATCGATCCGTTGCGGCAAAGTGTCGGGTGGCGCCTGCCTTTTCCTGCGGCGGCTTCCTGAGACGACCGCGTCGCGGGCGCGGCGCTGGCTCCTGAGCGCCTTGTGTTCTGGTGGAAGGGCGCTTGGTTGGGTTTTTCGTGTTCCGCACGATTGCATCAAGTGCCGGCTCGATCACCGCTATCGCGTCCCGAAGAGCATTCCTGTCGAGGCCACATTGAAGGGCGATTTCGTCCCAATCGTAGCCGCGTACCTTGCGAGGCGGCGTTTGCGACCGGGCGATCAGGTCGAGGAGAAATTCCTTGATCCGCGCGCTGTCCTGAGGAGGCAACATGGGATCGACACGGAGGCGGCAGAAATCTGAGATCTTGCGGGCAAGCAGCTTGGTATGCGGAAGGTCAGTCATATGGGTAGGCTATGAAGATAGTCTGCGATGGTTGAAGAGGGCGCGGTCCTATCCGATTCGTCGCACCGGATGCCCCATCCGTTGTCGATCGACGGCTTATCCTTCCGTTGGAGCGAGCAGAGAGCGACGAGCCTATTTAAGTCGCTTACGTTAGCATCTGCGTTATTCAAATATGGGTGGCATTGTTTAAACAGCGTCGGGCTGACATCATGGCTTCATGATCTTCCGAACCTACTCAGCACCTTAGCCGCTACGTGGAAACCTTGGTCGCAGGCGAGGCCGTACGCGCCTTCGTTTCACCATCTTAATATTGCAGGTATAAATAGCAGACCGCCTTGAGTTGCTAGGCAAGGCCATACCAAGCGCCTCTGCCGCTGCCATGCAGAACCAGATGGCCTTTTTCCACCAGCGTCCTGAAATGCACTTTGAGCGTATTGCGGCTGATGCCGGTAATCGTGACAGCCTCGGACACGGTGATGCGCCCATGCTGCCGGACATGATCGAGGATTTGCAGAGCGATCTCGGGCAGGGCGCCCAGTAGCAGCTTTTCCCGCTCGACCTTGGCGGCAAGCCGTCGAGCCTGGTGCTGCAACGCCCGTAGGAAAAACTTCAACCAAGGCTGCCAATCAGGCGCTTCGCTGCGGATAGTGCCCTGTGTTTGGCGCAGGGCCAGATAATATCCCTCTTTGCTTTGCTCGATAACGCTTTCGAGCGAGCTATAGGGAACATAGGTATATCCGGCCCGCAACAGAAGCAGGGTCGTCAGCACGCGGCTCAACCGACCATTGCCGTCCTGGAACGGGTGTATTTCGAGGAATACAACCACAAATAAACCAATCGCCAGCAGGGGATGCCATTGCTGGTCCTCAAGCTCCTGATTGAACCAGCTTATGAGCTCAGTCATGCGCTTGGGGGTATCAAATGGGCTGGCGGTCTCGAAAACTATGCCGATCTGGTTACCATGCTCATCGAACGCAGCGACGTTGTTGGGATTGGTCTTGTAGGCCCCACGATGCCATCCGTCTTTGTCGCTATAGGCGAGCAGATCCCGGTGCAATTGGCGGATATGGTTCTCGGTGAGGGCGATATCACCCCAAGCGCGGAAAACCAGTTCCATCACTTCGGCATAGCCTGCGACTTCCTGCTCATCGCGCGTCGTAAACGACCTAATCTCAAGATTGGACAGAAGCCGCTCTACTTCCCGGTCGGTGAGTCTGCTGCCTTCGATACGGGTAGATGACCCGATGCTTTCGATGGTGGCCACGTGGCGTAGAGCCGAAAGCCGCTCTGGCGCCAGTGTGCCGAGAGCTCGCCAAGCGCCTTTGAACTCATCGATTTCAGCAATGAGCTTCAGAATTTCGGGGGTGATTTTTATGGTAGTCGCGTTGATCATGACCCAATTATACACCCATTTACGCCCAATCTACCAACCCAATTTCTCATCCATTCACACCCAATCTCGCATGGTGCATGTCATGTCCTTCGATGAGATGGCTGTCGTAGGTGGTCATGATGCGCCCGATGTCGGAGAGATTAGCCGCTGGGCCTTGCTGATGAGGATCACGTCGCGGGCGTGTACAGAACTCAATTGGATGTCCCAAAACTCTTATGCCACACCAAGCCTATCATCTTCTGCGATCCTGCATTTCGGACAACAATTCCTTGGCCACTCCTATAAATCATTCTCACCGCCACCGAATTCGAATAGGGCATCTCCGACAACGTGCTAGGTTCCATCGCCGCGACCAGGGGGAAGGCCCCCCTGCCGGCTGTTTGCGAAATCCGGGGGGTGAACTGCACTTCGTTCCCTTCAACGAGGATCGAAGACTATGTCCCAGCAGGCTAGGCAAACACTTCCGCAATTGGATATTGAGAGCGGCATCAACCACTCGCCTCATGTGGTCATCCTAGGCGCAGGGGCCAGCCGCGCTTGCTGCCCCAACGGCGATAGGAACGGTAAACTGCTTCCCGTCATGTCCGACCTGGTAGTCAAACTGGGCATCGAGGACATCATTAGGGAAGCTGGCCACGACCCAAGCGGCAATTTCGAGACTGTCTACAGCGCCATCAGCGAGAGCGGAAACCAGGACGTGCTGGGACGGCTCGACGACGCGGTCAGGCGGTACTTCTCCACCTTGACGCTGCCCGACGAACCTACCCTGTATGACTACCTGATACTCTCTCTTCGGCCCAAGGACCTGATCGTCACCTTCAACTGGGATCCGCTGCTTCCCCAGGCCTATCGTCGTTGGCGCCACCTCGGGCACGTGTTGCCACAGATCGCCTTCCTGCACGGCAATGTCGATGTCTCGGTGAACTTGGAAGCGCGCCAGGTGCGCTTTACGTCCGACCTCGGCCCAAGCGACAGCGCCTTCAAGCCGAGCCGGCTGCTCTATCCGGTGGCGGAGAAGGACTACAACTCCGACCCCTTCATCAAGGGGCAGTGGGACATGTCTCTCGACTACATGCGAGACAGCTACTACGTCACCGTCTATGGCTACAGCGCACCGCGCACCGATGTGGAAGCCAGGCAACTGCTGCTGGATGCCTGGCAGAGCAACACCACGCGCTCGCTTGCCGAGTTCGACGTGGTCGACATCGCCCCCAAGGCCGCGGTGGAGGCGTCGTGGGCCGAATTCATCGTGAGGACCCATGGCGCGGTCTGGGATAGTTTCGACCACAACATCCTGAAAACCAACCCGAGAAGGTCGTGCGAATCCTTCGCGTTTGCCACGCTGCAGCAGACGCCATGGCACGAGGACCCGTTCCCAGCCGCCGCCACTCTCGGTGAGCTGGAGAGCTGGATCAGGCCACTGCTGGCGGAGGAGGCATCGGGGAAACTGCTAGGCGATCCACACCATTAGCCGATCTGCGCTTCCTGCCTGAGCAGGCTAGGTAACTGCCTTGTCGCCATCCAGAGCCGCGATGATGGCGGTTAGGCCGTCCAGCACTCCCGATGCCAGATGTTCGAAGTGGGCGCGGTAGGTGTTGTGCTCCGCTATCGCCTTGCGTTGCTCCTCGCCTTTGGTGGCGCCGCCCGTGTGCGCCGTCAGGATGCTTCTGAGGGCATGCATGCGCTGGAGCGGGACCATGATGGCCTTGGCTTGCTCCGGCGAATTGCCAGTGGCCACCAGGATTGCCTCGATCAGGCGGAGCGAACGCCAGTTCGCTGCCACGGTCGCGCCGCGGAAGGCCGCGATTTTCCGCAATTCGCTGTCCTTGAAGCCTTCCACGACGAGCTGGTCCAGATGGAGGATTTCGTCACCCCACTCCGCCGCGTTCTCCAGCGATGGGTACTGGGCAGCCAGCCGTACGGCCTGGCCGCGGGTAACCCACCATGGAAAGCATTCACCGTCGAGCGTGGTAGTCAGCCGCTTGAGTTCATCCAACGGGTCGATCTCGTCCGTCCATTCGCCGAGGAAGTCGCTGGTGTAGCTTCGCTTCGAGATAGGCGCTTTCGGCTCCTCGTTGAACGACTTCCAATACAGCTGCTCCTCGTAGGGCAGGTGGGACAGGTCCTGCAGGTAGGTGTGGACCTGTCCGGCCTCGTTGATGTCAAACGAGCGCAGTTCCCAGGCCTCTCGACAGCGGATCATGCGACCGTCAATCTGGTACTTGTCGGTGTCTGCCTTGTATTTCGCCATTACCTCGGCACGGAAGAAAACGGGAGAGAGTTCGAATGGCAAACCCTCGACGGCGTCGAAGTAGTTGGTGCTGGCGCCCGGTGCAGCCGAGCAGGTCACTATCCTGCCGTGCCGGATATCTTGGATGATGAAGTTGACATGCTGCCTCTTTGACCTATCCACGGCAGCATTCTCCTCCTCCATCACCTCGGCCACTGTCTTGGCGGGGCGGACGATGATCCAGCCGTTCGCGAAGCTGCAACGACCCGGCACCCGCCCTGAATGATGCACGAGGTCGGGCGCCTTGAAGCTGTCGCGCTCCGCACCGTCCCAGCCGTCGAAACCGATCTTCTTGTGGTCGACCCGGGTGAAGTCGAACTTAGCGGCGAGAACCGTCCCCGTGACGGCCATGTACTTGCCCAGGTCCTCGGCCCTGACGGATACTAGGTGCCCGCGATGTCCGTTCTTGTCCGGCGGCAACCGTTCGACCTTGATGACCGCCTCGATGTCGCCGCTGCCGTTGATCCGGCAGTAGGCGCTGCGTTCCGGCATGAAGTGGACATCCAGCGCCTGGACCAGCCGCTGGTCCAACTCGATGTAGGCTTCCAGCCCATGCATCTGGCGGCGATAGACAAGCTGTTGTCCTCCTGCGAAGGTCGATCCCCCGCTCTCGCCAAGTCCCGAGGCCAGATACATGCGCTCGGGCTCACCGCCGCCCCATGAATGTTCCAGCCGCCAACCCGAGCTGGCGTCGACGAACAGTCCCGCGAGCCTGGCATGGTCCACGGGATTAGCCTTTTCCTGACTCATGAGGACCGCGAGGACGTAGAAAAACGGCGCACTGACATAGATGGGTATCCACTGACCCGTCATGGCCAGCTTGAGGTACTCGACTGAGGCAACCGCGTTCTCCAACCATTGGCCGGGTTCGGCGTCCGGTATGCGCGTGTGTTTCTCAAGGTTTTTAATGACAGCTGCCTTCTTGTTTCAGGTGAGAGTGCACGTGACCTGAATCCTATCATGCAGGCGTGGCGTGCCAAGTTCTTCGGAATCTTGGCCTCAATGCAATGTGGAGGCGAAGCTTGACGGTAACCGGCGGGATTGAACCAGAATTGACGAACTAAGTGCCTGCTGCTCAGGCCGAAGCGGATGAGAGACACTTACGCCAAAGCCGCAAATCTGCCCGCGCTCTCAGTTAAACCGGAGGGGCGCCAGGGGAGCGAGTGTCCACTTTAGATGGGCTGCCTCCAAGAGCGGCCAGACAGCTTACAGCCCCATTGTTGCCGGCTAGCACTTTACCGATCGACGGAGAGTTGCGAGAGTACCTGAAGGAATGAGCGGACCTGTGTCGGCAGCGGGACTGCCCAGTTCAGGAGGGAGTACGAGGCGTCCAGGTGGCGGCCTAGTTTGTATCTCGCATTCCGGGCTTGGTTGCTGGCAGATGGGCTGACGTCTCGCCTTGGTGACCCAAGCCTGCTATGAAAGGAGACGGCACTTTTCTGGCTGGTAGCGCGGTCATGGTTTGCCTCTTGAAGAGGTTTTTGAGACAGTCCTCAGCGTCGATAGTCTTCAATAACCCACAGAATTTTTCGCTGCTAAAAATTCCAAAAAAATCAATAAAATCAATGCGATAGTATTTTGCTGGCCTCAATAGCGGCATTTTAATTGGAAGTCGCGATTTTATACAGAAAAACCAGATACTTATAGGCGAAATCACTAAAGAGTGGGAGCGATCCCGGCCTGTCAGCGCGCGGCATGGAGGAGCCGAGACCATGGCTGAACATCGGATCTTTGGAACCAGCTTTGCGAGCGTCTATCCTCACTATGTTGCCAAGGCGGAGCGCAAGGGACGCACGAAAGCGGAGGTCGACCGGATCATCGGCTGGCTGACCGGCTATGGCCAGGACGCGTTGGACGCGCAATTGGAAAACGGGGTCGACTTCAGGACCTTCCTGGCACAGGCGCCGCGGATGCATCCGTCCCGCAACCTGATCAAGGGCGTTGTATGCGGTGTCCGGGTGGAGGAAGTGGAGGATCCCACCATGCGTGACATCCGCTATCTGGACAAGCTCATCGATGAATTGGCGCGCGGCAAGGCGATGGAAAAAATCCTGCGGGGAGACTGACCCGCGCCGCAGGTAGGACGGGACGGGTTCCGGCCGCAGGAGTGGGTTCGGTTGCCGATATGGGACGAGCGGGCCGCTTGTCCGGCAGACATTTCAGCCGCTACCGGTCCGGCCCGCTCGGGAGCCGAGCTCCATGGTGAACCAGACCGCGCCCTTTGTCTGGAGCGCGGGGGCGAAGCCGCTGCGGGTCCAGAAGGCTATGCCCCCCGCATTGGTGGCGCTGGCGCCCAGATGGATGCCCCGGACGCCGGCAGCCCGGGCCTGTTCGATCCATGTTCCGAGCAGGCGCGAGCCGATGCCCCGGCCGCGCAGATGCGGCAGCAGGTTCATGTGGATATGGGCGGGGCAGGGGGCGGTAAGCTGCGCCGGCTGGCGTTCCGGGCGCATGATGGTGCCGATCCGTTGCCGGTCCGCCGCGTTCAGGCCCGTCGCATCGGCATAGCGCCGGCGCAAAGCCGGCCACCAGTCGCGCTCCATCCGGTCGGAAAAGGCCTCGCTGTCATGGGTGCCCACGATATAACCGGCCACGCCCCCTTCGTCCTCGACGACGAAGGCGTGTTCGGGCTCCAGCACGCCATAGGGCGCGGCATAGATATGGCCCACCAGTTGCGGGTCGCGATAGAGCGCGCTGGCGTCCTTGCCCGCGTCCCCGGTCAGCAGGCATATGCGATAGAGCGCATCCAGATCGTCCGGCGCATAGGGACGCAGCCGCGCCATGGTTAGAGCCTTTCACTGTCAAGCGGATCAGCGCCGTCTTGCTCCCCTCCCCCTTGAGGGGAGGGGTCGGGGGTGGGGGTCCTTCGGTGCTCCGCCAAATCCACCCCCTCCCCAACCCTCCCCTCAAGGAGGAGGGAGCGCTGGTCGCCGCTTCCGTCAAACATGAAAGCCTCTACAGCGCCTCGAACCGGCCCGTCGCCATGTCGAACAACTGCCCGTTTTCAGCGAGGCCTGGGTCGAGGAGGTCCAGCAGGCGAGGCGCGATTTCCGCCGGCGCCGGCAGCGTCTCCGGGTTCTCGCCGGGCATCGCCTTGGCGCGCATCGCGGTGCGCACCGCCCCGGGATAGAAGACGTTGACCCTGGCGCCGGTATTGGCGATTTCCCCCGCATAGGATTTCACCATGGCGTCCAGCGCCGCCTTGCTGGCCGCATAAAGGCCCCAGAACGGCCGCGCCGAACGCGCCGAGGACGACGAGACGAAAACCGCGCGCCCCGCCTCGGCCTGCCGCAGCAGCAGGTCCAGCGAGCGCAGCAGCCGGTAATTGGCCGTCACGTTCACCGCCAGCACCTTGTCGAAATCGTCGGGCTTGATATGGGGCAGCGGACTCAGGACGCCCAATTGCCCGGCATTGGCCACCAGGCCGTCCAGTTGTCCCCAGCGCTCGAATATCGCTGCGCCCAGCCGGTCGATGGCCTCGCCGTCGCGCAGGTCGAGCGGCACCAGCGTGGCCGAGCCGCCCAGCGCCTGGATCTCGTCGTCCAGCTCCTCGAGGCCTCCCACCGTGCGGGCCACCGCAATCACATGGGCGCCGCGCCGCGCCGCCTCGAGGGCCGCCGCGTAGCCGATGCCCCGCGAGGCGCCGGTGACCAGCACGACCTTTCCGGCCAGTTCCTTGTTGTCGTCGCTCATCAGCCGGCTTCCTTGAGCAGGGAAATCTGCTTGGGGTCGTTCATCGTGCCCCCGTTGAAGTCGGTCAACTGCGTCGGATAGTCGCCGGTGAAATAATGGTCGGTGAATTGCGGCGCCTTCGGATTGCGCTTGGCCCCGCCCACGGCTTCGTAAAGCCCGTCAATGGAAAGGAACTGCAACGAATCCGCCCCGATATAGCGGCACATGGCCTCCAGATCCGCATATTGGTTGGCCAGCAGCTTGTCGGGGTTGGGCGTGTCGATGCCATAATGGTCGGAATGGAAGATCATCGGGCTCGCCACGCGGATATGCACCTCGGTGGCGCCGGCGTCGCGGATCATCTGCACGATTTTCACCGAAGTGGTGCCGCGCACGATGGAATCGTCCACCAGCACCACGCGCTTGCCCTCGATTTCGGCGCGGTTGGCCGAATGCTTGAGCTTCACCCCGAAGGCGCGGATCTGCTGGGTCGGCTCGATGAAGGTGCGGCCCACATAGTGGTTGCGGATGATGCCCAATTCGAACGGAATGCCGCTCTGTTGGGCAAAGCCGATGGCCGCGGGCGTGCCGCCATCGGGCACCGGCACCACGACGTCCGCCGCGACCGGCGCTTCTCGCGCCAGATTGATGCCCATCTTCTTGCGCGCCGTATAGACGTTGCGGCCCGAAACCACCGAATCGGGGCGGGCGAAGTAGACATATTCGAACAGGCATGGCCGCTCGGGCACCTTATGGGCCTGCTTGCGCGCATCTATGCTGATCGAGCCGTCCGGCTGGATTTCGCAGATGATGATCTCGCCATTCTCCACGTCGCGGATATATTTGGCCCCGATCATGTCGAGCGCGCAGGTCTCCGAGCAGAAGATGGGCTTGCCGTCGAGCTCGCCCATCACCAGCGGGCGGATGCCCACCGGGTCGCGCGCCGCGATCAGCTTGGTGCGGGTCATGGCCAGCATGGCATAGCCCCCCTCCATCTGCCGGATGGCGTCGATGAAGCGGTCGGTGCTGGAGGAATGGCGCGAGCGGGCGATGAGGTGCAGCACCACTTCGGTGTCGGAGGTCGACTGGCAGATGGCGCCCGTGGCGATGATCTGCCGGCGCAGCGTCAGCCCATTGGTGAAATTGCCGTTATGGGCGACGGCGATGCCGCCGGTTTCCAGTTCGGCGAACAGCGGCTGCACATTGCGCAGCGCCACCTCCCCGGTGGTGGAATAGCGCGTATGGCCGATGGCGATGGAGCCGGGCAGCCGCGCCAGCAGCGCCGGATCGGTATAGTGGTCTCCCACCAGTCCCATCCGTTTTTCCTGGTAGAACTGGCGGCCGTCGAAGCTGACGATGCCGGCGGCCTCCTGTCCACGATGCTGGAGGGCATGCAGCCCCAGCGCCGTCAGGGTGGAGGCGTCGCTATGGCCCAAAATGCCGAACACTCCGCACTCCTCGTGAAGCGTGTCTCCATTGAGGTCGAAATCGTCGTCCTTGCTATGGATCACAGGGGGCTCCGTGCCATGAAAGCGTTTCCGGCAAAAGTGGACATCGCTTTTCCGGTTCGAAAACGCGCCAAACAAAACCTGGAGACGTCCGCCGCTCCAGGGAGACGGTGAATGGCTCTAGCGTATTTTCCCGCCGGCCACCAATGACAAAAGCGGGCGGCAGCTATCCGGCCTAGGGGTCCATCACCGGATCGGTGGGGTCCACGGTGCCCTCGATGCTGGGGTCGACCGCCTCGCCGTCCAGCGGCGCCGCCGGCACCGGATCTTCCGTCAAATTCGCGCCGCCCCCTTGCAGGATATCGGTCACCTGCTGCTCCAGCCCTTCCGGCAGCATGGAAATCAGCGTCGTGCCCATGTTCTGCAGATAAGGCAGCGATTGGGAGTTGCGCGCCCAGTCCGGCAGGTTCGAGCCTAGCAGCCAATTGCCGAATATGGTGATGACGATGGCGATGAGGATGCCGCGCAAAACGCCGAAGATGAAGCCCAGCGACCGGTCGATCGGCCCGATCCGGCTGTCGACGACGAAATCGGCGATGCGCATGGTCAACAGGTGCAGCACGATCAGCGCAATGATGAAGGTCACCACCACGGTGGCGATATCAGCGACCACCGGCTCGGCGATATAGTCCCGCGCGATCTCGGGATGGTATTGCCACATATAGACGGCGATGGCGGCCGATCCGGCCCAGGTGGCGAGCGAGAGAACTTCCCGGGTCAGGCCCCGGGCGGTGGCCAGGATCGCCGAAATCAGCACCAGCACACCCACACCGACGTCGAACGCTGTCAACATATGTTTTTCGCCTAAGTTTTCTGCGGCCCCCGCCTGTTGCCGGAGCTTTAACGATTTTGACGCGCCCTGCCAAGGGCATGCTGACCCTATGGGACCGATCTTCCCGAAAACGGTTCGTTTACCATGAATCGGGTTCCGGCTCGGGAATGGGCCGCTTGCTCTGGGCGGCGATGCGGCCCACCATTTCGCTCAATTGCGCATATTCGGTGATATCGAGGCCCGCTGTCCGGTCGGCCTTGCCCAGCCGTCCGGTCGCCACCGAGCCGAACCCCAGCTTCTGGGCTTCGCGCAGGCGCAGCGCGCCGTGCACCACTGGCCGTACGCCTCCCGCCAGCGAGATTTCGCCGAAATAGACCGCGTCGGCCGGCAGGGGCGAGCCGGTCAGCGACGAGATCAGCGCCGCCGCGACGGCCAGGTCCGCCGCCGGCTCGTTGATCTTGAGGCCGCCGGCGACGTTGAGATAGATGTCGTTGGCTCCGATCCGCACCCCGCAGCGGGTTTCCAGCACCGCCAGCACCATGGACAACCGCGAGGAATCCCAGCCCACCACGGCGCGGCGCGGCGTGCCCAGCGGGGAGGGGGCCACCAGCGCCTGGATTTCGACCAGCAGCGGGCGCGTTCCCTCCATGCCGGCGAACACCGCCGAACCCGCCGCGTCCTTGTCGCGCTGGTCGAGGAACAGCGCCGAGGGGTTGGCGACCTGTTCCAGGCCCCGCTCGGTCATGGCGAAAACGCCAATCTCGTCAGTGGCTCCGTAGCGGTTCTTCACCCCGCGCAGGATGCGGAACGTGTGGCTGCTGTCGCCTTCGAAATAGAGCACGGCATCCACCATGTGCTCGACGACGCGCGGGCCGGCGATCTGCCCGTCCTTGGTCACGTGCCCCACCAGCACCACCGCCGCGCCGCTCTTCTTGGCCAGCCGCGTCAGCGCCTGCGCCGAGGTGCGCACCTGCGTCACCGTGCCGGGGGCGCTGTCCACCCGGTCGGTCCACAGGGTCTGGATGGAATCGATGATGACGAGGTCGGGAGCCGGCCCGGCCTCGAGCGTGGCCAGAATGATCTCGACATTGGTTTCCGCCGCCAGCAACACCCCGGCCTCGCCCAGCCCCAGCCGCTGCGCCCGGAGGCGCACCTGCGCCACCGCTTCCTCGCCCGAGACGTAGATGACGCGCTTGCCCTTCGCCGCCAGCGCCGCCGCCGATTGCAGCAGCAGCGTCGATTTGCCGATGCCCGGATCGCCCCCCACCAGCAGGGCCGAGCCCTTGACGAAGCCCCCGCCCGTCACCCGGTCGAGTTCGGCGATGCCGGTCACCACCCGCGCCGCGCTTTCCGTCTCCCCCGAAAGCGGCACCAGATTGGTCGGGCGTCCACCGGCCCGCGCTGCCTTCGGCCCGGCGCCGACGCCCGAATCGAGGATTTCCTCGACGATGGTGTTCCATTCCCCGCAAGCGTCGCACCGCCCCTGCCAGCGGGAGGTGACGGCGCCGCAGGACTGGCAGACGAAGGATGAACGGGATTTGGCCATCAGCTTTGCTCCGAAAGACGCGCTGCGGTGTGGAGCGAGCGGTGGCGCGACCCTATCAACAGGCCGGCGCGAGTTCAAGAACGAAACGGGAACTTTCAAGGCGCTCGCTCTTCGGCCCATTTCGGCCTGCGCCGGGAGCCGCACGCAGCTTGATCTGGCTCAATGTCGCCGGGGCCCGGCGGGACTAGCGTGGGGGCGATCAAGGGAGGTCGATCATGTCAGCTACCATAGACACTTCGAATAATACCCTGCGAAATTCCGCTCGGAACCGTCTCGTCCTGCCATTCCTCGGCAATTTCTACGAGGGCTTCGCCAAGCCCTTCGCCTGGGTGGCGCTGCGCGTCGCCGTGGGCCTGCTGCTGGCCTATGAAGGCTGGCACAAGATGGGCAATCCCATGGCCATGTCCGGCTTCGTGGAAAGCCTCAATTTCTACCCGGGCTGGTTCTGGTCGCCGCTGTTGGGCGTGGTCAATCTGGTCGGGGGCGTGCTGATCGCCATCGGCTTCCTGACGCGGCCGGCGGCGCTGGCCAATACTGTCATGCTGGCGGTGACGCTGTGGTATCACTGGGTCAATCCCTATGGGCCGATATTCCTGACGCCTGAGGGCGTGGCGCTGCTCAACTCGCCCGAGGCGGCGCAATATTTCACCGGCGACGCCATGCGCCGGCTGGCCGATGGCGGGGCGGGCTTTCTGAGCCAGGTGCAGGGCAAGGCCATCAACGCCTCGCTGTTCTGGACCGGCGCGGTCGGCCTTTACGCCGCGTTTGGCGGCGGCGCCTGGTCGGTCGATGGCCGGCTGAAGAAGGAATTGTAGGCGCGCCCTCCGCGAACGACCTGCCGGGCTCAACCGTCCGGCAGGTTGCCGTCGCCGACATAGTTGCGGCTGTAGCGCCCCTTGAGGGCGGTGAGCAGTTCATAGCCGATCGTACCGGCGGCATCGGCCTGCTCGTCCACGCCGATA
This sequence comes from Devosia honganensis, assembly GCF_042648785.1. Taxonomy (NCBI): domain Bacteria; kingdom Pseudomonadati; phylum Pseudomonadota; class Alphaproteobacteria; order Hyphomicrobiales; family Devosiaceae; genus Devosia; species Devosia honganensis. The sequence continues at coordinate 323,272 of NZ_JBHRYD010000005.1, forward strand.
TTGGGCCCGAACACTTCGGCGCCCTCGCCGGGGCCGGGCAGGTCGGGCCCCAGTTCGGTGATATCCACCACCGTCAGGTCCATCGAGATCTTGCCCAGCACCGGGCACGGCTTGCCGCGGATGAATACCTTGCCGCCCGGCCGCGCATTGGTGCCCGAGAGCGAGCGCGGAAAGCCGTCCGCATAGCCATAGCCCAGCACTGCCAGCCGGCTGTTGCGGTTGAGCGTGTGGCTGGCGCCATAGCCCACCGCTTCGCCGGTCCGCCCTTCGGTCACCTGCAGGATCGGCACATGCAGCGTCACCACCGGCGACATCGGGTTCTTGCGCCCGTTGACGGCCCGCCCGCCATAGAGCGCTACCCCGGGCCGCACCATCTGGAAGTGATAGTCGCGCCCCGTCATCAGTCCGGCCGAATTGGCCAGCGATGCCGGAATGCCGGGAAACTGCGCCATCACCGAGCCGAACAGGGCCAGTTGGGTGCGGTTCTTCTCGTGATTGGGCTGGTCCGCGCAGGCCAGGTGGCTCATCACCATTTGCGGCGCATAGCCCAGCTTTTCGATGCGCTCGCGCACCGCTCCCGCCTCGCCCAGCCGAAACCCCAGCCGGTTGATGCCGGTGTCGAAATGGAAGGCCGACGGATAGGCCTCGTTGCGCTCGACGCATTTGGCCAGCCATTCCTCCAGCATCGCCATGGAGGACAGGACCGGCATCAGGTTCTGCCGGATATAAAGGTTCGCCGCGCCCGGATAGAGCCCGTAGAGCACGAAGATATGGGCCTCCGGCACGGCGGCGCGCACCGCCATGCCCTCGTCGGGCGTGGCGACGAAGAAGAAGCGCGCGCCGGCGGCGTGCAGGGCCTTGCTGGCCATCTCGATGCCGGTGCCATAGGCATCCGCCTTGACCACCGCCGCCGTCAGCGCGCCGGCGCTGACCTTGTCCAGCGCCCGCCAGTTGCGGGCCAGCGCCCCCAGATCGATGCTCAATTGGCCGCCAAGGCCCGAGGTCAGCGTCATGCCTATTCCATGCGTTCGGGCAGGTAGTCTGCCCGAGCAAGGTTACCAAAGCGGGTAAATTGCGCCTCGAAGCTCAATTGCACCGTGCCGGTGGGGCCGTGGCGCTGCTTGGCGATGATGACTTCCGCCTTGCCGTGCACCTTCTCCATTTCCCCCTGCCAGGTCAGATGCTCGGGCGTGCCCTCTTTGGGTTCCTTGTTCTTGAGATAATATTCGTCGCGATACACGAACAGGACCACGTCCGCGTCCTGCTCGATAGAGCCCGATTCGCGCAAATCCGCCAGTTGCGGGCGCTTGTCGTCACGTGCCTCCACCTGTCGGGAGAGCTGGGACAGGGCCACGATGGGGATTTCCAGCTCCTTGGCCAGCGCCTTGAGCGTGGTGGTGATCTCGGTCAGCTCCTGCACGCGGTTCTGGCTCGCCGCCCGGCTCGAGCCGCTGAGCAGTTGCAGATAGTCGACGACGAGGAAGTCGAGCCCCTTCTGCCGTTTCAGCCGCCGCGCCCGCGCCGCGAGCTGCGCCACCGAAATGCCGCCCGTATCGTCGATATAGAGCGGCAGCCGGCTCATCATGTTGGAGACGTCCACCAGCTTGGAGAACTGGTTGTCGTGGATGCGCCCGCGCCGGATATCGGAGGAGGAGACTTCCGCCTGCTCGGCCAGGATTCGGGTGGCGAGCTGTTCCGAGCTCATTTCCAGGCTGAAGAACCCCACGATCCCGCCATCCACCGTCTTGGTGTGCCCGTCGGGCATCACCTCGCCGCGCCAGGCCTTGGCGACGTTGAAGGCGATATTGGTGGCCAGCGAGGTTTTGCCCATGGCCGGGCGCCCGGCGAGGATGACGAGGTCGCTCTTTTGCAGCCCGCCCATCTGCCGGTCGAGGTCGTGCAGCGCCGTGGCGATTCCCGACAGCCCTCCGTCGCGCTGGAAGGCTTCCCCCGCCATCTGGATCGAGGCGTTGAGCGCGGTGCCGAAATTCTGGAAGCCGCCATCGTAGCGGCCTTTTTCCGCCAGCTGGAACAGCTCGCCTTCGACCTTTTCGATCTGCTTGGCCGGCGTCATCTCCACATCGGAATCATAGGCGACGCCGACCATTTCCTCGCCCACCTGGATCAGGTTGCGGCGGATGGCCAGGTCATAGATGGCCTGCCCGTAATCGGCCGCGTTGAGCACCGTGGTGGCCTCCGCCGCCAGCCGCGACAGATATTGCATCATGGTGACGTCGGGCAGCAGTTGGTCGGGCAGGTGGGTCTTGAGCGTCGCCGGCTCCGCCGCCTTGCCGGCGCGGATGATCTTGCCCGCCAGCTCGTAGATTTCCCGGTGGATCGGCTCGTAGAAATGCTCGGGCAGCAGGAAATCCGCCACGCGGTAGAAGGCGTCGTTATTGATCAGGATCGCGCCCAGCAGCGCCTGCTCGACGTCCACATTATGCGGCGCGACGCGAAAGGTCTTGTCTTCGGCGGGATGAAGGCGGGCGATCTCGGCCATGGCGGTCTCTGTGGGTGTTAACCTTTCTTAACCATGCGACTCAGGCGCATGTCTCGTCCTGGCGCGGGCAGGGTTAATGTACCGGAAACGTTCTGTGTGAACACCGGGGACAACGGGGAATATCCTGAACGCCGCTTGCGGCGGCAATGCGGTGATTCCCCACCCTTCGGCAGGGCAAAAAAAGGGCCGGGAAAATCCCGGCCCTCTGCATGTCCTGGCGTCGTTTCGACTATTCCTCGAACCGGTCTTCGGCCGCCGCATCGGCCTGGCCGGCGGCGAAGTCGCCCGCCTCGTCGGCTTCGAAATGGTGCACGGTCACGTCTTCGCCGGCGGCCTGGCGCTCGGCTTCGTCTTCCGAACGGGCGACATTGGCGGTGATGCTGACCTCGACTTCCGGGTGCAGCGAGAGCGCCACGGTGTGCACGCCGACCGACTTGATCGGGTCGGGCAGTTCCACCTGGTTGCGCTGCACGGTGAAGCCGTCATTGGCCAGCGCCTCGACGATGTCGCGGGCGGCGACGGAGCCGTAGAGCTGGCCGGTCTCGCCGGCCTGGCGGATGAGCACCACGGTGCGGCCGTTGAGGCCGTCGGCAATGCCGGCGGCGGCGTTGCGGCGCTCTTCATTGCGCTGTTCGATATGGGCGCGCTCGGCCTCGAACCGCTTGCGGTTGGCTTCCGTGGCGCGCAGGGCCTTGCCCTGGGGCAAAAGGAAGTTGCGGGCGAAGCCGTCCTTGACGTTGACTTCGTCGCCGATGGTGCCGGTGCGGCCGATGCGCTCGAGCAGAATGACTTTCATGGAATAATTCCTTTGGGCTGTCCCGCCGCAGGGCGGTTAGAAGCCGCGACCCATTCGCGGCTCCAACTTTGGTGGTGGAGCGCGATACTCCCACCATCGTCACTACCCGACTTGTTCGGGTAGTCCACGCCTCCGCAAGATGGATTGCCGGGACGAGCCCGGCAATGACGGAGGCGGATAGATTATTGAACGGCGTAGGGCATCAGGCCGATGAAGCGGGCGCGCTTGATGGCGCGGGCCAGCTCACGCTGCTTCTTGGCCGAAACGGCGGTGATGCGGCTCGGCACGATCTTGCCGCGCTCCGAGACGTAGCGGCTGAGCAGGCGCACGTCCTTGTAGTCGATCCTGGGCGCGCCGGCACCCGAGAACGGGCAGGTCTTGCGGCGGCGCTGGAACGGGCGGCGGGCCTGGGTAGTGGTGAGGTCTTTAATAGCCATTTTGAGGTTCCTCAAAGCGTTTCCAGGCGAAGTGGATATCGGTTCGCCGTCCGGAAACGCGTCAGAATAAGGGTCTTAGAAGCGGCGGGGGCGACGGTCGCCGGAGAAGCCGCCACGGCCGCCTTCGCCGCGCTCGTCGCGCTTCTGCATCATGGCCGAGGGGCCTTCTTCCAGCTCGTCCACGCGCACGGTCATGAAGCGCAGGATGTCCTCGTTGATGCGCATCTGGCGCTCCATTTCGGCGACGGCCGCAGCCGGAGCCTCGATGTTGAGCAGGGTGTAGTGCGCCTTGCGGTTCTTGCGGATGCGGTAGGAGAGGCCCTTGAGGCCCCAATATTCGTTCTTGGTAACCTTGCCGCCGCCCTGGCCGAGAATCTCGGTGAGCTGGGTGGTCAGTTCCTCGACCTGCTGCTGGGAAACGTCCTGGCGGGCCAGGTATATATGTTCGTAAAGGGCCATTGCTGCGCCTTCCTTTGCGTTTGTATGCGGCAATATCCGGCGCGGAGCCTCCTTGAAGCCGGAAAGGCGTCAAAGCAGTCTTGCAAAGAGCGGGAACACGGGAGGCCGGGTCCGCCGGACCCTGTCTGCCGGAAACGGCAGACCCTCCGTTCAGCCCCCGGCCGAACGAATTGCTGGCGTCGCTATAGGGGAAAGCGGGGAATTAGGCAAGGTGGAAAGCCTGCGCCTTGACTCCGCCACACAGTCCCGGCATTGCCGCCGCAATGCTTGCGGTCCTTCGGGCGTCGCATTCGAGGAGATGGAAGGAACGCATGATGTCGAGCACCGCTTTCACCTTTCCGGGACAGGGCAGCCAGGCCGTGGGCATGGGCAAGGACCTTGCCGCCGCCTATCCGGAAGCCCGCGCCGTCTTCCAGGAAGTCGACGAGGCTCTGGGCGAGCGCCTTTCGGCCACCATGTTCGAAGGCCCCGAGGATATCCTGCGCCTCACCGAGAATGCTCAGCCGGCCCTGATGGCCGTCAGCATGGCCGTCATCCGCGTGCTGGAGGCCAGGGGCGTCGTTCTCGGGGAGCGGGCGAAATATGTCGCCGGCCATTCGCTGGGCGAATATTCCGCGCTTTGCGCCGCCGGCACGTTCAGCCTCGCCGATGCGGCCCGCCTGCTGCGGACGCGCGGCCAGGCCATGCAGAAGGCCGTGCCTGTCGGCCATGGCGCCATGGCGGCGCTGCTCGGCCTCGATCTCGACACCGCCCGCGCCGTTGCCGCCGAAGCGGGGCAGGGCGAGGTCTGCGACGTCGCCAACGACAATGCCCCCGGTCAGGTCGTCATCTCCGGCGCCGCCGCCGCCGTGGAGCGCGCCGTCGAGATTGCCAAGGGGCGGGGGGCCAGGCGCGCCTTGCTGCTGCCGGTCAGCGCTCCCTTTCATTGCTCGCTCATGCAGCCGGCGGCCGACGCCATGGAAGCGGCCCTGGCCGAAGTGGAGATGCGGGCGCCCGTGGTCCCGGTCGTCTCCAATGTCCTTGCCGCGCCGATCGAGGACCCGGCCGAGATTCGCCGGCGTCTGGTCGAGCAGGTCACCGGCGTCGTCCGCTGGACCGAAAGCGTCGCCTGGCTCACTGCCGCCGGCGGCGTTGCCGAACTGGTCGAATTGGGCACCGGCAAGGTATTGACCGGACTCGCAAAACGCATCGCGCCGGATGCGGCGGCTCATGCGGTCGGCTCGCCGGCCGACATCGACGCCTTCCTCACCCGGCTCGGTGCTTGAATCGAATTCTCAGGCAGTTGATTCAGTTTCTCTCGCAAGAGGCCCCAAATGTTTGATCTCAATGGAAAACGCGCTCTGGTTACCGGTGCGAGCGGCGGCATTGGCCGCGAAATCGCCAAGGCGCTCGCCGCTGCCGGCGCCACTGTCGCCCTTTCGGGCACCCGTGTCGGTGCGCTGGAGGACACGGCCGGGGAAATCGGTCGCGATTGCCCGATTCTGCCGGCCAATCTCGCCCGTCTCGATGAGGTGGACAAGCTCGTTCCAGCCGCCGAGGCGGCCATGGGCGGTCTCGACATCCTCGTCAACAATGCCGGCATGACGCGCGACAATCTCTTCATGCGCATGAAGGACGAGGAGTGGGACGACGTCATAGCCGTGAACCTCACCGCCGCCTTCCATCTCAACCGGGCCGTGCTGCGCACTATGATGAAGCAGCGCTGGGGCCGCATCATCGGGATTTCCTCGGTCGTGGGCGTCATGGGCAATCCGGGGCAGGGCAATTACGCCGCCTCCAAGGCCGGCCTGATCGGCATGAACAAGGCGCTGGCCCATGAGGTCGCCTCGCGCAACATCACCGTCAATTCCATCGCCCCGGGCTTCATCGCCTCGGCCATGACCGACGAGCTCAACGACAAGCAGCGCGACGCCATCCTTGCCGGGGTGCCGGCCGGCCGGCTCGGCACGGCGCAGGAAGTCGCGGCCTGCGCCGTCTTCCTTGCCAGCGACGCCGCCGCCTATATCACCGGCCACACGCTCAACGTGAACGGCGGCATGGCGATGATCTGACCGGCCGCCAGCCGAAACCCTTGGAAACCGGGCAAATCGCGGTTGGCTATTTGCAACGAAACGTGCTACCCCGCGCCCCTGTCATGCTTGCCGGACTGCCTTGCAGGTGCCCGCAAGGCCGCTTACATTGCGCCCGTGCAAGCTCAACACCATGCTTGATGATTTGGCATTGCGCCAATAAGAAGCGAAACGAAACTTCGATTTCTGAAAAGGGAAGTCAAATATGAGCGATGTCGCTGATCGGGTCCGCAAGATCGTCGTGGAACACCTCAATGTGGATGCCGAGAAGGTCACCGAAAAGGCCAGCTTCATCGATGATCTGGGTGCAGATTCCCTCGATCAGGTCGAGTTGGTGATGGCTTTCGAGGAAGAATTCTCGGTCGAAATCCCCGATGACGCCGCCGAGTCGATCCAGACCTTCGGTGATGCCGTCGCCTTCCTGACCAAGGCTACCAGCTGATCCGGAGTTAGGCCGCCGACCATGGAATTGCGCCGCGTCGTCGTAACCGGATTGGGGCTCGTCACGCCTCTTGGCTGTGGTGTCGAGCCCACCTGGGCCAACATTCTCGCAGGCAGGAGCGGTGCCAGGCGCATCGACGACTTCGAGGTCGATGATATCGCCTGCCAGATCGCCCACCGCATTCCGTTGGGGGACTATGCCGATGGCAAGTACAACCCCGACGAGTGGATGGAGGTGAAGGAGCAGCGCAAGGTCGATCCCTTCATCGTCTATGCCATGGCCGCGGCGACGCAGGCCATTCAGGATGCCGGCGTCGAGCCCCGCACCCAGGAGGAGCAGGAACGCACCGGCGTCCTGATCGGCTCGGGGATCGGCGGCGTCGGCGGCATCTACGATGCATCGGTCACCCTGCATGAAAAGGGTCCCCGCCGCATCAGCCCCTTCTTCATTCCCGGGCGTCTCATCAACTTGGCTTCCGGCCAGGTGTCGATCCGCTTCGGCCTGAAGGGCCCCAACCACTCCGTGGTCACCGCCTGCTCCACCGGCGCGCATGCCATCGGCGATGCCGCCCGCCTCATTGCCCTGGGCGATGCCGACGTCATGGTGGCCGGCGGCACCGAGAGCTGCGTCAACCGCCTGTCGCTGGCCGGTTTCTCCGCCGCCCGGGCGCTTTCCACCGGCTTCAACGACAATCCCGCCGCCGCCTCGCGGCCCTATGACCGGGACCGCGACGGTTTCGTCATGGGCGAGGGCGCCGGCATCGTCGTGCTCGAGGATTACGAGCGGGCTAGGGCCCGCGGCGCCAAGATCTATGGCGAGGTGATCGGCTACGGCCTTTCGGGCGATGCCTATCACATCACCGCGCCTTCGCCCGATGGCGATGGCGGCTTCCGCGCCATGAGCGCGGCGATCAAGCGCGCCGGCATCTCGCCCGCCGAGATCGACTATATCAACGCCCATGGCACCTCCACCCCGCTCGGGGACGAGATCGAGCTGGGCGCGGTCACCCGCGTCCTGGGCGATGCCGCCGGCAGCACGGTGATGAGTTCGACCAAGTCGGCCGTCGGGCACCTCCTGGGCGCCGCCGGTTCGGTGGAGGCGATTTTCTGCCTGCTCGCCATGCGTGACAATATGGTGCCGCCCACGCTCAACCTCGACAATCCCTCCGTCGAGACCGAGATCGACCTGGTGCCCCACAAGGCGCTCGAACGGGAAGTCAACGTGGCCCTGTCCAACAGCTTCGGCTTTGGCGGCACCAACGCCACGCTGGTCATGCGCAAGGTCCACTGAAGTTTTCCACGCCATTGTCGGGGGCGCGCCGCATCGGCTTGCGGGGTGCCCCTTGTCTTTTGCCGGTGCTTCGCCACAGTTTGCCGCGACAACGATGATATGAGGCCGCTTCCGGCCCTTCAGCAGTGACGGGATTACGATGAACGACCGCAGGAACCGGCGTCGCCGCCGCTCGGGCAACGGCCTGATCGACATTCTCAACGGCTTGCTGACGCTGCTGGTCATCGGCCTTGTGGTGGTCGGGGGCAGCCTCTTTTACCTCGCCTCGCAATATTACGGCACCGGTCCCACCACCGAGGATCGCGTCTTCCGCGTCGAATCGGGCAATACGCTGTCGACCACCGCCGGGCGGCTGGAAGAGCAGGGCTTCATCACCAATGCCTTCATCTTCAGCCAGTTTGGCAGCCGGGTCGAGGAAAGCCCCATCGTCAAGGCCGGCGATTTCAGCATTCCCGCCGGCGCTTCCATGTCCGAAATCCTGCGCGAGCTGACCCAGGGCAATCCGATCCGCTATGCGATCACCATTCCCGAAGGCTGGACCGTCTGGCAGGCCATCCAGCGCATCAATGCCGACGACCGGCTGACCGGCGAGATCGGCCAGTTGCCGCCCGAGGGCTCTATCCTGCCCGGCAGCTACGACTACACGCCCGGAGACACCCGCCAGTCCGTGCTCGACAAAATGCAGCTCGCCATGACCCAGGCCTTGGCCGAAGTCTGGGAAGGCCGCCAGCCCGACCTGCCGCTGGCCTCTCCCGCCGAATTGCTGATCCTGGCCTCCATCGTCGAGAAGGAAACCGGCGTCGCCTCCGAGCGTCCGCAGATCGCCGCCGTCTTCGTCAACCGCCTGCACCAGAGCATGCGCCTGCAATCGGACCCGACGATCATCTACGGCATCACCCTGGGGCAATCGACGCTCGACCGCGGCATTCGCCGCTCCGAAATCGAGGAGCGCACGCCCTACAACACCTATCAGATCGACGGATTGCCCCCCACGCCCATCGCCAATCCCGGCATCGAATCGCTGCGCGCCGTCGCCCATCCCGACAGTCACGACTATCTCTATTTCGTCGCTCGGGGCGCCACCCCGCGCGAAGGCCACGTCTTTGCCGAGACCTATGCCGAACATCAGCAGAACGTCGCCCGCTATCGCGAGATCGCCGCCGAAGCCGCGGCGCAGGCCGAAGCCGATGCGGAAGCGGCCCGCCGGGCGCTCGAAGCCGAGGAGGCCGCCGAAGCGTCCGGCGAAGCGACGGAAGCGGGGGAAAGCACCCCGTAGGCCGGCTCCAGCGGTCTTGACCTCGGGCCGGCGATCGAGCAACTACGCGGGCAGGGTCGGACCGATCCGATACTACAATAAACAGATAGAGCGCTCGATCCGCTTCATCGGATCGTCCGGCGCTCCAGCGGGCAGAGCAGGAATATGGATTTTCAGCGCCGCGGCGTCATGCTGGTGATTGCCTCTCCCTCGGGCGCGGGCAAATCCTCCATTTCGCGCGCCCTGTTCGGCGCCGATCCTCACATCGGCCTGTCGGTCTCGGTCACCACCCGCGCCCGCCGCACCGACGAGGTGGACGGCAAGCATTATCACTTCATCGACGTGCCGACCTTCGAGCGCATGCGCCGCGACGGTGAATTGCTCGAATCGGCGGAAGTGCACGGCAATTTCTACGGCACTCCCCGTGCCATGGTCGAGGAACAGCTCGCCGCCGGCAAGGACATCCTGTTCGACATCGACTATCAGGGTACCTTGCAGCTTTACGAAAAGGCCCGCGCCGACATGGTGACGGTGTTCATCCTGCCGCCCTCGATCAAGGAGCTGCGCGCCCGCCTCGAGCGCCGCGCCCAGGACAGCGTCGGCACCATCGACAAGCGCCTGTTCAACGCGCGGACCGAAATGGCGCATTTCGGCGAATACGACTACGTGATCGTCAACGAGGACCTCGAAGTCTCGGTCGCCCGTGTCCGCTCCATCCTCGCCGCCGCCCGCCTCGACCGCCGCCGCCAGCTCAACCTCGACAGCTTCGTCAAGGGCCTCCAAAGCCAGATTGGTCCCGCCTGAGGCCGCGACAAACTCCATGCCACCCCTCACTCCCTGTGGGAGAGGGACAGTAATTTCTTCGTCCAGAAGAAATTACCGGGTGAGGGGTTCTCCTCGCAAACTCGGAGCCTGCCCCCTACCTCAACCCCGGCAATGCCCGCGCCATCGCCAGAAACGCCTCCACCGGCAATTCCTCCGCCCGTTCGTCGCCCTTGAGGCCTGCTGCCGTCAGCAGGCCCTCCACCGGCACGCCCAGCGATTTCAGCGACTGCCGCACCATTTTCCGGCGCTGTCCGAAAGCCGCTTTGGTCACCTGTTCCACCAGTCGGACCGGCAGGTCCTTCTCCACCGGCTTGGGCACGATATGCACCACGGCCGAGGTCACGCTGGGCGGCGGCACGAAAGCCTGCCGCCCGACATTGAAGGCGATGCGCGCCTCGCTGCGCCAGCCCGCCAGCACGCCGAGCCGCCCATAGGCATCCTCGCCCGGTCGCGCCACGATGCGCTCGGCCACTTCCCGCTGGAACATCAGCGTCAGGCTTTCGAAAAACGGTGGCCAGGGCTCCATGGTCAGCCAGCCGGTCAGCAATTGCGTGCCGATATTATAGGGCAGGTTGGCGACGATCCGCGTCGGCCCGTCGGCAAGCAGCTTGTAGTCCATCTCGAGGGCGTCGCCGCCGATCACCGTCAGCCGGCCGGGATAGGCATCGGCGATTTCTGCCAGTGCCGGCAGCGCCCGCGCATCCCGCTCGATGGCGATCACCTCGCGCGCCCCTTCCGCCAACAGCGCCCGCGTAAGGCCGCCCGGGCCGGGCCCCACTTCGATCACCCGCACCCCGTCCAGCGAGCCGCCCACCCGCGCGATCCGCGCCGTCAGGTTGAGGTCGAGCAGGAAATTCTGCCCCAATTCCTTCTTTGCCCGCAATCCGTGAGCGGCGATGACCTCGCGTAGCGGCGGCAGGGAATCGATCTGGCTCATCTCCGCTCCGCCGTCATCCGGTGTGCCATGGCGATGGCCGCCGCGAAGCTGGCGGGAGACGCCCTGCCGGTGCCGGCAAGATCGAAGGCCGTGCCGTGGTCGGGCGACGTCCGCACGATGGGCAGGCCCAGCGTGACATTGACCCCTTCGTCGAAGGCCACGGTCTTGATCGGGATCAGCGCCTGGTCGTGATACATGGCCAGAACCGCATCATAGTGCCGCCAATGCGGACGGTGGAACAATGTATCGGCGGGCAGGGGGCCGATGGCGTCGATCCCCTCCGCCTGCGCCGCCGCGATGGCGGGCGCGACGATGTCGATGTCCTCGCGACCGATCGAGCCGCCTTCGCCTGCATGGGGATTGAGCCCGGCCACGGCGATGCGCGGCACCCCGATGCCGAAACGCGCCCGCAGATCGTGCGCCATGACCCGCAGCGTCGCGACGATCAATTCGTGACTCACAAGGCCCGGCACCTGGGCGAGCGGCACATGGATGGTGAGCGGCACCGTGCGCAAATCCCCATGCGCCAGCATCATCACTGGCAGTTTCGGCGGGCCGCCCATGGCAGAGAGTTCGGCGAGGAATTCGGTATGGCCGGGATGCCGGAACCCGGCATGATAGAGCGCGCCCTTGTGGATCGGGGCCGTCACCACCGCCCGGCAATCTCCCGCCAGCGTCGCCTCCACCGCCCGGGCAATGGCGGCAATGACCGCCGGCGCCGCCTCCGCCTCGGGCTCCCCCGGCCGGTCCGCGACATTGCCCTCGATGGGGATCACCGGCAAACGGTTCGCGTACACCGCTTCCGCGCCCGCACTATCGGTTTCTTGGATGGCAATATCGAACCCCAGCCGCCGCGCCCGCGCCGCCAGAAATCCCGCATGCCCGAAAACCGCGAACGCCGGCAGTTGCCTCTCGCGCCGCTGCGCATAAAGTGCCAGCAACAGGTCCGGCCCGATCCCGGCCGGCTCGCCCATGGTCACCGCCAGAACCCCGGTCATATGCCCTCAGCTTCCGCCCGCTCTGTTCTTTCGAACCGGCGGGCGGCTGATCTTGTCAATTGCGGATGATCTTGGCGTTGGCGCGCAGCCGCGCCAGATATTCGTCGGCGGCCTTGGAGAGGGCGCCCCCGCCCACTTCGTCGCGCAGCCCGCCCTTGACGAAGGTGAGGTCCTGCGCCTGCACCTTCTCGCAGACGGCGAGCATGGACAGGCCGGTTTCGACCGCGCGCGGCTTGGTGATGCCGCCGACATTGAGCCCCGCCAGTTCCCTTGCCAGCGCTTCGGGAAGCTGGGTGGCATGGCGCCGGCCGACATCGACCACCGCGACGTCGGAATAGGCCAGCGAGAGTTGCACGGCGCTGTCGCAGCCGGCAAAGCTCGAGCGGTAGCGATTGGCCTGGCCGGAGCGGCCGCCTCCGCCCACGAACACCACTTCCTTGAGGATATAGTCGAAATTCTGGAAATCGGCGATCTGCTGCGCCGCCCGCTGGTCCAGCTCCAGTTCCGAGATCTGCACCTGCGGCATCACCGCCGCCTCGGTGATGGCGTTCCAGGCGATGGCGGCCCGCAGCCGGTCCTGCAGCGTGTTGCTGCTGACCCCGCCCTGTTGCAGCATCTGCTGCAGCCGGTCGCGGCTGACATTGAGATTGCGCGAGATCTGCAGGAAGGCGTCGTCCACCTGCGCATTGGTCACGTTGATGCCCAGCCGCTTGGCTTCCTGAAGTTGGATGGCTTCGGTGATCAATTGTTCCAGCGCGCCGTTGCGGCCGGTATTGTTGCCTTCCATGCGGAAGAGGCGCAGCCGCTGGTCGACCTGAATGTCGCTGATCGGCTCGCCGTTCACCGTGACCACCGTGGCCGCCTGTGCCGCCAGCGGCATGGACATGGCCATCATCAGGCCGATGAACATGGCGCCTGCAACGCGCCGAAAATCTGCAAAGCTCATGATCGGGTCCGCCATTTTCCGTGATGCCTTCAATGCGGCGTCCGGGCAAGCGTGTCAATTGGGCGATGAATGCGGCCAAAATCCGAATACGCCTCAGGTCCAGCCGTCCTCGCGCCGCAGTAGCACGGTGACGCCGATCACGATGGCGACAATGGCGGGCCCCAGAGCGGCGAAAAGCGGGTCCAGCACTCCGGTCGTGCCGGCCCGGTCGGCCATTTCGGTGATGACGAAGACGATGAAGCCCAGCACCATGCCGTAAAGCACCGCCGGCCCGATCTGCGTGTGCCGGCTATAGCCCGCGGTGAAGGCGAAGGCGATCAGCAGCGAGCCGCTGAGCACCAGCGGCAGCGCCAGCAGCTTGATCAGCCGCATCGTGGTGGCCGCCTGTACCGCAGGGTCGCTGACCCCCCGCCGCAGCAGGTCCGCCAGCTCGAAAAAGGTCATGTCCTCGGTGGAGGCCAGCTTGAGGCTGATTTCGGCTGCCGTGGAGGTCGTGGGCACCCGCACGTCGAACACGGTCCGCGCCGGCGCTTCCGGCGTCCGCGCCAGCGCTTCGGGGAAATGCCAGTGCCCCGGCTCCAAGATCGCCTCTTCGGCCTCCAGCCGCGCCACTTCGCTCGGGCCGAGGTGGAACAGCGTCACCCCGGCCAGCGTGCCGCCGCCGGGCGACATGCGCCGCGCCAGGAGCACGTAATGGGCGCCTTCCCCGCGCTGCTCGAGCCAGACTTCGCCATTGGGGGTGAGTTGCGTCGCCTGCCCGGGCGGGGTGGGGGCGAGGTCGCGGTTGATCTGCGTGCTGATGGTCTCCGCCCCGAGCGCGATGACGAAGCTCGCAACGATCAGCACCGCGACCGGGGCGCGCAGCACCCGCCAGATGGAAATGCCGCTGGCCTTGATGACGGTCAGCTCGTGCCGCATCTTGAGGTCCACCAGCCCCAGTATTGCCCCCAGCAGCACCGTCACCGGCAGGGTCTTGATGGTCCAGCGCACCGCGCTCATCGCCACCATCAATATGCCCATATGCAGGCCCCGATTGTCCGAGACATAGGTGAAGCGCCAGGTGTCGAGCGATTCCACCAGCGCGATCAGCCCGTAAAAGATGAAGACCGTGGCCCCGATGCGGCTGGCCAGCCGCCCCAGCACCAGCCTGTCGATGCGGTTCATCATGACGCCGCCTCCGCGAAAGGCCGGCGCGGCCACAGCCGTATCGCCAATATGGCGAGGGCGACGATCACCAGGATCACCGCGCCGGTTCCCGATCCCAGCGGGCTGTAGGCGCTGACGCCGCGCTCCCCGAATGCCACCAGCATGACGATGGCCTCGAGCGGCAGTTTGATGCGCATGCGGTTGCCGCTGGGAAAGCCCGCAATGGCCAGCACCAGCAGGCACAGCCCCACCACCCGCAGCGCCTCCGCCATGCGGTCGAGCAGCTTGCCCACCGCGCCCGCCCGCCATTGACCCGTCTCCATGGCCTCCCCGGCGATCTCGAAACTGGTGCGCTCGTTGAGGGGATCGATCCGCGCTACCTGCTGGCTGAGGCTCTCGACGCTGACATCGTAGCGGGTGAAGCGGATTTCCGAATAGCGCCCGTCCTTCTCGGCATATTGCAGCGTGCCGTTGCGCAATTCGAGGATGTAGTCGTCGCCCACGCCCATCACCCGTGCCGATTCCGCGATATAGGTGCGGCGCGTCTCCGGATCGCGCCGGTCGTCGGCGAAGAATTCGGTGATCACTCCGCCATCCTCGCGCCCGCCGATCAGCAGCACCACGCCCGGCGCCGCCTGGGTGAAGCGGTTGGGCTTGAGGGTGGAGCTGACCAGGTCCGCCGCGACGGTGGCCGAAAGCAGGTTGAGCTGCCGGTTGGCCAGCGGCTCGATCACATGGGCGAGCAGCAGCACCGCCAGCACCGCCCCGCCGCAGGTGACGGCGGCGGCCCGCCACAGCCCGCCCAGCCCGTTGCTGGTGTGGATGATGTGCAGTTCGTGGCTCGCCTGCAGCGCCGTCAGCGCCCGCACCATGCCGATGCCCACGCAGATATAGAAGAAGGCCAGCGCCAGCGGCGGCATGGTGTAGAGCGCCTGCAGGGCCAGCGTGCCGAATCCCTGGCCCTTGACCGACACCACCTCGAAGGAGCGCAGGCAATTGACCAGCCACAGCAGGAAGCACGCGATCCCGAACAGGATCAGCGCATCCGTGGCGAACAGGCGCGTCAGATAGGAGGTGAGTTTTCTCATCGCGTCGAACTGTAACCGGTCGCCCCTTGAACCATGCCCCGCCGCGAGGGGAAAGCTCCTTTCCTCTGGCGAAGCCCTCCGCGCCCCTCTAGAATGCCGCCATGGCCGAAATCCTCTTTTACCATCTGGAAACCCGCCCGCTCGAAGCGGTGCTGCCGCTGCTGCTCGAAAAGACGCTCGAGCGCGGCTGGCGCGCGGTGGTGGAAATCGGCTCGCCCGAACGCGCCGAGGCGCTCGATGCGCATTTGTGGACCTT
Organism: Devosia honganensis; assembly: GCF_042648785.1. NCBI lineage: Bacteria > Pseudomonadati > Pseudomonadota > Alphaproteobacteria > Hyphomicrobiales > Devosiaceae > Devosia > Devosia honganensis. The sequence continues at coordinate 338,716 of NZ_JBHRYD010000005.1, forward strand.
TCGCGACGATGCCTTTCTCGCCCATGGCCTCGCCGGCGAGGAGACCGACATCCATCAGCCGATCCTGCTCACCACCGGCCCCGACAATCCCAACGACGCCCCGGTGCGCTTCTTCGTCGACCGGGCGGTGCCGCAGGCGGTCGGGGCCTATCGGCGCCTGGTTTATCTGTTTTCCGGCCACGACCCCGAGGCGGTCGCGGAGGCGCGCCTTGCCTGGAAGGCGCTGCGCGAGGGCAATGAGGTCACCTATTGGCAGCAGGACCAGAACGGCCGCTGGGCCAAAAAGGCGTGAGGCCCCTCAGCGTCCGGCCCGCAATTCGGTCGCGTAGAGCGCCATGAAATCCTCGACCAGCTCGTAGCAGAAGATGATCTCGGCCGTTCTCGGGTCGTAATAGGCATTGGGCTCCTCGCAGCGCGTCGCGGTGAATTTCACCCGGCCGCTCAGCCGGTAGCCCTTGCGCACTTCCTCGGCCACCGCCTCGAAAATTCCGCTGGTGCGAAAAACCCGCTCGGCCAGCCGCAGCCGCCTTCCGCCATCTTCGAGCACCACGTCGACCCGCGTGCCGCTGCCTGGCTTTTCCAGCAGTCCGCGCAGGCTGCGGTCGACGAGTTGATAGTCGAAATGGCAGCTATGCTGCCTCTCCGGGTCGAATTCATAGCTATTGGCCACCTTGCGGAACGCCGCCCGGTCGGCGCCCACCATCAGGCAGACGATCTGCATGGCCCGATGGCGCTCCGGGCTGTAGCCATAGGCGTAATCGTCATCGCCGAAATGATCGCCGAAACTGCGTCCGGTCAGCAGCCAGCCCTTGACCGCGTCCTCCAGCACCCGGTTGCTGTCGGGCGTGTTCTTGCCCAGCAGCATCCAGGTGGCGATATTGTCCGCCGCATCCTCCTCGCGCCCCAGAACCGGCAGGTCCAGCTTGTCGATCAGCAGATGCGCCACCTCGTGATAGAGCGTGAACAGGCTGTTATTGACCGCGAAGCGCAATATGTCGGCGCGTTCCCGCTTGCTGAAGCCGCTCAGATCCTGCGCCTGGGCCGGAGACGCGAGAGCGAGCAGCAGGGCGGCGATCATCAGGGCGAAAAGGCGGCGCATGACAATCCCTCACTCTCGGTCCGCGCCACCAGAAGCCATGCCGCCCCGCAAGTCAACGTCCGGGCGAACGCGGGATGTGTTCCCCTTCCTCCTCCAGAGTAGTGTTTACTTCGGACGCTCTCCGGGTTTCTTGCACATGGACAGTAGCCATCGAGGCAAGCCCGAGGGCAGCGCGGTGGGGGAGGTAAGTTGAGCCAAGTGCCCGAAATAACACTCCCCATCATGCCCCAAGGGAATTGCATATGGAAAAATCTGTGAGGCCGGCCCCTTCGCCTCCCTCCTCCTTGAGGGCTTCGAACTGTCCCGTAGGGTCAATCGCTCCGGTGGAGCGATTGAAGGTGAGAAGGCCATGAGAGCTATGCTCGAATGGCTGGGCCAGGGGGGGTTCGGGATTGTCCGGGAGTCCGATTAATTCATCGAGAAAATCGACGGCGCGGAACCCCCACCCCTAACCCCTCCCCTTGAGGGAGAGGGGAACGCGACAGCTTCTATTGCGCCGTCAGGCTCATATGCAATTCCCCTCCCTCACGCCCGCTCCGCGTCCTCCAGCTCGGCGCTCAGTTCGAGCCATTTTTCTTCGGTCGCTTCCAGCTCGCCGCTGAACCTGGCCTTGTCCTTGCCCAGCGCCACCAGCCGGTCCGACGGACCGTCATAGACCTTGGGATCGGCCAGTTGCGCCTCGATCTTGTCGAGTGCGATGCGCAGCCGGCCCATCTTGGTTTCGGCGTCCTTGATCGAGGCCTTGAGCGGCGCCAGTTCCGCCCGCCGTGCCGCCGCCTCCTGCCGGCTCAGCCGCCGCTCGCCGGCATTGGCGGCGCCATTGGCCTTGCCCTCGCGCGGCGCGGTGATGCTGCGCTGATAGCTGTCGAGGTCCTCGTCCAGTTCCCGGATGGTGCCGCCTTCGGCGATCCACAGCGTGTCGCAGGTCGCCTCGATCAAATGCCGGTCGTGACTGATGATCAGCACCGCCCCTTGATAGTCGTTGAGCGCATGCACCAGCGCGTCGCGGCTGTCGATGTCGAGATGGTTGGTGGGCTCGTCGAGGATCATCATGCCCGGCCCTCCGAAGGTGATGAGCCCCATCAGCAGCCGCGCCCGCTCGCCGCCCGAAAGGTTCTTCGCCTTGGTGTCCATGCGGCTGGTGGTCAGTCCCATCTGGTTGAGGCGGCTGCGCCGCCGCGCCTCGTTGTCCGTCGGCATCAGCCCGGCCAGATGTTCCAGCGGCGTCAGCTCGGGCTGCAGCTTGTCCATCTGATGCTGGGCGAAATGCGCGATCTCCAGTTTCTTGCCGATGCGCAGCGTGCCGTCCATGGCAGGAATGTCCCCGGCCAGCAGCTTGGCGAAGGTCGATTTGCCATTGCCGTTGACGCCGATCAGCGCGATCCGGCTTTCCGGATCGATGCGCTGGTCGATGTTTTTGAGGATCACCTTGTCGCCATAGCCGGTGGAGACCCCGTCCAGCGTGATCATCGGCGTGGGCAGGTCCGCCTTGGGCTGCTGGAAGCGGAACGGGGCCGCATGCTCGTCGAACATCGCCTCGGGCGGCCGCAGCTTCTCGATCATCTTGACGCGGGCCTGCGCCTGTTTGGCCTTGGTGGCCTTGGCCCGGAAACGGTCGACGAATTTCTGCAGATGCGCGATCTGCTCCAGCGTCTTTTCACGGCTCTTGTTGTTGAGCTCCATCTGCATGCGGCGCGTGGTTTCGAAAGTGTCGTAATTGCCCTTGTAATAGGTGAGCTTGCGGTGCTCGAGATGGACGATGGAACTGACCGCCTTGTTCAGCAGGTCGCGGTCGTGGCTGATGAGGAAAACCGTGTAAGGATATGTGGCCAGGTATTTTTCCAGCCACAGCGTGCCCTCGAGGTCGAGATAGTTCGTCGGCTCGTCCAGCAGCAGCAGGTCGGGTTGGCTGAACAGCACCGCCGCCAGCGCCACGCGCATCCGCCAGCCGCCCGACAGCTCCCGCGTCGGCCCGTTCTGCCGGTCCTGCTCGAAGCCCAGCCCCTTGAGAATGGACGAGGCCCGGGCTTCCGCCGTATGCGCGTCGATATCGGCCAGCCTGATATGGATTTCCCCGATCCGGTGCGGATCGGTGGCGGTTTCCGCTTCCGCCAGCAGCGCGGTGCGCTCCTTGTCGGCGGCCAGTACCACCTCCAGCACGGTCTCGTCGCCGGCCGGCGCTTCCTGCGCCACCGCGCCGATCCGCGCCTTGCGGTTGACCTCGATCGTGCCGGCATCGGCGCCGATATGGCCCTGGATCAGGTGGAACAGCGTCGTCTTGCCGGTGCCGTTCTTGCCCACGAATCCCGCCTTGGCGCCGTCCGGCAGCACCAGCGAGGCGCCTTCGAACAATTCGCGTCCCTGGATGCGATAGGTGAGATTGGAAATGGTCAGCATGGCAAAAACCCCGGCGGCCCGCCCGAATGCCGGCAGGTGGCGTCAAAAACTCTCGCCGCTGAATTAGGGACTGTCCGCGCCCATGGCAACCGCATTGCGCCTGCGCCATGCCTCTGCCGGAATTGTCCTCCATGGCTCGGCATGGTTCGATTTACAGGAGAAACGCCATGAGCGCCGGCCGCATCGTCACCTTCCTTCTTGCCACCGCCGCCCTTTCCCTTCCGGCAATGGCGCAGGATCGCGTCCGGCTGGACGATCTGGATGCCGACCGCCTCAATCCGCGCCAGATCAAGATCGAATTCGAATATGACGGCGGCGCCTGCGAGCAGGTGGAGGAGGCCCGGCTCGGCGACATTGTCGATGGCACCCTGTCCGTCACCTTTCCAACCAGCTCCACCGCCGAAGTGTGCACCATGCAACTGGTCGAGATCGAGGTGAAGGAGGCCGTCCCGGCCGACACCTCCGTCACCCGCGTCGAGGTCACCCTGCTGGCGCCCGATGGCTCGGTCCTGGCGACCGACAGCACGCGGGTGGACCGGGACTGATCCTCGGAAGGCGGCGCTTGCGCGCGGCGGCGTGCGCCCGTCTTGCGCCGCTCACGCTCTCTCGCTAAAAGGCGCCACCTTTCCAAGCAATCAGCAGGATTTTACCGCCATGGCGATCGAACGCACCTTCTCCATCATCAAGCCCGATGCCGTCCGTCGCAATCTGATCGGCAAGATCGTCGCCAAGTTCGAGGAAGCGGGCCTGCGCGTCGTCGCCATGAAGAAGATCCACATGACCCGCGAACAGGCCGAGGGCTTTTACGCGGTGCACAAGGAGCGTCCCTTCTACGGTGAGCTGGTCGAGCAGATGAGCGCCTCGCCGGTGGTGGTGCAGGTCCTCGAGGGCGAGAACGCCATTCTCAAGAACCGCGAGATCATGGGCGCCACCAATCCGGCAAATGCCGAGGAAGGCACCATCCGCAAGGAATTCGCTCTTTCGGTCGGCGAAAACTCCGTCCACGGCTCCGACGCCCCCGAAACCGCCGCCGAAGAAATCAGGTTCTTCTTCACCGACGACGAAATCGTCGGGTGAGAACCGGCTTCTGGCATGGCCGGAAGGCAAAACGCGCCAGCGGAGCGATTTGAGGATCGAACCTCCTGAGCCATGCGAAGGGCCGGACAGCTTCTATTCCTCTCCCCATTGGGAGAGGCGGCCCGGTCGCTGAGGGGATGCCCTCACCACACTTTCGCTCCAGAGAAGCGATATAGCGGCCGCCCGCGGGGCGGCCTTTTTACTTGTTTATGTTACACTGATGCCGACGCTCTTTCGCCCCCTCCCTCACGAAGGGAGGGCCGGGGTAGGGGTCTCTCGCCTCGAATCCGGAACGAACCATGCCCCTGCCTGAAACCATCCTCGCCCCCATTGCCCGCGCCCTCGAAGCCAGGGGCTATGACAGCCTGACGCCCGTGCAGGCGGCGGTCATCGAGGAGGAGGCCGGGGGCCGCGATCTCCTCGTCTCCGCCCAGACCGGATCGGGCAAGACCGTCGCCTTCGGCATGGCCATCGCCCCGACCCTTCTGGGCGAGGCCGAAAAGCTCCCCGAGGCCGGCGCGCCGCTGGCCCTCGTCATCGCCCCGACCCGGGAACTGGCCATGCAGGTGCGCCGTGAACTCGACTGGCTTTATGCCCAGACCGGGGCGAGCACCGCTGCCGGCGTCGGCGGCATGGACCAGCGCACCGAGCGGCGCGCCCTCGAGCGCGGCGCCCATATCGTCGTTGGCACGCCCGGGCGCCTGCGCGACCACATCACCCGGGGCGCCCTCGACATGTCGGCCCTGCGCGCCGTGGTCCTGGACGAAGCCGACGAAATGCTCGATCTGGGCTTTCGCGAGGATCTCGAATTCATCCTCGCCGCCGCGCCCGAGGGCCGCCGTACCCTGCTGTTCTCGGCCACCGTGCCCAGGCCCATTGCCGAACTCGCCAGGACCTATCAGCGCGACGCCCTGCGCATTTCGGCCGCCAGCCCGGGCGAGCAGCATGCCGACATCGACTATCAGCTCATGGTGGTGCCGGCCGACGACCGCGAGAACGCCGTCATCAACACGCTGCTCTGGTACGAGGACACCAATACCATCGTCTTCGCCTCCACCCGCGAGGCGGTGAAGCGTCTGTCGGCGCGGCTGCATAATCGCGGCTTTGCGGTCGTCACCCTTTCGGGCGAACTCACCCAGTCCGAGCGCACCAATGCCCTTCAGGCCATGCGCGACGGCCGCGCCCGCATCTGCGTCGCCACCGACGTCGCCGCGCGCGGCATCGACCTGCCCAATCTCGATCTGGTCATCCATGCCGAACTGCCGATGAATGCCGAGACCCTGCTGCACCGGTCCGGCCGTACGGGCAGGGCAGGGCGCAAGGGCACATGTGTGGTCATCACTCCCGCCCATCGGCAGCGGGTGGCGCGCTCCATCCTGCGCGCCGCCAGGGTCGAGGCGCGGGACATCGATCCACCCGGCGCCGACGCCATCGACGCCCGCTATCGCGAACGGATTCTCACTTCGCCGCTTTTGCAGCAGGATGTCACGGAGGAAGAGGCGGAAAATGTTAACAGTCTGTTAGCGAACAACAGTCCGATGGCACTGGCTGCGGCCTATCTTCGTCTCCAGATGACCGCCCGCCCGGTTCCCGAGGAAATCGGCGCGCCCGAACCCGAAGCGCCCCGCGAACCGCGCACCCGCGAGCGCTTCGCCGGGGGCACCTGGTACCGGATCACCCTCGGGCGCAAGCAGCGCGCCGACCCGCGCTGGCTCCTGCCCATGATCTGCAAGGCTGGCGGCGTCACCAAGCAAGCCATTGGTTCCATTCGTATTTTCGACAAGGAAACCATTTTCGAAGTCGCCGCCGACAAGGTCGATGCCTTCACCCGCAACCTCGAAAAGAACGGCACCGGCGAGCGTAACGTCACCATCGCCCCCGTCGATCGCCCGGCGCCCAAGCCCCCGCGGCCACCGAAGAAGAAGCCGGTCAAGGCCAAGGACCACAAGAAGCGCCGCAGCACCGACGGCTAGGCCCGCGCCACCGCCCGGCTGCCCAGCCGGCGCCAGTTGCCGCCGGCCATGATCGCGGCGCCGAACACCGCCACGCCGGCGCCGACCATGAGGGTAAAACGATAGTTCCCACCGGTGGTTAGCAGGCCGAACGCCATCGCGCCGAGCAGATTGGCGGCAATCGCCACCACGTCCATCAGCGAGGTGGAAAGGCCCACCCGGCCTTTGATGGCATCCTGTATGTAGGGGATATTGATGCTCATCAGCGCCGCCGTCCCCAGCCCGTTGAGGAGCAAGAGCCAGTAGAACATAGTGAGGCTGGTGAGCAGGCTGGCAAGGCCGATGAACAGCGCCATCACCAGCCCGGCGGCGGACAGCAGGGTTTCCTTGCTCCATAGCGTGGTCAGATAGGCCAGCAGCAGCATGCAGGGCGCCTCGATGGCCGCCGTGATGCCGGCATAGAGACCGACATCGGTGACCGTGCCGCCGAGATCCGTGACGATGAACAGCGGCACCGTGAAGGTGAGGATGCGCATTGCCGCCGTCATCACCACCAGCCCCAGCAACCCCGCCAGCGTGCCCAACGGCAGCGCCAGGCTCGAGAGTAGCGAGGTGCCCTCCGCCCGCTGCGGCGGCTCCATCCGCACCGCCGTCGTCCGGTCGGCCATGAGCAGCGCAAAAATGCCCCCGACGGCGGCATGGCTCAGCGAGGAAACCAGGTAGACGTTGAAAATGCTGAACTCCGCCGCGATCCACCCGGCTATCGGCGGTACCACGATCCAGGCAATGGTGAAGACCGTGCGCAGTGCCGTGACCATGAAATCCGCCCGCGCCGGGTCGTGCCTGACGTAATAGACGCGGATATAGGCAAAGCATTGCGAGTAGCAGGCGCCGGCAATGGGCATGACCAGCGCCATGGCGAGCGTAAAACTCCATTGCGTGGGCCAAGCATAGATCATCCCATGGGCGAGAACGCCGCTCAGCGCCGTGATCAGCACCAGCAAGCGTCGGTCCGGCAGCTTGTCCGAAACATAGCCGAGCGTCAGCGATACCAAGGTTCCCAGCACCGAACCGATGGCCATGACAGTGGCGAACCAACCGGGCGAAAGGCTCAGCGTGTCCACGCCCACCAGCGAGGCATAGGGCAGGGTGGCCGCATAGGTTACGCCCGAGAAGAACATGTTCGTCCCGAGCAAAGCCGTCACCGGCAGGCGCGATCGTGCGGCCATGGCCCTCTCTCCAAGCGGGAGGGAGACCTAGCGCCTCGCCGCCCGGCTGTCCATCAGGCTCGCTCGGACGCTACAATGCTCTCCGCAAGGGCGGCGATGTCGGCGGAATACTTCTCTCCGACCAGGTCCATCCCGTTCATCCAGGTGCTGAACCGTTTCAGCATCGGTACGAAAGCGGCCAACTCGCCACTGTCCCAACTGGCCAGAAAGTCGCCCATGATAAGATATTTATAGGCCCGCACCGCATCGACCACCGCCTCGCCCCGCTCGGTCAGCGCGATGATGGTACGCCGGGCATCGGCCTGGCTCACGGTGCGGCGGGCGAAGCCCTTCTCGACCATTTCGCTCACCAGCCGGCTGGCCCGCGACGGATCGATATTGAGCCGTTCGGCCACCGTCGCCACCATGGTCTCGCCCTCGTTCTCGCCGAACTGGGCGGGTGATCCGAGAATGGCGACCAGCACGTCGAACTGGGCCAGATCGATGCCGACATGCAGTTGTTCGAGCGCCCGCTGGCCCAGTTCGCGCTTCATGGCGCGCCGGCGCCATCTTTGCAGCATGCCGTCGATATCCATCACCGCACTGGCGGTGTCGGCGTCGATCCCCGCCTTACACAGCAGGGCATTGAGTTCGCTCTTGTCGCTTAGAGGCATGGCAGCCCTCGGAATTTTGCATGTGTTGTGCAATTGGATGCTGTTGACATGTAATTGCTCGAAGCACATATATGCTTCAGGAATTTATTTCGCAAGGCGAGTGCGCCTTGATGTATCGGCGAAGGCAGGGCGATCCGGCCTGTCGCCGGATTTTTTTGTTCAGGGACCATGTCGATCCGAAGGGCGATGGGGCTCCCGCTCAGAGGTTTGCCTTAATGTCTCAATCCCCCTCATCCGCCGATCCCTTGCAGGGCCAGTCCGTGGCGCTGGTCATCGGCGCCGTGGCCGTCACGCTGCTCCTCGCTTCGCTCGGCCAGACCATCGTGTCTACTGCGCTGCCCTCCATCGTCGGCCAGCTCGGCGGGCTCGAACATCTGACCTGGGTGGTCATCGCCTATCTGCTGAGCTCGACTGTGGTTGCGCCCATCTACGGCAAGCTCGGCGATCTCTACGGGCGCAAGATCGTCCTGCAGACGGCAATCGTCATCTTTCTCGGCGGCGCCGTGCTGTCCGCCCTTGCCGGTTCCATGACCTTTCTCATCATCGCCCGCGCCATCCAGGGCCTGGGCGGAGGCGGCCTCATGGTGGTCGCGATGACGGTGGTGGCCGATATCATTCCTCCGCGCCAGCGCGGCAAGGTGCAGGGCCTGTTCGGCGCCGTCTTCGGCGTCTCCACCATCGCCGGCCCGCTGCTCGGCGGCTTCATCGTCGAGCATCTGACCTGGCAATGGATCTTCCTCATCAACCTGCCGCTGGGCGTCATTGCCCTGGCGGTCATCGCCATCGCGTTGAAGCCGCGGCCCGACCGGGTCTCGCACAGCATCGACTATGCCGGATTCGTCCTGCTTTCGGGCGGGCTCACCGCCTTCGTGCTGGCGACCTCCCTGGGCGGCAATACCTGGGCCTGGTTCTCGCCCCAGATTCTCGGCCTGGTCGTTTTCGCCTTCGCGGCATTGGGCACCTTCGTCTGGGTGGAGATGCGCGCCGCCGAACCTGTGCTGCCACTGAGCCTGTTCCGCATCAATAATTTCACCATTTCCGGGGCTGTCGGTTTCCTCGCCGGCATGGGCATGTTCGGCTCCATCACCTTCCTGCCCATGTATCTGCAGCTCGCCAAGGGCGTGTCGCCCACCGATTCGGCCATCCAACTGGTGCCGATGATGATGGGGCTCATCGGCGCGTCCATGCTGTCGGGGTTCCTGATGACCCGCACCGGTCGCTATCGCTTCCTGCCCATCGTCTCCACTTTCGTGCTCGTCATCGGCCTGTTGCTACTCGCCAATATGCAGCTCGACACACCGTCCTGGCAGGTCGGCGCCTTCATGTTCCTGGTCGGCGCCGGCATCGGCCCGGTCAACAATGTCAGCGTTACGGCGACGCAGAACGCCGTGCCCCGTGAACTGGTCGGTGCCGCCACAGCCGGTATCACCCTGTTCCGCCAGATTGGCGGCTCCATCGGCGTCTCCGTTTTCGGCGCCATCTTCGCCAGCGGCCTGGCCGGCCGCATTGGCGGCCTCATGCCCGGCGGCAGTGCCGGCAGCTTCGATGCGGAGGCGGTGGCGGCTCTGCCCGAGCCTCTACGCAGCACTGTGCTCGAAGCCTTTGCCAGCGCGTTGCATCCGGTGTTTTTCACCGCGGCGGGCGCGGCTGCCCTCGCCTTCTGCCTGAGCTTCCTTCTCAAGGAACAGACGCTTGCGACGACGCTCCGCCGGGAGCCGGACGCGGAAATCGATGCCGGCGAGCGGGCCGCCGAGGCTCTCGTCGCGGCACCCGCTTCAGCCAGAGGTTGAACTCGAAAGGTATTTATTCGCGGATTATCAACATTTTATGCCGTGATCCGGATTCTATTTCCGAGGCGCATGCCGCACTTATGGCGAAAATGTGAATGGTCAAATCACTTCGCATGAGTAGTTTGACGGCATTGGTTCTGCCGAGTTCGCGTCGCCGGCCCCTCACACTGGAGAGACAAGCGTGCCCTTGCGTTGGCAGGAAGTGGCTTTGCCGCTGATCACGATCACCCTTCTCATCGTCCTCAAGCATGTTCCGGCGACTGCCGCTCTGCCCCTTGCCCGCGCGGCTGGCGTGGTTGCCTTCGGCTATGCGGCATTTCTGGCGCTCCGCCTCGTGCAGCCCGAAGAGGCGATCATGGTCGAGGGAGGGTGGGCCGAATTGCGTCCCTCGCTGGTCGAATATTTCGCCTGCTATGGCGCTGCCGCCCTCGCCGCAGTGCTGCTCTTCGCCGTCATCGTCATGGGCCACGCGGCCAGCACCGCCCAATTGGTCGCCACCTATCTGGCCGTGCTCCTGCTCGGTGCCGGCGCCTTCGCCGTCGGCGTCGCCGGGCTCTTTACCAACACGCGCTGGGATCACCGGCAAGTGAAACATCGTTCCGCGCTGGGCAGGGAAACCGCGCTCGACTGGTCCGATGTACGCTCCGTCCGGCCCAATTGGCGTGGCATCACCATTTCCGGCACGAGCGGCCGCATCACCTTCTCGCAGTTCCATGGTGGCGCCGCGCAATTGGCCCGCCACGCCGCCACCCGCGCCCGCCGCAACGCCGAAGCTGCCACAAGGGCCTTCGCCGCGTAGAATGCGATTGCTGCGGTCCATCGGAAAGACAGGCTTCGGGATCGGTGAGTGGCCTTGAGGCTGTTCCGACAGAGTGACGCTGCCACCGCTCTGTAACAGCGCTCCTCAATCCGCTACAACGCCACCATGTCCGATCTTTTTGCCGCCGATCCCGTAGAAACCGACAAGGCCCGTCCGCTGGCCGACCAGTTGCGCCCGCGCACCCTCGATGAGGTGATCGGCCAGCAGCACCTGTTGGGCCCAAATGGCTCGCTGCGGCGCATGCTGGATTCGGGGCGCCTCGGCTCGCTCATCCTCTGGGGGCCGCCGGGGACGGGCAAGACCACGGTGGCAAGGCTCCTGGCCGACCGGATCGGCTATCGGTTCGAGCAGATCTCGGCCATTTTCTCGGGCGTCGCCGACCTGAAGAAAGTGTTCGAAAAAGCCCGTTTCGAACGGCTGTCCGGTCATCGCACGCTGCTTTTCGTCGATGAAATCCATCGGTTCAACCGCGCCCAGCAGGATGGTTTCCTGCCGGTGGTGGAAGACGGCACCGTGGTGCTGGTGGGCGCAACGACCGAGAACCCCTCCTTCGAACTCAATGCGGCGCTGCTATCGCGGGCGCAGGTGCTGCGCTTCGAATCGCTCGGGGCCGACGATCTCGAAAGCCTGCTGCAGCGCGCGGAAACCCATCTGGACGTGAAACTGCCGGTTACCGACGAGGCCCGGGCGACCCTTATCGGCCTCGCCGATGGCGACGGGCGCGCGCTGCTGGGACTGGTAGAGGAAATCCTGGCTTCGGCCGGCACGGACGAGACCATCGACGCCGCCGGCCTGCTGAACGTCGTGCAGCGCCGCGCGCCCATTTATGACAAGGCGCAGGACGGGCACTACAACCTGATCTCGGCGCTCCACAAGACCATTCGCGGTTCCGATCCGGACGCGGCGCTCTATTATTTCGCGCGGATGCTGGATGCGGGGGAGGATCCGCTCTTTCTCGCCCGGCGCCTCATTCGCATGGCCTCGGAAGATATCGGGCTGGCCGATCCCCAGGCTCTGTCCCTGGCCGTGGCCGCCCGCGACGCCTATCAGATGCTGGGTTCGCCCGAAGGGGAGCTGTCGCTGGCGCAGGTGGTCGTCTATCTCGCGCTCGCCCCCAAATCCAACGCCGTCTATACCGCCTTCAAGGCGGCGAGCTCGGTCGCCAAATCGACCGGGTCGCCCATGCCGCCCATGGTCATTCTCAATGCCCCCACCAAGATGATGAAGGGGCAGGGCTATGGCGAAGGCTATATCTACGATCACGATACGCCCGAAGCCTTTTCGGGCCAGGAGTATTTTCCCGAAAAGATCGGCCGGCAGGACTTTTATCAGCCCGTCGAGCGCGGATTCGAGCGCGACCTGCGCAAGCGCATGGATTATTTCGCCCGGTTGCGCGCCGCCAAGCGCGCCGGGTCCGGACACGATGGCGGCGCATAAGGATCGCAAATGCAGGCAGTTCTCCTCGTTGGCGCCGGCGGTGCAATTGGCAGCATGGCGCGATATGGCCTGTCCGTTCTGGTCGGCCGCTTCTGGTCAGGCGGTTTTCCGCTTGCCATCTTGCTCACCAATATATTGGGCTCGTTCCTGATGGGCGTGCTGATCGGCACGCTTGCACGCACCTTGCCCGCCCACTCCAATGAAATCAGGCTTTTTGTGGCGATCGGGGTCCTGGGCGGCTTCACCACCTTCTCGTCCTTTTCCCTCGACACCATCGTCCTGATGGAACGTGGCGAGATCGGCCAGGCGTTGCTTTATGTCGTCTTGTCCGTTGTGATTTGCCTCATCGGTCTATATCTCGGGCTTCTGCTAACCAGGGGCGGAGCTGCATGAGTGCTGTTCAACATCGGGAAGTGACGGCGGATGACGACGGCATGCGGCTGGACCGCTGGTTCGCCCGCCATTTTCCTCAACTCGGCTTCGGGCGCCTGCAAAAGCTGATCCGCAATGGTGAAGTCAGGCTGGACAAGGCCAAGGTCCAGACCAGCACCAGGGTGGCGGAAGGCCAGGTCATCCGCGTTCCGCCCATTGACGATCCGGACACGGTGCGTCCCTTCCGAGTCAACGAGCAGGATGCCCGCTTCCTCAAGGATCTGATCCTTTACGAGGACGACGACCTCTATGTGTTCGACAAGCCGCCGGGTCTGGCCGTGCAGGGCGGCAGCGGCACCACGCGGCATCTCGACGGTCTGCTCAGGAACCTGCCCAATCGGCAGGGGGAGACCCCGCGGCTGGTGCATCGGCTCGACCGCGATACCTCCGGTTGCCTCGTCGTGGCCAAGACGGCGGCGGCGGCGCGGCATTTCGGCGCGGTGTTCCGTTCCCGCTCGGCACGAAAGATCTACTGGGCGCTGGTGGCCGGCAATCCCAGTCCGCGCCAGGGCGAGATTTCCTGCTTCCTCGCCAAGCGCGCGACCAGTGATGGCGAGCAGATGGTGGTGGTGCGCAACGGCACGCCGGGCGCCGTGCATTCCTCCAGCTATTACTCGACCACCGACACGGCCAGCCGGCGCTTCGCCTGGGTGACATTGAAGCCGGTGACCGGGCGGACCCATCAGTTGCGCGTGCATATGGCGCAGCTCGGCACGCCGATCATCGGCGATCCGCGCTATTTCAACATCGAGAACTGGCAGTCGGCCCCGGGGCTGGGCGAGGGGCTGCATCTGCATGCCAGACGCATCGTCCTGCCGTTGCGAAACGGCAAGAGCATCGATGTTTCGGCGCCCTTGCCCCCCCACATGCGCGAAAGCTTCGAGGCGCTGGGGTTTGATCCGGATCGCTACGACGTGCAGCGGGCCGACCCGGAGGATGGCGCATGAAACTGGTCATGTTCGACATGGACGGCACGTTGATCGACACCGAAGCGTTGATCGCCGAACACATGGCCAGGACCTTTGCGGAGGCGGGGCTGACGCCGCCGACGCCGGTGCAGGCGCGGCGGGTGATCGGACTGTCGCTGCCCAAGGCCATGGCGACGCTGCTCGGCTCGGACGATGCGAATCTGGCGGAAAAGCTCGCCGAGGACTATCGGGGTCATTACCGTGCCTCGCTGGTGGCGGCGGAGGGGCGGGAAGGACTGTTTCCGGGCGCGCGCGCCGCACTTGATCTGCTGCGGTCCCGAACCGACATGCTGCTGGGAATAGCCACCGGTAAGGGCTTGAGCGGGGTGCATCGCCTCACGCAGCTTCATGGCATTGCCGGGCATTTCGTGACGCTGCAGACGCCGGATCACAATCCGTCCAAGCCGCATCCGGGCATGATGCTGCGGGCCATGGCGGAAACCGGCGCCCAAAAAGCCGATACGGTCATCATCGGCGACACCACTTTCGACATGGAGATGGGCAAGGCGGCCGGCACGAGAACCATCGGGATAACCTGGGGCTACCATAATCCCGACGAATTGCGCGGGGCTGGTGCCGATCTGCTGGTGGAGACTTACGACGACCTGCCTGCGGCCATCGACCGGGTTCTGGAGAACTGACATGCGCGACCAGTTGGAAGAAGCCCACCGGCACCGGGACGACGGCTACGGCCGGGCGCAACACCTCAATCGCGTGGAACTGCCCAAGCGCTTCTATTCGGCGGTGGATGTCGTCCGCGTGGAAAGCGGTTATGCGGTGACCCTCGACGGCCGGCAGGTGCGGACGCCGGGAAAGAAAATCCCCGTCGTGGTGCCCGCGCTGGCTATCGCCCGATCCATCGCGCAGGAATGGGCGGCACAGGGCGAGTTTGTCGATCCGGCGGCCATGCCGATGGTGCGACTGATCAATTCGGCGGTGGAAAGCGGCGAGCAGACCATGCCCGCATTTCGGGCCGAGATCGGCAAGTTTGCCGCCAATGATCTGCTTCTCTACAGAGCTGACTCGCCCCGCGAGCTGATCGCCGAGCAGGAACGTCAGTGGGACGCGGCGTTGGTCGGGCTGGCCCGGCATTTCGATATCGCCTTCCGGCCCACGGTCGGGATCATCCATCAGGCCCAGCCGCCCGAAACGCTGGCAAGGCTCGATGCGGCGCTGGAAGGGCAGGGCCTCCTGGCGCTGACGGCGCTGGTGTCGATCACCGGCCTGACCGGCTCGGGTCTCCTGGCGGTTGCCCTGCTGCATGGTCTGCTCACCTCCGACGCTGTGTGGGCCGCGGCGCATGTGGACGAGGATCACCAGATTCGCCTCTGGGGCGAGGATGCTGAGGCCACGGAGCGCCGGGCGAAGCGCAAGGTGGAGTTCGATACCGCCGTTTCTGTGCTCGAGGCGCTACGCCAGCCTTGAGCGCGGCTGCGCCGTGGGGTCATCTTTTCGTCCGTTTTCCGCCGCAAGATCCACTTGCATCCCGACGCCTTTGCCATTAGACACAGGCGCGCCGGAAGGGGTTTAGCTCAGTTGGTAGAGCATCGGTCTCCAAAACCGAGGGTCGTGGGTTCGAGTCCCCCAGCCCCTGCCAGGCGCATCGACCTTCCCCCACCATGAATTTTGTGGCGATATCCACCTGGTCGAACGGGACGCTTGCCCTGACGACAGCCACGACTTGGGGCCGCGATGCTGCCGATCTATTACATCAATCTCGACAGCCGGCCCGATCGCCGGGCGTTCATGGAGGCGCAACTGGCCTCATTGGGGCTGGAAGGCACACGCGTTTCGGCGGCGACGCCGGCCGACCTCACGCCTGAAGAGGTGGCGCTCTATTGCGATGGCCGCAAGCCGCGCTATCTGCGCTGCAAGGAACTGGCATGTTCCTTGAGCCATGAGCGGGTGTGGAAGAGGATGGTGACCGCAGGGAACCGTTGGGCGCTGGTGCTCGAGGATGATGCGGAACTATCGCCGTTATTGCCGAATTTTTTAGAATCTCTGGGAAATTTCGACACAGACCTCATTCGGCTGGAGGCGACCGGCCCGACCATTCGTGTTTTTCCGCCGATTGCAAATATCGTTGGGATCGGTCTTCGCCCCTTCCGGTCAACGCCGATGGGCTCCGCCGGTTATGTCCTTAGCAATAGAGCGGCTAAATTGCTTGTTGGACACCCGGCATTCAGGCAGCGCCAGACCGATCTTGCCCTTTACAATCCCTTCGACGAGCCCGGGGCCTCCATCAGGCGGGTCCAAGCCGTGCCCGGCCTCTGCCAGCAACTGGGCTCCATGCGTCCCGACAAGCTTTCCATCGGCCGCAGCGACATCGCGCCCGTCGACGAACCACATCTTTACGCCAAAGAGCATCCGCTGCGCTATCGGCTCGGGCGATTGCGGGAAGGTCTGACCGAAGGCTGGCGCAATGCCCGCGATCACTTCGCCAGCAAGAAGCAGGGCCTGACGCGAATGAGCATACCCTTCGCCGATGGGACCTGGACTGGCTCGGACCTTATTCCGCGGCCACCGGCCGCTCGCCGGAATGGCGGGCCTTCAGCCGGTTGAGCTGGTGCGCGGCATGGGTGAGCAGGGCGGTGCGCACCTGCTCATGCGGGACATGCCCGCAATCGGCCTTCACCTTGAGATCGAGCGAATATTCGGTGGCGTTGCCCATTAGCAGTTCGCGAATCCGCACGCGTACCGCGCCCGTGACACGGCGGGCGAGGGTCGGATGGGGCCCGAAATACAACACCTGGCACTGAAGAACCTCGAACGACATTGCTCCCTCCCTGAGCTCTGCCACCCCTCGATCCAAATCCATCCCAAGCCGCTGCGCAAGCGGATTCCGTCGGGTTTTACACTTATGCTTTACAGCGATGCATTTTTGGCGGATGCGGTATCGATCGATTCTCTTGGGCATGCCTGTTGCAATATGCGGGCAAAGCCTCTAGATAGCCGGTCTCTAGCCGTGCGGGGATTCCAGCGCGGCCTTTGGTTTTGCACCAAGACACGAAGTTGATTTGCCAATGGCCCGCACGAACCCGATTCAGTTTCTCCAGCAGGTTCGCTCGGAAGTCAGCAAGGTCACCTGGCCTGGCCGGAACGAGGTCGTAATCTCCACGATCATGGTTCTGGTGCTGATCGTTCTGGCCAGCCTGTTTTTCCTGGCTGCCGATCAGGTCATTTCCTGGATCGTGTCATTGATGCTGTCGATCCGCTAGGCGGATCAGTTTTAGATTTATTGGGAGCGGCGACCCCTTATGGCGAAGCGCTGGTATATCGTTCAGGCGTATTCGAACTTTGAGCGCAAGGTGGCGGAAGATATCCTCCAGAAGGTTGCGCAAAAGAAGCTCGAGCACCTGTTTGAGGACGTGATCGTGCCGACCGAGAAGGTCGTGGAGATCCGTCGCGGCCGCAAGGTCGACGCCGAGCGCAAGTTCTTCCCGGGCTATGTGCTGGTGAAGATGGAGATGACCGACGAGGCGTTCCACCTCATCAAGAACACGCCCAAGGTCACCGGTTTTCTCGGCGCGGACAACAAGCCCATGCCGATCTCGGAGGCGGAAGCCATGTCGATCCTGCAGCAGGTGCAGGAAGGCGTGGACCATCCCAAGCCCTCCGTCAGTTTCGAAGTGGGCGAGAGCGTGCGCGTGTCGGACGGTCCCTTCGCCAGCTTCAACGGCGTCGTCGAGGAAGTGGACGAGGAGCGTTCACGCCTCAAGGTCGAGGTCTCGATTTTCGGTCGCCCCACCCCGGTGGAGCTCGAATACGGTCAGGTCGAAAAGGTCTGACCCCTGTCGTTGCGTAAGCACGACCACTAAGAATTTCCGGCGTAAGCCGGTGAAATCCGTGGAAGGGGATGGTGCTTAGCCAGTGCCAGGAAACCGCACCACGGCCATCAACCGCCCCTGTTGGGGCATTGAACAGGATAGAAAATGGCTAAGAAGATTACGGGCTATATCAAGCTCCAGGTGCCGGCCGGCTCTGCCACGCCGTCGCCCCCGATCGGTCCTGCGCTGGGTCAGCGCGGCCTCAACATCATGGAATTCTGCAAGGCCTTCAACGCGGCCACGCAGGAGTTGGAGAAGGGCTCGCCCATCCCCACCGTGATCACCGCCTATGCGGACAAGAGCTTCACCTTCGAGATGAAGCAGCCGCCGGTCACCTACTTCATCAAGAAGGCCCTCAACCTCAAGTCCGGCTCGAAGCTGCCGGGCAAGGAGAGTGCCGGCGCCCTGACGCAGGCGCAGCTGCGCGACATCGCCGAAAAGAAGATGAAGGATCTCAACGCGGACGACGTGGAGTCCGCGATGACCATGATCGCCGGTTCCGCCCGTTCCATGGGCATTCAGGTCGAGGGCTGAGACTGATGGCAAAGATCGCAAAGAAAGTCGCCGCGGCCCGTAAGGGCATCGACCGCAACAAGCTCTATTCGCTCGAGGAAGCGGTCAAGCTGGTGAAGTCGAAGGCTTCCGCCAAGTTCGACGAGACCGTCGAGCTCGCCATGAATCTGGGCGTCGATCCGCGCCACGCCGACCAGATGGTCCGTGGTGTCGTCACGCTGCCCAACGGCACCGGCAAGACCGTGCGCGTGGCCGTGTTCGCTCGCGGTGCCAAGGCCGACGAAGCCAAGGCCGCCGGCGCGGATATCGTGGGCGCCGAAGACCTCATGGAAACCATTCAGGGTGGCAAGATCGAGTTCGATCGCTGCATCGCCACGCCCGACATGATGCCGCTGGTCGGTCGTCTGGGTAAGGTGCTGGGGCCGCGCAATCTGATGCCGAACCCCAAGGTCGGCACCGTGACCATGGACGTCAAGGGTGCGGTCGGCGCTGCCAAGGGCGGCGCTGTGGAATACCGCGTCGAAAAGGCCGGTATCGTGCATGCCGGGATCGGCAAGGTGTCGTTCTCGGAAGACGCGCTGATCCAGAACATCAAGGCTTTCACCGATGCCGTTCAGAAGTCGAAGCCTTCCGGTGCCAAGGGCACCTATGTGAAGAAGGTCGCCGTCAGCTCCACCATGGGGCCGGGCGTCCATGTCGAGCCGGCTACGGCTCTTTAGCGAATTCGGGCGCTTGCGCCCGGAAATGTCGGCAGTCCCCCGGCCTTCGGGCCGGTATTGCCGACGTGAAGTCCTGTCCGAGACTGCCGGTCGGCTCAGCCGATAATTCCCTGTCCGGGAGCCAGCAATAGACGGGGTGAGACCCAATTCGGGGCCGCAGGGCCCGGCGGGATTGCGGTTCGAACCTAAGCCAGTTGCCCCTCGGGGCACTCGGTTGGCAGGCACTAACCGTTGTTCCCCGGCTCTTTCCAAGAGCAGGGGGCAGCAATTGGCAATGGCCCCCGCGCTTCGGCAGGGGGCCTGACTAGTGGAGACTAGCGTTGGAAAGAGCGGAAAAGCGTGTAGTCGTCGCTTCGCTCCAGGAAGCCCTCGCGGGCGCTGGATCGATCGTCGTCGCGCACAATACCGGCCTCTCCGTTGCCGCTTTCACCGATCTGCGCCAGCAGGTCAAGAAGGCGGGCGGCAAGGTCAAGGTCGCCAAGAACCGCCTTGCCAAGCTCGCTCTGAAGGAAACCGATGTCGCGGATATCGCGGGCCTGTTCACCGGCCCGACCGTCATCGCCTATGCGGAAGACCCCGTCGTTGCGCCAAAGATCGCAGCGGCTTTCGCCGAGAAGAACCAGAAGTTCGTGATTCTCGGCGGCGCCATGGGGCAGACCGCGCTCGACGCCGATGGCGTCAAGGCGCTGGCGACGATGCCCTCGCTGGACGAACTGCGCGCCAAGCTCGCAGGCCTCGTCAAGCAGCCCGCTACCAACATCGCTTCCATCCTGGTGCAGCCGGGCGCGGGCATTGCCCGTGTCCTCAAGGCCCACGCGGAAAAGAGCGAAGCGGCGTAAGGCCGTTCCAAACTACCTCAACATTCGAACCCAAACCCAAACTGGAAAGAGTATAAAATGGCTGCTGATCTCGCCAAACTCGTTGATGACCTCTCGGCCCTGACCGTTCTGGAGGCCTCTGAACTCTCGAAGCTGCTGGAAGAAAAGTGGGGCGTTTCCGCCGCCGCTCCGGTTGCCGTCGCCGCCGCTGCCGGTGGTGCCGCTCCGGCCGCCGCTGCTGAGGAAAAGACCGAATTCGACGTGATCCTCGCCTCCTTCGGCGACAACAAGATCAACGTCATCAAGGAAGTCCGTGCCATCACCGGCCTCGGCCTGGGCGAAGCCAAGGCCCTGGTCGAAGGCGCTCCGAAGGCCGTCAAGGAAGGCGTTTCCAAGGCCGAGGCCGAGGACATCCAGAAGAAGCTGGAAGACGCCGGCGCCAAGGTCGAACTCAAGTAATTTCGACTTCATGCCTTGAAATTTGCGAAATGGCGCTATATGTGCCATTTCGCTTCTGTCGTTTCTACGGAACGATTCGCCGGGCCGATTGGATGGGTCCAGGCGCCAATTTACGGAAATATATGACGAATTCGGATGTCGCGGGCACGTTGAAGCCTCTGATGACCTCGCCGTGGGCTTGCCCCCGAGCGGGGAATTAGGCGCTGCTCACGTTGCTGTGATCCCTTCCGCCGGGGTTGAGGCGGGGATTTGATGCGTCATCGACCGGCCCCAGAACTGACTACCGGGCATATATCCCGAGCACCGACGGCTGATAGTCGGATCTTTGGATATCTGCCTCCGAGACAAGCGTTTTAAAGTAGGAGCTTTCATGGCTACCACCTTCAACGGCCGCCGCAAGGTCCGCAAGTCCTTCGGTTCCATCCGCGAAGTCACGGAGTTGCCCAATCTGATCGAAGTCCAGAAGGCTTCCTATGATCAGTTCCTCCAGGTCGACGAGCCCCAGGGCGGGCGTCCCGACGAGGGATTGCAATCCGTCTTCCGCTCGGTCTTCCCGATCTCCGATTTTTCCAATACCGCCTCGCTGGAATTCGTGCGCTACGAGTTCGAGCAGCCCAAATACGACATCGACGAGTGCCGTGCGCGCGACATCACTTTCGCTGCCCCGCTCAAGGTGACGCTGCGGCTGATCGTGTTCGAGGTGGATGAGGAGACCGGCGCCCGCTCCGTCAAGGACATCAAGGAGCAGGACGTCTATATGGGCGACATGCCCTTCATGACCTCGAACGGCACCTTCATCGTCAATGGCACCGAGCGTGTCATCGTCTCGCAGATGCACCGGTCGCCCGGCGTGTTCTTCGACCACGACAAGGGCAAGACCCATTCCTCCGGCAAGCTGCTGTTCGCCGGCCGCATCATTCCCTATCGCGGTTCCTGGCTCGATATCGAATTCGATGCCAAGGACATTGTCTATGCGCGCATCGATCGGCGCCGCAAGATTCCGGTGACCTCGCTGCTCAAGGCGCTCGGCATGGACGCCGAGGAAATTCTGGCGACCTATTACAACACGCTGCAATACGAAAAGTCCGACAAGGGTTGGCGCGTTCCTTACGATGCCGAGAAGTGGAAGGGCGCCAAGCCGACCCACGACCTGATCGACGCCAAGACCGGCGACGTGGTGCATGAGGGCGGCAAGAAGCTTTCCGCCCGCCAGGCCCGGAAGCTGGCCGAGGGTGGCCTGACGCATCTGCTCGCCGTCGACGAGGACCTTTTCGGCATGTACATCGCCGAGGACCTCATCAATCTCAAGACCGGCGAAATCTACGCCGAAGCCGGCGACGAGATCGACGAGAAACTGCTGGCCGGCCTCGTCGAGAAGGGCTTCGACGAACTGCCCATCCTCGATATCGACCACGTCACCATCGGCGCCTATATCCGCAACACGCTGGCCGTCGACAAGAATGAAAGCCGCGAAGACGCGCTGTTCGACATCTATCGCGTGATGCGCCCCGGCGAGCCGCCCACCGTGGAAACGGCCGAGGCGATGTTCCAGTCGCTGTTCTTCGATCCCGAGCGCTACGATCTGTCGGCCGTCGGTCGCGTGAAGATGAACATGCGCCTCGAGCTCGATGCGCCCGATACCGTGCGCACCCTGCGCAAGGAAGACATCGTCGAAGTGGTGCGCACGCTGGTCGACCTGCGCGATGGTCGCGGCGAGATCGACGATATCGACAATCTGGGCAATCGCCGCGTCCGCTCGGTCGGCGAACTGATGGAAAACTCCTACCGGCTCGGCCTGCTCCGCATGGAGCGCGCCATCAAGGAGCGCATGAGCTCGGTCGAAATCGACACGGTCATGCCCCAGGACCTGATCAACGCCAAGCCGGCGGCGGCTGCCGTGCGAGAGTTTTTCGGCTCGTCCCAGCTCAGCCAGTTCATGGACCAGACCAACCCGCTCTCGGAAATCACCCATAAGCGCCGTCTCTCGGCGCTTGGGCCGGGCGGTCTGACCCGCGAGCGTGCCGGCTTCGAAGTCCGTGACGTGCACCCGACCCATTACGGCCGTATCTGCCCGATCGAGACGCCCGAAGGTCCCAATATCGGCCTGATCAACAATCTGGCCACCTATGCCCGCGTCAACAAATACGGTTTTATCGAGACCCCGTATCGCAGGATCGTCGATGGCAAGCTGACCGACGAGGTCGTCTACCTCTCGGCCATGGAGGAGGCCAAGCACTTCGTCGCCCAGGCCGATGCCCAGTTCAATCCGGACGGCACGCTGACGGACGATCTGGTGGTGGCGCGCCATGCCGGCGACAACGGCCTGACGCCCAAGGAAAACGTCGACCTGATGGACGTTTCGCCCAAGCAGATGGTGTCGGTCGCCGCCTCGCTGATCCCCTTCCTCGAGAATGACGACGCCAACCGCGCCCTCATGGGTTCGAACATGCAGAAGCAGGCCGTGCCGCTGCTGCGGGCGGAGGCGCCGTTCGTGGGCACCGGCATGGAGCCGGTGGTGGCCCGTGACTCGGGTGCCGCCATCGTCGCCAAGCGCACCGGCATCGTCGACCAGGTGGACGCCACCCGTATCGTCATCCGCGCCACGGAAGAAACCGACGCGTCGAAGTCGGGCGTCGACATCTACAATCTGATGAAGTTCCAGCGCTCGAACCAGTCGACCTGCATCAACCAGCGTCCGCTGGTGGTAGTGGGCGACCACATCAACGCCGGGGACATCATCGCCGACGGTCCCTCGACCGAACTGGGCGATCTGGCCCTCGGACGCAACGTGCTCGTCGCCTTCATGCCTTGGAACGGCTACAACTTCGAGGACTCCATCCTGCTTTCCGAGAAGATCGCGATGCAGGACGTCTTCACCTCGATCCATATCGAGGAATATGAAGTCATGGCCCGCGACACCAAGCTCGGCCCCGAGGAAATCACCCGCGATATTCCGAACGTTTCGGAAGAAGCGCTCAAGAGCCTCGACGAGGCCGGCATCGTCCATATCGGCGCGGAAGTGCAGCCGGGCGACATTCTGGTCGGCAAGATCACCCCCAAGGGTGAATCGCCGATGACGCCGGAAGAAAAGCTCCTGCGCGCTATTTTCGGCGAGAAGGCTTCGGACGTCCGCGACACCTCGCTGCGCGTGCCCCCGGGCGACGCCGGCACGGTCGTCGAGGTGCGGGTGTTCAACCGCCACGGCATCGACAAGGACGAGCGTGCCATGGCCATCGAGCGCGAGGAAATCGAGCGCCTGGCCAAGGACCGCGACGACGAGCAGTCGATCCTCGATCGCAACGTCTATGCGCGTTTGAAGGAAATGCTGTTCGGCAAGGCCGCTACGGCCGGCCCGAAGGGCTATGTCGTGGGCACCAAGCTCAACGATTCCATCTTCGAGGCGCAGCCGCGTTCGAAGTGGTGGCAGTTCGCGGTCGAAGACGACAAGGTCATGGCCGAGATGGAAGCCCTCCACGCCCAGTACGAGGAGAGCCGCCGCCTGCTCGAGCAGCGCTTCATCGACAAGGTGGACAAGCTCCAGCGCGGCGACGAACTGCCCCCTGGCGTGATGAAGATGGTCAAGGTCTTCATCGCCACCAAGCGCAAGATCCAGCCCGGCGACAAGATGGCCGGCCGCCACGGCAACAAGGGCGTTGTGTCGCGCATCGTTCCGGTGGAAGACATGCCCTATCTGGAAGACGGCACCCCGGTCGATATCGTGCTCAACCCGCTCGGCGTGCCTTCGCGCATGAATGTGGGCCAGATTCTCGAGACCCATCTGGGCTGGGCCTGCGCCGGCATGGGCAAGAAGATCGACGAGATGGTCCGCGCCTATCATGCCAAGGGCGATCTGGCTCCGCTCAGGACCGAGATCAAGGAACTCTTTGCCAACGACAACTCGATCTCCGATCTGGATGACGACGGCGTGGTTCGTCTCGGCGAACACCTCTCGAAGGGTGTTCCCATCGCCACCCCGGTGTTCGACGGTGCCAAGGAAGCCGATATCGTCGACATGCTGGAGCGGGCGGGGCTCAAGTCGTCGGGCCAGTCGACCGTCTTCGACGGCCGGACTGGCGAGCAGTTCGACCGCCAGGTGACCGTGGGCTATATCTACATGCTCAAGCTCGACCACCTGGTGGACAACAAGATCCACGCGCGCTCCATCGGGCCCTACTCGCTCGTCACCCAGCAGCCGCTGGGCGGCAAGGCGCAGTTCGGCGGTCAGCGCTTCGGCGAGATGGAAGTGTGGGCGCTCGAGGCGTATGGCGCTGCCTATACGCTGCAGGAAATGCTCACCATCAAGTCGGACGACGTGGCGGGCCGCACCAAGGTCTACGAGGCCATCGTGCGGGGCGACGACACCTTCGAAGCGGGTATTCCGGAAAGCTTCAACGTTCTGGTCAAGGAAATCCGGTCGCTGGGCCTCAATGTCGAACTCGACATGCGGGACGCCGACGAAGAGCCCGGCCAGGCCGAAGCGGAACTCGCGCCTCCTCAGGAAGCGGCGGAATAATCCGGCGCCTCCCACCCCATTCACCTTCCTTCCAGGCCGGCATTTCCAATGCGGCCCGGAAGGATAGAGGAGAGAACTGATGAATCATCATTCCCACGTCATGGACCCGTTCAACCCGGCTGTCCCGGTGCAGACCTTCGACCAGATGAAGATCTCCATCGCCTCGCCGGAAAAAATCCTTTCCTGGTCCTATGGCGAGATCAAGAAGCCCGAGACCATCAACTACCGCACGTTCAAGCCCGAGCGGGATGGCCTCTTCTGCGCGCGCATCTTTGGCCCCGTGAAGGACTACGAGTGCCTGTGCGGCAAGTACAAGCGCATGAAGTTCAAGGGCGTCATCTGCGAGAAGTGCGGCGTTGAAGTCACGCTGAGCCGTGTGCGCCGCGAGCGCATGGGCCATATCGAGCTGGCTGCGCCGGTCGCCCATATCTGGTTCCTGAAGTCGCTGCCCAGCCGCATCGCGCAATTGCTCGACATGACGCTCAAGGATATCGAGCGCATTCTCTATTTCGAGAATTATGTCGTTCTCGATCCGGGCCTCACCCCGTTCACCCAGAACGAGCTTCTCACCGAGGAGCAATATCTGGATGCGCAGGACGAATACGGCGCCGACACCTTCACCGCCAAGATCGGTGCTGAAGCTATCCGCGAAATCCTGCTCTCGCTCGATCTGGAAAAGATCGCGGCGGATCTGCGCGTGGAAATTGCCGAGGCGACCACCGAGCTCAAGCCCAAGAAGCTGGCCAAGCGCCTCAAGATCGTCGAGCAGTTCATCGTCTCGGGCAACAAGCCCGAATGGATGATCATGACTGTCATCCCGGTCATTCCGCCCGAACTGCGCCCGCTGGTGCCGCTCGATGGCGGCCGCTTTGCGACCTCCGACCTCAACGACCTCTACCGCCGCGTCATCAACCGCAACAACCGGCTGAAGCGCCTGATCGAACTGCGGGCGCCGGACATCATCATCCGCAACGAAAAGCGCATGCTGCAGGAGGCCGTCGACGCGCTGTTCGACAACGGCCGTCGCGGCCGCACCATCACCGGCGCCAACAAGCGGCCGCTCAAGTCGCTTTCGGACATGCTCAAGGGCAAGCAGGGCCGGTTCCGCCAGAACCTGCTCGGCAAGCGCGTGGACTATTCGGGCCGCTCGGTCATCACCGTGGGCCCGAACCTCAAGCTGCATCAGTGCGGCCTGCCCAAGAAGATGGCGCTGGAGCTGTTCAAGCCCTTCATCTATTCGCGCCTCGAGGCCAAGGGTTTCTCCTCGACGGTGAAGCAGGCCAAGAAGCTGGTGGAAAAGGAAAAGCCGGAAGTCTGGGACATCCTGGACGAGGTGATCCGCGAGCATCCGGTGCTGCTCAACCGCGCGCCGACGCTGCACCGCCTGGGCATCCAGGCCTTCGAGCCGATCCTGATCGAAGGCAAGGCCATCCGTCTGCACCCGCTGGTCTGCTCGGCCTTCAACGCCGACTTCGACGGCGACCAGATGGCGGTCCACGTGCCGCTTAGCCTGGAGGCGCAGCTCGAGGCCCGCGTGCTGATGATGTCGACCAATAACATCCTGCACCCGGCCAATGGCCAGCCGATCATCGTGCCCAGCCAGGACATCGTGCTTGGCCTCTACTATCTCTCGCTGATGAACGAAGGCGAGCCGGGCGAGGGCATGGCCTTCGGCTCCTATGCCGAGCTCGAACACGCGCTCGACAACAAGGTCGTCACCCTGCACACCCGCATCAAGGCGCGCGTGCCGGCCTGGGACAAGGACGGCAAGCAGACCACCGAGATCGTGGAAACCACGCCGGGCCGCATGCTGATCGGCCAGATTCTGCCCAGCAATCCGCAGGTGCCGTTCTCCACGGCCAACCAGTTGATGACCAAGAAGATGATCTCCAAGATGATCGACACGGTCTATCGCGGCTGCGGCCAGAAGGAGACGGTGATTTTCTGCGACCGCGTCATGCAGCTGGGCTTCCAGAATGCTTGCGACGCCGGTATTTCCTTCGGCAAGGACGACATGGTCATCCCCGAGGCGAAGTACACCATCGTCGATGAGACCCGGAAGCTGGTCGAGGAATTCGAGCAGCAGTACAATGACGGCCTGATCACCCAGGGCGAGAAGTACAACAAGGTCGTCGATGCCTGGGCCAAGTGTGGCGACCGGGTTGCCGAGGAGATGATGAAGGGCATCGCCGCCGTTCAGGTCGACGAGGAAACCAAGCGTCAGAAGCCCATCAACTCGGTCTATATGATGAGCCATTCGGGTGCCCGCGGTTCGCCGGCGCAGATGAAGCAGCTTGCCGGCATGCGCGGCCTGATGGCCCGCCCGGACGGCTCGATCATCGAGACGCCGATCACGGCGAACTTCAAGGAAGGCCTCAACGTGCTGGAGTATTTCAACTCCACCCACGGAGCCCGCAAGGGTCTGGCCGACACCGCGCTCAAGACCGCGAACTCGGGCTATCTTACGCGCCGTCTCGTCGACGTGGCGCAGGACGCGATCATCGTCGCTGCCGATTGCGGCACCGATCGCGGCCTGACCATGGAACCGATCGTGGACGCCGGGCAGGTGGTGGCTTCGCTGGGCCAGCGCATCCTGGGCCGCACCACGGCCGACGACATTCTCCACCCGGTCTCGGGCGAACTCGTCGCGGCCAAGGGCACGCTGCTCGAGGAGAAGCATGTCGATCTCATCGAAGAGGCCCGGATCCAGTCGGTCCGCATCCGCTCGCCGCTGACCTGCGATATGCGTCAGGGTTGCTGCGCGGCCTGCTATGGCCGGGATCTGGCCCGCGGCACGCCGGTCAATATCGGCGAAGCCGTCGGCGTCATCGCCGCCCAGTCGATCGGCGAGCCGGGAACCCAGCTCACCATGCGGACCTTCCATATCGGCGGTACCGCTCAGGTGGTGGACACCTCGTTCCTCGAGGCCGGTGCCGAAGGCAAGATCGAAATCCGCAATCCCAGCCTCGCCATGGTCGAAGGCGGCCGGCAGGTCGTCATGGCCCGTAACGTCTCGCTGGCCATCGTGGATGGCGAGGGCAAGGAGCGGGCCACCCACAAGGTGACCTACGGCTCCAAGCTTCTGGTCAAGGAAGGCGACAGCGTCCGCCGCGGCCAGCGCCTGGCGGAATGGGACCCCTATACCCGTCCCATCCTTGCCGAAGTCGAGGGCGAGGTCGTGTTCGAGGACCTGGTGGACGGCGCCTCGGTGGCGGAAAACACCGACGAGGCGACCGGCTTCACCAAGCGTGTGGTCATCGACTGGCGCGGCAATCAGCGGGGCGACGGGCTCAAGCCGGCCATCGCCATCGCCCGTGGCGGCGCGGTCGCCAAGGTGGATCGCGGCGGCGACGCCCGGTATCTGCTGTCGGTGGATGCGGTCATCGCGGTCGAGCCGGGCGAGAAGGTCTCGCCGGGCGACGTCCTCGCCCGTATCCCGCTGGAAAGCGCCAAGACCAAGGACATCACCGGCGGTCTGCCGCGTGTGGCGGAGCTGTTCGAGGCTCGCCGTCCGAAGGATCATGCCATCATCGCCGAGATCGATGGCACCATCCGCTTCGGCCGCGACTACAAGAACAAGCGCCGCATCGTCATCGAGCCGCTCGAGGATGGTGCCGATCCGGTCGAATACCTGATCCCGAAGGGCAAGCCGTTCCATCTGCAGGAAGGCGACACCATCGAGAAGGGCGAATACATCCTGGACGGCAACCCGGCTCCACACGACATCCTTGCCATCAAGGGCGTCGAGGAACTGGCGCGCTATCTCGTCAACGAGATCCAGGAGGTCTATCGCCTGCAGGGCGTGCTGATCAACGACAAGCACATCGAGGTGATCGTTCGCCAGATGCTGCAAAAGGTCGAGATCGTGGAGCCTGGCGATTCGGGCCTGCTCAAGGACGAGCAACTCGACAAGCTGGACTTCGATGAACTCAACGACGCGCTCGTGGCCGACGGCAAGAAGCCGGCGACCGCCAATCCGGTGCTGCTCGGCATCACCAAGGCGTCGTTGCAGACCCGCTCCTTCGTGTCGGCGGCTTCCTTCCAGGAAACCACCCGCGTGCTCACCGAGGCCGCCGTCTCGGGCAAGGCCGACCTGCTGGAAGGTCTCAAGGAGAACGTCATCGTGGGCCGCCTGATCCCGGCCGGGACCGGTGCGGGCATCGCCCAGGCTCGTCAGATTGCCGGCAAGCGCGACGATCTGATCCTGGAGGAGCGCCGCCGTCAGGCCGAAACTGCTGCCATCCCGGCGCCTGCCGCCGAATAAGCCAGCAGCGGATAAGAGACAGGAAAGGGGCCTTCGGGCCCCTTTCTTTTTGACCTTATCCCGCTAGGCCAAGATATTGCGTCAATTCGCGGGCCGCGGCGCCGCCGGCCCGGTTGGCGCCAATGGTGGAGGCGGAAGGGCCATAACCCACCAGATGGACGCGGGGATCGCGCGTGACCCGCGTTGCCAGCCGCCCGCTCATCAGGATGCCGCCGCTCTCTTCACGCAATTGCAATGGCGCGAGGTGATCCAGCGCGCTGCGGAAACCGGTGCACCACAAGATGACATCGACCGCGAGCCGGGTGCCGTCTTCCCATACCACGCCCTCGGGCGTGATGGCGCTGAACATGGGACGGCGGTCGAGCACGCCGCGCTCGCGCATGGCGACGATGGCCGGGGTGATCGGCAGGCCGGTGACCGAAACCACGGCGCATGGTGGCAGGCCGGCTCTTACCCGCTCTTCCACCAGGGCAACGGCGGCGCGGCCGGCTTCCTCGTCGAACGGGCCTTCGCGGAAACGCGGCGGGGTGCGCGTGACCCAGCTCGTGCGCGTCACCTGCGAGATTTCGTCGAGCAACTGAATGGCCGAAATGCCACCGCCCACGATCAGCACATGCTGGCCGGCAAACTGCTTGGCGCTGATATAGTCGCGCGTGTGGAGCTGACGGCCGGCAAAGCTTTCCGCGCCGGGATAGGCGGGGATATAGGGTTTTTCCCAGGTTCCGGTGGCGTTGATGAGGCCCCGGACGGAAAACAGGCCCCGGTCGCTTTCGATCCGCAAGCGCTCGCCGCGATCGCAGACGACGCTGACCCCGGCTGGGCGCAATACCTTGAGGTCGAAATGCTCCTCATAGGCTGCATAATATTGCGGTACGGCAATGAAGGCTCGAACGCTGGCATCGCCGCCGGCTGTCTCGGCAAAGCTCATGCCGGGCAGGTCATGCACCCGGTTGACGGTGCTGAGGGTCAACGACGGCCAGCGATATTGCCAGGCGCCGCCCGCTTGGGGCGCCCGGTCCAGCACGAGGAAGTCCCTCCCGGGCTCGAGGCCAAGCCGCCTGAGGTGATAAGCGGAGCTGAGGCCGGCCTGTCCGGCGCCGATGACGGCGATGTCGAGTTTGAGCGCGGCGCGCGGGGTTTGGTCGATCACTTGCGGCTCCGGAATGGCGCCCAGATCTAGACGCGCCCGACGAGCGGGACAAGCCCGCAGGCATCGGGGAGGGCAGGGGGACCGCGGCAATTTCCTGGCCGAACGGTTTCCCGCAATATCGTCCACTCGCGCGATTCCGCGTCGAATGGCGCTGATCCCCGGAAACGCATGGCTATCCTTCGCTTTTTTCACGAAAGAATCCTTGACGGGACGGGTCATCGGTTCTAAACAGCGCCTACCTCAGCGGTCGGTCGTGATTGTCACACCGGGTCCCTGCCACCTTGCGCGGGAATCCAGGACAATCAAACACACTGTCGGGTAGTTAGACGAAGCAAATCCTTGTGCGCATGACTGCCGCTCGAAAGCGCGTGGTCCGCTGCAACTGAGGCGCCGCCGAATCCTTGAACGGGTCGGGTGAGCGCCGCTTTGGTTTGCTTGTGTTGACCGAATAATTTTGGACGATGGAAAGAGCGCAATGCCCACCATTAATCAGCTGATCCGCAAGCCACGCGCCAGCAAGCCAAAGCGGAACAAGGTTCCGGCCATGGAAGCCAACCCGCAAAAGCGCGGTGTCTGCTCCCGTGTGTACACGACGACCCCGAAGAAGCCGAACTCGGCTCTGCGCAAGGTGGCCAAGGTCCGCCTGACCAACCAGCGCGAAGTGATCTCCTATATCCCCGGTGAAGGTCACAATCTGCAGGAGCACTCCGTCGTGCTCATCCGCGGCGGCCGCGTCCGCGACCTGCCGGGCGTTCGCTATCACATCCTGCGCGGCGTGCTCGACACGCAGAGCGTCAAGGACCGCAAGCAGCGCCGTTCGCACTACGGCGCGAAGCGTCCGAAGTAAGGAGAATTTGAGTCATGTCTCGTCGCCACCGCGCAGAAAAGCGTGATGTTATTCCCGATCCCAAATTCGGCGATATCGTCCTGTCCAAATTCATGAATTCCCTGATGAGGGACGGCAAGAAGTCGACTGCCGAATCCATCGTCTATGGCGCCTTCGACATTGTCGAGGCCAAGACCAAGCAGGACCCGATCACCGTCTTCCACACTGCCCTGGACAATATCCGTCCGGCCGTGGAAGTGCGCTCGCGCCGCGTCGGCGGCGCCACCTACCAGGTTCCCGTCGAAGTTCGCGCCGAGCGCCAGCAGGCCCTGGCCATTCGCTGGCTCATCGATTCGGCCCGCAAGCGCGGCGAGCACACCATGCGCGAGCGCCTTTCCGGCGAGCTTATGGATGCGCTCAATGGCCGTGGCCAGGCCGTCAAGAAACGCGAAGACACGCACCGTATGGCCGACGCCAACCGTGCCTTCTCGCACTACCGCTGGTAGTCGGAGCAGGAGATTCTCATGGCACGCGAAATTCCGATTAATCTCTATCGCAACTTCGGCATCATGGCTCACATCGATGCCGGCAAGACGACCACGACCGAGCGCATCCTCTACTATACCGGCAAGAACCATAAGATGGGCGAGACCCATGACGGTTCGGCCACCATGGACTGGATGGCCCAGGAGCAGGAACGCGGCATCACCATCACCTCCGCCGCGACCACGACCTCGTGGAAGTCGCGCGATGGTGTGCAGCACCGCTTCAACATCATCGACACGCCCGGCCACGTGGACTTCACCATCGAAGTCGAGCGCTCGCTGCGCGTGCTCGACGGCGCCGTCGCGCTGCTGGACGCCAATGCCGGCGTCGAGCCGCAGACGGAAACCGTCTGGCGCCAGGCCGACAAGTATGAAGTGCCGCGTCTGATCTTCGTCAACAAGATGGACAAGATCGGTGCCGACTTCTTCCGCTGCGTGGAAATGATCGGCACCCGCCTGGGCGCGCGCGGCATTCCCGTGCAGATTCCGGTCGGTGCCGAGACCGAGTTCAAGGGCGTCGTCGACCTGATCGAGATGAACGCCCTGATCTGGCACAATGAAGAGCTGGGCGCTCAGTGGGATGTGGTCGAGATTCCGGCCGATCTCAAGGAGAAGGCCGAGAAGCTGCGCGAGCAGCTCGTCGAGGCGGCGGTCGAGATGGACGACGCCGCCATGGAGGCCTATCTCGAGGGCGAGATGCCCAATAACGACACGCTGCGCCGCCTGCTGCGCAAGGGCGTGCTCGAGACCAAGTTCTTCCTCGTCTATGCCGGCTCCGCCTTCAAGAACAAGGGCGTGCAGCCCCTGCTCGACGGCGTGATCGACTTCCTGCCCGCGCCGACCGATATTCCGGCCATCAAGGGCATCGACGCCAAGACCGAAGAGCCCATCGAGCGTCATTCCGATGACAACGAGCCGCTCTCCATGCTGGCCTTCAAGGTCGCCAATGACCCGCATATGGGCACGCTGACCTTCTGCCGTATCTATTCGGGTCACCTCGAAGCAGGCATGCAGCTGGAAAACACCGTCAAGGGCAAGCGCGAACGCGTCGGCCGCATGTTCCAGATGCACTCCAACAGCCGCGAGCAGATCACGGAAGCCTTCGCCGGCGATATCGTGGCCATCGTGGGCCTCAAGGACACCACCACGGGCGACACGCTGTGCCCGACCAACTCGCAGGTCATCCTCGAGCGCATGGTGTTCCCGGACCCGGTCATCGACATTTCCGTCGAGCCCAAGTCCAAGGCCGACCAGGAGAAGATGGGCCTCGCCCTCAACCGTCTGGCTGCCGAAGATCCGTCCTTCCGCATCAAGACCGACGAGGAATCGGGTCAGACCATCATCTCCGGCATGGGCGAACTGCACCTCGACATCATCGTCGACCGCATGCGCCGCGAGTTCAAGGTCGAGGCCAATATCGGTCAGCCGCAGGTGGCCTATCGCGAGACGATCACCAAGAAGACCGAGAAGGACTACACCCACAAGAAGCAGTCCGGCGGTTCGGGCCAGTTCGCCCGCATCAAGATTGTCGTCGAGCCGGGCGAGCCTGGGACGGGCCTGGAATTCGTCAACGCCATCGTCGGCGGTGCCGTGCCCAAGGAATACATCCCCGGTGTCC
Source organism: Devosia honganensis (assembly GCF_042648785.1). Taxonomy (NCBI): domain Bacteria; kingdom Pseudomonadati; phylum Pseudomonadota; class Alphaproteobacteria; order Hyphomicrobiales; family Devosiaceae; genus Devosia; species Devosia honganensis. The sequence goes on from NZ_JBHRYD010000005.1 coordinate 371,822, forward strand.
AGAAGGGTGTCGAATCGGTCATGTCGGCCGGTCCGCTGATCGGTTTCCCGGTCGTGGACATCAAGGTCACCCTCGTCGATGGTGCCTACCATGACGTGGACTCCTCGGTTCTGGCCTTCGAGATCGCCGGTCGCGCCGGTTTCCGCGAGGCTCTGCGCGAAGCGGGCCCGAAGATTCTCGAGCCGATCATGAAGGTTGAAGTTGTCACGCCGGAAGATTACATGGGCGACGTCATCGGCGACCTCAATTCGCGTCGTGGACAGATCCAGGGCACCGACAGCCGTGGTGTGGTCCAGGCCGTGAATGCGTTCGTGCCGCTTGCAAACATGTTCGGTTACGTCAATTCGCTGCGCTCGATGAGCCAGGGTCGTGCCTTGTACACGATGACGTTCGACCATTACGAGCAGGTTCCGCAGGCGGTAGCCGACGAAGTCCAGGCCAAGTACGCCTAACACCAGCGCAAGCTAGTCAATAACTCAACTGTATGTCGGCGATTGCGCTGACGAATTTGGAGAAAAGCGATGGCAAAGGAAAAGTTTTCCCGCACCAAGCCGCACTGCAATATCGGCACCATCGGTCACGTTGACCACGGCAAGACTTCGCTGACCGCAGCGATCACCAAGGTGCTGTCCGAGGCCGGTGGCGCCAAGGCCCAGGCTTATGACCAGATCGACAATGCCCCGGAAGAAAAGGCCCGTGGCATCACCATCAACACCTCGCACGTCGAGTACGAGACCGAAAAGCGCCACTACGCTCACGTGGACTGCCCGGGTCACGCCGACTATGTGAAGAACATGATCACCGGTGCCGCCCAGATGGACGGCGCGATCCTGGTGGTGTCGGCCGCCGACGGCCCGATGCCGCAGACCCGGGAGCACATCCTGCTGGCCCGTCAGGTCGGTGTGCCGGCGCTCGTCGTGTTCCTGAACAAGTGCGACATGGTCGACGATCCCGAGCTGCTGGAGCTCGTCGAGCTGGAAGTGCGTGAACTGCTTTCGTCCTACGAATTCCCGGGCGACGACATTCCGGTCATCCGTGGGTCGGCCCTAGCCGCCCTCGAGGATTCCGATGCCGAGCTGGGCAAGAACGCCGTTCTCAAGCTGATGGAAGCGGTGGACGAGTACATCCCGCAGCCGGCTCGTCCGATCGACCAGCCCTTCCTGATGCCGATCGAAGACGTGTTCTCGATCTCGGGCCGCGGCACCGTGGTGACCGGCCGTGTCGAGCGCGGCATCGTCAAGGTTGGCGAGGAAGTCGAGATCGTCGGCATCAAGGAGACGCAGAAGACCACCGTTACCGGCGTCGAGATGTTCCGCAAGCTGCTCGATTCGGGTGAAGCCGGCGACAATATCGGCGCGCTGATCCGTGGTATCGACCGCACCCAGGTGGAGCGCGGCCAGGTGCTCTGCAAGCCCGGTACCGTGACCCCGCATACCGACTTCGTGGCCGAGGCCTACATCCTCACCAAGGAAGAAGGCGGCCGTCACACTCCGTTCTTCGGCAACTATCGTCCGCAGTTCTACTTCCGCACCACCGACGTGACCGGCATCGTGACGCTGCCGGAAGGCACCGAGATGGTGATGCCGGGCGACAACATCAACATGAACGTTCAGCTCATCGTTCCGATCGCCATGGAAGAGAAGCTTCGCTTCGCTATCCGTGAAGGTGGCCGCACCGTCGGCGCCGGTGTCGTCGCGAAGATCCTGAAGTAATCGTCCTAGCGGCTTTCGCGGCGCGCGGTTCAGCGCGCCGCGATCCATTTTATCAGGATTTGAGAAGATGAACGGTCAGAATATTCGCATCCGCCTCAAGGCGTTTGACCATCGCGTGCTGGACACCTCGACCCGCGAGATCGTCAACACTGCCAAGCGTACGGGTGCACAGGTCCGCGGGCCCATCCCGCTGCCGACCCGCATCGACAAGTTCACCGTCAACCGCTCGCCCCATATCGACAAGAAGGCCCGCGAGCAGTTCGAGATCCGGACCCACAAGCGCCTGCTCGATATTGTGGATCCCACTCCCCAGACGGTCGATGCGCTGATGAAGCTCGATCTCGCCGCCGGTGTCGACGTCGAAATCAAGCTCTAAAACGAGAGTTTCCGCGCCTGCCGCAAAAAGGGTCCTCTGAAACCACGACCCGGCAGAGCGCCAAATGAGAAGGTAAGAACCGATGCGTTCTGGATTGATCGCACAGAAGCTGGGCATGACCCGCATCTTCACCGCGGACGGCGCGCACGTCCCCGTGACGGTGCTGGGCCTGCAGAACTGCCAGGTGGTTGGCCAGCGGACCCTCGAGAAGGACGGCTATGTCGCCCTGCAGCTCGGCGCCGGCCAGGCCAAGGCGAAGAATGTGAGCAAGGCCGAGCGCGGCCAGTATGCCGTCGCCAAGGTCGAGCCCAAGCGCCATGTGGCCGAGTTCCGCGTCGACCCGGAAAACCTCATCGAGGTGGGTGCGACCCTCAAGGCCGACCATTTTGCCGAGGGGCAGCTCGTGGACGTCACTGGCACCTCGATCGGTAAGGGCTTTGCCGGCGTCATGAAGCGCTGGAACTTCGGCGGCCTGCGTGCCTCGCACGGCGTGTCGGTGTCCCATCGTTCGCATGGTTCTACCGGTTTCATCGATCCGGGTCGGGTCTTCAAGAACAAGAAGATGGCTGGTCACATGGGCGATCGGCGCATCACCACGCAGAATCTCAAGGTCGTCAAGACCGACGTCGAGCGCGGCCTGATCATGGTCCAGGGCTCGGTGCCGGGGGCCAAGGGCGCGTGGATCATGATCAAGGACGCGGTGAAGAAGCCGGCCCCGACGGGCGCCGCCTTCCCCGGTTCGTTCACGGCCCCTGCCGAAGCCGCGGGAGAAGCGAAGTAAATGGAACTCCAGGTAACCACTCTCGACGGCAAGTCGGCCGGCAAGATCGAGCTCAAGGACGACCTGTTCGGCCTCGAGGTTCGCCCCGACATCCTGCATCGCATGGTCCGCTATCAGCAGCTCAAGGCCATGGCCGGCACGCATGACGTGAAGAACCGGTCGGAAGTCGCGGGCACGGGACGAAAGTTCGTGAAGCAGAAGGGCTCGGGCGGCGCGCGTCATGGCGATCGCAAGCCCCCGCAGTTTCGTGGCGGCGGCCGTGCCTTCGGCCCCACCCCGCGCAGCCACGCCATCGATCTTCCCAAGAAGGTCCGGGCTCTGGCGCTGAAGCACGCTCTGTCCTCCAAGGCCAAGGCCGGCTCGCTTGTCGTCGTCGACAGCGTCACCCAGGCGGAAGCCAAGACGGCCGCCCTGCGCGCCACTTTCGGCAAGCTCGAATGGGCCAATGCTCTGATTATCGATGGTGCGACCGTCGACCAGAATTTCGCTCTGGCGGCCCGCAACATCCCCAATATCGACGTGCTGCCGGTGCAGGGGATCAACGTTGTGTCGATCCTCAAGCGCGACAAGCTCGTCCTGACCAAGGCAGCGCTGGAAGCGCTGGAAGCGAGGTTCGCATGAACAAGCTTGCCGCATACGACATCATCCGCAACCCCGTCGTGACGGAAAAGTCGACTATGGCTTCCGAAGCCAACCAGGTCGTCTTCGACGTCGCCATCGACGCCAACAAGACCGAGATCAAGGCCGCCGTCGAGCAGCTCTTCTCGGTCAAGGTCAAGGCCGTGAACACCCTGGTCCGCAAGGGCAAGGTGAAGCGCTTCCGTGGCCGCCTGGGCACCCGCAACGACGTCAAGAAAGCCGTCGTGACCCTGGTTGACGGCCAGTCGATCGATATTTCGACCGGCCTCTAAGGGACGAGAGACAGACAAATGGCTCTAAAGACTTACAACGCTACCTCCGAAGGCCGTCGTACGCTGATCACGACCGATCGTTCGAATCTGTGGAAGGGCGATCCGGTCAAGGCTTTGACCGAAGGCCTCACCAAGAGCGGTGGCCGCAATAATCGTGGCCGCATCACCGCCTATCATCGGGGCGGCGGTCATAAGCGCAGTTATCGCCTGATCGACTTCAAGCGAGTGAAATTCGACATGGTCGGGACCGTCGAGCGTCTCGAATATGACCCGAACCGCACTGCCTGGATCGCACTGATCAAGTATGAGGACGGCGATCAGGCCTATATCCTGGCCCCCCAGCGGCTGGCCGCCGGCGACAAGATCATCTCGTCGCTGAACGGCGCGGACGTGAAGCCGGGCAATGCGATGCCGCTGGAGCGCATGCCGGTGGGCACTATCGTGCACAATATCGAGCTGAAGCCCCGCAAGGGCGGTCAGGTAGCCCGGTCCGCCGGCACCTATGCTCAATATGTGGGCCGCGACCAGGGCTGGGCCGTTCTGCGCCTCAACTCGGGCGAGCAGCGCCGCGTGCACGGATCGTGCATGGCCACCATTGGGGCGGTCAGCAACCAGGAACACGCCAGCACCTCGCTGGGCAAGGCCGGCCGCAACCGCTGGCTGGGCCGCAAGCCCGTCAACCGCGGCGTGACCATGAACCCGGTCGATCACCCCCATGGCGGCGGTGAAGGCCGCACCTCGGGCGGGCGTCATCCGGTGACCCCGTGGGGCAAGCCCACCAAGGGCAAGCGTACGCGCAGCAACAAGGCGACGGACAAGTTCATCGTTCGTAGCCGTCACGTGAAGAAGGGCAGGTAAGCCATGACCCGTTCGATTTGGAAGGGGCCGTTCGTCGACGGCTATCTGCTCAAGAAGGCCGACAAGGCCCAGTCATCCGGCCGCCATGACGTGGTCAAGATCTGGTCCCGCCGTTCGACCATCCTGCCGCAGTTTGTCGGCGTCACGTTCGGCGTGCACAACGGTCAGAAGCATGTGCCGGTGCTGGTCACCGAGGACATGATCGGCCACAAGTTCGGCGAGTTCGCGCCCACCCGCACCTATTACGGGCACGCGGCCGACAAGAAGGCCAAGAGGAAGTAAGATGGGCAAGCCAAAGACTGAGCGCGCTCTCAAGGATAACGAGGCAAAGGCTGTGCTGCGCATGCTGCGCATCAGCCCTCAGAAGCTGAACCTCGTCGCGCAGTTGATCCGTGGCAAGAAGGTCGAGCGGGCTCTGGCCGATCTCGAATTCAGCCACAAGCGCATCTCCGGCCAAGTGAAGAAGGTGCTCGAGAGCGCCATCGCCAACGCCGAAAACAACCACGGCCTGGACACCGACGCTCTCGTCGTTGCCGAAGCCTTCGTGGGCAATTCGCTCGTCATGAAGCGCTTCATGGCGCGTGGCCGTGGACGGTCGTCGCGCATCGAGAAGCCCTTCTCGCATCTGACGATCATTGTCCGGCAAGTTGAGGAGGCCGCATAATGGGCCAGAAAATCAATCCGATCGGCTTCCGTCTCGGCATCAACCGCACCTGGGACAGCCGCTGGTTCGCCAATCGCGGCGACTATGGCTCGCTGCTCCAGGAAGACCTGAAGATCCGCACCATGCTCATGGAGGATCTCAAGGCGGCCGCAGTCTCCAAGATCGTCATCGAGCGTCCGCACCGCAAGTGCCGCGTGTCGATCCACACCGCCCGCCCGGGCATCGTGATCGGCAAGAAGGGCGCCGACATCGATAAGATCCGTGCCAAGGTGAAGAAGTTCACCGATAGCGAGGTGCACATCAACATCGTCGAGGTGCGCAAGCCCGAGACCGATGCGACGCTTGTGGCCCAGGGCATTGCCCAGCAGTTGGAACGCCGCGTGGCTTTCCGCCGCGCCATGAAGCGTGCCGTGCAGACGGCGATCCGCATGGGCGCCGGTGGCATCCGCGTCAATGTCGGCGGCCGTCTCGGGGGTGCCGATATCGCCCGTACCGAATGGTACCGTGAGGGTCGCGTGCCGCTGCACACGCTGCGCGCCGACATCGACTACGGAACCGCGGAGGCCGAGACCACCTACGGCATCATCGGTATCAAGGTCTGGATTTTCAAAGGCGAAGTGCTCGAGCACGATCCCTCGGCGCATGAGCGTCGCGCTACCGAAGGTGGCGAGGGTGCCGGCCAGCGCGCCCCGCGGTCCGACCGCGGCGACCGCGATCGCGCATAAGAAGGTTAGTTCATTATGCTGCAACCCAAGAGAACCAAGTTCCGCAAGGCCCATAAGGGCCGCATCCACGGCCTGGCCAAGAGCGGCACCGATCTGGCTTTCGGCCAGTACGCCCTCAAGGCTACCGAGCCCGAGCGGGTGACCGCTCGCCAGATCGAGGCTGCCCGTCGCGCGATCACTCGCGAGATGAAGCGTCAGGGCCGCGTCTGGATCCGGATTTTCCCGGATCTGCCGGTCTCCAAGAAGCCGACCGAAGTCCGCATGGGCAAGGGCAAGGGCTCCGTGGAGTTCTGGGCGGCGCGCGTCAAGCCGGGCCGTATCGTTTTCGAGATTGACGGCGTGCCCGAAGACGTTGCAAAGGAGGCGCTTCGCCTCGGCGCGATGAAGCTGCCGATCACCACGCGCATCGTAACGCGCATTGCCGACTAGGGAACACGAGCATGAAAGCCAGTGATGTGCGGGTCAAGACCGCAGACGAACTGAAAGATCAGCTCGTCGACCTGAAGAAAGAACAGTTCAACCTGCGTTTCCAGCGCGCTACCCAGCAGTTGGAAAAGCCGGCCCGGGTGAAGGAGGTTCGTCGCCAGATCGCGCGGATCAAAACCATCCTGGCCGAAAAGAACGCAGCTAAGTAAGGATTCACCCCCATGCCAAAGCGCGTTTTGCAGGGCACCGTCGTCTCCGACGCCAATGACAAGACCATCGTTGTTCGCGTTGAGCGCCGTTTCACTCACCCGCTTCTGAAAAAGACCGTCCGCCGGTCCAAGAAGTACCACGCTCACGACGAGAATAATGCCGCCAAGGTCGGCCAGATCGTGTGGATCGAGGAAACAGCGCCGGTCAGCAAGAACAAGCGTTGGACGCTCGTTCCGTCTGCGTAAGAGAAACAATTCAGGTCGGCGCGCCGGGTGACGGTGCTGCCGATAAACTAGAAGGCATCCAGTTATGATCCAGATGCAATCCAATCTCGACGTCGCGGACAATTCCGGCGCCCGTCGTGTCATGTGCATCAAGGTGCTGGGCGGTTCGCATCGCAAATACGCCTCGGTCGGCGACATCATCGTCGTTTCGGTCAAGGACGCCATTCCGCGCGGCCGCGTCAAGAAGGGCCAGGTAATGAAGGCCGTGGTGGTGCGCACCGCGACCGACATCCGCCGCCCCGACGGCACCGTCATCCGCTTCGACAAGAACGCCGCGGTTCTTCTGAACAACCAGAAAGAGCCGATCGGTACCCGTATCTTCGGGCCGGTTCCGCGCGAGTTGCGCGCCAAGAACCAGATGAAGATCATTTCGCTCGCCCCAGAGGTGCTGTAATGGCCGCCAAGATCAAGAAGGGCGACAAGGTGGTCGTCCTGGCTGGCAAGGACAAGGGCAAGACCGGACAGGTCCTGCAGGTCATCCCGGCCGAAACCCGTGCAATCGTTCAGGGTATCAACCTGGTTCGCCGCCACCAGAAGCAGACCGCGTCCTCGGACGCTGGTATCTTCACCAAGGAAGCGCCGATCCATCTGTCCAACCTGGCGGTTGCGGATAAGAACGGCAAGCCGACCCGTGTCGGTTTCCAGATCAAGGACGGCGTGAAGCTTCGCGTCGCCAGGACCACCGGAGATGCGATCGATGGCTGAGACCGTTTACGTTCCGCGCCTGCGCACCGCCTATGACGAGACCATCAAGGCCGAGCTGAACAAGCAGTTCGGTTACAAGAACGTCATGGAGCTGCCCAAGCTCGACAAGGTCGTGCTGAACATGGGCGTCGGCGAGGCTGTCGCGGACAGCAAGAAGGTGAAGTCGGCTGCCGATGAGCTGGCCAAGATTTCCGGCCAGAAGCCGATCATCACCTATGCCCGCAAGTCGATCGCCGGCTTCAAGGTTCGCGAGGACATGCCGCTGGGCGTGAAGGTCACGCTGCGCAAGACCCGCATGTACGAGTTCCTGGACCGTCTGGTGAACATCGCACTGCCGCGCGTCCGCGACTTCCGCGGCCTCAACCCCGCTTCCTTCGATGGTCGTGGCAACTACGCCATGGGCATCAAGGAACACATCGTCTTCCCGGAGATCAACTACGACCAGATCGATCAGATCTGGGGCATGGACATCGTCATCTGCACGACGGCCAGGACGGACGACGAAGCTCGCGCGCTTCTCAAGGCTTTCAACTTCCCCTTCCGCCAGTAAGCGGACAGGGAAGGGATTAAGGATCAGGACATGGCAAAGACCAGCTCCATCGAAAAGAACAAGAAGCGCGCCGCTCTGGCTCAGCAATATGCTGCCAAGCGCGCGGCGCTGAAGGCTCTTGTCAAGAACCAGGAAACGCCCATCGAGGAGCGTTTCAAGGCCAGCCTCAAGCTGGCGGAACTGCCGCGGAACTCGGCCAAGGTGCGCGTGCGCAACCGTTGCGAGGTGAGCGGCCGTCCGCGTGGCTATTATCGCAAGCTCAAGATGAGCCGCATCGCCCTGCGCCAGTTGGGCAACCTGGGCCAGATCCCGGGTCTGGTGAAGTCGAGCTGGTAAGGAGAGACCGAAGATGAGCTTTTCCGACCCCATCGGCGATATGCTGACTCGTATCCGCAACGCGCAGTTGCGGCGCAAGACCTCCGTTTCGACTCCGGCTTCGACGCTGCGGGGCCGCGTGCTGGACGTGCTCCAGTCCGAAGGCTTCATCCGCGGTTATTCGGAGACCAAGTTCGAGAACGGTGCCGCCGAGTATGAGATCGAACTCAAATACTCGGAGAACGAACCGGTGATCCGCACTATCGAGCGCGTGTCCCGTCCCGGCCGCCGCGTTTATGCGTCGGTGAAGAATATCCCGCAGGTTGCCAATGGCCTGGGCGTATCGATCCTGTCCACCCCCAAGGGTGTGATGGCCGATCACGAAGCCAGGGCGGCGAATGTGGGTGGCGAGGTACTCTGCCGCATCTTCTGAGCCTTAGGGTTCGGCCGATCGGCAAGACGATTACTCAAGGAAGCATTATGTCACGTACTGGCAAGAAACCGGTGGCCCCGGTTAACGGCGTTACGGTCACGATCAACGATCGCACCGTGTCGGCCAAGGGCCCTAAGGGCGAATTGAGCATGCAGCTCATGGACGTCGTTAACGTCGAGCAGGGGGCTGACGGGCTTGTCGTCTCCCCGGCCAACGACACGCGCGATGCGCGCGCCGCCTGGGGCACCACCCGTTCGCTGATCCAGAACATGGTGACGGGCGTGAGCGCCGGCTTCGAGAAGAAGCTTGCCATCCAGGGCGTCGGCTACCGCGCTGCCATGCAGGGCAAGGACGTTCGGCTTTCGCTGGGCTTCAGCCACGAAGTGATCTATGAGGCCCCCAAGGGCATCACCCTTGCCGTTCCGGGCCCCACGGAAATCGTGGTGTCGGGCATCGACAAGCAGCAGGTCGGCCATGTTGCGGCGGAAATTCGCGGCTGGCGTCCGCCCGAGCCCTACAAGGGCAAGGGCGTGCGGTATGCGGACGAGGCCGTGTTCCGCAAAGAAGGCAAGAAGAAGTAAGGAGCGCCGGCAATGGCTATCACTGCAAAAGGTGCGGAGCGCCGCAAGGCCCGTGTCCGCAAGGCGCTCAAGGCTCGTGCCTTCGGTCGTCCCCGTCTCAGCGTGTTCCGCTCGGACAAGAATATTTACGCCCAGATCATCGACGATGCGTCCGGCCGCACCCTGGCTGCCGCATCGACCCTGGAAAAGGACCTGCGCGGCTCGCTCAAGAATGGCGCGACTGCCGAGGCTGCGGCGACCGTCGGCAAGCTGGTTGCCGAGCGTGGCGTCAAGGCTGGGGTTGGCGAGGTCGTCTTCGATCGCGGCGCTTATCTCTATCACGGCCGTGTCAAGGCCCTTGCAGATGCTGCCCGTGAGGGCGGCCTGCAGTTCTAACCACGGCGAGGAAGAAGAATTATGAGCAGAGACGTTCAAGAACGCGAAAGCGAGTTCGTCGATCGCCTGGTCCACATCAATCGTGTGGCCAAGGTGGTGAAGGGCGGCCGTCGCTTCGGCTTTGCCGCCCTCGTCGTCGTGGGTGATCAGAAGGGCCGCGTGGGCTTTGGCCACGGCAAGGCCCGTGAGGTTCCCGAGGCGATCCGCAAGGCGACCGAGCAGGCCAAGCGTCAGATGATCCGCGTGCCGCTGCGGGATGCCCGTACGCTGCATCACGATGTCACCGGCCGCCACGGCGCCGGCAAGGTCATCCTGCGCGCCGCCGTTCCGGGCACCGGGATCATCGCTGGTGGTCCTATGCGTGCCGTCTTTGAGACCCTGGGCATCAACGATATCGTCGCCAAGTCGCAGGGTACGGCCAATCCGTACAACATGGTTCGCGCCACGTTCGATGCGCTCAAGCGTGTCGACAGCCCCCGTTCGGTGGCTTCTCGTCGCGGCCTCAAGGTTTCCGAACTGCAGGCTCGCCGCGGCGAGGCTGCCGTCGAAGCCTGATAACAGGCGGGAGATAGGAACATGGCAAAAGCAAAGACCATCGTGGTCCAGCAGGTCGGCTCGCCGATCCGCCGGGAAAAGAGCCAGCGCGCGACCCTTATCGGTCTCGGGCTCAACAAGATGAACAAGCAGCGGGAGCTGGTCGATACGCCCGAAGTGCGCGGCATGATCAACAAGATTCCGCATCTCGTCCGCGTCGTCGGCGAGTAAAGGCAAAGGTCGGAACAATGACCCGTTTGAACGAACTTCGCGACAATCCCGGTGCCAACAAGGTGCGCGTCCGCATCGGCCGCGGCATCGGCTCGGGTGTCGGCAAGACCGGCGGTCGCGGCGGCAAGGGCCAGACGGCCCGGTCCGGCGTAGCCATCAACGGCTTCGAAGGCGGCCAGATGCCGCTTCACATGCGCATGCCCAAGCGCGGCTTCAATTCCTGGAATCCCAAGGATTGGAACCAGGTCCGCATCGACCGCATCCAGGCCTATATCGACTCGGGCAAGCTCGACGCCAAGGGCGTGGTCGATGCCGCAGCCCTGGTGGCGGCCGGCGTCATCCGCCGCCCCAAGGATGGCGTGCGCCTGATCGGTTCGGAAGGCTTCTCGGCCAAGAAGGTCACCTTCAAGGTCGAGTACGCGACCAAGGGCGCCCTGGCGGCCATCGAGGCGGCGGGCGGCAAGGTCGACCTGATCCCGGCCAAGGAGCCGTGGAAAAAGGCTCCACGCGCCGAGTAGTCCACTCGGCAGGGCGCACGCGGCACGGTCCGGGTGCGCTCTTTTGGTTTGTTGCGTCCGGGCGGTACATATCCCATATATGCTCCTCCGGCGCTCCGAGCGCACTTGGCATAGAAAGCCATAGGAGCGATTTATATGGCGTCCGCAGCCGAACAGCTCGCACGTAATCTCAGTTTCTCGACCTTTTCGAAGGCCAAGGCCCTTCAGCAGCGCATCTGGTTCACTCTCGGGGCGCTGCTGGTTTATCGTCTGGGCACCTTCATTCCGGTTCCGGGCATCGATCCCGATGCGTTCCGCGCGACGTTCGAACAGTCGCAGCAGGGCATTATCGGCATGTTCAACATGTTCGCCGGCGGCGCCGTCGAACGCATGGCGATCTTTGCGCTCAACCTTATCCCGTACATCACCGCGTCCATCGTCGTGCAGGTGGTGTCGACGGCCTCGCCGCGCCTCGAAGCCCTCAAGAAGGAGGGGGAGAGCGGCCGGCGCAAGATGAACCAGTACACGCGCTATCTGACCGTGCTGTTCTGCGCCATTCAGGCCTATGGCATCGCCGTGGGCCTCGAGGGCAGCCAGGGAGTGGTGCTCAACCCCGGCTGGTTCTTCCGCATTTCCACCGTCGTCACCCTGGTGGGCGGCACCATGTTCCTGATGTGGCTGGGCGAGCAGATCACCGCGCGCGGGGTCGGCAACGGTATTTCGCTGATCATCTTCGCCGGTATTGTGGCGAACCTGCCCGGCACGATCGCCCAGACCCTGGAACTGGCCCGCACCGGCGCCATTCCCGCCTTTGCCGGCCTGGGCATGATCGTCCTGGCGCTCGTGGTCATCGGCGTCATCGTATTCTTCGAACGGGCGCAGCGCCGGCTGCTGATCCAGTATCCGAAGCGCCAGGTGGGCAACAAGATCTTCCAGGGCGACACCTCGCACCTGCCGTTGAAGCTCAATACGTCGGGCGTGATCCCGGTGATCTTCGGGTCCTCTCTGCTGCTGCTGCCGGCGACGATTGCCTCTTTCGCCGCGCAGGGCAACGCTCCGGCCTGGCTGACCACGGTGACGGCGTTGCTGGGGCGCGGACAGCCGCTTTATCTGGCGCTCTTCGCGTTCTTCATCATCTTCTTCGCCTTCTTCTATACCGCCATCGTGTTCAACCCGAGCGAGACGGCGGACAATCTCAAGCGCTCTGGCGGCTTCATTCCGGGCATCAGGCCGGGCGAACGCACCGCCCAGCACATCGACTACGTGCTGACCCGCATTACCGTGGTGGGAGCCGTCTATCTGACCGTCGTGGCGCTGATCCCCGAAGTGATGTTCAGCCAGCTTGCCGTCAGCCAATTCATCGGCGGCACTTCGCTCCTGATCATGGTGACCGTGACGCTCGACACGATCACCCAAATTCAGAGCCATCTGGTGGCGCAGCAATATGAGGGGCTGCTCAAGAAGTCCCGTCTGGGGGGAGGCAAGCGTCGATGAGGCTGATCCTGTTGGGCCCGCCGGGAGCGGGGAAGGGGACGCAGGCGAAGATTCTGGTGGAGACCTACGGTATCCCTCAGCTCTCGACCGGGGACATCCTGCGCGCGGCCATCGCCGCCAGGACACCCCTCGGGGTTGCGGCCAAGGCCATAGTGGATCGCGGCGATCTCGTCTCCGACGATATCGTCAATGGCATCGTGTCGGAGCGGCTCGATGCGGAGGACTGCAGGCCGGGCTTCATTCTCGACGGCTTTCCGCGCACCATTGCGCAGGCCGAGGCTCTGGACAAGATGCTGTCGGACAAGGGCGTTGCCCTCGATGCCGTCGTCGAAATCAAGGCGGAAGCGGACGAGCTGGTGAAGCGCGTCATCAACCGCGCCAGGGAATCGGGTGGCGCTCGCGCCGACGACAACGAGGAGGTGCTGCGCAATCGCCTCGACGTCTATTCCGAACAGACCGCGCCGCTGGTCGCCTATTATGCCGGCAAGGGTCTGCTCCGCCCCGTCGACGGCATGGCGCCGGTGGAATCGGTGACCGCCGCCATAAAATCGGCGCTTGCCAAATAATCGCGAGCCCGGGCAGGGATGTTGACTCGGCCCGGTCTTGTCCTTAAAGAACCGCACCAGTCTCATGGATCATTGGGCTGGATTCGGTTTTCCCTTAGTTGGGGGTCGAACTCCGGTCCCTTGTTGTTTAAAGGCGCCCGCCGCGATGGCGTGTGCGAATGAAGGAGAGCAGACGTGGCTCGTATTGCTGGCGTCAACATCCCGACCAATAAGCGCGTGGTGATCGCGTTGCAGTATATTCACGGGATCGGCGACAGGTTCGCCGTCGATATCTGCGAAAAGGTTGGCATCCCGGCCGAGCGCCGCGTGAACGAGCTGACCGACGCCGAAGTCATCCAGATCCGCGAGACCATCGACCGCGACTATGTCGTGGAAGGCGATCTGCGCCGCAATGTGGCGATGAACATCAAGCGCCTCATGGACCTGGGCAATTATCGTGGCCTGCGCCATCGCCGTGGCCTGCCGGTTCGGGGCCAGCGGACCCATACCAATGCCCGCACCCGCAAGGGTCCGGCCAAGCCGATCGCCGGCAAGAAGAAGTAATTCCGCGCCCGTTTCGGCGGGCCGGTTGTTTTGAATTGGGAGTGGCGGGGCAAGCCTCCCGGCGACCGGCGAGGTCGACCGGGAAGACTTGAACCGCTTCTGCCGTGGTGGAGCTGCTGGCATTACGGCAGCGCCGATATCCTAGAGGATCTGAATGGCTAAGACTGAAGTTGCGCGCGTCCGTCGTAAGGAGCGCAAGAACATCACTTCCGGCGTCGCGCATGTGAACGCCTCCTTCAACAACACCATGATCACCATCGCCGATATGCAGGGCAACACGATTTCGTGGTCGTCCTCGGGTGTGATGGGCTTCAAGGGCTCGCGCAAGTCGACCCCCTATGCCGCGCAGGTCGCGGCGGAAGATGCCGCCAAGAAGGCGCAGGAACACGGCATGAAGACCCTCGAGGTCGAGGTGCGTGGGCCCGGCTCGGGCCGCGAATCCGCGCTGCGCGCCCTGCAGGCCGCCGGCTTCAACGTCACCTCGATCCGTGACGTCACGTCGATCCCGCACAATGGTTGCCGTCCGCGCAAGCGGCGCCGCGTCTAAGACGACGATCGGAAGCCTCCCGGCCCTTCAAGGCCGGGAGTCCTATTGTGTTTGCGGCGGAGCGGCCCGGGAACGGCCGCTAATTTGAAAGGACAATACCGTGACGATCCAGAGGAACTGGCAGGAACTGATCAAGCCGACCAAGCTGGACATTGTTTCGGGCAGCGACAACGTGCGCGCGGCCTCGGTGGTTGCCGAGCCGCTCGAGCGCGGATACGGGCTTACCCTGGGCAATGCCCTGCGCCGTGTGCTGCTGTCGTCGCTTCAGGGCGCGGCAGTGACCGCGATCCAGATCGACGGCATCCTGCATGAATTCTCCTCGCTGCCCGGCGTGCGCGAGGACATCACCGACCTGGTGCTGAACGTCAAGGAAATCGCCCTGAAGATGGGCGGTGAAGGCCCCAAGCGCCTGACCCTCTCGCGTCAGGGCCCTGGCGCCGTCACCGCGGGCGACATCAAGGTCTCCGGCGATATCGAAGTACTGAACCCCGAGCTGGTCATCTGCCATCTCGACGATGGCGCCGAGATCAATATCGAGTTCACCGTCAATACGGGCAAGGGCTATGTCCCGGCCGAGAAGAACCGCCCCGAGGATGCTCCCATCGGCTATATTCCGGTGGATGCGCTGTTCTCGCCGGTGCGCCGGGTGAGCTACAAGGTCGATGCGACCCGTGCGGGCGAGAGCCTCGACAAGGACAAGCTGACCCTGAGCGTCGAAACCAACGGCGCCGTGACCCCCGAGGATGCGGTGGCCTTCGCCGCCCGCATCCTTCAGGATCAGCTCTCGGTCTTCGTCAACTTCGAGGAGCCCAGCAAGGAAAGCGCACAGGATGCGGTTCCCGAGCTGGCGTTCAATCCGGCCTTGCTCAAGAAGGTGGACGAGCTCGAGCTGTCCGTGCGTTCGGCCAACTGCCTCAAGAACGACAACATCGTCTATATCGGCGACCTCATCCAGAAGACGGAAGCCGAGATGCTGCGGACGCCGAATTTCGGCCGCAAGTCGCTCAACGAAATCAAGGAAGTCCTGGCACAGATGGGGCTTCATCTCGGGATGGACGTCGCCAACTGGCCGCCCGAGAACATCGATGACCTCGCCAAGCGCTACGAAGATCATTACTGATCCGGCGCTGCCAAGATTTTAGGAGACCACCATGCGCCACGCCAATCGAGGCCGCAAGTTCAGCCGGACCGCATCCCACCGCAAGGCCATGTTCGCCAACATGTCCGCCGCGCTGATCAAGCACGAACAGATCGTCACCACGCTTCCCAAGGCCAAGGATCTGCGTCCGATCGTCGAGAAGCTCATTACCCTGGGCAAGCGCGGCGACCTGCATGCCCGCCGTCAGGCCATCGCGCAGATTCGCGACGAGGCCCAGGTTGCCAAGCTCTTCGCCGTGCTCGGTCCGCGCTACAAGGAACGTAATGGCGGCTATATCCGCATTCTCAAGGCCGGCTTCCGCTATGGCGACAACGCCCCGCTCGCCGTGATCGAATTCGTTGACCGCGACGTCGACGCCAAGGGCCAGGATTCCGGTCCGACCTTTGCACAGGACGATGAAGCCGAAGCCGCATAAGCTGCGCTTCCGGAGCAAATTCGCGACGGCCCCGGTGTTCCGGGGCCGTTTTTCATTGGTATCCTGGAAATCTTATCCCCGTCCCCTGGCCGCTGCCCTATCCTTTGTCCATCCCCGCCGCACACGCGGCTCCGACGCAGGGCCGGGCGGGGAGCATCGGATGGAGAAGGCGTTCTCCTGCGGGGGTAGAAAATTGGCAGCCGGGCCTGCGATAACGGCACCGCCTGAATCCAGACCCCTCAAGCAAGCCGGTGGCGTGACGGGCGGCCCTTGGCTCCCATTGTACAAAAAGGTCGAGTCAAAGGCCGCCCGTTACCCGTGAAACCGCAAAGCCAGAAGGCCGGGCGGCAAATGCGCGTGGACAATCAGCCGCGTTTGAGGTTCCAGGTCGCATAGAGCGCGTTCAGTTCACGCGAGCTGTATGCGGCGACGAATGGCAGGCCGCTCTCGATGGCCATTTGCCGGTATTTCGCCGCTGAATTCCGTGTATGCCAGATCCAGTGGAGCATGGACCATTTGAGGGAATCCTGGTTGCCTTCCAGGCCGCCGGCCCGCTGCTTCTGGATGAGGGTCCGCCAGAAATAGCGGCGGGTGCGGGTCAGCATGTCGTCGTCCAGGAGGATCACGCCAGTGGCCCGCGCGAGGCGCTCGGGCAGGGTCGAGGAGTAATTGCCGTCCATCACCCATTCGGTTTCCTGGATTGCTGCCGCGTGCAGAGCCAGGAATTCCGCTTTCGGCCTGGGCTCCCAATCGGTATTGGGCTGGTGATAGAGGACATCGGCGTGAACTGCCGGGATGCCCAGCTTGTGACCGATGGCATTTCCCAGCGTGGATTTGCCGGCATTGGTGGTGCCCATGATCATGATGCGGCGGCCAAGGCTGGCCAAGGACGGCAATTGGTTCATGGGGTTTCCTCCGAAGACAGAAAGGCCGCCCAGGCACGTGGCTTGGGCGGCCATGATTTGAGCGGTGCGGCTTATTCGGCCGGCGCCATGTCCCTGCCGGTATAGATTTCTTCCACCCAGTATTGGTCGCGGCGGTCGAAGCCGTTGAACGGGGTCAGCGAGGCCTGCGTATAGGCACCCATCAGGCCGAATTCGATCCAGTCGTCCTCATCGATATCGGCTGGCAGGGTGAAGACCTGAGGCAGAACGTCATAGCTGTCGCAGGTCGGGCCCCACAGCGTGAACTCGCTGTACTGGCCGTTATTGTCGTGCAGGCGTGGCCCGCGCCAGACCCGCACCGGCGGCGTGAAATGCATGAACTTCACTTCCATCAGCGCGCCATAGGCCCCGTCGTTGACATAAACCGCCTGTCCGCCGCGCTGATGCTTGACGCGCAGCAGCAGCGATGTGGAGGAGGTTACCAGCGCCCGGCCGGGTTCGATGATCAGTTCGGGTCGCTTCTTGCCGAAATGTTCGTTGACCGCATTGGCGATGGTATCGAAATAGACATCCATCGGCGGGGCTTCGCTGGTGGGGTAGGGGGCCGGATAGCCGCCGCCGATATTGAGGCGCTGCAATTCGATGCCGGCTTCCTCCACGATGCGCGCAGCCGCTGCGATATGGCGCTCATAAGCGTAAGCGTCTTCGCACTGGCTGCCGACATGGAAGCACAGGCTGGGCGTATAGCCCATCTTTTCCACCGCCGTGACGATTTCGGCCGCGCTTTGTTCCATCACGCCGAACTTGATGCCGAAATCATAGGATTTGAGCGCCTTGCCGGCCTTGAACCTCGTGGTCACCTCCACGTCGCGGCTGGGCGATACCACGGCGGCCAGTTGGTCGAGCTGCTGGGGATGGTCGATGGTGAAGCTGCGAATTCCGAATTCCTCATAGGCTCGGGCGATTTCACGCTTGTTCTTGATCGGATTGTTGTAGTGCATCGCCGCCCCGGGGGCGTAGTCGCGCACCAGTTCCATCTCCGTATTGGAGGCGACGTCGAAGGCCTTCAAACCCTCGCTGTGGAGCTGCTGGATGATGTGCGGCGAGGGGTTGCACTTCACCGCATAGGTAAGAAGGCCGTCGAAGCCTTTCTTGAAAACCTTGATGGCTCGGTGAAACTCTTTCTCCGAAAACAGGAAGGACGGATAGTCCGGCGCCTCGGCCGCTATCAGCGCCGAGGTATTGGCATGAATGATCTTCGGCTCGTCGGTCATTGGACAACAGGCCTTTCAGGGCTCGAGACGCGGGGAAGTGCGCGCTGCATATAGGGCTGGCCGCCTCCTCGCGCAAACGTTTATTTGGACTTCCCGGCCGCGATGCGCAAACGTCATTTTCGTGACAGATTCCGGGGGCTCTGTTCGATGAGGGACCGATGCCGAAGGTTTTGACCATGTCATTGCGAACACTCGTACTTTCTCTGGCATCTCTTGCCGTTCTAGCCGTCGGCGGCACGCTTGTCCTGGCCCCTTGGACTGGGTCCACCCCGCCCCGGGCGCAGGGAGCGGCGGAGACGGTCTCGGAAATGGAACGTGCCGTTCCGCAATCCGATGCACAGCTCAGGCTCAGCTTCGCTCCCGTGGTTCAGGCCGTGGCGCCATCCGTGGTCAACGTTTATGCCACTCGCATCGAGCGACAGGCGGTGTCGCCCTTTGCGCGCGATCCATTCTTCTCGCGGTTTTTCGGTGACGATTATTTCCAGACGCGGCCGCGCGAATCGCGCTCTCTGGGCTCCGGCGTGATCGTCGACGAAACAGGGGTCATTCTCACCAACCGCCATGTCATCGAAGGCGCGACCGATGTGCGCATCGCCCTCAGCGACGGGCGCGAATTCGCGGTGGACGTTGTGGTGGAAGATGCACAGACCGACCTTGCGGTGCTGCGCGTCCGCAACGGAGCTGATGGGAGCTTTCCCTCCATCACCTTTGCCGACAGCGATGCACTGCTGGTGGGCGATCTGGTCCTCGCCATCGGCAATCCTTTCGGGGTGGGGCAGACGGTTACCAGTGGTATCGTTTCGGCCTTGGCGCGCACCGGCGTCGAAGCCGGCGACTATGAATTCTTCATCCAGACCGATGCCGCCATCAATCCGGGCAATTCCGGCGGTGCACTGGTGGATATGTCGGGGCATCTGGTTGGCATCAATACCGCCATCTATTCGCAGACGGGAGGTTCCGTCGGCATCGGCTTCGCCATTCCGGCCAATATGGCGCGGCTGGTAGCGGAGGCTGGCGTCACCGGCGGTGAGATCGTGCGGCCTTGGTTCGGCGCCAAGATGCAGCCGGTGACGTCCGATATTGCTAGCAGCCTGGGCATGGCCGCGCCGCATGGCGCCATGATTACCGAGGTGGCTCCCGGCGGACCCGCCGAGCGCGCCGGCTTCCGCTCGGGCGATGTCGTTCTTTCGGTCGATGGATTGCGGGTGGACGATCCCAGCGCCTTCAACTTCCGGCTGGCGACCCGGCCGGTGGGGCAGGCGGCCCTTCTCGAGCGGTTGCGGGGCGGGGTGACCGAAGCGATCGAATTTCCGGTCGAGGCGGCGCCGGCGCCCGGCGAGGATGCCATAGTGACCATATCGGCCGATTCCCGTTTTTCGGGGGTGACGGTGCGCCAGCTCGATCCGGCTCTCAGCGAGCAGAAGGGGCTATCCTACGATGCCGAAGGCGTCATCGTTACCGCTGTCGCCCCCGGCTCGGCTGCCGAGGCCATGGGATTGCGGGTGGATGACGTCATCCTCGCCCTCAACGATATCGCCATGACCGATGCGCGCACGTTTCAGCAGACCGCTTCACAGCGCGTCCGCACTTGGCAGATCATTCTGCAGCGCAATGGCCGCGTCAGCCGGTCCATCGTCAGCGGATAAGTGGAGGCGCTCCGCGATCGCCGTTGCCGGGCCGGCAACCCTTGACTTGTCGGGGAAGCAAGCGCATCTGTGCCTTGGTTGCTGGCGCCCGCCGCCCGCGGATCGTGCAGATCCATGGTGAAGTCCAGCATTTTCCTGATCCCTTCGGTTGTTTTCTCCCAAGGCGCATCATGGCAATGCGGGCCCCATGCAGGAAGTCGCCTCCATTCGGAGAGACCCGATATGAATTTTTCTCCCGATACACCTTCCGTCAGCACGCTTAAATCCGAGGCCAGGGCCTTGCGTGAAGAACGCGCCGGCGCTGGCCGCGCGATCAGTCATGGGGCCGCGCTCGAAGAAGTTGCCCGCGCTCACGGCTATCGCGACTGGAACACCGCCCGCGCCGCCCTTCCCGATCGTGTGGCGGTCCCGTTCCAGGTCGGTGCGCGCGTACGGGGCTATTATCTCGAGCAGCCGTTCCGCGGCCTGATCATCGGCGTGCAGCTCGTTTCGGGCATGCAGTATTTCACCGTTACCGTGCAATTCGATGAGCCCGTCGACGTGACGCCCGGCTTCATGTTCTCAGCCCATCGACAGCGTGTCACCGCCACCGTCGACGCCCGTGGGGTCTCTCCCGCCCTGCGCGGCAACGGCCAGCCGCAAATGCGTCTGATGAGGGAATAACGCGATCTGCGACGGTTCGGGGCGGTCCTGTGGAATGGCCGCCCCGCGCCTGGGAAGGTCAGAACGGCCTCAATGCGGGAACCGTAGGATGGCAGCCAGTTCCTTGCCGCCTGGAATGTCCTCGCGGCGCACTCCCATCACCCTGGCGCCGCTGGCGAAGGCCCGGGCGGCGATCTCGTCGACAATGCCGTAGGCCTTGGCATCGTCGTTTTCGACGAAGGTGACCGCGCCGCTCTCGTCGTCGACGAAACCGGGCTGGGTCGTATCGATGTCGATCAGCAGCGTGTCGATGGCGCCGAACGTGGCCGCACGGGCGGCGTCGGAGATATCGGTGGTTGTCCGCCGCTCGCCGCTGCGGCGGTCGAACAACTCGCGGATATCCGCGAGTTCGGCGGCGTAGGCCTCATCGAGCACCGGACGGGCCAATTGGGCCAGTTCGCCCTCGGTAAGCCGGTCGGGGCTGTCGGCAATGGTGCTTGAAAGCAGATGCGGATAGGAGTTGATCTGCGCAAACACCGAGGCCAGCCGGCCGGTGGCTGCCAGGACCAGCGGTGTCTCGCGTCCCGCCAGGATTGGACGCAAGGCGGCATCCACCTGGCGGACATATTGCTCGAACCGCACGTTCTGGCCTTCCGAGCCGTGGATGCGGCCACTGAAGGTGCGGTCGTTGAGGGTCGATTTACCGACCGAAGAAGCGGCATCCTTGGGCATATCCGGGACCTTGATGACCACCGGCGGCAGATCGGCGTGCATCTCCATCAGGCGCACCGCATTTTCCGAGAGCGCCAGCACGAAGGCGGAATGGGGAAAGGTAATGGCGCGGAATAGCGGCTTGAGATGAAACCGGTCGGAGACCTGCACCGTGGAAGTGAGGTCATTGGCCAGGCGATAGGTTCGCAGATTGTCGGGTGTGGCGAAGACAGCTAGGCTGTTGGCCTGGAACCGCCAGAACTCGTCGTCGTCGAGCAGGTCGTTGAGCCGGTCGAGCAGGGGAGCGAGGCGCCGCTTGTCGAAGCCGATTTCTTCCAGTTGCCTCTGCGCTTCGCGCACCAGATTCCCCATTTCTATCCGGGATGCACCGACCTCCTGGGTGACGGGCGTGGTCTTGAGGTAGATCGACACACAGCCATCCGCGCGATGGCGCGAGAGTTTGGAAAATTCGGGACGGGTCGGAATATCGACGTGCAGCATAAGCAATCCTTTTCTGACCGGCGCTGGAGGATCATCTTGCAGCGCCTGAATTTTTCGATCGAATGGGCCTACAGCCTCTCCTGGCAAGGTAGGCATTCTTGACGGACAAAGCACCCTCTCGTGGCCGAATGACGCATCGCGTTCCTCACGGCATCGCGAGAATGGCCCTGGCGATGGAAAAATAGATCAGCACGCCGGTTGCATCGGCAATCGAAGTGACCAACGGAGTGCTGGCCGTCGCTGGGTCCAGGCCGAACCGGCTGAGCACGAAAGGCAGCATCATGCCGATCAGACTGCCCACGATGACGATCAGCACCATCGAGAGCGAAATCACCATCGCGATTTCGGGCCCGCCGCGGAATACTCCGATGACGGCGATGGCGCAGGCCATGCTGAGACCGAGCAGGATGGCGACGGCGAATTCGCGCCCCAATACGCGCGCCCAGTCGGAGACGGCAATGTCGCCGGTCGCCAGCGCCCGCACCATGAGGGTGGCCGATTGCGAGCCTGCATTGCCTCCGGAGGCGATCAGGATCGGCAGGAAGAACATCAGCGCCAGATGGGCGGCGATCGTGTCCTCGAAGTGGGCTATGCCGGCTCCGGAGAAAATATTGCCGAAGACCAGAAGCATCAGCCAGGCGATGCGGGCGCGGTAGAGCTTGGGGATGGTCGCGGTGGCGACGCTGGATTCGAGATTGGTGATGGTGCCGACGCGGTGGAAGTCGTCCGTGGCTTCCGCTTCCATGACGTCGAGGGCATCGTCATGCGTGATGATGCCGACAAGCCGGGCATCGGCATCCACCACGGGCAGCGCCAGCACGTCGTAACGCGCGATCTTGCGTGCCGCCGCCTCGACATCGTCCTCCACGCCGATTGCGTGGGTGTTCCGTTGCATGACATCGGCAACCCGGGCCTGCGCGGGCGCCGTGATCAGATCCTGCAGGCGAACGGAGCCGAGCAGCGTCCTGTCCGCGTCGATGACATAGGCGCGGTAGATGGTCTCCTTGTCCGGCGCCTCGCGGCGCAGCACGGTCAGTGCCTCGGTGGCGGTCAGGTCCGGCGGCAGCGCGGCATAGTCCGAGGTCATGATGGCGCCCGCCGTGCCTTCGTCATAGGAAGCCAATTGGCGGATGTCCTCGCGCTCGGCCTGGGCCAGGGCGGGCATCAGCGCCTCGCGCTGCTCGTCGGACAGTTCCTTGTAGAGATCGGCGCGCTCGTCGGCAGGCATGTCCATGACGATTGCCGCCAGTTCGGCGCGCGGCGTGACCGTGGCCAGTCGTGTCTGGTACTCCCGTCCGAGATAACCGAACACCTCTGCCTGGCGCCGTCGTTCCGCCTGCTTGAGCACACCCCAGGCCTGCGCTGGCTCGAGCATGCGCAGTGCAGCAGCCAGATCCGCCGGATGCTCAGCGGCAAGGCGGATGACTATGTCCTCGCGAGGGCCACCGGCCAACAGCAGGGCGAGCTGATCGATATTGAGATTCATCCGGGGCCTCCTGCGCATCATCCGCACCGGCCGCATCGTCGCCAAATCCGGCAGCAAAAATGCGCCCGAGCTTCCTACCTGAAATTTTGTTGCAAGTTTCGATACGGCCAATTCTACCGGCGGGACCGGCAGCGGCCATCCGGCCATCTTTAGCGCGGAAATCCAGCAATACAACGCCGCTGGCGGCGAGGATTTGAGATCCTGCCGGAATAAATTACAAATTCAACTGGCTATGGTCTGCGAGCGATTTCTGCCGAGGGGAAACGACCGGTGCCTACTGCCATGCTAGGTGAGTGCAGTTGGCCGTTTCCCCCGGCCCGAATCTACTTTGATGGCCAGCATCGTCAACGCGCCGGCTTCCGCCCTCGTACGGGCAATGGAGCATGGGCCTTTTCACCCTGGGCCCACTCCCGGCCGTCTGCCCACTGGCTAGTCCCGCAAGCGCAGGACGCGGTCGCGCCGCTCATAGAGTTCCTGGAAATTGCTGACACCGATATGGCCCAGGGCAACGTCCATTTCCACCCGCATCAATTCGAGTAGCTGGCTGACGCCGCGCTCGCCGTCCGCAGCGACGGCATAGGCATAGCTGCGGCCGAGAAGGACACCCTTGGCGCCCAGAGCCAGGGCCTTCACGATATGCCCGCCCCGACGGATGCCGCCATCGAAGAGCACGTCGAGCTTGTCACCAACCTCGGAGACGACTTCGGGAAGCACCGAGATCGAGGAGCGCGCGCCATCGAGTTGGCGGCCGCCATGGTTGGACACGACCAGGGCATCCACGCCGATCTTGGCGCATTCGGCCGCATCCTGGGCATTCAATATGCCCTTGATGATGAGCTTGCCCTTCCAGCGGTCCCGGAAAGCGGCAATGTCCCGCCAGGTCATGGAGGCATCGATGAGATGGCCGAGCTTGACCGCCTGTTCCAGCGCGCTCGATCCGTATTGGGGGTATTCGGCCAGATTGTTGATGCGGATCGGACCGGCAGTCAGCGCGCCCGCCACCCAGCGCGGCTTGCGCATGAGGCGCATGGCCAGGCCCGGCGTAACCTTGGTCAGGGTGCGGAACCCGTTGCGGGTATCCTTTTCGCGCACGCTCTTGACCTGGCTGTCGACGGTGATGACCAGGGCCTCGGCCTGGATGGCTTCGGCGCGCTTCAGCAGCTTGTCGGAAAGCTCCCTGTCCTTGAGCACATAGAGCTGGAACCAGAGCGGGCCCTGCGTCGCATCCCGCAGCTTTTCCATGGCGACGATGCCGAAATTGGAGAGGCAGAAGGGAATGCCGGCGGCATGGGCAGCCCGCGCCGCCTTGATTTCGGCATTGGGCGCGAAAAAGCCGGCAAAGCCGACCGGGCCGAGGATCATCGGTAGGGGCCGGTCCGCGCCCAGATAATGGGTCGAAAGCTGCCGGTCGGCGACGTCCACCAGGACGCGCTGCTCGAACACCCATTTTTCGAAGTCTTCAAGATTGGCCCGCGCCGTGGACTCGCTGAAGGCGGCGCCATCGATGAAGTCGAAGAAAATCTTGGGAAGGCGCCGGCGCGCGCCTTCCCGTGCGTCTTCCCAATTGGCGAAGATCACTTGGACCTCGCTTCGCTCTGGGACCGCTGCGCATCCAGAGAAATACTCCTGAGGAGACGCTGGATATAGCGGCGGTTCTCGGCCGAGACCGACAAGCCGTCGCCACCGTAATTCTCGCACAGGAACGCGCCCTTGAAGCCATGGGCGACGGCAAAGGCGATGGCCTTGCGGTAATCGATCAGCCCGCTGGCCATGGGCGAGGGGGTGGTGAGGTAAAGGTCCGACTGCGGCAACTCGACCCGGCTGTAATTCTTCACATGCCAGTAATTGGCATGAGGGAAGGTCTTGATCGCCATGGATTCCCAGGGCTCGATCGGGTTCTGGGCGCGCACCAGATTGCCCAGGTCGGGGTTCAGCCCGACATTGTCCCGGTCGATATCGCCCAGAAAGGCCACGGCGCTGTCGGCTGAGCAGAGATAGGTGCCCTCGTAAAGCTCCAGCGAAATCTCGACGCCGACATCCCGGGCGTGATCGGCCAGCTCCTGATAACCGGCGACCGCCTGGTCCCACTTTGCCCTGTCATTGGGATTGTGGTGGGTCGGCATGGTCCAGAACCAGGTGACGTCCAATTGCTGGGGCTGGAGCGCCTCATGCAAGCCCAGGCAGATCAGGGGCGAACCGATGGCCGCCGTCGCGTCGATGGCCGCGTGCGTAAGGGCCAGATTTTCCTCTTCCCGGCCCTTTTCGATAATGCTGCGGCGCACCACCGAGGTGGCGCAGACCGACAGGCCCACATCCTTGAGGACGGCCTTCATCTCTGCGTGCTCGCTCGCATCCATCTCGCCGATCGGAAGCCAGGCACTCGGGATTTCGACCGAGTTGAACCCTTCCGCGGCGATGATGCTCAGATCCCGGAACCATTTTTCGGGGCCTGCTTCGCGCAGGGAAATGCCCTGGGCGGTCTGGCCGGGAAATTGCAGCATGGCGGCGGCAATCGGCCAGTCTTCCGGGGTATGAGGCAATTGCAGAGGCAGGTCGATGGCCGAGAGCACCCGGGCGGCCTCCCAGCGGTCGATGCCGGCCGGGTCGGTGCCGTGCGGATTGAAAATGTCGATGGTCCTGGTTTCAAGCATCAGCCGATCCTCGCACCGCCATTGATGTTGAGGGTGGCGCCGGTGATGTATCCGGCATCCGGCCCGATCAGGAATTCGATCAGCGCGGACACCTCGTCGACACGGCCCAGGCGACCCACCGGCAGCCGGCTGGTGAAATAGTCCAGGCGGTCGGGGGTGATGGTGCCCCCCATGATATCGGTATCGATGATCGCCGGGGCGATGGCGTTGGCGGTGACGCCGGTATTGGCGATCTCCAGCGCCAGGCCGCGGGTCATGCCTTCGATGGCGGCCTTGGAGGCGGCATAGGCTGCCGTGCTGAAGGTGCCGCCCCCGCTCTGCGCGGCCGTGGAGGACAGGCTGACGATGCGGCCGATTTTGCGCTCCACCATGCCGGCAACGAAGCGCTTGGTGACATTGAACGTACCGGTGGCGTTGACCTTGAGCACCCGCTCCCAGCGGGCAATGTCGGTCTGCATGAAGGGGGTCGGATCGCTGATCCCGGCAATGTTGACCACGGCGAGCACCGGCGGCAATTCAGCTTCGAAGATCGAACCGGCATGATCGACAGCGGCGGGGTCGGAGATATCAGTCTCGACGGCGACGGCCTTTATACCGTGCTCCTGCCTGAAGGTTTCCGCAAGCTCGGTTGCCAGGGCAGCGTCCCGATCGACAAGGCCCAGATGCCAGCCTTTTCCGGCAAGCCGAATGGCCAGATCACGGCCTATGCCGCGCGGTGATCCGGCGCCGGTGATGATGGCGGTTTTTTCTGCAGGGTAAACGGTGGTCATTTTTCTTTCGGGAGTTGGAGCAGCTAATTCGGATGGTCTTCGGTCAGATCGAGCTCGGACCGGGTTTCGACGTTGTCGATGTGATTTTTCATGGCCTGCTCGGCCGCCTCGCGGTCGCCCTGACGAACGGCTGCCAGGATCACCTCATGCTCCTCAATCGCATTGCGATCGTCGGAAATTCCGGCCTGGGCGGATTGGCGGATACGATGCAATTGCGCTGAAAGCGCCTGGGCCATCACCCCTATGAAGCGATTGCCCGTATGGTCGAATATGGTCTGGTGGAACTTCAAATCCGCCAGCATCACTGCCCAGGCCAGTTCAGGATCGTCGGCCCTTGCCTGTGCCTGATAGGCAGAGACCGCGTCACGCTGCACATCGAGGGCCTTTTCGAGGGAGCGGACGAAGGCCGGGCCGCCATTTGTGCATGCGCGGCCGATTGCGGCCACTTCGATGAGGCGGCGCGCATCCATCAGTTCCGCAAGTTGCCTGCTGTCGATCGGCGGGGCGATCGTATAGCCCTTGCGGGGCTCATGGAGTACGAGGCCCGTGGTGGCCAGACGGGCCAGGGCTTCGCGCACCGGCGTGGGCGAGACGTCTAGGGTCTTGGCGAGCAGGTCGATGCGCAAGACGGTGCCGCGCTTCAGCAGGCCCTGCACGAGCATCTGCAACAGCGCTTGATAGACATGCTCGCTGAGCCCCTGGCTTTTTGCCAAAGGTCTTCCAGGGTAAGAAATTACCGCGTCATCCATTGCCATCCCCATGCTTCGTCCATCCCAGGGTGCGTCCCCGATTGCTGAGAAGAGGATAGCCGGCAACACACTTCAGCCAATGCCCTCCTCCAATCCCTAGTTCGTTCTCGGACGTTCCACGCCAAGGGTCTCTGGAACCGGCGTTTTTGGCCAGCCCTCCGTAAACCAGGCAATGACATTTTCGGCACATAGGGTCGCCATCGCGGCGCGCGTATATTCCGTGGCCGAGCCAACATGCGGAACGATCGTGGCATTGGGCAGATCGAGCAGGCTCTGGGGAACATGCGGTTCGTTGGCGAAAACATCGAGACCTGCTGCCGCGATGGTGCCGTCACGCAGGGCCTCGATCAGGGCGTCCTGATCGACGGTGGCGCCGCGGCCGATATTGACGAAAACGCCCTTGGGGCCGAGGGCGGCGAGCACTTTCGCATCCACCGACTTGGCCGTCTCCGGGGTGCTGGGGGTGACCGAAATGAGAGTATCCACCGCCTCGGCCAGGCCGATCAGGGTCGGATAGTACTGGTAGGGGACCCCATCGACCGCGCTGCGATTGTGATAAGCGATGTCGAGCCCGAACGCTTCGAGGCGCCGCGCCACCGCGCGCCCGACCCGCCCGAGGCCATAAATGCCGACGCGCCGTTCGCGCAGCGTCAGCGGGGTAAGCGGGAAGGGGCCCTTGCTGGCCCACTTGCCGTCCCGGAGCCATTGCTCGGCTAGCGGCAATTGCCGAATGGCATTGAGCAGCAGCGCGACCGCGATGTCGGCGACATCCTCATTGAGGACTTCAGGGGTATTGGTGACCATGATGCCGCGCGACGCGGCGTGTCGGGCATCGACACTGTCATAGCCGACGCCGAAATGGGCGATAATCTCCAGCTTGGGGAAGCGGTCGATATCGGCGGCACTCATGGGAATGATCGCCGCAATGCCCCGCACGCGGCTGGCAAGCGCGTCCGATACAGCCCCGAAGCCTTCCTCGACATAGGTGACGTCGAAGACGGCGCGCAGACGGTCGAGCGTGACCGGGTTGATGGCGCCAGGAACAAGGATCGGAATGGATTTCAGGGTGTCGGTCATGGCGTTAGGGCTCACTGATGGGCAAGAATTTCGCCGAGGAAAGCCTTGGCACGGGGATGCTTGGGATTGCGGAAGAATTCGTCCGGCGTCGCTTCCTCCAGAATTTCGCCATCGGCCATGAAGACCACGCGGTCGGCCACTTGGCGCGCAAAGCCCATTTCGTGGGTGACGCAGATCATCGTCATGCCGTCGCCGGCGAGCGAGATCATGGTGTCGAGCACTTCCTTGACCATTTCCGGATCAAGCGCGCTGGTCGGCTCGTCGAACAGCATGATTTTTGGCTCCATGCACAGCGCCCGTGCGATGGCCACCCGCTGTTGCTGGCCCCCCGACAAATGGGCGGGATATTTCAATGCCTGCTCGCCGATATGGACGCGCTCCAGATATCTCATCGCCATCTTTTCCGCGTCATCGCGGGAAAAGCCGCGGACTTTGATGGGCGCCAGGGTACAGTTCTGCAGAACCGTCAGATGCGGGAACAGGTTGAAGCTCTGGAAAACCATGCCCACTTCGCGGCGGACGGAAGCGATGGCGCCGCCGCTTTCGTTCAGTTCCGCGCCATCGACGACGATCGTGCCCTTTTCAAAGGCCTCGAGCCGGTTGATGCACCGGATGAGCGTCGACTTTCCTGAGCCGGAGGGGCCGCAGACTACGATGCGTTCGCCCTTGTTTACCGTCAAGTTGACACTCTTGAGCGCGTGAAAGGGCCCATACCATTTGCTGACCTCCTTCATCTCGATGAAGGGAGCGCTATTGGCAGTATCGGGAGAAGAAACTGGCTGCATGACAGAGTCCTGGTTTTCCGTTTCGGAGGCGCCGGTAGGCACCGGCGCCTCCGCGAGTGGCTTAGCCGGCCAAGCCTATTCGAGCGTCCAGTTGACACCCTCGACAGGGGTGGTCATTTTCGGAAGTTCCATCGAGAACCACTTCTGGTAGAGCTCGCCGAGCTTGCCGTTTGCAGTGGCTTCATCGAAGGCCGCGTTGATGGTCTTGGTCCATTCGTGGTCGTTGAGGCGCGTGCCGGCGCCGACATAGAGCGAGCCGGTCGAGAACTTGTTCTCGAACTTGCCTTCGGCCTGGGCGTTGAGACGGTCCTCATAGAACATGCTGCCGCCAATGGCATCGACCTGACCCGACAGCAGCGCCTGAACGTTGGACGAGTCATCGTCGAACCGCAGGATTTCGGATTCGGTCGCCAGGGCCGTCAGTTGCAAATCCATGATCGCGCCGCGCGGCACACCGATGCGCTTGCCGGCCAAGTCTTCGACCCCGTTGATTTCCATGTCCACCGGCGCCAGGACGTAAAAGGGCTGCTCCGCATAGGGCTGGGTGTATTGCAGCGCTTCCGCGCGCTCTGCGGTCATCGACAGGGTCGCAAAAATTACGTCGACGCGGCTGGTCTGCAGCGCGGCAATCCGGTTCTGATTGGTCACGATCTGGAATTCGACCGGAACGCCGACATATTCGCCGACGAGGCGGGCGACTTCGGCGTCATAGCCGTCATTCTGGCCCTGGGAGTCGAGGAACCCGTAGGGCGGGTTGTCGCCCTGGATGCCGACAATGATCTTGCCGCGCTCTTTTACGGTCTCAAGCGTTTGCGCCGCGGCAGAAGCGGAAAACGCAAGGCTCGCCATGCCGGCGATTGCGGCCGCTTTGATCAGTATATTCATGATATCCTCCATTTAAGAAAAGTGGCATCGGCAGGTATGAAAGCCGATCAGCGCGTTGCCAGCGCCATTTTTTGTTCCAGCCGACTGCCGTAGAGCGACAGCGGCCAGCACAGAACAAAATAGAAAAGTCCGACCACGCCGAAGACGAGCATCGGCTGGAAAATCTGGTTGGAAACTATCTGCCCCGCCCGGGTCAGCTCGACGAAACCCACGATGGCCGCGAGCGAGGTGCCTTTGAGCAGTTGCACCATGAAGCCGACGGTGGCGGGCAACGAGACCTTGAGAGCCTGAGGCAGGATCACATGGCGCATGCGCGTCAGATAGGAAATACCAAGCGCGTTCGCTGCCTCGGACTGCCCCTTGGGCAAGGCCTCGATGCCGCCGCGCCAGATATCGCCCAGGAAGGCGCTGGCATGAGCGGTATAGGCGATGCTCACGGCGATCCATGGCTCGATATTGAGCTGCAGCAGCGCCAGGCCGTAATAGACCACGAAGAGCTGCATCAGCAGCGGTGTCCCCTGGAACAGCGCCGTGTAGCCTGCCGTCAGCTGGACGAGAATTTTGTTCTCGGAAGTCCGCGCGAGAGCGACCAGCAGCCCGATGATGGAACCACCCACAAAGCTGATGAGGGTGAGCAACACCGTCCACTGCAGGCCTTTGAGCAGAAAAAGGAATTCAAGATTTCCCATCGTGAGATTCCTTACTTGGCCGGATAGAACAGGAATTTGCCGCCGGCATATTTGAGGATCAGCATGACGACCCACGAAATGAGGAGGTAGATGAAGGTGATGGCAAAATAGACTTCGAAGCTGCGGAAGGTTTCCGCCTCGATGCGCCCGGCAACCGAGGTAAGCTCGAACGCGGCGATCGACGAGCAGACGCTGGTCGTCAACGTCAGCATGATGAATTGCGCCGTCAGCGCCGGATAGATCGCGCGCATCGCCGGCTTGAGCACGATGTAGCGGAACACCTGGCCATTGGTCAGGCCGAGCGCGCTGCCGGCTTCCCTTTGGCCCTGACCGACCGATTCCACCCCGCCGCGGATGATCTCGATGGCATAGGCGCCGCCATTGATGGCCAGGGCGATGATCGCGGTGACGGTTGGATTGAGCCGGAGCCCCAGATAGGGCAGGGCAAAAAACAGGAAGAAAATCTGCACGAGGAAAGGAGTGTTGCGGATGACCTCCACGAACACCTTTACGGGCGTGGAGAGCATGGAACTGCGGCTCTGACGCAGAACCACGCCGCCGACCCCAATCACCAGGGCGAGCGCCATTCCACATATCGCCAGCAGAAGCGTTCCTGCTGCTCCCCACAACAGCTCGGGCATGCGCGCGGCGATGACGGTGAAATCTAGGGAATACATATCAGTCCTGAAAAGCCCACGACAATGGCGGCCGCTCCTTCAGGCAGCACCAAGCCGCGCTGCACTCAAATATCAAATATATTCGATATTTGAGATTGTCAACGGAGGTGAGAGTGGCTGCCATGCGAATGCATGACAGGGCGCAAGCTTATGTTTGAAAGAGCGCGACATTGACGCTGAAAGAGGATTTCAGAGGCGCAAAGGTGCCTGATCTGAAAGCGCTAGCCGCCACGATGGGCGGTAAGATGCGTGATCGCCCTGGATGCAAATCCACCGAAAGCGACGAATATCCAATCAGCTTAAAATGGCGGAGAGGAAGTCCGCCTAACTTATGTACCACAGCGACCCCGGGCACCCTTATATATTCAATCTATATATCTGATTTAAATACGTTTTTTGAATTTCGTTGTGCCAGCTCGCTTCTCAGTATACCAAAGATTCTTTAGGGTAAAATTGAGGGTTACTGGGGTGGCATCTAGAGGACTGACGGCGGCAGTCGTGAAATCGCCGAACCTTAAACCCGGCCTACACGCGGATCGCGACGGCCTGTATCTTCGCCAATCACCTAAGGGCGCTAAAAGCTGGACGCTGATCTTCAGTATGCACAATCGACGGCGGCAGATGGGCCTAGGATCATATCCCGGGGTTAGTCTTTCTGAGGCACGAGATGCAACCATCGAGGCGCGCCGGTTGATTGCCAAAGGTATCGATCCAATTCTGGATCGCGAACTGAAACGAGCCACATCAATCTCCGCCGCTGGCGCATCTACTCGCACTTTCGGGGTCGAAGCCGAAGCGTTTGTCAAAACTCGTGAGGTCACTCTGAGAAACAGCAAGCACGTGGCCCAGTGGAAAATGACACTGTCAATTCAACGCAACGAACAAGGGGACCTGCTCAACACCGGCTATTGCCTCTCCATCCGCGACAAGCCAATCGATCAGATCGACACCTCTGATCTAGAGTCGGTGCTCAAACCAATCTGGGTAGAAATTCCAGAGACAGCATCTAGGCTGCGCGGTCGAATTGAACGCGTTCTAGACTATGCAACAAGCGCAGGTCACCGAACCGGAGACAATCCAGCGCGATGGCGCGGGCACTTGGAGAATCTCTTTCCACCCCGCAACAGGTTGGGAAAGGGCCATCATGCCGCAATGCCCTTCGAGAATCTGCCGAAATTCTTTGCTGAGTTAACTCGGCAGGAAACGGTGGGCGCTCATGCATTGCAGTTCACGATACTCACGTCCGTTCGGACGTCGGAAGCGATCAGAGCGCGCTGGTCAGAGATAGACCTAGAGAAGGCCATCTGGACCATTCCGGCTGACCGCATGAAGATGAAGCGCGAGCATCGGGTGCCGCTGTCATATGCGGCGCGTGAAGTCTTGAGAGCTCGCCATGAAATCAAACAATCCGAGTTCATTTTTCCCGGCATGAAGCCCAATACCCCGGTCTCCAACATGACAATGACCAAGGCACTGAAGAGCTTGGATGCTGGCGAAGAATATACGGTTCATGGAATGCGAAGCACCTTCCGAGATTGGGTTGGAGAGAAGACCGAGCACACGGAGGCTGTCGCTGAGGCCGCGCTAGCTCATCTTGTGGGTGACGCAACCTCCCGAGCTTATCGCAGGGGAGATGCCCTTGAGAAACGGCGGGAACTAATGGACGATTGGGCTCGCTATTGCGTCTCAGAGGCGCCTTCTACGGATGTCTCCAATCCGAGCCTCACTCCTGCGGCCATAGAGAAGAAGACCAACATTGTTGCCCAATAACCCCCGTGAGCAAGCTAGGTGGCCCTTGTCGGCAGCTGAAGCTTGGGTTGCTGCGCGCTCTTATGAGTCTGTTGCTGACAGTTGGAACTCTCTGGATGTCGGCGAGGGGGCCAGAAGAGCTTTCAGAACTCAAGAGGCAAGATCAATCATCGACGCCAATGCGACCGTCTGGAGGGAATACGAAACTAACTTTGTGCGAGACGAGGTGTCACAAAGGGCAGAGGATGGCTTCATCGCTCATTGGATTAGGCGACCTCAAGAAGACTATCTTGAACTTTGGGCAGCCCTTCAAAACGGAAGTATCTCAGCTTGGGGCATCAAACCCAATGAGGCAGAATTTACTCAAGTGTTGCCTATCCAGTTTGAGGTGTTGAGACCCAGAGGCAGCTCCAACGTTGGAACCTTCTTCGCTGGCGATCTCTATCGTCTCGTCAGATTAGATGCGATGGCGCTGCAGAGGGTTTTTCCTCCCTTGGAGACCAAGCCCTGGACGCGAGGCCGCCCTCCAAAATACGATTGGCCGTCCTTTCATTCCCAGTGCCAATCTGTTTGGGACGAGCACGGGAGTTTTGTTAAGCATGATCCCGAGTTTTCAAGGCCAGCTGATCTGATCAAGATCATGGCTCAGTGGTGCGTCGACGAATGGGGGCAACACCCTAGCGAATCTGTATTGAAAACCAAGGTGGCGGAATTTTTGAAAGACAAAGGCCTATAAATAATTACTACCCATTATCGGCCATTATCGGCTGCAGTTTGGCCCCTCAAGCACGAGGTTAGGGCACCGAAACAGGAGCCCGTCAAATGCACCAGAAATTTGCCTACACCCTTTCCCAGTTCTGCCGCCAGTTTCCATGCAGCAGGTCTGAGGCCTATCGTGAGATTGCACGTGGTCGCCTCACCGCTTTAAAGCGCGGCCGAAATACCATCATCACCGCTGAAGCAGCAAATGCTTGGCTTGAAGGGCTTCCGAATTATAGCCCTCCCAAGGGGAAGCAGACCCCTTAGGCACTCGGCCCTTGGCACGCACCCCAATAAAACTCGCACCGGCAGCGCATTCTACCAATCAATTCTATAAATATTGCGAACACAGTCTTATATCTGTAAAATTCTATCACAACTAACGAAAGGTCTATGAAATCAAATCGAAATATACATCTAGATAAAATACGGTTCTATGAAAAAGCAACTGCAAACAACAAGTACGGCGGGCACAAGGCGCGTCGTCTCCGGCCTTTGAAAGGCACTTTTGGCCCCGCAGGCCCATGCAAGACATACGACGCAGACGAACGACTGCGTTGGGCGAAGGCCAATGGCTACTGAAGCGGACAAAAAGCTGCGCCAGCAGCACGTAAACTGGATCAGCAATCAACCATACGATTTCGACATTGCCGCGTCGTGGCACCTGCCGATGTCGTATAAGGCCGCCTATCGCGCGAATGACCATGTCGCGTTTTCGAGTTGTTTGCGAAAATACTTCAACACTCTGGACGCCTCGGTATTCAAATCAGCCTACCGGCGAAAGAGGGTCAGACTGCCCCGCGCGATCGTTTTGGAGCACACCGACGGAGTCGGTTGGCATGCCCATGGAGTCATCTCCACGCAGTCCAGCAACCTCCGCGAAGAGCAGGCTATCGAGTTGATTACGTCGAAGTGGCACAAACACCTCGGCAGCTTCAGTCGAGGGAGCTTCTCAGATCGCCTTGTTTTTGCCGAGCCCCGCACAGGCCCTTATGTCGAATACATGACGAAGGAATTAAGCGCGGTCGACTGGAAACACTCCGCAAAATTCGATTATCAAAACAGTTATTTCCCGATCTGACATAAATACAGGGCGCCGAACAGGCGCCCTTGTCTCCTTCACAGTCGTTCAGGTTTTTCAGGCGCGAAATTTGCCGCTAACCACCTAAGAGGCCGCTTAACTCAGATTGTACAAAACGATCAGCAGTGGATGAAAATCCGCTGAAGCTGATATATTGTCCAAAATTCTTAATCAGCAAAATCGATCAAAATGAGTCTACAATTTGGTAGACGAAATATAACAATATTGAACGCCAGAAGAAGATACTATCTAAATCAATATATATCAGATATAACACCAATCTTTTCTTGATCAGATAACTCCGGAAGTCCCACGATAATTGACTTTCCATGTGTTGATATATCCCTCAGCAGAGCGCGAATGCCCATCCTCTCGCCCTCAGGGGCTAACTCCCAATCACCGGCATATCCGGGCTGCCCCATGCAAGAATGTGTGCCCACTTCATTGAACGCCGACACGCCTCCAAATCCACTCTCGGAAAAGCGCACTCGGTATGCAGTGAACTTGTTGGCCAGATAGCTTTCGACGCAAACCTCTATGGGCAGCAATTCCCCACCCCAGCTTATCAAGAGCCCGAACGAGCCCCTGCCCTGACTCATCTGAAAATCCTTGACCCCAACGATTGCAGCTCCAGACTCTGGAAGTTGGATAGGATCAGGAATATCAACGTATGAGGCCATGTCGCTATCTGGCACCTCCAGCCCCTTGATTGCGGACTGAAAGGCACGAGAAGCAGAAGTGACTGTGGGGGCGCCCTGAGCGGGTTCCAGACGCGATAGAATGAGCTTCGGATCGTCTAGAAACCGCGACTCTTCGATGACTTTAACGGGATTTCCTGCAGTCCGATTTCGGACGTGCTCAAACGTCATATTTCCGGAATTGCGTAAAATACTGCCGTGAATCTCGGCCGCATGTGGTCCCCGGCCATTGGCGATAAGCAGGATGTCGGTGTGACCATCCAGATCGACATCTGAAAACCGAATCGAATGCACAAAGTTGTTCCACTCGTTGGCTTCGGCGGTCGCGTCATATCCAGCAGGAGGCTCTACAAGTGGGAAAAACTGAGAGCGGAATCTCCCTTCCCCCAAGTTCTCCAGCACCTCTATTGCGGTCCCTGCGTACAAGACCCCAGCGCGCGAGAGCACAATGTCGAGCTTACCGTCCTCATTGAGGTCCCAAACCGCGACTTCTGGCACCGTGCCCCAGCCATTGATGCTAGGGAGCGTCCACGACTTCCGAAAGATGCCTGTGCCATCATTGAGCGCTACACCTGTTGGGCTACCTTCGTATTCATGTGCGCCATAAACGACATCTAGGTGCCCGTCGCCGTCAATATCGCCTAGCTCGATCCCGAAGGCGAAGGTATCACCGCAGCTTCGTTTGCTCATTCGGCCAGTTCCATCATTCATGAGGCAATTGAGGCGGCCCTGAAGGTCCGTCAGCACGACGTCCATTGTGCCGTCATTGTTTATGTCGCCAACGGCAGCGCCGTGGCTAAATGATTTGAAATTCGGATGGCTGAGATGCTATGGCCCAGCCGGACAGTTGGTAAATGACTTTTTCTATAACTTGGACGACTGGTGCTTCCACGCATCAATGGGCCTAAGCGACGCCTCCTCGTCTGGGGTTTTCTTTCTGAACCTTCAAAGCTTCAGGCCAACTGCACTTGGGGTTCTTCATATGGCCACAGACGTTTCGGTGCCATCGTACGTGGTTCGATTGCACTGGAACTTGATCGCGCCCAATATGGATACATCTGTTCTCGTGAGCATTACCCCGCTTGGCCTGCCCGACGACATGGTCATTTCTGCGGTCGAGAAATTCAAAGTGGATGCGGCTCATTTCTGTAACCGGTCATCTCGGGACGCCATGCAAGTTTAGCTCCGCTACTTTGGCGGCACTGAATTCTGTGATGCGATCTACGCCCACCTTCTGCGGGCAATTTCACGATGTCGGGCCATGTAGCTCGTGTGTTCGTCCTTCAAACCAACAATTCGAAACGAGGCTAGATCGCCAAGCTCAGCCCGGCGTTGTTGCTCTTCGGTTCATCGAAACGCTCCACGGTGATTTCGCCAGATGGCGTCGGCACGGCGAAGATATCGCGGGCAGATGTGGCCGTGGAGAGTAGTGACGACAGAATTAGGAGGATTGGGCTATGTGGCCCATTGATTTGCCTGTGTCAGAGCGACTCAGTCACGGACATGCAGGCCTTGATGACCAGATGCTAGGTCTCTTGAACTTGCGTCCGCCTTCGGGTGCAGCTTCAGGGGGTAAGATGACCGCAATATGTACCGCGCTTCGGTGATCGGACGCCTAGTCCGGACATTGCCCTGCGCATATGCATGACGAACTCGCCCTCAGCGACGATGAGATCGGTGTCTTTAGAAAATCTAGGAATGAACGTAAGATGCCGGTACGACCACGTACCCCAAAATGGTGGGTTGGGTTGGCACCGCCTTGCGGTCATAAACAGTGTCAATCTTGACGTCCAATCCCTCCAAGCTGTTGAACTTCACCATAATGATGGCCCCATCTACGCCGGGCTGCCTATGACTGATCCAGTGGTCCAAAGAGACCGCGCTGTGAGTTGCATACGAGACGCTTTCTAGTTTTCCTCCGACGTCAGTGCCACGACGAAATCCTTGCGTCTGGATGGATATCAAATTCTTCAACGGCGTGGCATGGAACAAGACCAGAGGATCAGCTTCTTTCTCAGCAGGAAAGACGTCGTAATTCTCTCTGGCTCTCATATCAGAGGGTAGTGGGAACTCTTCTAGCGCTACCGCAGTGTCCATATTTGTTGCTTCTAGTCGCTCGTCATTCATTTCGATCCACTCCTCAAGCTTCGTCATCAAGGCTGGCCAAACCGTGTTGTACTCATGGAGAAAGGTTTCCATGCACAGCGTGATCTGCTCGGCACTGCGATGACCATAGCGCTCGGTCCATCGGTTCGAGAAATGCGTCTCGTACTCGTCATGGCCTATCTTGGAGTAGCCACGCAGCAGGCCCTCATAACTCGGATGTGAGCTTTCCGACAAATTCGCATAAAGCGTCACCAGACCAGGGTACTCTTTGGCGCATTTCTCTAGAACCGTCATAATATTCATCGACTTTAGGCCATCTGGATTGTTTCGGGACCCGAGAAGCAGCACTGATGTCTTGTCGCCGAAAGCGTTGAAATCGAGGGCGCTATCGAGCACCTGTCTCATGATTTGATTCAGATAGATTAGCGTGGCCAGCGTCTCGAACGCGCTTCGAAGCAGAATACGAGCACCAAGGATATGGTCTTGTTTGTGCAGAGCGTGCGACTGGGTCAACAAATCGAGCAGCCGCCATGCGACCGACTCTCGCAACATCCAAGCACGGAAAGGCGCTTTCCATTTATACGCGATCGGATTTCGGGAGATGAGGCCTGCAATCGGTATGCTGGCCATTAGGTTTCCGCGCCATTGCGCCAATGTCGCGTTGATGTCGGTGTTCACGTAAGCAGTCCAGTATTTCGCGGCCTAGGCATTTTTTCCATTCGAATGCTGGAGCGCCCTCGGGTACATCCCACTGCTGTCCGGTTAAATTTTCTGGACTACGTGCATGACATTGATTCTACTTCGTTTTGAACG
>NZ_JBHRYD010000006.1:0-15908 GCF_042648785.1 Devosia honganensis
GTTCCAAAGCTGATCCACGGTTGCTTGACCCGAGGGCCGCTATCCACGTGCAGGAAACCGGGTTTCGGGGCTCCCAAGCCGGCCCTCGGGTCGAGCCCGAGGGCAGCAAAGTGCTTGTGTGGGCAACAAAAATCAATCCAGGAAGGTCCAAGGGGGAGGCAGCGACCGCCGCCGCTGCCGTCAAAACCTGAAAGCCTCTATCGCGTTTCGCCGGGCGCCGCATGCACCTTTTCCCCGGGCCGCCCCGTCTTTTCCCGGATCGGGGCGATGCCGATGGGGCTGGGCATTTCTACCCAGCACCGCCTTTACCGGCTCGCCATGGTCCGGCGCGATGCTGGAGCGGACCCAATGTCCGTCGCTGGAGGCCAGAATGGTCCTGCGCAGCCTCGGCCCCCTGCGCGATACGCGCGGCACGGCCGCCATCGAATTCGCCATCCTCACGCCGGTCTTCCTGCTGATGCTGACCGGGATGATGGCCTATGGCATCTATTTCGGCGCCGCCCACGCCATGCAGCAACTGGCCGCCGATGCCGCCCGCACCGCCATTGCCGGCCGCAACCAGGACGAGCGCGACCGGCTGGTGGAAGCCTATCTCGCCCGCAATGCCGCCGCCTATATGCTGATCGATCCGGATCGGCTCGATCATGTCATCGGCGATCATCCCGGCGACGCCAATCAATATGTCGTGGAACTGCGCTACGACGCCTCCCACCTGCCCATCTGGAATCTCTATCCGCCCCTGCCGCTGCCGGGCCGGCAGATCGTCTCGGGCGCTTCCATCCGGCGGGGCGGGATATGACCGGGCGCCGCTTCCTTGGCGACGAGCGCGGCAATATCGCCGTGCTGTTCGCCTGCGGCTTCGCTCTCTCGGCCATCGTATCGGCATTGGCGGTGGATGCCGCCGCGCTCTATCACGAGCGGCGCATGATGCAGGCCGGGGTGGACCTCGCAGCCATTTCGGCGGCCGCCGATCCCGCCCGGGCCGCCGAGATCGCCCGGTCCGTGCTGTCCGGAGCCCGGCTCCTCCCCCCGGACGGCACGGACGGGCTGACCGTCATCACCGGCCGTTACGACGAGACGCTGCCCGAAATCGGCAGCCGCTTCCAGCCCGGCGCGGTGGCGCCCAATGCGGTGCAAGTGTCCCTCGAGCGTCCGGGCAGGCTCTATTTCGCCGCCAGCTTCACCGGCGCGCCCACCATCGGCGTTTCGGGCATTGCCGCGGCCACGCCCGAAATCGCCTTTTCGGTCGGCTCGCGGCTGGCCGGCCTCGAGGGCGGCATGGTCAATGCGCTGCTCTCGACCCTGCTGGGCACGACGCTGGAGCTGAGCGTCATGGACCATGCGGCGCTGGCCGCGGCGGAAATCGGGGTGCTGGACTTCCTCGACGCGCTGGCGCCGCGGATGGGGGTGAGCGTCGCCAGCTATGACGAATTGCTGGCCATGGAGGCCAATGCCGGCACCGTCGCCGGCGCGCTGGCCGAATTGCTGACCGGCCCGGCACGGAGCGCGCTCGAGCGGGTGGCGGGCGCCGGGCCGGGCAGCCCGGTGGCGCTGGGCAAGCTGTTCTCGCTGGGGCGGCTGGGCGGCCTGGCGCCGGGCGAGGCCGGGCCCGTAGCCGGGCTTTCGGTGTCGGCGCTGGACCTGCTCGGCGCTGCCGCCGCGCTTGCCGATGGCCGGCGCCAGGCCGCCCTCGCCCTCGGGGCTTCGGTGCCGGGCCTCGCCACGCTCAAGCTGGACCTGGCGGTGGGCGAGCCGCCCCAGGGCGGCCAGTGGTTCGCCAGCGGCCCCGCCGGCACGGTGGTGCGCACCGTCCAGACGCGGCTGCGGCTCGAAGCCGGCTTGCTGGGCGGCCCGGTGCTGCTGGGCGCCGGCGTGCGGCTGCCGCTCTGGCTCGATCTGGCCCATGCCGAGGCGCGGGTGACCGAGGCCGCCTGTCCGTCCGCCGCCGCCCCCAATGGCAGCGCCACGCTGGACGTGCGGCCCGGCGCGCTGCGCTTCGCCTTGGGGGAAATGAGTGCGGCGGCGCTGCACGATTTCGGCACGCCGCCCCCGGTCGCCTCCGTGGCGCTGGTCGATGCGCTGCTGCTCAAGGTCACCGGATCGGCCTTGGTCGAACTGGCCCGGACCGCGCCGGCGACGCTGCATTTCTCCTCCGCCGAGATCGGCGCCGGCCGGGTCAAGACCGCCCGCACCACCACGCCCATCGCCTCGCTTGCCGGCTCGCTGCTGGACCGGCTGGACCTGACGGTGCGGGTGCTGGGCCTGGGGCTGTCGCCGCCCCACCTCGTCGAGCGGGCGGTCCGCGACCTGCTGGCCCCGCTTGCCCCCATCCTCGATGCGACCATCGAGACGGCCCTTTCCGTCCTCGGCCTGGGAATCGGCGAGGCCGACCTGCGCGTCCACGGCGTGCGCTGCACCGCGCCCGTGCTCGTGGGATAGAGCCTTCCACATTGTAACGAAAGCGGCGACCAGCACCCCCTCCCCCACGAGGGGGAAGTGTCCGTTTAGGACTCCTGGCGCAATTTATCCCCCACCGGGCGGCACAGCGTTTGTGCGGACAACGGCGATCAAACGAGCTGCCGTATTGCCGCTTTCAGCGCCGCCACCTTGGCAGCGCTGGTGGTCCGCCGTGCCGGGCTGGCGAAGCCCAGATGCCGCGCCGCCGGGCCCGAGGGAGAGGCCGGTTCGGAGCAGGAGCCGTGCACGGCGCCGAGCGGTAGCTGCGCCAGCAGGGCCGGCGCGGTCCGCTCGGTGATGCCGGCCCCGGCCATGACGGTCAGCCGGCCCCGGGCGCGGCGATGGGCCAGCGCCAGTTGCGCCATGCCTTCGGGCGCGGTGCGCGCCTGTCCCGAGCTCAATATGGTGTCGAACCCCAGGGCGATCGCCGCGTCCACCGCCGCCGCCATGTCGGGCACCAGGTCGATGGCGCGGTGCAGGGTGCGTTTCAGGCCCGTTGCCGCCGCGCACAGGACGCCCAGCGTTTCCAGGTCGAGCCGCCCGTCGGCGTGGCTGGCGCCCAGCACCACGCCCTCGAGCCCGGCGGCCCTGGCGGCGGCGATGTCGCCGAGCATGGCGTCGATATCGCCGGCGTCGAAGACGAAATCGCCGGGGCGCGGGC
Organism: Devosia honganensis; assembly: GCF_042648785.1. Classification (NCBI taxonomy): domain Bacteria; kingdom Pseudomonadati; phylum Pseudomonadota; class Alphaproteobacteria; order Hyphomicrobiales; family Devosiaceae; genus Devosia; species Devosia honganensis. The sequence goes on from NZ_JBHRYD010000006.1 coordinate 3,119, forward strand.
GGATCATGGCCCGCGCCGGAATGCCGGCTCCGGCGGCCAGCGCCATCAGCCCCGGGGCAGGGGTCAGCCCGCCCAGCTCCAGCGCCGCGCACACTTCCACCCGGTCGGCGCCGCCGGCGATGGCCGCGGCGAGCCCGGCCGCGTCGTCGATGCAGATCTCCAGCAGCGTCATCCAAAACCCTCCGACAGCGCCAGATGGGCGGCGCCCAGCAGCCCGGCATCGACCGTCAATTGCGCCGGCACCAGCAGGGGCCGGTCGAGCCGGCGCAGGATGCGCCCGCGCACGGCCCGGTCGAGCCGCTCGACCAGCGCGTGGCTGTTGCCCAGCCCGCCCCCGACCGGCACGATATCGGGCCCTGCGACATTGACCACCAGCGCCAGCGGCTGCGAAACCAGCTCGAGGTAAAGCCCGATGGTCCTTGCCGCCGCCGTGCCGCCCGCCTCCCAGTCCGCGATGATTGCGGTGCTGGCCGCCTCGCCGCCATGCAGGTGCCGGTGCAGCCGTTCGAGCCCGCGCGCCCCACCCACCGTGTCGACGCACCCCGCCAGCCCGCAGCCGCAGGGAAAATGCGGCAGTTCATGGGGCGCGGCCTCGAGCCTGGTGGCCAGTATGGTGCCATGGCCCCATTCCCCGGCCAGTCCGCCGGCGCCGCGGAACAGCCTGCCCTCCACCACCAGCCCGCCGCCCACGCCGGTGCCCAATATGGCGCCGAACACCACGCGGTGTCCGCGGCCGGCCCCGGCCCGGGCCTCGGCCAGCACGAAGCAGTCGGCATCATTGGCGACCAGCACCGGGCGGCCGAGCCGGGCCGACAGGTCCTCGCCCAGCTTGCGGCCGTCGATGCAGGGGATATTGGCGACGGTGGCGCGGCCGGTTTGCGGGTCGATCACCCCGGTGACGGAAATGGCCACCGGCGCTCCCGCCGGGGCGCCGCCTCGGGCGACCAGCTCCGCGATCGCGGCGGCGAAGGCGTCGAAATCCGCCCGCGGGGTCGGCACCCGCCCCAGCGGCGCGACCCGGTCCGGGCCGCTGGCCAGCGCGCCCTTGATCGTGGTGCCGCCAATGTCGAAACAGGTGATCATCCGGCCCTCCCCTTGGCGCATTTAACCCATCGCCGGGGCAGGGGGAAGGCGGCGCGGCCCGTTCCGGGCGCTCACAGGCCTCGGAGAAACGCCAGATTGCGGGTGGCGAGCTGGAGCGGGGTCTCCGCCGCATGGTCGGCCACGTCCTGCTCCACCACCACGGGGCCGGCAAACCCTCGTGCGCGCAGCAGATCCATCACCGCCCCGATGTCCACCGCCCCGTCGGGCAGCGGGCACATCACCCCGGCGCCATAGGATTGGGCCACGCTCAATTCGCCCGCCAGCACGCGGGCGCGCACGGCCGGATCGACGTTTTTGAGGTGCATATAGGCGATGCGGGGGAAGATTTTTTCCATATAGGCCAGCGGGTCCTGGTCCCAGAAGGCGTGGTGGCCGGTATCGAAGCACAGATCGATCGCGGTTTGCGCAAGCAGGCGGTCGATCTGGGCCTCCTTTTCCACCGCGGTACCGATATGGGGGTGGAAGCTGAGCTTGAGGCCGTATTCGGTCTCGACCAGCTTCTGCGCGTCGCGCACCATGGCGACCAGGCCCTGCCAGCCCGCCTCGTCCAGAACGCCCTCGCGCCCGGCGGGATAGAAATTGCTCTCGTCCATGATGACCAGGTGCCCGGCGCCCAGCGAGACCAGCAGGGCGGCAAGCTCGCGCAGCGTTTCGAGCAGGACGGGCGCCGAGCCGGCATCGCCCAGCGTGTGCACATGGGTGGCGCCGACCAAGGCGAGGCCGCGCCGGGCCAGTTCGTCCTTGAGCAGGGCGGCGTCCTTGGGGAAATAGCCGAACGGCCCCAATTCGGTGCCGCGATAGCCGGCCGCGGCCACTTCGTCCAGATATTGCTCCCAGCCATAGCGATTGCCGCTGGGATAGGCGATGCCCCAGGAACAGGGCGCATTAGCGATGAGCATGAGGCACTCCTTCTGTTCCCCTCCCCCCACCCTCATTCCCTCCCCTCAAGGGGAAGGGAGACGATGGAGCCGGAGGCTCGGGGAAATCATTGCTGATCTACATAGATCGGATTGCCCAGCGCCCGGCGGATGGGCTGGGTGGCGAGGTCGATATTTTTGAGTTGCCAGGGCAGCTCCCGCCCCCCCAGCGCAGCGGTGAATTCGGCGATGAGCCGGTCGCGGCTGGCGCGGGCGACGATTTCGGCGCGGACGAATTTTTGCGGGGCGGCCAGCGCGATCCGCTCCCGCCAGTCCGCCTCGCCGATCTCGCGCTCGGCGATGGTGCCGGTGGCGTCCACCAGCACCAGCAGGTCGCCCGCCGCGCCGCGCACATGCAGGTCGACCTGCGAAAGCTCCGATACCGTGCCGCCCATCGCCGTGCCGCCGGCGCCGATCTCCAGATGCGGGCCGGTGGGGCTTTCGGTGACATAGCCATGGCCCGCCTTCATCGCCGCCAGCACCGCCGCCTCGCTCAATTCGGGCAGATAGAGCACCGTGGTGGGCCGCGCCAGCACCAGCGGCCCCTCCGGCTGCAGGGTTTCGGGCTGGTGGAAATCCGAGCCGCCGATGGCTGCCAGCTTCATGCCGGCGGCCAGCCGCGCCTGCCAGCGCGCCAGCGACACCCAGTTCCAGGCCAGCCAGGTCGATTGCCAGACCTCCTGGCAGTCGGCGGCGGGGAAATCATAGTCCCAGGGAATGGTGGGCTTGTCGTGGTTGATCGAGAGCAGCCCGCCCTTTTCATGCACCAGCCGTTCCAGCACATGCGCATCTTGAGGCTTGGTCATGCGGAAATCGATCCACTCGTCGACGCCATAGACATTGGCGTGGCCCACCGCCGTCGTCACCTCCATGGCCCGCACGAAGACCAGGTCCGGCGAGGAATTGGGATGGAAATAGCGGCGCTGGGTGATGGTGTTGTGGTCGGCCACGGCGAGGAAGTCGAGCCCGGCCTGCACCGCCGCCGCGTGCAGCGTCTCGGGGGCGCCGCGCGCGTCCGAATGGAAGGTGTGGCAATGCAGGTCCCCCTTGTACCAGCCGGCGCCTTCCCGCGCCGGAAAGCTGCGGGCTGGAGGCGGCAGCACGGCGCGCGCGGCATCGTCGAGCGTGATGGTGAGGGTGATGTCGGCGCCGGCTGCGGGGATTTTATAGAGCCCCAGGATGACGTGCCAGGTGCCGGGCTGGATTTCGCCATGCACATAGCCGGGGGTGGCGTCGTCGGCGGCGATGAAGAAGGCGTCCCGCGCTCCCCCGCTCCAGCCGCGAAAGCCTTCGGCGGCGGGGTAGCCGGTGTCGCGCGGATCGAAGGCGCCCAGATCGATGACGCAGTCCTCGGCCTTGGCATAGGCGAGCGTGACGTCGAGGCGCGTGGTGCCGGGGGGCACCGCGAAGGGGATGTAGTAATAGGGATTGGCGGCCTGGTCGGCGCGGGTGAGATGAGCGTTGATCATGGTCATGGCCGCTGCGCTCGTTCTTGCGCCTCCCTCCCCCTTGAGGGGAGGGACTGAGGGTGGGGGTTCGGAAGGTTCGTTGGACCGCTGAGGCCGGAACCCCCACCCCTAACCCCTCCCCTCAAGGGGGAGGGGGAAGCGCCCTGCGCGAATCCGGCCAATTGCATCATTCCCCCGCCGCCGGGATGCGCAGGCCCTTGCCGTCGAACAGGTGCACGTGCCCGGGCGCAAAGCCCAGCGTCACCCGCTCGCCCAGCTCGAGATGGTCGTCGGTGAAGATGCGCGCCGTGACCCTGGCGCTTTCGCCCCGGTCGATGGTGACGAGGCTTTCGGGGCCCATATTCTCATTGGCGAACAACGGCGCGGTGATGGCATTGGCGGCGTCCGGGGCCACCACGGCCAGATGCTCGGGCCGCACGCCCAGCGTCAGCCCGCCGCCCGCCGCCAGCGCCGCGGCGATGGCCTCGGTCATGGGCAGACCCTCTATGGCCAGCCCCTTCGCGCGCAATTGCAGTTTTCCCTCCGCCTGCATGGCCTCGACCGCCACCAGGTTCATCGGCGGATTGCCGACGAAATTGGCGACAAAGGTGGTGGCCGGGCGGCGATAGATCTCGATGGGCGAGGCATATTGCACGATGCTGCCATGGTCCATCACCGCGATGCGGGTGGCCAGCGCCATGGCCTCGGCCTGGTCGTGGGTGACGTAAACGGCGGTCATGCCCATGTCGCGCTGCAAATGGTTGAGGAAGCCGCGCGCCTCGAGCCGCAATTTGGCGTCGAGATTGGAGAGCGGCTCGTCGAACAGATAGACCTTGGCCGGATAGACCAGGGCCCGGGCCAGCGAGGTGCGCTGCTGCTGGCCGCCGGAGATCTGGCTGGGCAGGCGGTCCATGAGATGGCCGATCTTGAGCACGTCGGCCACCTCCCGCGCCCGGGCGTGGCGCTTTTCGAGCGCTTCGCCGCGCACCTTGAGCGGATAGGCGATGTTGTCGGCCAGGTTCATGTGCGGATAGAGCGCATAGTCCTGGAACACCATGGCGATGTTGCGGTCCTTGGGGTGCAGGTGCCCCACCTCCTCGCCGCCGATGCGGATCTTGCCGGCGGTGGGGGTTTCCAGCCCCGCGATCATGCGCAGCGAGGTGGTCTTGCCGCAGCCCGAGGGGCCGAGCAGGCACACGAACTCCCCGTCGCCGATATCGAAGCTGACATCGCCGACGGCGGTGAAGTCGCCGAAGCGCTTGGTGACGTTCTCGAATTCTACAGATGCCATGAGACTAAGCCTTGATGCCGCCGAAGAAGCGGAAGCCGAACTTCCAGCTAACGAAGAGATAAAGCGCCACGACGGGCAGCGAATAGATGAGCGCATAGGCCGCCAGGAGCGTCACCACCGGGGTGCCGGCCTCCGAATAGAACGAATAGATGGCGACCGAGGCCGGCATGTTCTGGCTGGAGCGCAGCAGGATGAAGGGGATGAGGAAGCTCCCCCAGATATTGACGAAGCTCCACACCACGATGACCACGATGCCGGGCCGGATCACCGGCAGGGCGACGTCGAAAAACGCCTGCACCGGCGAGGCGCCCGCCACCATGGCGCTTTCCTCGTAGGATTTGGGAATGCCGTCGATGAAATCGCGCAGGATGAACATGGCGGTGGGCAGCAGCCCCCCGGCAAAGGTCAGGATCACCGCGATATGGGTGTCCATCAGCCCGGCCGAGGAGATGATGAGGAAGATCGGCACCATGGCCGCCGAGCCCGACACCACCGAGGAGAACAGCAGCAGGATATAGGTGACCGCGCCCTTGCCCGGGATGGAGGAGCGCGACAGCGCATAGGCGGCCAGCGTCGCCGCCGCCCCCACCAGGATGACGCCGCCCGCCGCCTGGATGAAGCTGTTCCAGAGCGCCTGCATGGCGAAGGAATTGCCGAACACGGTCATGAAATTGCCCAGCGTCCAGGGATCGGGGACGGCCAGGCCCAGCTCGGCCCGCGCGTTGAAGGGCGCGAACACGAACCAGAGCAGCGGCAGGGCGAAGGCGATGCCGATCAGCGCGGCCAGCGCCGAGAAGGCGATGCGGCCGAACAGGGCGGGGAAGGTGAGCTTCATGGCCTCGTCCTCAGGTCCGTGGCGCCGTTTTCTTGCGGCCTATGCTCAGATAGACCAGCGCGAAGGCCAGGTTGATCAGCATCATGATGACGGCGACGGCGGCGCCCTTGCCGAACTGGAAGTCCTGGAAGGCGACGCGGTAATTGTAGATCGACACCAGTTCCGTGCGGTAGCTGGGCCCGCCATTGGTCAGCAGGAACGGGGTGAAGGTGTTGAAGGTCCACATGGTGATGAGGATGAGGTCGGTGACGATATGGCCCCGGATCAGCGGCAGGCCGATATCGCGGAATTTCTGCCAGGAGGAGGCCCCGGCCACGTCCGCTGCCTGGAAATAGCTGGGCGGGATGGAGGAGAAGGCCGAGTTGAACAGCATCATCGAGAAGGCGGCGCCGCGCCAGGTGTTGAACACCACGATGACCCAGAAGGGCTGCTGCAAGAGGAAATCGCCCTCGGGCAGGCCGATGCTGGTGAGCAGCATGTTGAGCGTGCCGGCGTCGCGGTCGAGAAAGGCGAACCAGGCGAAGCCGATCACCACTTCGGGCAGGATCCAGGCGGCGATGACGAAGGTTTCGGTGATGCGCTTGATCCAGGGCGGCACGGTCTGGATCAGCCAGGCCAGCAGCAGCCCCAGCAGCGCCTGCCCGACCAGGGCCGAGGCCAGGACGAACTGCGTGGTCAGGATCAGCGAGAAGCCGAACTGGCCGCGCTGGAAGAAGGTCGCCGGGTCGAACAGCGACAGGTAATTGGCCAGCCCGACGAATTCGGGATTGAGCGCGGTGCGCCCCAGCAGCGTGCGGTTGGTGAAGGAGACGAAGATCACCCAGAAGAACGGCACGATGACGAAGATCGAGACCAGCAGCCCCGCCGGGGTCAGGAAAGTGGCGCCCGCCCGGTTGGAGAGCAGCGCGAAATTGCGGACCCTGCGCTTGGGGCTGGTGGCCAGAGGTTCGGTGGTCATGGGTGATTTTGCTCCAGTTCAGCTACGGATCAAGCCGCGAGCCCGGCTCCTTCGCCTCCCTCCCCCTTGAGGGGAGGGAATGAGGGTGGGGGTTCGGGATTGTCCGGGAATCCGAACGGTTCATCGAGAAAATCGATAGTGCGGAACCCCCACCCCATTCCCCTCAAGGGGAGGGGAATGGGAGCGGCGGCGCGCCTGGATGAACCGCAACCCGGCGCCCTTGCGGGCACCGGGCGGGCAGGGAGGCTAGAGGCTGACCGTGTTCTCTTCGCCCACGATGGAGACCACCGCCGCCTTGTACTGGGCCATGGCCTCTTCCGGCGAGAGCTCGCCCGAGACCACCGCTTCGGTCATGCGCTGGATTTCCTGGCTGACCGCATTGTAGTTGGCGTCGTTGGGACGGGCCGTGGTCAGGGGCAGCAGCGCCTGGCTGGTCTCGGTCAGGAAGGGCGAATCCGGGATCGGCACGTCCGAGCGCGAGCGGATGCCCGGCTGGTAGTCCTGGAAGGCGGTCATCTGTTCCTGGCTCATCATGAAGGAGAGGAACTTCCAGGCTTCCTGGGGATGCTCGGTATTGGGGTTGATCACATAGCCGGTGCCGCCCGAGATGGAGACGAAGTCCTGGCCGTTCCAGCCGGCGCCCGGCTCCTGGGCCGGCATCTTCTTCCAGCTCATGACCTCGTCGCGGTCGGCCACCTCGAATTCGGCGCCCGGCGCGGTGACCGAGCGGTAGAACCAGTCGCCCTCCACCAGCATGGCGGTCTTGCCGTCGCGGAAATTGGCGAAGGAGCGGTTGCGGCCGTCCGCCAGCATCTGGGCGCGCTGGTCGCCCAGCGCCTCGTCGACATAGATGGTCTTGTAGAGCTCGAGCGTGTCGAGAATGCCCGGGCTGGAGACGATATATTTGCCGTCCGCGTCGGTGACGGCCTCGCCCGTGCCCAGCAGCGCCATCCAGTAGCCCTGCATGGTGGTGGCTTCGCCCATGGCGACGCCGGCATTGAGCTGCAGCGGGAATTCGACGCCCGCTTCCTTGAGCTTGCGGGCGGCGTCGAGCAGGTCGGTCCAGGAGGAGGGCTGCCAGCCATCGGCGTCGATGCCGGCCTCGTCCAGCAGGTCGGAACGCACGAAGACCATGCGCACGTCGGTGCCCAGGCCCACGCCGTAGGTCTCGCCCTCATAGGAGAGGATGGAACGGATGCCCGGCGAGATGTGGTCCCAGCCTTCCCAGTTGGCGTAGTCCTCGCCGATCAGCTCGTCGAGCGACTTGAGCAGGCCGCCTTCGGCGAAGGAGGGGATGAGGAAGCCGTCGAAGCCCGAAATGTCGGGGCCGGCGCCGGTGGAGAAGTCGAGCGCCAGCTGCTGGGTGAGCTGGGCGTCTTCGCCGCCGAACTGGTTGAGGGTGACGTTGATGTCCGGATTGGCGGCCTCAAAGGCCGGGATCACGCTTTCTTCGATCCACTCGGCGGTGGCGCTGTTGACGCCGCCGATGACGCAGCGGCAGGTGATGTCCAGATCAACGGCAAAGGCCGGGATCGCCATGGCGGTGGCGCCGGCAAGACCAAGCGCAAGACTGCGCAGACGATTGCTCATCGCAATTCCTCCCAAATGGTGGCGCCGAATTCTCCGGCAGCCTGTGTTGGCCTGCGGCGGGATCGTCCCGGAGCCGACAGGCCGAGCCAGAATGAACACGTTTTCATGGTTCGTCAATGCGGAGAATTCGCCGACGACCGCGGCGGCCGTCCGGCCGCCCTCGCCCAATGCCAGTTCCATGCGACGTTGCGATGACATCCCGGCCGCTCATTCCACCCCTGGCCCGGCGCAGCCGCCTTGACAGCGGGCGGCGCAGGGGCCAGAGAATGAACACGTTTTCATCCGCTCGGGATGACATTGAGGAGCAGCGCGTGAGCGAGACCGATCGAGCCCCGCACGGCCGGGCCACCGCGGAAATGGTCGCCGCCCGCGCCAATGTCTCGCGCGTCGCCGTTTCGCGCGCCTTCAACCCGCATGCCTCGCTCAAGCCCGAAAAGCGCGAGCTCATCCTGCGCATCGCCCAGGAGCTCAACTACACGCCCGACCGGGCGGCCCGGGCGCTGGTCAGCGGCCGTTCCCATCTGGTGGGCGTCATCGTCCCGGACGTGTGCAGCCATTGGGAAAGCCAGGAGATCGACGCCCTCACCACCGCCTTGCAGAACCAGGGCTTCGCCACCCTGCTGTTCAAGACCCGCACCGATTATTCCATGGACGAGAAGCTGCTCTCCTATATGCGCGGCTTCAATCCCGATTCGGTCATCGCCTTCGTCGAGAACGTCAAGCCGGCGACCCTGGCGCGCTTTCTCGACCGGGCCGTGCCCATCTATGTGAACTATCCCCAGACCGACGAGGACGCCGAGCCGCCCGGCGCGCCGCTTTACGACCGGCTCAACATCCTGCAGCGCGACGGCATCGACCAGGCGGTGGCGCTGCTCGAGGGGTTCGGGGCGCGGCGCATCGCCTATGTGTCGGGGCTGGAGCGGTCCCGCGCCGATGGCGCGCGCGAGCGTACGCTGCGCCGCGTCATGGCCGATCGCGGGCTCGAGCCGCCGGCGGTGGTGCGCGGCGATTTCAGCTATGAGGCCGCCTATCAGGCCACCATCGACCTGTTCCGCGTGGGCAAGGGGGCCGATGCGGTCTTTGCCGCCAACGATGTGGGCGCCTTCGGCGTCATCGATGCGCTGCGGCACGAGCTGGGCCTGCGCGTGCCCGAGGACGTCAAGGTGGTGGGGTTCGACGACATCGCCCAGTCGCACTGGAAAAGCTACAACCTCACCACGGTGAAATTCGACCTCGACGCGCGCGTGCGGGCGCTGGTCCGCCTCATCCTCAGGCGCCTCGAGGATCCCGGCGCCCCGCGCTTCGAGGAAACGCTCAACACCAGGCTCGTCGTGCGCGGCACGGTGGGCTGACCGGAATTTCCATGACCAGACAGATCCACCTCGTCTTCAAGACCCATCTCGATATCGGGTTCACCGATCACGCCGCCCGGGTGCGGGCGCAATATCACGACCAGTTCATTCCCCAGGCCATCGCCACCGGCGAGCATTTCTTCGCCGAAAATCCCGAGGAGCCGGCCTTTGTCTGGACCACCGGGGCCTGGCTGATCTGGGACCATCTGCATAGCCAGGACCCCGCGCGGGTGCGGCGGCTCGAACGCGCCATCGAGCGCGGGCTGATCACCTGGCACGCCCTGCCCTACACCACCCATACCGAATTGATGTCGCCGGCCCTGTTCCGGGCGGGCCTGTCCTATGCGCAGGAGCTCGACCGGCGCTTCGGCCGCGCCACCATCGCCGCCAAGATGACCGACGTGCCCGGCCATACGCTGGGCATGGTGACGCTGCTGGCCGGGGCGGGGGTGAAATTCCTCCATCTGGGGGTCAATACCGCCAGCCCCGTCCCCGACGTGCCGCCGATCTTTCGCTGGCGCGCCCCCGGCGGCGCGGAAGTGGTGGTGATGTACCAGAATTCCTACGGCGCCACCGATTTCCCCGCCGGCGAGGATATCGGGCTCAGCTTCGCCCATACCAATGACAATATCGGCCCGCAAAGCGTCGCCCAGACGGTGGAGGCGCTGCGCCATCTGCGCCACGAAGCGCCCGATGCCCGCATCCGCGCCTCGAGCCTGGATGCCTTCGGGGCCGAGATGTGGGCGCGGCGCGCCGCTTTTCCCGTCATCGACGAGGAGATCGGCGATAGCTGGATCCACGGCGCCGCCACCGATCCGCACAAGCTCGCCCGCTTCCGCGCCCTGCAACGGCTCTATGATGGCTGGGACGGTGACCCCACCCCCGAACGCCTCGCTTTCGGGCGGGAGCTGGCCATGGTGGCCGAGCATACCTGGGGCGTCGACATCAAGACCTATCTGCGCGACGAGAGCGCCTGGGACCGCGCCGATTTCGAGCGCGCCCGCGCCGCCGATTACCGCTTCGCCTATGCCGAGCGGTCCTGGGCCGAGCAGCGCGCCTATATCGACGCCGCCATCGCCCGGCTCGGGGAGCGGGACCGTGCCGCAGCCGAGGCCGTCCTGCCGCCCGTCCCCGTCCCGGCCGCCCCCGCTCCCGGCACCGAACTGCGCGCTGGCGGCTGGGCGGCATCGCTCTCGCCCCGGACCGGCGCCATCGTCTCCCTCGCCGCCCCCGACGGCACCGTCCTCGCCGGCGGGGCGGAGGGGCTGTTCGCCTATGAGCACGAGAGCTACGACCACGCCGCCCTCCAAACCCATCTCGACACCTATCTGGTACACCGGCAGGAATGGGCCGTGCTCGATCACGACAAGCCGGGCCTCGCCCGGGCCCGCACCGCCCGCGCCGCCCGTTTCGTGCCGCGCCATCTGGGCATTGCGGACCGCACCGGCATCGCCGGACTGCCCGCCGGCGCCCATGCGGATCTGGGCGCCCCCGCCCGGGCCGAACTGGCTATAAGCGCCCTCGACGCGCAGCGGCTGGAAATCTCCCTGATCCTCCGCGATAAACCCGCCAACCGCATGCCCGAGGCCGGTTTCCTGCGCTTCACGCCGGCGGGCGCCACCGATTGGCAGTTGGCCAAGCTGGGGCTCTGGCATCGGGGCGGCGCCATGGTGCGGCGCGGCGGCGGGCAATTGCAGGCCGTCGAGGCGGTGGCCGCCGCCATCGGCGATTTGCCGCTCCGGCTCGACCTGCTCGATGCGGCGCTGGTGGCGCCCGCCGGCGCGCCCTTCCTGCCCTTCCAGCCCGAGCGTCCCGATTTCGGCCCGGGTCTGCGGGTCAATCTCTACAACAACAAATGGGGCACCAATTTCCCCATGTGGTGGGAGGGGGATGCCCGGTTCCGCTTCGTCCTCGCCCTCGGCGCCGCCGCCGCCCGCACTTGACGCGGCGTCGTTTCGCTCCATTAATCGCCAGCCTTCGTCAGGGGCGGCAGATGAGCGAATCCAGATCGCGGAGTTTCGTCAGCGCGCAGATGGTCGCCGATCGGGCGGGCGTCTCGCGCTCGGCCGTGTCGCGCACCTTCACCCATGGGGCCAGCGTTTCCGAGGCCACCCGCCGCAAGGTGCTGGAGGCGGCCGGGGCGCTGGGCTATCACGTCAACCATCTGGCGCGGGGCCTGCGCGAGCGCAGCAATATCGTCTGCCTCGTGGTCGCCGACATGACCACGCCGATCCGCGCCCGCATGGTCGAGGTGCTGACCCGCAAGCTGCAGGCCGCCGGCAAGATCACCATGGTGATCAACACCGAGACGGAAACCGAAAGCGTCGATTCGGCGCTGCGCCAGACCCTCAACTACCGGGCCGACGCCACGGTGGTGCTGTCGGGCACGCCGCCGGCCTCGCTCATCGAGACGTGCCTGGCCAATGGCCAGCAGGTCATCCTCATCAATCGCGACGAAGACCTGCGCGGCAGCAGCAATCTGGGCGTCGACAACGCCATGGCCGGGCGCGAGGCGCTGTTCCTGCTGCGCCGGGCCGGGTGCCGGCGGCTGGGCCTCGTCACCTCCAATGCGCGCACGGCGAGCCTGGTCGAGCGCGAGCGGGTCTTCGTCGAGGCCGCCCGCGCCGCGGGCCTGCCGGTCGCCGTCACCGAGGCCGGCCCCACCCATTACGCCTCCGGCCGGGACGCGGCGCGGCGGGTGTTCGGGCGCTCGCAGGCGCCCGACGGGGTGTTCTGCGTCACCGACCTTTTGGCGCTGGGCTTCATGGACGTGGCGCGGCACGAATTCGGCCTCGCCATCCCGCGCGACCTGTGCGTGGTGGGGTTCGACGACATCGAGCAGGCGGGCTGGGATTCCTACCGGCTCACCACCTTCTCCCAGCCGCTCGACGCCATGGCCGACGAAGTGGTGGACCTGCTGCTGCGCCCCGCGCCGGGCAGCGCCCAGCGCCGCATCATCGAGCCCGTCCCTGTCTGGCGCCACTCGGTGCGCCCCGGCCCGGTTTAGAGCCTTTCACTGTCAAGTGGATCAGCGCCTTCTTGCTCCCCTCCCCCTTGAGGGGAGGGGTCGGGGGTGGGGGTCCTTCGGTGCTCCGCCAAACCCACCCCCTCCCCAACCCTCCCCTCAAGGGGGAGGGAGCGCTGGTCGTCGATTCCGTCAAAACATGAAAGCCTCTAGAACCCGGTCCACGCCGCCCAATCGCCCACCCGGCCCATCCCCCACCGTCACCACCCGACTTGTTGTTCGGCCCTGATACATAGCTGACAGATGTTCGGGGACATGCCTGACACTTTT
>NZ_JBHRYD010000007.1:0-291432 GCF_042648785.1 Devosia honganensis
CATCCTCAACGCAATCGCCAAAAAAGATCCAGCGTTCCAAAGCTGATCCACGGTTGCTTGACCCGAGGGCCTCTGTCCACGTGCAGGAAACCCGGGTTTCGGGGCGCCCAGGCCGGCCCTCGGGTCAAGCCCGAGGGCAGCGAAGTGCTTGCGTGGGCAACAAAAATCAATCCAGGAAGGTCCAAAGTAAACACTCCCCGTCCTGTGGGAGAGGGTTCTCCCCGCGCAGAGGGTGCCTGTATCAGGCGGCGGGGTCCTTGCCCTTATAGGTGGCGGGGAAGGTGAAGAAGTGCGAGGGAATCTGCACGTCCTTTTCGACGTCGTAGAGCGAGAAGGTCAGCTCCGAGCCATTGGGCTCGATGAGGCTCCACTGCGCCAGGTCCTTGGTGTCGGTATCGAAGATCAGCGAGACCTGCACCGTGCCGGCCACGGTATTGTCGATCACCGTGATGCTGAGATAGCCGTCGCTGGTGGTGACGTCGAGCACATTGGCGTTGAGCAGGTCGATCTGCTCGCCGAGGAACTGCCGCAGCGGAATGGAATCCTGCGGATAGGCGTAATAGGTCTCCTCGCGCCGGTCGATCACATAGAAGCCGCGGCCGATCGAGACGATCTCCTCGCGGCTGGGCGGGGCGTAGCGGAAGGCGATCTTGTTGGGCCGCTCGAGGAAGAACGTGCCCTCGGTGCGCCCGCCCTGGGTGTCGATCTGCAGGAACCGCCCCACCATGGAGCGGATGGCCGAGTTGTGGGCGTTGATCTGGGCGATGAGCTGCTGCTCCTCCGGCGTCAGCGCCCGGTCGAGCGACAGCGCCGGCAAGGCGGGCGTCAGGGCGGCGGCAAGGCCGAGCAGCAATGCGTGGCGGCGAATCATCGGCGGCGTTCCTCGCTTCTTTCTGGCCTAAATCTAGCCTAGGCGGGAATTGCGGCAAGAGCTGGAAGGTTCCGTCCCGGCCGGCCTCACCATTGCGCGAGCCGGGGCCGGAGGGCCCCGGACGCCTCAATAGCCGTCGGCATTGTCCCCCACGAGGATTTCGCGCTTGCCCGCATGGTTGGCGGGGCTGATGACGCCCTCGGCCTCCATGCGCTCGATCAGCGTCGCCGCCTTGTTGTAGCCCACGCCCAGGCGCCGCTGCACATAGGAGGTGGAGGCCTTCTTGTCGGTGAGCACGATGTGCACCGCCTTGTCGTAGAGCTCGTCGCCCGAGCCCCCGCCATAGCCCTCGCCGGCATCGGCGCCGAACTCGCCGCCTTCATCGCCCTCCTCGGTGACCGATTCGAGATAGTCGGGCGCACCCTGGCTCTTGAGATGGGTCACCACCGCCTCGACCTCGGCGTCGGAGACGAAGGCGCCGTGCAGCCGCTTGGTGCGCCCGCCCGAGGCCATGTAGAGCATGTCGCCATTGCCCAGCAGCTGCTCGGCCCCCTGCTCGCCCAGAATGGTGCGGCTGTCGATCTTGGAGGTCACCATGAAGGAAATGCGGGTGGGGAAATTGGCCTTTATGGTGCCGGTGATGACGTCGACCGAGGGCCGCTGGGTGGCGGTGACCATGTGGATGCCGGCCGCCCGCGCCATCTGCGCCAGGCGCTGGATGGCCCCCTCGATATCCTTGCCGGCCACCATCATCAGGTCGGCCATCTCATCGACGATGATGACGATATAGGGCAAGGGCTCGAGATCGAATTCCTCGCTCTCGAAGATCGCCTCGCCGGTTTCGCGGTCAAAGCCGGTCTGCACCGTGCGGGTGATGGTCTTGCCCTCGGCGGCGGCCTCGGTGACGCGCTGGTTGAAGCCGTCGATATTGCGCACGCCGATCTTGCTCATCTTGCGATAGCGGTCCTCCATCTCCCGGACCGCCCATTTGAGCGCCACCACCGCCTTTTGCGGATCGGTGACCACCGGGGTCAGCAGGTGCGGGATGCCGTCATAGATCGACAGTTCCAGCATTTTGGGGTCGATCATGATCATGCGGCACTGCTCGGGCGTCATCTGGTAGAGCAGCGAGAGGATGAAGGTGTTGATGCCCACCGACTTGCCCGAGCCGGTGGTGCCGGCGATCAGCAGATGCGGCATGCGCGCCAGGTCGGCGATGACCGGCTCCCCGCCAATGGTCTTGCCTAGGCAGATGGGCAGCTTGCCCTTCATCTTCTCGAAGTCGGACGAGGCCAGCATTTCGCGGAAATAGACGGTCTCGCGGCTCTTGTTGGGCAGTTCGATGCCGATGGCGTTGCGGCCCGGCACCACCGCCACGCGGGCCGAGATGGCGCTCATCGAGCGGGCGATGTCGTCGGCCAGCGAGATGACGCGGCTCGATTTGATGCCCGGGGCGGGCTCGAGCTCGAACAGCGTCACCACCGGTCCGGGACGCACATTGATGATGTCGCCCTTGACGCCGAAATCCTGCAGCACCGCTTCGAGCTGGCGGGCCATTTCCTCCAGCCTTTCGGGCGCGTGCTCGGGCGAGGGGCCGGTGCGGCGCGGCTCGGAGAGCAGGCTCAGCTCGGGCAGCTCGAACCCCGCCGGCTCGTCCAGCAGCGAGCCCTGCGCCTCGCGGAAGACGCGCTGGCCCGGGGCCGGGCGCGGCGCCGGCGCCGTCACCCGCGGCGCGGCATGGTCGACCGGATGGAAGCGCGAATCGCCGCGCTGGGTGCGGGGGGGCTGGCGCACGTCCGGGGTGAAGGGGATGTCGTCGTCCTCGTCGGGATAGTCGATGGCGGTGTCGTCATAGCCGGCCTCCTCCACGCCGCGCGGCGCCGGGGCGAAGGACGGCTCGACCGGCACATGGATGCGCCGCTGCGGCGCCATCGGCGGCGCGGCGCTCTCATGGGTGGGAGCGCCGTCGAGGCTGGGTTCGGCGAAGCGCTCCTCGTGCTCGGCTTCCCGGCGTGCCAGATAGTCGGCGCGGGCCCGGCGGAAGGCGGTGCGCAGGGAATAGCCGGCATGCACCAGCGCCCCCAGCGCCACCTCGACGAGCGGATTGGGCTCGCGCTCGTCCGCCGGCTCCCCGCCCGCGGCCTCCCGGCGGCCGGCGGCGGTTTTTGGCGGGCCGGCCGGCACGGCGGTGCCCAGGCCCATGGCGATCCAGAGCAGCGCCAGCGCGGGCGCGGCCAGGATGATGGCGAACAGCGTCGAGGTGACCGGCTGCGGGTCGTCCCCGGCGATGAGGGCGGCGAGATTGGCGAACAGCATGCCCGCCAGCCCGCCCAGCCCGGTCGGCAGCGGCCAGCTTGCCGGCATGGCGATGAAGGCGAAGACGCCGGCGAACAGCACGGTGGCGCCGAGCCAGCACAGCAGCCGCAGCCCGGTGCGGCTCACCCGGAAGCGGCGCGCCATCGCCCAGCCCCACAGCACCGGCGGCACCGCCATGACCAGGCCGGCGAGGCCGAGGAACTGGAACGCCAGGTCGGCGATGACCGCGCCGGGATAGCCCAGCCAGTTGGCGGGGGATTTTTCCGTGGCCAGCGACAGCGAGGGGTCGTCCACCGACCAGGAGGCCAGCGACACCAGCAGCACCGCGCACAGGCCCAGCAGCAGCATGCCCGCGAGGCGCAGCGGGATGCGGATGGCGATGGCGGGCGGAGGAACCGGCGCGGAGGCTCGGCGCCCCGGGCTGCGGCCGGCGCGGCTGGGCACGGGACGGACTTCGTCGAGCACGGGAACAGGATGGCTGGACATGGATACGCATACTCGTTGCCGGCCCGCAAACCATCAGACGGGGCCGAAGTGCCGCCATGCTAGCCCGGTGTGGTTAATCGGGTGCTAACCATGGGGCAGGTGGCGGCCGGCGCGCGGCCGCCCGCCACCGGCGCGGTCAGTTATAGGCGCGCTCGCCATGGGTGGTGAGATCGAGCCCGTCGCTCTCGCCCGCGGGGGCGATGCGGGCGCCGCCGAACAGCGCCTTGACGATCATCATGGCGATGAAGGCCACCACGCCCGACCACAGGATCGCCACCAGCACCGCCAGTAGCTGGATCAGCAGTTGCGCATCGAGGGCGTAGCCCGCCTCCCCGAAGCCGCCCAGCGCAGGATGGGCGACGATGGCGGTGCCCAGCGCGCCCACGATGCCGCCTACGCCGTGGATGCCGAAGACGTCGAGGCTGTCGTCATAGCCGAGCAGGGGCCGCAGCGACACCACCGCCCACAGGCAGACGATTCCGGCGATGGCGCCCAGCCCGATCGCCCCGATAGTGCCGGAGAAGCCGGCGGCCGGGGTGATGGCGACGAGGCCCGCGACGGCGCCGGAAAAGGCGCCCAGCGCCGAGGCGTGGCCGCGGGCGATCCTCTCGGCCAGCGCCCAGGCCAGGGCCGCCGCGGCCGGGGCGGTGATGGTGTTGAGGAAGGCCTGGGCGGCGGCGCCGTCGGCGGCGAGGGCCGAGCCGGCATTGAAGCCGAACCAGCCCACCCAGAGCAGGCAGGCGCCGACGAAGACGAAGACCAGGTTGTGCGGCGCGATCGGCTCCCTGAGATAGCCCAGGCGCGGCCCCAGCACGATGGCGGCCACCAGCGCCGCGACGCCGGAATTGATGTGCACCACCGTGCCCCCGGCGAAGTCGAGCGCGCCCATGGTGAACAGCAGCCCCGCCTCCGACCAGACCATATGGGCGATGGGCAGGTAGGAGAAGGTGAACCAGATGGCGAGGAAAGCCAGCACCGCGCCGAATTTCATCCGCTCGGCGATGCCCCCCACCACCAGGGTGGCGGTGATGCAGGCGAAGGTGAGCTGGAAGCAGACGAAGACCAGCTCGGGCAGGTTCCCGGCGATGGCGTCGGGGCCGACCGCGCCCAGGAAGAGATTGGAGAAATCCCCGATAAAGGCGGACAGCCCCCCCGCCGCCGGGCCGGAAAAGGCCAGCGAATAACCATAGGCGACCCAGAGCAGGGCGATCAGGCAGAACCCGGCGAACACCTGGGTGAGGACGGAGAGGAT
This sequence comes from Devosia honganensis, assembly GCF_042648785.1. NCBI lineage: Bacteria > Pseudomonadati > Pseudomonadota > Alphaproteobacteria > Hyphomicrobiales > Devosiaceae > Devosia > Devosia honganensis. The sequence continues at coordinate 4,926 of NZ_JBHRYD010000007.1, forward strand.
GTTCTTGGCGCGGACCAGCCCGCCATAGAACAGGGCCAGCCCCGGTATGGTCATCAGGATGACGAGGATGGTGGAGACCAGCATCCAGGCGGTGTCGCCGCTGTCGATGGCGGCAGGGATCGGCCCGGCGCCGGGCAGGACAATGTCGAGGGGAGGGGTTTCCTGGCCGAAGGCCGGCAGCAGGGGCAGCAGGAAGGCCAGCGCGGCGCTCCTTGGAAGTGTTGCGATCTTCATCTCGTGTTTCTCCTGGGGATGCCTGGAGCATCGGACCGGAAACCGCACGCGCGGTTTTCAGGGCGTCCGATGCGCAAGCAATGGGCTAAAGCGCCGAAAGGCCGGTCTCGCCGGTGCGGATGCGGGTGATGGCCAAAAGCTCGAGCACGAAAACCTTGCCGTCGCCGATGCGCCCGGTATGGGCAGCATCCCTGATGGCCGTGGCGACCTGGTCGACGAGTTCGTCGTCGAGGGCGATCTCGAGCTTGAGCTTGGGCAGGAAATGCACCGCATATTCGGTGCCGCGATAGATTTCCGAATGGCCCTTCTGCCGCCCGTAACCCTTCACCTCGGTGACGGTCATGCCGTGCACGTCGAGCGAATTGAGCGCCTGCCGGACCTCCTCGAGCCGGGATGGCTTGATGATGGCAACCACGAGTTTCATGTGACCCCCTTTGGCGCCGCGATGGCGCATTGTGGATGCAGGAGAGGACTCAAGCGCCGTGCCAGACCGGGGCGCGAGAAAAACCACTTGTTTTTCAAGGGATTGGCAGGGCGCCGCCGGACGGCGTTCGCGGGATGGTCAGGTTTTGCCTAATTCATCGCCATCTGGGTCGGCCTGTGGTCAAATTTTATGCATTGCACCGATGGCCCGCCTTGCGGCGTCCGGCGCCCTTGCCTCGGCGCCGCCATCGGCCGAAAATGGGCCGGACGACAGGAGCGACGCATGACCGGGCCAGGCGAGCAGAGATATGACGTGATCATCGTTGGCGCCGGCCCGGTGGGGCTGACGCTGGCGCTGGCGCTGGTGCGTTCGGCGCCCCAGCTCGCCGTGGCACTGGTCGACCGGCGCAGGCTCAGCGTGCCGCGCGACAACCGCGCCTCGGCCATCGCCGCCGGCGTGCGCCGCGTGTTCGAGGCGCTGGGCGTCTGGGACGAGATGGCCGGCCGGGCGCAGCCGATCACCGCGATGCGCATCACCGATTCGGGCCGGGCGGATCTGGCCCGTCCCGTCTTCCTGCAATTCGACGGCGACGTGGCTCCGAGCGAGCCCTTCGCCCATATGGTGCCCAACCAGGCCAGCGGCGCGGCCCTGCTCGCCGCCGCCGAAGGGGCCATCACCGTGGTGGCGCCGGCGGAAATCGCCGCCTGGAGCGGGGAGGGGGCGCGGGCGCGTCTCACCCTGGCCGATGGCGTGGTGCTGGCGGCGCCGCTCGTCGTCGCCGCCGATGGCGCCCGCTCCGGGCTGCGCCAGCGCGCCGGCATCGGCACCATCGGCCATGACTATCGCCAGACCGGGCTGGTCGCCACCATCGGGCACGAGCTGGCCCATGAAGGGGTGGCCTATGAGCATTTCCGCCCCGCCGGCCCCTTTGCCAGCCTGCCGCTGCCGGGCAATCGCTCGTCCCTCGTCTGGACCGAGGCCGATGCGGACGCGCCGCGCTTTCTCGCCATGGGCGCCGAACAGCTCGCCGGCGAGATCGAGGCGGTCATGGGCTCCTCGCTCGGCGCCGTCACGGTGGAGGACGAGCTGATGAGCTTTCCGCTGCGCCTGCAACTGGCCCGCAGCTTCATCGGCCCCCGGCTGGCGCTGGTGGGGGATGCGGCCCATGTCATCCATCCCATCGCCGGGCAGGGGCTCAATCTGGGCCTCAAGGACGTGGCGGCTTTGGCCGAAGTGGTGGTGGAGGCCATGCGGCTGGGGCTCGACCACGGCGCCGCCGACACCCTCCGGCGCTACCAGGCCTGGCGCCGGTTCGACACCGCCTCCATGGCCATGGTCACCGACGGGATGAACCGGCTGTTCTCCAACGACATCGCCCCGATCAGAGCCCTGCGCGATTTCGGCCTCGGCCTCGTGGACCGCTCCGGCCCGATCAAATCCGCCCTGATCCGCACCGCCTCCGGCTTCGACGGCCACGGCCCCCGCCTGCTGAGCGGCCTGCCGATCTAGAGCGGATCAGCGCTTTCTTGCTCCCCTCCCCCTTGAGGGGAGGGGTCGGGGGTGGGGGTCCTTCGGTGCTCCGCTAAACTCACCCCCTCCCCAACCCTCCCCCTTGAGGGGGAGTGTTTACTTTGGACGCTTCTGGTTCGATCGTTGTTGTCCACACCAACGCTGTGCTGCCCTCGGGCTCGACCCGAGGGCCGGCCTGGGCGTCCCGAAACCCGGATTTCCTGCACGTGGACAGAGGCCCTCGGGTCACGCCCGAGGGCAGCCCCGTGTGGGGGATAAATTGTGCCAGCAGTCCGAAATGAACACTTCCTCCCCTCAGGGGGGAGGGGAACGCAACAGCGACCATTGCTTCATCAGGCTCATATGCAGTTCCCCTCCCCTTGAGGGGAAAGGAGCGCCTGCGCCGGAATGAGCCGGTGCAAGCGGCCCCGCCCCCTTTTCCTCTCCTTTCGCCGCGGAGCGGACGAATCCGGCATTGCCGTGCTTGCGCAGCGCCGCCCAAACCCGTTATGTGCCTTCAGGTGTACCCACCAGTACGGCGAGGAGTGTTTTCCCACATGGCCACCCATTCCCTTTTCCTTCTGCCCGGCGACGGCATCGGCACCGAGATCATGCTCGAGGTGGAAAAACTCGTCGCCTGGACCAATGCGGAAGGGCTGACCGATTTCTCCACCGATCGGGGGCTGGCCGGCGGCAGCGCCTATGACGCCCATGGCGTGGCCATCACCGACGAGGACGTGGAGAAGGCCAAGGCGGCCGATGCGGTGATCTTCGGGGCGGTGGGCGGCCCCAAATGGGACGACGTGCCCTATGAGCAGCGTCCCGAGGCGGCCTTGCTGCGCCTGCGCAAGGAGCTCGCCGTCTTCGCCAATCTGCGGCCCGCCATCTGCTATCCGGCGCTGGCCGAGGCCTCCTCGCTCAAGCGCGAGCTGGTGGAGGGGCTCGACATCCTCATCGTGCGCGAATTGACCGGCGGGGTCTATTTCGGCGAGCCCAAGACCATCACCGATCTGGGCAACGGCCAGAAGCGCGCCATCGATACCCAGGTCTATGAGAGCTACGAGATCGACCGCATCGCCCGCGTCGCCTTCGACCTCGCCCGCACCCGCCGCGGGCTGGTGCATTCGGCCGACAAGAAGAACGTCATGAAGTCCGGCGTGCTCTGGGACGAGGTGGTCAAGGGCGTGGCCGCCGACTATCCCGATGTCGAGCTGCACCACATCCTGGCCGACAACGCCGCCATGCAGTTGGTGCGCACCCCCAAGCAGTTCGACGTCATGGTCACCGACAATCTGTTCGGCGACATTCTCTCGGACGTCGCGGCCATGCTCACCGGCTCGCTGGGCATGCTGCCCTCCGCCTCGCTCGGCGCGCCCGATCCGGCCACCGGCAAGCGCAAGGCGTTTTACGAGCCGGTGCACGGCTCGGCCCCCGACATCGCCGGCCAGGGCATCGCCAATCCCATCGCCATGATCGCTTCCTTCGCCATGGCGCTGCGCTATTCGTTCAACCTGCTCGAGCTGGCCGACAGGGTCGAAGCCGCCATCGCCGCCGTCCTCGCCGACGGCCTGCGCACCGGCGACATCGCCCAGGACAACCGCAAGACCGTCGGCACCGAGGAAATGGGCGCCGCCATCCTCGCCAGGCTCAAGGCCTGAGACGAGCCCTCCACGTCCACTGTGTCATTCCCGCATGCGCGGGAATGACCCGGTGGGAGAGCCAGCCCGAGCCGGTGCGGATGTGAAGCCAATTCAGGCCAGCCGGCCCCCCCGGGCGGGCGCAACGCCGGCCGCCCGCAAGGGGAACCGGCGAACCCTTCACCTCCACGATGTCATTCCCGCGCATGCGGGAATCCCTGTTCAATTGCAGAAAAGGAAACGGAGATTCCCGCATGCGCGGGAATGACCCGGTGGGAGAGCCAGCCCGAGGCGGTGCGGATGTGAAACCAATCCAGGCCAGCCGATCCCCCCGGCCGGTGCAACGCCGCCGCCCCTCCCCACCCCCGCCGAAATGCGCTAAAGACCCGCCATCCATTCGCTGAAAGCCCCTCCGGTGCGGCCCCCATCCGTTTTCCTTCCCGTTTTTCTCATTACTCTGGGCATGGCCGCCACCCAGACCGGGGCGAGCTTTGCCAAGATGCTGTTTCCGCTGGTGGGGGCCAACGGCGCCACCGCCCTGCGGCTGGTGCTGGCGGCGCTGGTGCTGATGGCGGTGTTCCGCCCCTGGCGGTATCGTCTGGACCGGGGCCAGTGGCGCGCCGTGCTGCTCTATGGCGGCGCCATGGGGGCGATGAACCTGTTCTTTTACGCGGCGCTCGAGCATATCCCGCTCGGCATCGCCGTGGCGCTGGAATTCACCGGCCCGCTGGCCGTGGCCCTGTTCGGGGCGCGGCGGCCCCTGGACGTGCTCTGGATCGTCCTGGCGTTGGGGGGCTTTGCGCTGCTGCTGCCCTGGGGGCCGGCGGAGGGCGCCATCTCGCCGCTCGGCGTGGTGCTGGCGCTGTGCGCCGGGGCCTGCTGGGCCGGCTATATCGTCTTCGGCCAGCGCGCCGGCACCGGCGGGGGGCCGCATATCGCGGCGCTGGGGGTGGGCATGGCGGCGCTGCTGGCCCTGCCGTTCGGGCTTGCCGGGGCCGGGACCGCCCTCCTCGATCCCGCCATCCTGCCGCTGGGCCTCGCCGTGGCGCTGCTCTCGAGCGCCATTCCCTATGCGCTCGACATGGTGGCGCTGCCCCATGTTCCGGCGCGGCTGTTCGGCATATTGATGAGCGGCCAGCCCGCTTTCGCGGCGCTTTCGGGCCTGCTCATCCTGCATGAAACCCTCGCCGCCTTCCATGTCGCGGGCATTGCCGCCATCATCGCCGCCTCCATCGGCGCGACCCTCACCATCGCCCGCAGCAGCGGGCCGCCGGTGGCGTGACCGCCGCCGGTTCCGCGCCGATCCGTCTTGGCATCGGCCCGGGCGCGCTTCATAGTCCCCGCCTCGCTTCGGAGGAGATATCCATGCTCTATGCCATTTTGTGCTATAATGACGAAAAGGAGGTCGCCGCCTGGACCTTGGAGGAGGACGAGGCCTGCATGGCGCGGCTGGGCGAGGTTCAGGCCGGGATGAGCGCGGAAGGCCGGCTGGGCCCGGTGGTGCGCCTGTGGAACACCGACGAGGCCATGACCCTGCGCAAGACCGGCGGCGATCCGGTGGTGCTGGACGGGCCCTTCGCCGAAACCAAGGAGCAGTTCCTCGGTTTTTACGTGGCCGATTGCGCTTCCATGGACGAGGCGCTCGATTTTGCGCACAAGCTGGCGGCGGCCAATCCCGGCAGCGGCGCTTACGAAATCCGACCCCTGCGCTATTTCGGCGACAACCGGCTGAAGCCGGCCTGACGTGCAGCGCGCGCGCCTTCGTGCAGCCCCTTTTGCTAACGATGTGCTGACATTGGCGCCGGGGTCGCTAAAGCGGGGCGCTAAAGGACGAGATTGTCGATCAGCCGCGTCGTGCCCAGCCGGGCGGCGACCGCCACCAGCGCCCCGCGTCCGCCCACCGTGGTGATGGCCCCGAGGCTTTCGGGGTCGCGCACCTCGAAATAGTCCGGCACGATCCGCTCGGATTTCGCCAGCACGGCCAGGCCGACCGCCGCGAGCCTGCCGGCGTCGTGCTCCCCGGCCCGATAGGCCGCCTCCACCGCCTTAAGCCCTTGATGGATAAGGGGAGCGGCGGCGCGATCGGCCGGCGCGAGATAGGCGTTGCGCGAGCTGAGGGCCAGCCCGTCCGCCTCGCGCACGATGGGGGCGCGCCGGATCTCCACCGGCAGGTCGAGATCGCGCACCATGCGCTCGATCACCGCGCATTGCTGGGCGTCCTTCTGCCCGAACACCGCCAGATGTGGCGCGACGAGGTTGAACAGCTTGAGCACCACCGTGGCCACGCCCCGGAAATGCCCCGGCCGCCCCTCGCCGCACAAAGGCAGCGAAACCATTGATTCTTCTACGAAAGTCGAGGCGCCTTCGGGATACATTTCCGCGACCGATGGCAGGAACAGCGCCGCCACGCCGGCCTGTTCGAGCTTGTCCACATCCGCCTCGATGGGGCGGGGGTAGCGCTCGAGATCCTCGTTGGGGCCGAATTGCAGCGGGTTGACGAAGATGGAAGCGATCACCGTGTCGCTGTGCCGCCCTGCCTCTTCCACGAGGCTCATATGGCCGGCATGGAGCGCTCCCATGGTCGGCACGAAGCCCAGCCGCCGTCCGGGGGGCAGCGCCGCGCGCCAGGCGCGAAGAGAGGATTTATCCCGCAAAATCAATGTCATGCGATGAGGTTCCAGATCTGGCGGGCGATATCCTGCTTGCTGCCCAGCGCCAGTTCGTGCCGGTCGCCCCGCGCCGAGAGCAGCACGCCGGCATTGGTCTTGACGGCAAAGCCGGTCGCGCCCCCGGCCCCGAGCCGGGCCACCTGGTTGGCGAACAGATAGTCCAGTTTCTTGGCCTCGAGCTTGCCGCGCCCATGGGCCTCGACCTCGTCGGTTTCCGCCGCAAAGCCCAGGAACCACTGGTCCGTCGCCGCATCGCGCAGGGTGGCCAGGACATCGGCGGAGGGCACCAGGTCGAGCGTCGCGGCTTCGGTGCTGCGCTTGAGCTTGCCCGCGACGGGAGCCGCCACGGCGTAATCCATCACCGCCGCCGTGGCCACAACCCCTTGTGCCAGCGGCAGTTTTTCGAGCGCCGCCGCCGCCATCTCCTCGGCGGTCCGCACCTCGACGAGATGCAGGCGCTCCTCGGCGCCGCGCGGGGCGACGGGGCGGACCACGCCCTTGTCGAGGCCCAGCACATAGTCCACCACCGCGCCGCGCCGCAGCGCTTCCTCGGCCATGGCCGCGCCCATGCGGCCGGTCGAGTGGTTGGTGATATAGCGCACGGCGTCGATGGGGGTGGTGGTCGGGCCGGCGGTGATGAGGATGCGGCGGCCCGCCAGGTCGGCGCTTGCCGGCATGAGCGCCGCTTCGATCGCTGCCGCCAGCGCCGGGACCGGCGCCAGCCTGCCCATGCCCACTTCGCCGCAGGCCAGCAGCCCCGAGGCGGGCGGCACCAGCTGCGCGCCGCGCTCCAGCAGCGTTGCAAGGTGCTGCTGCACAATGGGTTTTTCCCACATCACCGTATTCATCGCTGGCGCGATGAGCAGTGGTGCGGTGGTCGCCAGCGCCACGGTGGAAGGTAGGTCGTCGGCCAGGCCCAGCGCCAGCCGCGCCAGCATGTTGGCGCTGGCCGGGGCGAAGACCATGAGGTCCGCCCAGCGCGCCAGCTCGATATGCTCCGTGCCCGAGACCCCCGGGCCGAACAGCGCCGAGAGCGCCGGGCGGCCGCTCAGCGTCTCCAGCACCAGCGGGCTGACGAACTGGCCGGCGCTGGCGGTCAGGATGCATTGCGCCTGGTGCCCGGCCTTGCCCAGTTCGGACACCAGGTCGGCGATCTTGTAGGCCGAGATCGAGCCCGATATGGCGATGAGGATATTGGCCATTTTCACTCGGCCCGGCGCGGCAGTGTGATGGGCTGGCGCGCTGCCTTGGTCTCGGCGACATAGTCGCCCACCGCCTGGCGGATGATGGCGGCGACGTCGGCCCGGGGCCTGGCAAAGGCCGGCGGCTTGCTGGTGTTGAGCCCGATGAGATCGTTGACCACCAGCACCTGGCCGGCGCAATCCTTGCCCGAGCCGATGCCGATGGTGGGAATGGACAGCGAGCGGGTGATTTCGGCCGCCAGCGCCGGCTCGACGCATTCCAGCACGATGGCGAAGGCGCCGGCTGCCTCCAATGCCTTTGCTTCCTCGCGCAGCCGCGCCGCCGAGGCGTCGTCCTTGCCATGCATGTAATAGCCGCCCATCTGGTGCACCGCCTGCGGCGTCAGCCCGATATGGGCCATGACCGCGATGCCATGGGCGGTGAGCCGCTCCACGGTCGGTGCCATGGCGAGGCCTCCTTCGAGCTTGACCGCCTCGACCCCGGTTTCCTTGAGGATACGCATGGCGTTGCGCAGGGTCGCGTCGGGATCGGTCACCGAGCCGAAGGGCATGTCGCAGACGATCAGGGCCCGGCCGGAGCCGCGTTTCACCGCCGCGGCGTGGCGGATCATGTCGTCCAGCGTCACCGGCAGGGTGGTGTCATATCCTAAAACGACATTGCCCAGGCTGTCGCCCACCAGGATCATGTCCACCCCGGCCATCTCGACCAGCGCCGCGGTCACGGCGTCATAGGCGGTCAGCATGGCGATGGCTTCGCCCTGCTGGCGCATCAGGGCGATGTCGCGCGTGGTCCGGCGCTTGCCGGGAATCTGGGCTGACATGGCACGTCCTCCAACCCGGCCGGATCCGAGTTGTCCGGCTCGCGGTGGAGATAGGGCAAAGCACCGGCCGATGCCACCCCTTCATTGGTGCCATGGGGAAGGCCGGCCCGTCAGGACCGGGGTTCGGCCAGCCGCTGCCCGCTCGCGGGATCGAAAAAATGCGGCGCCCGGCCACCCAGGCCAATGGTGACCTGCTGTCCGACCACGCTGTCGAGACGTATCCGGTCGATGACGACGATTTGCGAGCCGCCGATATCGATGAACAGATGCTGCTCGGCGCCCATGGGGTCGATCTGCACCACGGTGCCGGCCAGCCCCGTATCGGCGAGGACGAAATCTTCGGGACGGACGCCCAGTTCGAGCGGCCGGCCGGCATGGGCGGCCGCCTCGGGCGGCAGGGGCAGGGTCCCTGCACCGGTCCGGAACCGTGTCCGGTCCGCTTCGGCCACCACCTCGCCGCCGATCAGGTTCATGGCGGGAGAGCCGATGAAGGTGGCGACGAAACGGTTGGCCGGCCTTTCATAAAGCTCCTGGGGCGTTCCGAGCTGCTCCAGCACGCCGCCATGCATGACGGCGATGCGGTCGGCCATGGTCATGGCCTCGACCTGGTCGTGCGTCACATAGACGATGGTGCTGCCCAGTCGCCGATGCAGTTGCTTGATCTCGGAGCGCATGGTGACGCGCAGCTTGGCGTCGAGATTGGACAGGGGCTCGTCGAACAGGAACACCTTGGGATCGCGCACGATGGCGCGGCCCATGGCGACGCGCTGGCGCTGGCCGCCCGAGAGCTGGCGCGGATAGCGCCCGAGCAGGTCGGTGAGGCCGAGGATTTCGGCGGCCTTGCGGACGGCGGCCTCCCGCTCGGCGCGCGAAGCACGCTTGAGTTCGAGCGAGAAGCCCATGTTCCGCGCCACCGTCATATGCGGATAGAGCGCGTAGTTCTGAAACACCATGGCGACGTCCCGCCCCTTGGGCGGACGGTCGGTCACGTCCTCGTCGCCGATGCGGATGCGGCCGCCGGAAATGCCTTCGAGCCCGGCAATCGAGCGCAGCAGCGTGGATTTTCCGCAGCCCGAAGGCCCCACGAGGACGAGGAACTCCCCGTCCTCGATGGCGATGTCGATATTCTTGAGAACTTCGACATCGCCGAAGAACTTGCGGACGGCATCGATATGAACCTTCGCCATGGCGTTTCTCCGGTTTCGATCAGGCGACGGCGAGCAGCTTGCCGGGCTCGGCCCAGAACGGCGCGTAGCAGAGCGGCGTCGAGGACAGCGGCAGGATGCAGTCCTTGAGCGGCACGCCGATCACGTCGCGCATGAAATCCCGGCGGGCCTGCATGCGGGCATAGACCTCGGGGTGCTTGCGGGCGATTTCGGCCCGCAGCGCCTCGTCGGCGATGACGACGCCATCCTCGCAATTGAGCGCTTCGCCGCCGCCCATGGGAGCGGGAATGATATCGACCTGGAACGCCATGCCCGATCTGATGACCTCGTCGGAGTCCGGGCGGACCGGCGTGTTCATCCATTCGTCGTGGCTGATGAGGTGGCCCGGATTGAGCGCGGGCCGCAGTCCGGCGGGCGCCAGCGCCGCCGCGACGGCGCCGAACAGCGTCTTGCCGGAGACGCCGATATCGGCGGTCTCGTACCAGGTCCGCAAGCCGTCGAAATAGGTGCTCGCCTTTTTGAGGAAGGCCTCGTCCCGGTCGGTCATCAGCCCGGCACGGCACGACAGGCCGCCCCAATAACCGACGGCGGTGGTGACGCCCTCGCCCTCGCCGATCCGGCGGGCCGACGGGCTGCGCAGGCCGATGACCATGTCGGGGGCGGCGGCAGCGGACATCATCACGTGGCAATTGAGCGGCTCGCCGGCATAGCCCATCAGCGCCGCGGCTTCGAATTCGCTCATGCCGGGCTTGGTGCCCTGCATGATGCGCCAGACGGCGGCCGAGCTGCGGGCCGAACCCCATTCGAGCTGGGCGATCTCGTCGGCATCGACGATGGCGCGCAACCCGTCCACCGGGTTCATCAGGATCGGCGTCGCATCGGAGATCGTGCCATTGTCCCCGATCGCGGCGCGCAGGCTGTCCACGACGAAGGAAGGCACGAAGAAGCTGGGGGCGCTGCCGCTCCATTCATTGCTGTCGAGATATTTCCAACCGGCGAGGGCCACCGACTGCCCGGCGGCGACGCCGCACTCGCGCAGCACGGCGCTCAGATCCGCCGCCCTGCTGCGATCCTGCCCCATGAGGCTGAAACACTGGGTCAGCACGCCGCGCGTCTGCGGCAGGCGGGAAACCGGCACGTAATCGATGCTTTCATTGCCGGTGAGAATAAGGCGCTCGCCCTTGCGGCCGAGCAGCAGCAGCGCTTCCTCGAAACGCGGCTCGAAGCCGGTGAGGAAGGCGATATTGGCCAGATGCTCCCTGTCGGCATAAACGACCACCCAATCGCTGCCGGCGCGCTCGGTCAGGGCCGTCACGCGCGCTTCATAGGTGGCGGCAGGCACCACAGGCCGCGCCTCGGGCACACCGAACTGGGGAACGGTGATGTCTTTGAGGACTACAGTCATATCGAACCTTTTTCAAAAGAGAGACGAGGGAGAGGATCAGCCGGCATAGCTCGAGGCCTCCGGCGTCCAGGGGAAGTCGGGATCTGCGGGCAGGGCAGGCCGGGTGACATGGCGCCAGTCCCTGTTTTCGAGGTCGAGCGATACCGTGCCTTCGCTCAGCAGCAGGATGTGACGCCGGGCCACATCCTCGAGGCGAGGATGCAGATAGCCCAGCTTTAGCACGAATACCGTGAAGGCGGACCTGTCCAGGCCCATGGAGTCGAAATGCTCGGGCGTGGTGATGCCGATGGGGCGGGCGTGGAAGGTGGCGACGACGGTGCCGAAGCGGATGGCGACCCAGGCCGCCTCGACGCTGCGATAGGGCTGGAAGCCGGACAGCCGCAATTCCTCTCCGCCCCCGACGATCACGCCGGTTACGGTTTTTTTCGTGCCGGGCCGGCTGATGTGCTCCTGGCCCAGCGTCACCTCGATGTGCGCGCCGGTGCCGGCCGCCAGCGCCGCCTGCACCAGTTCTGGCGCGGTGATGCCGGCCACTACGGCATGAGGCGGATCGGAAAGCGCGAGCAGGGCCTGCAGCACGCCCGTCTGGTCGCCGGGGGCGCCGGCGGTGGTGTTGTCGCCCGAATCGCTGACGAAGACCGGCCCCTCGGTCGCCGCGGCGGCCCGCTGCAGGCCATCGGTCACCGTCGCGGTCTCCATGCGCAGGACGAAATCATGCCGCCTTGCCCAGATATCCCGGGCCAGGTCCCGGGCGCCGCGTTCCGCCAGCGCCGAATCGCCGTCGCTGGTGACGATGGCGGTCATGCCGCCCCAGGGCACGTCGTTGAAGGCGAAGCCGACGAGGATATTGGCTTCCATGATCCCCTCGCGGGCGTCGTAATCGGGCAGGCTCGCATAGAGGCCGGCCCCCGGCTCGGTGGTGGTGACGGCGGCTTCCCCGGCGATGAGGATCGGAATCCGTACCGCGACGGTGCGGGGGGCGAGCCCCTCGCGCAACACGCGCAGCAACTGGTCGGCGGCGCGGTAGCCCGTCTCCCGGTCGTCGCGATGGGGCGCGGTGCGCAGGGCACTGATGACGGTCGCCAGTTCGAGGAAACGCTGGCTCATATGGCCGTGCAGGTCGAGCGAGGCGGCCAGCGGGATTTCTGGGCCCACCGCCTCGCGCACCGCTTCGAGGAAATCCGCGTCCGGATGGATGTCGAGGCCGTCTACTTCGAGCGCGCCGTGATTGGCGACGACGACGCCATCGAACGGGCCGTATTGCCGCAGCAGGTCGATGGTTTCCCGGCGCAGCGCGGCGTAGTTGTCCGCCGTCAGCGAGCCGCCCGGCAACGCGGTGGACCACATCAGGGGCACGGGCTGTATGCCGGCCTCCTCGTCCAGCCGCTGCAATATGCCCCGGATCATCCACAGATCGCCCTCGACCATTTGCTGGCCGCGATAGATCTGCATGTCCGCCTGCTCGGTCTTGAGCGGCGAGCCGATCAGGCACTCCACGGACAGGCCGACGATGGCGATTCTCAAACTGGTCATGAGGATGTTCCTGGAATAGAGGCGTTCACCACGGGAAGGGCCCGTCGCCATTGAGTTGGGAAAGCCCCTGCAGCGCGACGGCCAGCGGCCCGCGCGAATGCGGTTTCTGGGACAATTCCGAAATGAGAATGGTGCAATGCTCGAGCGCTTCGGGCAGGGCGTGGCGCCGCAGCACGCGTTCGGCCGGCGGCATCAGATGCGGCGCCAGCACGGCGAGCCCTCCCCCGATGACGATATTGGGCGGGTTGAGCAGATTGATGAAATTGGACAGGGCGAGGCCCAGTATCTCGCCGGCCTCGTCCAGCACGCCCAGGGCTCCCTCGACGCCTTCATCCGCCATGGCCTTCATTTCCACGAAGGATCCGGCGACCAGCCCCGAGCCACGGAAGCTGTCGCGTAGCGCGGGGCCGGAGATATAGGCCGAGAGACACCCGCCATCGCCGCATTGGCAGATGCGCCCATGCGGTACGATCTTGGTGTGCCCGATCTCGCCGGCGATGCCCAGCGATCCGGCATAGATCGCGCCTTCCAGATAGAGCGCGCCGCCGACGCCGGAATGGGAATCGATGAACACGTAATCATAGACGTCGACGCAGCAGCCGAAGAGCCTTTCGGCAAGCCCGGCACCCCGCGCGTCATTGTCGACCCAGACGGGCTGGCCCAGCCGGGTGGACAATTCCCCGGCAACGTCGAGCGACCCCCAGCGGAAGTTGGATGAGGAGATCAGCCTGCCACTGCGATCGACCAGGCCCGGAAGGCAGGCCCCGACGCTGCGGACCTGCTCGAGCGAATGGCCCGCCGCCGCGAGATGCGCCGCCACGGCGCCGGCCACGCCGTCGCCGAAATCCGCCTCGCTGCGGATGGGGGAATGCTCGCTGACATGCAGGGGCTCGCCGTCGAGGCCGGCAGACATCACCACCAGCCGCTCCGGATCGATGTCGATGCCGAGCATCAGGCCGGCATCGCTGTTGAGCACGAAGCCTTCGGAGGGGCGGCCGCGCCCCTTGCGGACCTCGCCCGGCTCGCGGCGGAGCAGGCCGAGATCGTCGAACTGCTTGATGATCGCCGAGATCGTGGACTTGTCGATGCCGGTGCGGTCGCCGATCTCGCGCTGGGAAATCCCGCTATGCAGCCGGATGGCGTGAAAAATCTCGATGGAATTGGCCCGCCTCAGCACTGACGAATGCGAGCCGGCGACGCCCCTGCTGTCTCTTATCATTTTAATCCGATGATCGCATTAATATGGCCAGGCTAGGGTTTTTCATGTGAACTGTAACAGGCATAATCTTACGAAGATCAAGATCGGTTTCTAGTACCCATATTAATTTACTGCGCTCGTTCAGAAAATATATTAAATATACAAGGAAAGTGAGGTCGCAGGCGATGGGAATGTATTGTTTTCCTATAGAAATGCGGGCCATCTGAATTTCACAAGCGCCATATACACTGTGTATTCTTGGTTGTCCGGCCCTCTGCCCTTTGGTGTATTGACTTTTTTCGAAGTGCATAGCTATATTTTTTCCTAGGATCAGAAAAAAATGATCCCAAGTCAAGGGAGATTTATCGATGAGGAAATTCGGAGTTGCGCTGGCGTTGTCGGGGCTGATGGTCTCGAGCGCCCACGCCCAGGACGCCAGCCAGGTCTGGCACTATTGGGGCGGCGGCGCCGAGCTCGCGGCCGTCGAGGCTTTGCTGGCCGTTGCCAATGAACAGTCCCCGCAAACGCCCATCGTCGGGCAGGACTTCCCCGGCAACGCCATCGAGCTGCGCCGGCAATTGCAGACGGCGCTGCTGGGCGGGACGCCGCCGGCCGCCTATCAGAGCTCCATGGGTTACGAGCTCAAGACCTTCGCCGATGCCGAGCAGCTGCGCGACATTTCTGCACTCTGGGATGAATTCGGCGGCGACCGGATCTTTCCCGTCGGCCTGCAGCGGGTAATGAAGGTGGACGGCGTCCCCTATGCGGTGCCGCTGAACATGCATTCGATCAGCAACATCTTCTACAACAAGGCGCTGGTGGACGAACTCGGCATTGCCTTGCCCACCACGTTCGAGGAATTGCAGGCCGCCTGCGAAGCGATCGAGGCAGCCGGCAAGGGGTGCCTGGCCAATGCAGGCGGGCCGTTCTGGAGCCTTTACAATTTTTACGTGCCCCTGATCGCGGCCATCGGGCCGGAGGGCTATTTCGAACTCGGCTCGGGCGACATGTCCTTCGACAGCGACGGGTTCCGCGCGGCTTTGGCCAATTTCCGCGACAGCTACGCCAACCACTATATCGACAACTGGTCGGGCAAGAGCTGGCCGCAGGGCGCCGATGACGTCGTCGCCGGCCGGGCAGTCTTCTACCAGATGGGCGATTGGGCCTCGGGCTACTTCAAGGATGTCGGCCTGACGCCGGGCGAGGATTACGACTTCTTCCCCGCGCCGGGCGTGGGCGGTGCGGTCGTCATCCAGGTGGACGCCATCGCTACCCCCAACGGCACCGAGGTTTCCAACGCCGCCGCCGATGCACTGCTGCGGGCCGCCGCCAGCCCTGCGGGGCAGGCCGCCTTCAACCGGCACAAGGGTTCGGTCGCCGCCAATCTGGAAACCCCTACCGACATTTATGACGAGATCGGCGAGAAGACCTATCAGACCATGATGACGGCGGAAGCGAACGGGGCGGTGCTGCCCAATCTCTTCTTCCTGCTGCCGACCGAGCTCGGCTCCGAACTGGGCGTCCAGATCGAGCGCTTCGCCGCCGACCCATCCGACCAGATCATGGAATCGGTCGTCTCGACGCTGGAGAATCTGCGTCTCGAGGCAAAGGACCAGAACCTGTTCGTGACCTGGTAAGACCCACGGCCTCCCGCGTGGGTCCATCGGCGGCCGCCCCTTCGGGCGACCGCCAGCTCGCCGGCTCCGAAGCCGGCTCCTGTCTATTGGAGCGACCGAATGGCGAACAATACCGCGGCACCTTGGCAAAAAGGCTCGGCACTGGTCTATGCGCTCTTCCTGGCCCTGCCGGTGGGGCTGTTCTGCCTGTTCTACATCTATCCGGTACTGGAGACCTTCGTTTTGGCGTTCCAGCGCTGGGACGGGCTTTCGCCCCGGCGCGTCGATGTCGGGCTGGGTAATTTCATGGCGCTGCTGCGCGATGGCCGCTTTCACCATTCGCTCCTCAACAATTTGCGCTGGCTGGTGTTCTACGTGCTGGCCCCGACCGGGCTGGGCCTGGCGCTGGCGCTGCTGGCCAATTCCTTGCTGTTCGGACGGGGGCTCGCCAAATTCGTCTACTTCCTGCCCTATACGCTGCCGCCCGTGGCCGTGGCCGCCATCTGGCGCTGGCTCTACGAGCCCAGCGCCGGGCTGATCACGCGCGTTCTCGATGAAATCGGCTTGGGCTTTCTGGCGCAGAACTGGATCGGCGATCCGGCCATCGTCACCTATTCACTGATGGTCTCGGCCGCCTGGTGGTCGGTCGGCTTTTCCTTCATCGTCTTTTTCGCCGGCCTGCAGAACCTGCCGCGCGAATGCCTGGAGGCGGCGCGTATCGACGGCGCCAGCTCCTGGCAGACCTTCACCAAGGTGACTTTTCCCCTTCTCTGGCCCTCGACCGCCGTTGCCCTGGGCATGTCGAGCGTCGATGCCATGCGCCTGTTCGACATCGTCTGGGCGATGACCGCCGGCGGTCCCGCCTATGCTTCCGACGTGCTGGCGACGCAGATGTTCGACGTGGCTTTCGGCCGGCTGAAAATGGGCGAGGCGAGCGCGATCGCGGTATGCATGCTGTTCGTCTCGGCTGCGGTGATCCTGCCGTTCATCGTCTATATGGCCCGCCGGGTCGAGGAGGCTTCCAATGACCAGTGATCGCGCTTCGTATTTGCGGCACGGGCTGGCCCTGCTGATCGGCCTCCTGATGGCGGTGCCCATCCTGGTGGCGATCAACACCTCTCTGAAGACGCCGGCCGAGGTGCTCGACGTGCTTTCGCTGCCCGCCGCGCCCACTTTCGACAATTACGCGGAAGCCTGGCGCCGGCTGGGGGCGACCTTCGCCAACAGCCTGATGATCACCGTTCCGGGCGTGGCGCTTTCGGTGCTGGTGGGCGCCATAGCCGCCTATCCGCTGGCGCAGATCCGGGGCCGGGTCGGCTTCGTGATCTACATGTTCCTGCTCACCGGCATGCTGGTGCCCTATCAGATCGTGCAGATCCCGCTGTTTTCGCTCATGCGCAATCTGGGGCTCTACAACAGCATTCCGGGCATGTGGCTGGTTCATGTCGCCTATGGCGTGCCGATCTGCACGTTTTTCCTGCGTAATTTCTTCGCCTCGGTGCCTCGCTCCATGTTCGAGGCGGCGCTGCTCGACGGATGCGGCCACGGCCAGTATTTCTTCAAGGTGCTGCTGCCTGCCTCGGGATCGGGGCTGGCCGCCCTCAACGTCATCCAGAGCCGCGCCATCTGGAACGACCTGCTGTTCGCCATGACGTTGACCAATAATGACAGCGCCCGGCCGGTGACCGTCGCCCTCAACGCGCTCACCAGCGGGTTTCAGGTGCAGCACGGGACGCTCATGGCCGCCACCATCATCACCATCGGCCCGATTCTCCTGGCCTATTTGCTGTTCCAGCGCGCCTTCGTTGCCGGAGTCCTGGGTGGAAGCTCGAAATGACCGGGACGCCGAACGGTTTTTGGCGGTGGCGACTTCGGCGAACGACGCCGGCATGATAGGGGATCGATAACGGGACCCCGCATTTCCAGGTTAGCTCAATTGACCGCCACGGCCGATGCATCGGCAAGCAGCATCGCAGGAAAAACCACGCTTTCGATCATCGTTGCGGTGAGCGTCTGCCACCTCATCAACGATGTGATGCAGTCGCTGCTTTCGGCGATCTATCCCATCCTCAAGGATAATTACGGGCTCGACTATGTACAGATCGGGCTGCTCACGCTGACCTTCCAGTTCGTCGCCTCGCTGCTGCAGCCGGCGATCGGCATGTACACCGACAAGCGGCCGCTGCCCTATTCCCTGCCGGTCGGCATGGCGTCGAGCCTGGTGGGCCTCATCATCCTGGGGTTTGCGCAGAGCTATTGGCTGCTGTTGGTCGGCTCCGCCTTTGTCGGGCTGGGGTCGGCGGTCTTCCATCCTGAATCGAGCCGGGTGGCGCGGCTGGCCTCGGGCGGGCGGCACGGGTTGGCGCAATCGCTGTTCCAGGTCGGGGGCAATGTCGGCTCGGCCATCGGCCCGCTCATGGCCGCCTTCATCGTGCTACGGCTCGGCCAGTGGAGCGTCAGCCTGTTTGCGGTGGGATCGCTGATCGGTATTTTCATCCTCTGGCGGGTCGGGCGCTGGTATGCCGAACACCGGCGGGCCAATGCAGGCAGGGCGCCGGCCAGCACCACCCTCATCTTCGACAAGCGCACCACACTGATCGCGCTCGCCGTCCTGACCGTACTCACCCTCACCAAGAATGCCTATACGGCCAGCTTTTCGAGCTATTACACTTTCTACCTGATCGACAAATTCCAGGTCGCGGTTCAGGACGCGCAATTGCTGCTTTTCGTGTTCCTGGGCGCCTCCGCTCTGGGGGTGTTTCTGGGCGGCCCGATCGGCGACCGGTTCGGCGCCAAATTCGTGATCTGGTTCTCGATCCTGGGCGTCCTGCCCTTCACGCTGGCGCTGCCCTATGCCGACCTTAACTGGACGGTGATCCTCACCATCCTCATCGGGCTCATCTTCTCCTCGGCCTTCTCGGCTATCGTGGTCTTCGCCCAGGAGTTGATGCCGGGCCGGATCGGCATGATCGCCGGCATCTTCTTCGGCTTCGCCTTCGGGGCCGGCGGCATCGCCGCGGCGGCGCTCGGGGCGCTCGCCGACACGACCAGCATCGAATACGTCTTCTGGCTGTGCTCGTTCCTGCCCCTGGCAGGACTGCTGACCATCTTCCTGCCCGACATGGGCAAGATAAGGTAGGCAGGCCGGCGATCCGGCTGGTTCAGCGGATCGCCATGCCCTGGGCGTCGAACAGATGCACCTTCTGGGGATCGACATAGACTTCGATGGTGGCGCCCAGCTCGACGCCGCGCTGGCCTTCGAGCACCATGGTCAGGGCCTGGCCGTCCCCGGCGGTGGCGTAAACCACCGTCTGCCCGCCCAGGTTTTCCACCAGATCGACCCGCACATCGGCGAATTTGAGACCTGATCCTCCCACGATGGTGATGTGCTCGGGCCTGATGCCCAGCGTCACGGCGCCGGCGACGTCGCGATCCAGCGACAGGCTGTTGCCGCCGCTGCGCAGCGCGCCATTCTCCTCGGTGACGGTGAGGAAATTCATCTTGGGCGACCCGATGAAGCCGGCCACGAACAGATTGTTGGGGGTGTTGTAGAGCTCCAGCGGCGCGCCGGCCTGCTCGATGATGCCGTTGCGCAGCACCACGATCTTGTCGGCCATGGTCATGGCCTCTACCTGATCGTGGGTCACGTAGATCATGGTGTTCCCCAGATCGTTGTGCAGTTTGGCGATCTCGACCCGCATGGCCACGCGCAGCTCGGCGTCGAGATTGGACAACGGCTCGTCGAAGAGGAAGATCTTGGGCTCGCGCACGATGGCACGGCCGATGGCGACACGCTGGCGCTGGCCGCCCGAAAGCTGCTTGGGCTTGCGCTTGAGCAGCGGCTCGATCTTGAGGATTTCGGCGGCCCGTTGCACGCGGGTCGCGATCTCGGCCCGGGGCATGCGCGCCGTTTCGAGCCCGAAGGCCAGGTTCTGGTAGACGTTCATATGCGGGTAGAGCGCATAGGACTGGAACACCATGGCGATGCCGCGCTTTGCCGCCGGCACCTCGTTCATGCGCTGACCGTCGATCAGCAGGTCGCCCCCGGTGATCGGCTCAAGCCCGGCAATCATGCGCAAAAGCGTGGACTTGCCGCAGCCGGAAGGGCCGACGAAGACGGTGAAATCCCCCGGCTCGATGGTCAGGTCCACCCCGTGGATGACCGGAACGTCGCCATAGGCCTTGTGAATCTGCCGCAGTTCAATGCTGGTCGCCATGGATTTGGTCTCCTGCTGCTTACCGGAATTCGACCGGAACCCAGCTCTGGTAGAGCGGGTGGTCCGGACCGAGCGGCAGCACGACTTCGGTATGGGTGGAGGAGGAGTGGTAGAAGGCCGTCACCAGTTCCAGGGCGCGGCGGGAATCGGCGCTGGTCACCGGCAACTCGCCCTTGCCGTTGATGGCGTCGTGGAAGCGGGCCATCTGGGTCTGGAAACGCGAGGGCACGTGGCGCCAATTGGCCAGCAGCTTGTCGATCCTGGCCTTGATCTCGTCATTGCGCGGCAGGATTTTCCACAATTCCCGGCCGGGATTGTAAGGGGAATGGTCGCTTTCGATGGTGACGTTCTCGAATTGGAGCCGGATGCGGGTGATCTCGTCCACCGAACCCAGGGTCGCGGTCAGGCTGGCCAGCGCTCCGCTCCGCATTTCGAGCGAGGCCGAGATGGTGTCCTCCACCTCGATGGGGTTCACGCGTGTCGCTACCCGGCCGAAGATCCGGGCGACATCGCCCATCAGATAGGTGAAGATATCGTGCGGGTGGATGGCGTGGCCCATCAGCACGCCGCCCAGCTCGGTCTTCCATTTGCCGCGCCAGGGCACGGCGTAATAGGGCGCTTCGCGGCGCCACATGGTTTCCACCGTGCCGCAATAGGGTTTCCCGGCAATGCCCGCGTCGATGATGGTCTTGGCTTGTTCGATGCCGTCGCCGAACCGGTACTGGAATACCGGCATCAGCAGCCCCTTGGCGCTCTTTTCCAGCGCCATGATGGCATCGACTTCCTCGAGCGAGCCGACCAGAGGCTTTTCGCATACCACATGCTTGCCGGCACGCAGTGCCTCGGTGACCATGGCGTAGTGGACGCCCGGCGGGGTGCAGATATCGATGACGTCGATATCGTCCATGGCGAGCAGGTCGTCGAAATCGACCACGCGGCGCTCGACGCCGAATTCCTCGCCGAGCCGGTCGAGGCGGGCCTCATCGAGATCGCATAGCGCCACGACCCGGAACTTGTCGGTATTGGGCAGATAGCCTTCGACGATATGGCTGCGGCCGATGCCGCAGCCGACCACGGCGACATTCAGCACCCGGCTCATTGCTGCCACTCCGTGCCCTTTTCGGCCATGGCCTGCGCCGTCAGCGCCATCTTCATGGCATTGTAGCAGCGCTCCTGCGGCATGGCCGTTTCGGTGCGATTGCGCACGTCATCGAGAAACTGCCGCCCGAAAGGCATGTCGACCGCCGAGCAATCGACATGCCGCACGCCCTTCTTGTCCACGAGGAAGAGGTGGTTTTCGCCGGGGCGGCCGGCGATATCGACATATTTCCGCAGTTCGATATAGCCCTCGGTGCCCAGAATGGTCAGGCGCCCATCGCCCCAGGTCGGCAGGCCTTCGGGCGTGAACCAGTCGACGCGGACATAGCCGGTGGTCCGTTCTGTGCGGATATGGGCGTCGCCCACATCCTGCAGGCCCGGCCGGTGGGGGTTGCCGCGATTATGAACGCTGGCGGAGACCACCTCGCCGTCCATCGCATCCGAGAAGAACAGGAATTGCTCGAACTGGTGGCTGGCAATGTCGCACAGGATGCCGCCATAGCGGTTGCGGGTGAAGAACCAGTCCGGGCGATTGTTGAGGCGCAGCGAATGGGGGCCGAGGCCCACCGTGTTGACCACCTGGCCGATGGCTCCCTTGGCGATGAGATTGCCGGCCTCGACCGCCGCCGGAACCTCGAAATGCTCGGAATAGAGCACCGAGAAGATGCGCCCGGTCTCCTGCTGCACCCGCTTGATCTCGTCGAGCTGGGCGAAGGTGGTCATGCCGGGTTTGTCGGTGAGGACGTCCTTGCCGTGGCGCATCGCCTCGAGCGCGATCGCGGCCCGGTCGCCGGGAATAGCGGCGGTAACGACGATGGCGATGGACGGGTCCTCGAGGATGGCGCGCGGATCGGCGAGGCGCTTGGCCTCGGGATAGCGCTCGGCGAAGACCTTTGCCAGGTCGTCTTCCGGTGCGTGGAAGGCCACGAACCGGGCGCCGGCGCGCTTGAGGCAGTCCACCTGGCCATAGATATGGGCGTGGTTGATGCCGATGGCGGCGAAGTTCAACTCGGACATGGCGTTAACGTTTCATACCGGTGGTGGCGATCCCCTCGATCAGCAGGCGCTGGAAGATGAGGAAGAACAGGAAGATGGGGACGATCGACAGGACGCTCATGGCGAACAGGCCGCCATAATCGCTTTGCGCGGTCGAATCGACGAAGGTCCGGAGGCCCAGCATCACCGTGTAGTTCTGCATCCGGTTGAGATAGATCAGCGGGGCGAAGAAATCGTCCCAGGTCCAGATGAAGGTGAAGATCGCCGTCGTGACCAGGGCCGGGATGCTGAGCGGCAGCATGATCTTCCAGTAGATGCGCCAGGGCGAGCAGCCGTCCATCATCGCCGCCTCGTCCAGTTCGCGCGGTATGCCGCGGAAGAACTGCACCATGAGGAAAATGAAGAAGGCGTCGACGGCGAGGAATTTGGGCACTACCAGCGGCAGGAAGGTGTCGATCCAGCCCAATTCGCGGAACAGCACATATTGGGGGATGAGGACGACATGATAGGGCAGCATCAGCGTCATCAGCATCATGGCGAACCAGAAATTGCGGCCCCTGAAGCGGAGGCGCGCAAAGGCGTAGGCAGCCATGGAGCAGGTGATCAGATTCCCCATCACCGAGAGAAAGGCGATGATGAAGGAGTTGACGAAGAAGACCGAGAAGCTGACCCGCAGCCCGTTCCAGCCGCGGAAATAGGAGTCGATGCTCCACTCGAAGCTCGGCCAGATGCCCGAACTGAAAATCTGGTTCTCTGGCTTGAACGAGGCCGCCAGCAGCCAGAGCAGCGGATAGAGCATTAGGATGGAGGCGCCGATCAGCGCCGCATGCGCCAGGATCGAGAGCACCCGCCGGCGGGTCCGGGCGGCCTGGTCGCCCTCCTGGCCGGTCACCACGGTCAGCCGGTGCACATCAGTCGTCATAATGCACCCAATATTTCGAGGTCAGGAATGAGAAGGCGGTGAAGCAGGCGATCAGCGCCAGGAGGAACCAGGCCAGCGCCGAGGCATAGCCCATGCGGAAGAAGCTGAACGCCTCGTTGTAGAGATAGAGCGTGTAGAACAGCGTCGAGTTGATCGGCCCGCCCGTGCCCGCCGAGATGATGAAGGCCGGGGTGAAGCTCTTGAAGGCGTCGATGGTCTGGATGACCAGGTTGAAGAACACCACCGGGGTAAGCAGGGGCAGGGTGATTTTCCAGAACTGCCGCCAGCGCGAGGCGCCGTCGAGCGAGGCGGCCTCGTACATGTCCTGGGGGATCTGCCGCAGGCCCGCCAGGAAGATGATCATGGGCGAGCCGAACTGCCAGACCGACAGGACGATCAGCGTCCAGAGCGAATAATTGGGGTTGGACAGCCAGCTTGGCGCGGTCATGCCGGTCAGCGAATCCGGCCCGAATATGCCGATATAGGTCAGGAACTGGTTGACCAGCCCGTTGCCGGCGAAAATTTGGCGCCACAGGATGGCGATGGCCACCGACGCGCCGAGCAGGGAGGGCAGGTAGAACAGCGCCCGGTAGAGCGGCAGGCCCTTCATGCCGCGATTGAGCATCAGCGCGACGCAGAGCGCGAAGGCAAGCTTGAGCGGCACCGAGAACAGTACGAAGAAGAAGGTGACCCGCATCGCCGCCGCGAAGCGCGGATCGTTGGTGAACATGCGCACGTAATTGTCGGCGCCAGTCCATTGCGGGGGGGTGAGCAGGTCGAAATTGGTGAAGCTGAGATAGAGCGAATACAGGATCGGCCCGATGGTCAGGCCGAAAAAGCCGATGAACCAGGGCACGAGGAACATGTAGCCGGGGGCGTGGTTGGACCACGCCCGCGACCAGATCGAGCCGGTGGCGGCGCGCCCGCCGGGGGCGGCACCCTCTGCAAGACGCGCCGTCATCGGGGTCAGCTCGCGGCGCGCGCGAGGATGGCCTGCGCTTCTTCCACGAAGTACCGTCCGGCATCTTCGGGCGACCGGGCGCCGAAGGCCACTTCCTGGGCGATCACGCGCAGCAGCGAGACGTCGATCTCGCCGGCCGCATTGGGCGGAGAGGGCGGCAGCGGCCCGAGCAGGTCGCCGAGATTGGCCACGAAGTTGAGCGCGATCTGATCCTGCTCGCTCAATTCCGGGGTGATCGCTTCGCGCACGCCGGCCGAGCATGGAATGCCCCGCTCGACGCCGAGAATGCGGCCCGCCTCGATGTCGTTGACGAAGTAGCTGAGGAAGGCGGCGGCCTCTTCCTTGTGGGCGGAGGAGGATGCCATCGACCAGAACTGGCTCGGCTTGCGGTAATGCCCGCCACCCACGCCCGGCGCCAGGCGCGGATAGGAGGTGATGGTCAGGTTGTCGGGGTTGATCGACTGGTGGATGATGAGCTGGTTGGAGTTGGTCGGCATCAGCGCCGACTTCTGCAGCGCCACCGCCGAAACTTCCGGCGCCCCGGTATCGAGGGCGTCGTCCTCGGCGCTGATGATGTAGCCGGCCTGGCGGAAGTCGTTCCACATGGTGAACCAATCGACCATGTCGTCCACATCGGGACCGAGCTGGCCGTCGGCGGTATAGAGCGCCTTGCCGCGCTGGCGGATCCAGTTGTCGAGCATCGGCTCGACACGGGAGCCGTCGGCGAAGGCGCGCATGCCGCCGCGGATATTGGCCTCCTTGAAGGCCTCGCCATAGCGCTCGATATCGGCATAGGTCCAGCTCAGATCGGGCGGCTCGATGCCGGCTTCCTCGAAGGCGGCGGTATTGACCAGGGTGGCCACCGAATTGGCGCCCAGGCTCAGCCCGTAGAGCTGGCCGTTGACGCGCCCGCCCTCGATCTGGTCCTCGTCGAAATCGTCGAGGTTCAGCACACCGGATTCGACGAATTCATCGAGCGGCACGATGGCATTGCGGGTGGCGTATTCGACGATGAAGCGATAATCCATCTGGTAGATGTCCGGCGCATTGCCGCCCGCCACCTGTGTCGCCAGGCGCGTCCAATAGTCGTCCCAGGCGAGGAATTCGCCCTGCAGCGGCGGTGCGCCGGTGGTTTCGGAATAGAGGTCGGCAACCCCCAGCGTACGGTCGGCACGGGCCTGGCCGCCCCACCAGAACAGGCGCAATCCGGCGGATTGCGCGCGGGCAGGGCCGAGCCCGAAGGCGCCGGCGGCCAGCAATGCCGAAGAACCCATCAGGAACTGACGGCGTCCGAATCGAAGTGTCATGCGTATTTCCTCCCATGAACAGTTGCCGTTCCGCTTGGCGGAACCGGAAGAGCCTAGCGACCTCCCCGTCGCTAAATCACCAACTGGTTACTACGTTAAGCCCTCTGATGAGCTTGTCAATCATCCAAGGCCTCGCGCGCCGCGCGGTGAGCGACAAATTTTTGCTCCCGCGCATAACCCGCCGGTCACGCCCCTTACCATACAAGAACTGCCGGCGGCAATAATCTTGTATGGAAGTTCTGAGGACACCCGGAGGCCGGCTTCCTGCCACCGGTTTCCGGCGGAAATCAGCCGGCTCCGATGCCACAAGCGCTCCTTGGCCACGATAAGGGAGTGTCTGGGCCAGGTTCGCTCGACAGGAGAGTGGCGTAAAAAAAGCAATTGGAAAACTACGAATTTTCGCCAATATTATAGATACAATCTATATCTGAACTAAGAGAGGATCGATGGACAAGCTGCTGACCCAGTTCCTCGCCATTGCCGATGCCGGCTCGTTCAGTCGCGCGGCCACGGCGCTGTTCATCACCCAGCCGACGCTGAGCTTCAATATGCGCAAGCTGGAGGAAACCATCGGCGCACCGCTATTGGAGCGCTCCTCCCGCGGCGTGCGGCTGACGCGCTATGGCGAGACGCTTTACGAAAATGCCAAGCTGATGCGCCGGCTCTACACCAATTCGCTCAGCGCCATCGCCGACCAGCAGCGCGGTACCGAGCGGGGCCTGTCCATCGGCTCGGGCTATTCCTGGTGGAACTTGTTCCTGCGAGACATGGTGATCGCCTATCAGGACGAATTTCCCGGCTCGCCGGTGCAGGCGAGCCTGGGCAACCAGCTTCGCCTTATGGACCAGATGCTCTCGGGGGACATTTCGCTGTTCCTCGCTCACGAGATCGACGGGCTCAGCCCCTCCATCGGGTGCGATTTCGTGCCGATCACGCGCGTCTACAATGCCTTTTTCGTCCGCGCGGATCATCCCCTGCTCGGGGCGCCGCGCAGCCATGCGCAGATCGACCTTTATCCGCGCATCGACAGCTCGCTGACCGAGAGCCGGCACGAGCGCTTCTTCGACCAGTCCCGGCGGCGCAAGCGGGTGGAAACCGTGTTCGACGGTCGCCATTCCGCCTTTTGCAGCAATTCTCTGGCGGCCTGCATAGACTATGCGCTGGCGACCGAGGCGGTGCTGGCGCACACCCATGTGATCCGTGACGATTTCGTCCGGCGCGGCCTTTACGAGGTCGAACAGGCCGACGCCCCGCGGCAATCCGTCGCTGGCATCTATGTGCTCAAGGAAAGGCGCGGGGAAGAACGCATCGAGGACCTGATCGAGCGCATCGTCACCGCCGCCCGCACCGTGCTGCCGCCTTGGCCTCCGAGCGAAAATACGCCCGCGGACGAGCAAAACCTCTCCCCAGCGCTACCGTAACATGTTAGTGCTGCGTCATGCAGCAAGCCCTCTCCACCTCCGTCCAGCCCAAGGCGCCGTCCCCCGACCGGCTCGCCGCGGGCGAACGCGTCGCCGCCCGGCTCCGTGACCAGATCCGTGGCGCCATCCACACCGATCCGCTGATGACCTATGCCTGGAGCGGCGATGCCAGCTCTTACCGGCTGATCCCGGCCGTGGTGGTCTTCGTCAACAGCGAGGATGAGGTGCGCGCCGTGTTCCGGGCCGCCCGCGCCGAGAGCCTGCCGGTCACCTTCCGGGCGGCGGGAACCTCGCTGTCGGGCCAGGCGGTGACCGACGGGGTGCTGGCAGTGCTGGGCGATGGCTGGCGCAAGCTCCACATCCACCCCGGGGCCGACCAGATCACCCTGGGCCCGGCCATCATCGTGGCCGAAGCCAACCGGGCGCTGAAACCCTTCGACCGCAAGATCGGGCCCGATCCGGCCAGCCAGGCCACCTGCAAGATCGGCGGTGTAGTCAACAACAATTCCTCCGGCATGTGCTGCGGGGTGGCGCAGAACACCTATCATACCATGGCCCGGCTACGGCTGGTGCTGACCGACGGCACCATGCTCGACAGCGGCGACGAGGAGAGCCGCGCCGCGTTCCGCGCCAGCCATTCGGCCATGCTCGAGGAGCTGCATCGCCTGCATCACGAGATCATGGCGGACGAGGAACTGACGGCGCTGATCCGAAAGAAATACCGGATCAAGAACACGGTGGGCTATTCGCTCAACGCGCTGGTCGACCATCACGACCCGCTCGACATCCTCGTTCGTCTCATCGTCGGCTCGGAGGGCACGCTCGGCTTCGTCTCCGAGGTGACCTACAATACCGTGCCCGAGCACCCGTTCAAATCTACCGCGCTGGTGCCTTTCCCCGATCCACAGGCGGCGGGCCGGGCCATCATCGAGATGGCCAATGGCGGCATCCAGGTCACCACCGGGGTGACCGCCGCCGAATATATCGAGCGCCGGGCCCTGGCCACGGTCGAGCATCTGGCGCCCATGGCGCCGCTCCTGCCCTGGTTGACCGAGAATTCCCCGGCCGTGCTCATCGACGTCACCGCCCCCGACGCGCAGACGCTTGCCGCGGAAGTGGCCAAGGCCGAAGCCCTGCTCGCCCGGCACGGCGCCGCCCATGTCGATTTTTCCACCGACGAGGCCCGCAGCCACGCCTTGTGGGATATCCGCAAGGGGTTTTTCGCCTCGGCCGGCGCCGCCCGCCCCCAAGGCAGCACCATGCTGACCGAGGACGTCGCCGCGCCCATCGAGCGGCTCGCCGATTTCGTCGTCGAGCTGCGCGCCATGCTGGACGAGCACGGCTATGAGGATGCGGTGATCTTCGGCCATGCCCTGGCTGGCAACCTGCATTTCCAGATGGGCGACGATTTCTCCCAGCCCCATTCGGCGGCCAAGTTCGACGCCTTCTCGCGTGCTCTGTCCGAACTGGTCTCGGTGCGCTATGGCGGCTCGCTCAAGGCCGAGCACGGCACCGGCCGCGCCATCGCTCCCTTTGTCGAGGCGGAATGGGGCGCCAAGGCCTATGCGATCATGCATCGCATCAAGGCCATCTTCGATCCCGAGGGATTGCTCAATCCTGGCGTCCTGCTCAACCCGGACCCCTTCGTGCACGTCAAGGATCTTAAGCTCATGCCCCAGGCGGACGAGCTGATCGATCTGTGCATCGAATGCGGCTTCTGCGAACCGGCCTGTCCCAGCCACCATATGACGTTGACGCCGCGCCAGCGCATCGCCGTCACCCGCGAGCGGGCGCGGCTGCGCGCCACCGGAGAGGACCCGGCGCGGCTGGCCCGCTTCGAGGCGGATTTCCAATATGCCGGCATGGACACCTGCGCGGTGTGCAATCTGTGTTCGCTGCGTTGCCCGGTGGGCATCGAGACCGGCACCATGATCCTGGGCGAGCGGGCGCGGCGACGCGGCGGCGTCGCCCATTCGGTGGCGCGCTTCGCCGCCGATCATCGCGGCGCGGTGGAATCGATGATGCGCGGCGGGGTTGGCCTGGCCGAAACCGCCCGCACCGTTTTGCCGGGCCCGGCCATGGAAGCGGTCACCGAAACCGCAAGGCGGCTGAGCGGCGGCCGGGTGCCACGGATTTCTAGGGTCCTGCATCGCGGTCCCGGCGCACCGCGCCTTCGCGAGGACCGGCAGGACCCGCGCCGGACCGGCTTTCCGGTGCCCATCGCGCAAAGCGGGCGCGCCCCCATCGTCTATTTCCCCGCCTGCCCCAGCCGCATGTTCGGCGCGCCGAAGACCAGTCACGGCCTGTTGCCGACGCCCGATGCCATGGTGGCGCTGCTCGAGCGAGCCGGTTTTGACGTGCGCATTCCCGACCAGCTCAACGGCCAGTGCTGCGGCCAGCCTTTCCTGTCCAAGGGGTTCCCGGAAGAGGCCGTCAAGGTGGGCGACGCTCTGAGGCAGGAGCTTTCGGCACTCAGCGAAAACGGCCGGCTTTCCGTCGTCACCGACGCCTCGACCTGTGCCAAGCATTTGCCGGAATTTCCCGGCGACGCCGTGGTTGCCGATTCTGCGGAATTCCTGCTCACCCATGTGCTGCCCAAGCTGACGATCACGCAGAAGCTGCCAGTGGTGGCGGTGCATCACAACTGCTCGGCGCAGCGCCTCGCCGAACAGCCGGCGACCGAGGCGGTCGCGGGCGCCTGCGCCGAAAGGATCGCGGTGCTGACCTCGATCACCTGTTGCGGCTATGCTGGGGACAAGGGGCTGTTCGTTCCCGAGCTCAACGCCCATGCCACGCGGCGGGTCGGCAACGATATTCCCGAGGGGTGCGAACTGGGCGTCTCCACCGTTTCCACCTGCGCCTCGGGCCTGACCGAGCATGCAGGCCTGCCCTTTGTGGGCCTTGCCAGCCTGCTCGAATGGGCAAGCCGGTAAGAGCACAGGATTTCGGGCGCATCCAGGCCGGATGCGCCCCTTCCTTCGCCATTGTCCGGTTGTCCGGCGTGAGTCGCCCGAATGAGCCGGGTGGCTTCAGCGTGTGGCGGCGCTACTCTGCTGCCTGCTTTTCGATGGCGCTGCGCTGGTCGGTGATGGCCAGCGGCTCGGGCGGCGTGTCGCCGCGCTGGCGGCGGATGCGCAGGCGCTTGATGCGGCGGCTGTCGGCCGCCAGCACCTCGAATTCGAAACCATCCAGACCATTGATGCGCTCGCCGCGTTTGGGCACGTGCCCGGCAAGGTCGAAGACCAGTCCGCCGATCGTGTCCACTTCCTCGGCATGGGCACCGGGATCGAAATCGGGGCCGATCAGCGCCTGCACTTCTTCGAGCTCGGCGCGGGCGCTGGCGACATAGGTGTCCTCGCCGACCTTGCGGATCAGCGCCACCTCGGCCTCGTCGTGCTCATCCTCGATCTCGCCCACCACCGCCTCGAGCAGGTCCTCGATGGTGACGAGCCCGTCGGTGCCGCCATATTCGTCCACCACGATGGCCATATGGGTGCGGCTGGCGCGCATCTGCTGCAGGAGATCGGCGGCCGGCATCACCGTGGGCACGAACATGGCACGGCGCATGATGCCCAGCTTGCCGACCTTCTGCCGGAGCACGGGCGTCAGCAGCCGTACCGGCACTTCTTTTTCTGGATCGGTCACCGGCTCGGTGATCCGGGCCAGGGCGTCCTTGATGTGGATGAAGCCTTTAATGTCGTCCAGTTCGTCGTCATAGACGGGCAGGCGGGAATGGCCCACCTGCCGGAACCGGGCGAGCAGCGCCCCCAGATTGATGCTGGAGGGCACCGCCTTGATGTCGGAGCGCTCCACCATGACGTCTTCCACCGACACCTGGGAGAGCTTGAGCACGTTTTGCAGGATGGCCCGCTCGCTCTCGGAAAAATCCGCGGTCTCGGCGCTGCCGGTTTCCTCCAGCGCCACCTGCAGATCGTCGCGCAGGGATACCGTTCTCAGGCTCAAAAGACCCTTGAGACGGTTCCACAGGCTCGGCCCCCGCGCCGCGGCGGGGGCGGGACTAGAGGGAGGGTCGGGGTTTTCGGCCACCCGCGGGGCGCTGATATCGCTATCGTTCATTCATCTCGCGCCGCGCAACGGCGGCTCTGGTTGTCCATCGGACGAAAAGGCATGCATGATCGGGGTTCGCCCGCCCCGATGTCAATCGGCATAGGGATCATCGATGCCCAGCTCGTGCAATATCTGGGTTTCTAGACCTTCCATTTGAAGGGCCTCTTGCTCATCAAGGTGATCATACCCCAAAATGTGAAGAAAGCCATGCACGATCAGATGGGTGAAATGGTCTTCGAGGCTCTTTCCCAGCTCTTCCGCCTCGCGCTCCAGCGTCTCGCGCGCCAGGGTAATGTCGCCCAGCAGCCCCGCTACCGGCGCAAAAGGCTCGATCTGTGGAAAGCTCAGCACATTGGTCGGCGCCTGTTTTCCGCGCCATTGGGCGTTGAGCCGGGCCTGCTCGTCATCGTCGGTCAGAAGCACCGACAGTTCGGCGGCGCCGGCCAGCCGCGCGCCCGAGCCCTTGAGGGCCGCCAGCACCGCTGCTTCCGCCAGGGCGTCGAAATGGTCCGGCCAGCCTTCCGCATCGTGCAGGACGGCGATCTCGAGCGGCAAGGCGGTCAGTTGGCGTTCCCTTCGGCGGCGTTCTGCCGGGCGAGGCGCCGGACAGCGGCCTGCTCATAGGCCCGGACGATGCGTCCCACAAGGGCGTGGCGCACCACGTCCTTGTCGCCGAAGCGGGAGACATGCACGCCCTCCACGCCATCGAGCAGGCCTACCGCCTCGACGAGCCCCGATCTTTCTCCGCGCGGCAGGTCGACCTGGGTGGGATCGCCGGTGACGATCATCTTGGAATTCTCCCCCAGCCGCGTCAGGAACATCTTCATCTGCATCGAGGTGGTGTTCTGCGCCTCGTCTAGGATGACCACGGCATTGGAGAGCGTGCGCCCACGCATGAAGGCCAGCGGGGCGACCTCGATGATGCCCGAAGTGATGCAGCGCTCGACATTTTCGGGCTTCATCATGTCATAGAGCGCGTCGTAGAGCGGCCGCAGATAGGGGTCGACCTTCTCCTTCATGTCCCCGGGCAGGAAGCCGAGGCGCTCACCGGCCTCGACCGCCGGACGGGAGAGGACGATGCGGTTGATATCGCCGCGCTCGAGCAGCGAGGCGGCGTGGGCTACTGCCAGATAAGTCTTGCCGGTGCCGGCGGGGCCGATGCCGAAGACCAGTTCGCTACGCTCCATGGCGCGCATATAGGCGTCCTGGGCGGGGGTGCGGGCCAATATGGTGGATTTGCGCGTGGCGATCTGGGCCATGCGCACCTTGCCGCGCCGCTCCAGCGTGGGCAAAGTGAGCTGGCTGTCCTCGGTTTCGACCATGCGGATCACCGCATCGACGTCGGCGATATCGGCGGAGCGGCCTTCCTCCAGGCCGGCATAGAGCGATTCGAGTACCCGTCGCGCCTGGTCGATCTTGGAGGCCGCGCCCTTCAGCAGCACGTGATTGCCGCGCGGCGTGGCCGAAACGGAGAGGCGCTGTTCGATGAGGGCGAGGTTCTGGTCGAAATCGCCATAGAGCTGGGCAGCGAGGCGATTGTCTTCAAAAGCGAGTTCGAGTTGCGATGCAAGGGCGTTGTCTGCGGTGGGTGGCAAGTGCCTGCTCAAACTTTCTCGGCTCCGGAAAAGGGTGACGGCGCACCACGCGCCATCCATGCGATAACGACGCTAGGACGATTTGGGTGCCATGTCTGTAGATATTTTGTGACTATTATCCCCGACGCCAAGGCGGCTCCGATGGCGTTCCTTATGCTTCGGCCGCGCTCAAGGTGGGGCTCCATCGGCATTCACTCAGGCGGCCACCGACCCGGCCAGCCGGCCCTCGAGCGAATTGGTGCTGATACCGACGATCTCGACCGGATGGATGGCGCCGATCAGTTCGGCCGGGCCATCGAAATGCACCGCCTGCAGATAGGGCGAGCGTCCGCCCAATTGCCCCGGTTCGCGGCCGGGACGCTCGATCAGCACCGGTAGGGTCCTGCCCACCATCGAGGCGTTGAAGGCCTGCATCTGGCCGGCAACCAGGTCCTGCAGGCGATGCAGGCGCTCGGTCTTGACCGCCTCGTCCACCTGCCCGTCCAAGCTGGCGCCCGGCGTGCCCGGGCGGGTCGAATATTTGAACGAGTAGGCCGAGGCATAGCCCACCTCGCGGATGATCGCGAGCGTGTCCTCGAAATCCGCGTCGGTCTCGCCGGGAAAGCCGACGATGAAATCGCCGGACAACGCCATGTCCGGCCGCGCCGTCCTGATGCGCTCGATCAGCGCCAGGTACTGGGCGCGCGTATGCTTGCGGTTCATGGCCTTGAGGATGCGATCGGAGCCGGATTGCACCGGCAGGTGCAGATAGGGCATCAGCAGGGGCAGGTCGCGATGAGCCGCGATCAGCGCGTCGTCCATGTCGCGGGGGTGGCTGGTGGTGTAGCGCAGCCGTTCGAGCCCGGAAATCTCGGCGAGCAGATGGGCCAGCTCCCCCAGCCCCACGTCGCGGCCGGCGGCGTCGAGGCCGTGATAGGCGTTGACGTTCTGGCCCAGCAGGGTGATTTCCCTGACGCCCGCATCGACGAGGCGCCGCGCTTCGTCCAGCACCTGGGCGACCGGACGGCTCACCTCGGCTCCGCGCGTATAGGGCACGACGCAGAAGGAGCAGAACTTGTCGCAGCCCTCCTGCACGGTGAGGAAGGCGGTCAGCCCCCGCGCCAGCGTGACCTCGCGCCGCGCCGCCGGGAGATGGGCGAACTTGTCTTCCTCGGGGAAGTCGGTGTCCACCACCGCCCGCTTGAGGCTGGGATGCAGATGCCGCCGCGCCGCCGCTTGCTCCAGCATGACGGGCAGGCGATGATAGGCCTGCGGTCCGAACACCAGGTCGACCACCGGGGCCCGGCGGGCGATCTCCTCGCCCTCGGCCTGGGCAACGCAGCCGGCTACCCCGATCATCAGGTCGCCGCCCATGGCGCGTTTTTCGCCCTGCAATTCCTTGAGCCGGCCGAGTTCGGAAAAGACCTTTTCGGACGCCTTCTCGCGGATATGGCAGGTATTGAGCAGCACTAGGTCCGCATCCGCGATCTGCTGGGTCGGCGCGTAGCCGTGCGGGGCCAGGGCGTCGGCCATGCGGTCGCTGTCATAGACGTTCATCTGACAGCCATAGGTTTTGATGAACACCCGCTTGGACGGGGTCTGGGGCTTGGTGTCGATCCGGCTCATGGGCGGCTGTTTAGCAGAGCTTGAAGCGCCGCGCCATGGTCTGCAACCGCTGCGGCGCTGGTGTGTTGTAGCTGCAGCGCCCAACGGTCCGCCGGAACCGGACCGGGCGTGAGCGGTCTTTGGCGCAGCGATCCGTCCAGGCTTGGGCCGGAATCCGGCGGGAGGGATGACGACTATGAGGAGACAGGGATACACGCATTGGGAAGCGGCCGCCTTGCGCGACGGGCGCAAACCCGGCCCCATCGAAGCGCCGGTACAGGTGCGCAATGCGGGGCCGGAGGCGATGGCTACCGATCCGGGGCCTTGGGACAAGGTCGACCAGGCCGTAGACGAAAGCTTTCCGGCCAGTGATGCCGGCGCCAAGTATTGAGTAACGTAACGCTGCTAGGGTGGCGGGAGTTCTGAAGGGAAACGGGGCATGGCGGACGATATGGTCCGAGACGAAGCCGCGCCAGCGGGGCAAGCGCGCGGCCGGCCGGTGGCATTCTATCTGATTGCGCTGATGCTGGCGATCCTCATCCCGGCGCTGGCGGTGGCGCTGGTGCTGCTCAATCGCGCCAACGATGCCCAGCAGGGAGTGCTGAGCGCGCTCACCCACGCCACGGTGCAGGCCATGGGACAGTCGGTAGACCGCGAGATCGCGGGCATGGCCACGACATTGCGCGTGCTCTCCACCACCCAGGCGCTGCATGACGGCGACATGTCGCTGTTCCATCTGCGCTCGCTTGTCGCCCTGGCGGGCACCGGCTCCTATCTCATCGCCGTCGATGACCGGATGCAGCAATTGCTCAATACCAGGGTGGATTACGGCACGCCGCTTGGCCTCACCTCAGACACCGCAACCGCCAGCCGGGCGCTGGAGCGGCGCATGGTGACGGTTTCCCCGCTGTTTTTCGGCCAGACGGCGCGGACCTATGTATTCAATGTCTGGTTGCCGGTGGAGGGGGTCGAGCCGGTGCGGCTGCTGGCGCTGACGCAGAATTCGCGCAACCTCGTGCCGGCCCTGCAATCGCAGCAATTGCCATCCGGCTGGTATGCCGCCCTGGTCGACCCCGACAATATGGTCATCGCCGCGACCGACGCGGAGCTGGAGATCGGCGAGGTGCTGCCGCTCCGCCAGGACGTTCAGCACATCTCCGACACGGAATGGGTACAGGAACGGCTGGAGGGCGAGGCGGTGATCACCGCCGAATGGCGGTCCAGCCTCACCGGCTGGCGGGTCGTCGCCTGGGCCTCGGCGGCGCAGGTGCAGCGGCCCTTGCAGGAATCGGTCGTCCAGCTCGCCGCCTGGGGCATAGTGATCGCCTTGCTGGCTACCGGGGTGGCGCTGCTGATTGCCCAGCGCATCGGCGGCTCGGTCATGGGCCTCAGGCGCGACGCCAAGCGCCTCGGGCGCGGCGAGGCGGTCTATCCGCGCACCTACCCGGTGGTGGAGATCGCCGAGGTGTCGCAGGCCCTGGCCGAAGCCTCCGTGCAGCGCCAGACCGCCGAGCGCGACATTCGCTTTCTGATGCGCGAACTGGCGCACCGCTCCAAGAACCAGATGGCGGTGATCGCCGCCATGGCCAAGCAGACGGCGCGCGGCGCGCCCGACCTGCCGGCCTATGTGGAGGCGTTGGAGCGGCGCATCATGGGTCTTGCACGCTCCACCGACCTGCTGCTGGCCCATGGCCGCGCCGGCGCGAGCCTGCGCGAGCTCATCGAGCATCAGCTAGGGCCCTTCCGCCCGGCCGACGAGGGCCGGGTGCGGCTGGAGGGGCCGGATCTCAGGATCAACCCGCAGGGGGCGCAGATTCTGGGCATGGCGCTACATGAACTGGCCACCAATGCCACGCGTTACGGGGCCTTCGCCGCGCCCGAAGGGCGGCTGGCGCTCACCTGGTCGGCCGATATGGATACGCTTTCCATGCGCTGGCGCGAGACGCTGGGCCGGAAATTGATCGATACCGACCGCTCGGGCTTCGGCACCATCGTGCTGCGCACCATGGTCGGGGGCGCGCTGGGCGCGCAGGTGGACCGGACGGCGCATGAGGATGGGGTGGAGTGGCTGTTCCAGATTCCGTTGACGGCGCTCGACCCGGCCTTTGCCGCCACGCGGCCGGACGAGGAACCGCAAGTCCAATAAATTCTGGCGTTATGACGCGGTTTGCACTATAGCAGCGCCAGCCGGCGCCACGGCCTTGCCATTTCCGGCGCCTGCCCCCGGGCTGGTCCACGTTTCGCTCGAGACGCCGAACCGGCCACGGGTCCAACTTAGTTGCGCTCTCGAGCCGGAAAAGCGGTCCCCGCCTTTCCCGAAGCGCTTCCCGGCCCCACCTGGACGACATCCCGGCTGGGGCGGCCACCATCCTCGTTTTCGAAAGGATATGCCCGATGTCGATTACCGCCGAACGCAAGAGCGAACTCATCAGGGAATACGCCACCAAGGCCAACGATACCGGCTCGCCGGAAGTCCAGGTGGCGATCCTGTCCGAGCGCATTGCCAATCTCACCGAGCACTTCAAGGGCCACAACAAGGACAACCACTCCCGCCGTGGCCTTTTGAAGCTGGTTTCGACCCGCCGCAGCCTTCTCGACTACCTCAAAAGGGTGGACGAGCAGCGTTACCGGACGCTGATCGAAAAGCTCGGTCTGCGCCGCTAAGGCGAGATGTTTTTCCGGCGCGGGGGATACCTTCCGCGCCGGTTGCCCTTTTAGGGCGACAGGCCGGTGTGCCGGAGCATGGCAGGATCATCGGCCTCTTCCGTGGGGAGAGGCTCATCGTCTTGCCCATGTTCTGTCCCGCCAGACATGAACCCGTGCCTGATTTTGAGCCGGCGCGCACATGGAGTGCGATGCCGGTGCGGGCACACCGGAAGAGTTCGCGGGCGTAGCCTCGCCCGCGTTCCCGCTCTCCGGCAGAATGGAAAGACGAACAAATGTCGATCAATTTCGATCACCACAAGGTCGAGCTCAACTGGGGCGGCCAGCCCCTGACGCTCGAGACCGGCAAGATCGCCCGCCAGGCCGATGGCGCCGTGCTCGCCACTTTGGGCGAGACAGTCGTGCTCGCCACCGTGGTCAGCGCCAAGACGCCCAAGCCGGGCCAGGATTTTTTCCCCCTGACCGTCAACTATCAGGAAAAATACTTCGCCGCCGGCAAGATTCCGGGCGGCTATTTCAAGCGCGAAGGCCGCCCCTCCGAGAACGA
This sequence comes from Devosia honganensis, assembly GCF_042648785.1. Classification (NCBI taxonomy): domain Bacteria; kingdom Pseudomonadati; phylum Pseudomonadota; class Alphaproteobacteria; order Hyphomicrobiales; family Devosiaceae; genus Devosia; species Devosia honganensis. Next base: position 41,720 of record NZ_JBHRYD010000007.1, read on the forward strand.
GACCCTGGTGTCGCGCCTCATCGACCGGCCGATCCGCCCACTCTTTCCCGATGGCTACAAGAACGAAACCCAGGTCATCATCACCGTTCTCCAGCATGACATGGAGAACAATCCCGACGTGCTGGCCATGGTCGCAGCCTCCGCGGCGCTGACCATTTCGGGCGTGCCCTTCATGGGGCCGATCGGGGCGGCCCGCGTCGCCTATATCGACGGCGCATATGTCCTCAACCCCTCGATCGACCGCCGCGCCGACTCCAAGCTCGACCTGGTGATGGCCGGCACCACCGATGCGGTGCTGATGGTGGAATCGGAAGCCAAGGAACTTTCCGAGGAAGTCATGCTGGGCGCCGTCATGTTCGGCCATGCCGAAAGCGCCAAGGTCATCGAGGCCATCATCAAGCTGGCCGAGCTCGCCGCCAAGGAGCCCCGCGATTTCGTCCCGCCCGATTTCTCGGCGCTGGAAAAGGACGTGCTGGACCTGGCCGAGGCTGATCTGCGCGCCGCCTACAAGCTCACTGACAAGCAGCAGCGCTATGCCGCCGTCGACGCCGCCAACGCCAAGGTCAAGGAAGCCTTCGCCGCGCGGATCGAGGCGGGCACCGTCTCCGCCGAGGAGCTGGGCGAGGTCGTCCATGGCCTCCAGGCCAAGATCGTGCGCTGGAACATCCTCGACACCGGCACCCGCATCGACGGGCGCGATCTCAAGACCGTCCGCCCGATCCTGGCGGAAGTGGGCGTGCTGCCACGCACCCACGGCTCGGCCATCTTCACCCGCGGGGAGACCCAGGCGCTGGTGGTGGCGACGCTGGGCACCGGCGAGGACGAGCAGTTCGTCGACAGCCTCGAGGGCACGCGCAAGGAAAATTTCCTCCTGCACTACAACTTCCCGCCCTATTCGGTGGGTGAGGCCGGCCGCATGGGCTCGCCGGGCCGGCGCGAGATCGGTCACGGCAAGCTGGCGTGGCGCGCCATCAACCCGATCCGGCCCTCGGTGGAGGAATTCCCCTACACCATCCGCGTCGTCTCCGAGATCACCGAATCCAACGGCTCGTCCTCGATGGCGACCGTGTGCGGCACCTCGCTGGCGCTGATGGATGCGGGCGTGCCGATGCAGCGACCGGTGGCCGGCATCGCCATGGGCCTGATCATGGAAGGCGAGAAGTTCGCGGTGCTCTCCGACATCCTGGGTGACGAGGATCATTTGGGCGACATGGACTTCAAGGTGGCCGGCACCGAACAGGGCGTCACCTCCTTGCAGATGGACATCAAGATCGCCGGCATCACCGAGCAGATCATGAAGATCGCCCTGGCCCAGGCCAAGGAAGGCCGCGTGCATATCCTGGGCGAGATGGCCAAGGCGCTCTCGGCCAGCCGCGGCGAAGTGGGTGAGTTCGCCCCGCGCATCGAAACGATGAAGATCCCCACCGACAAGATCCGCGACGTGATCGGCACCGGCGGCAAGATCATCCGCGAGATCGTGGAAAAGACCGGCGCCAAGATCAATATCGAGGATGACGGCACCATCAAGATCGCCTCCTCGGACGGCTCCCAGATCGAGGCTGCCATCAAGTGGATCCGCTCGATCACCGACGAGCCGGAAGTGGGTGGCATCTATCAGGGCACCGTGGTCAAGACCGCCGATTTCGGCGCCTTCGTCAACTTCTTCGGTGCCAAGGACGGCCTGGTGCACATCTCCCAGCTTGCCGACCAGCGCGTTGCCAAGACCACCGACGTGGTCAAGGAAGGCGACAAGGTCTGGGTCAAGCTCCTGGGCTTCGACGAGCGCGGCAAGGTCCGCCTGTCGATGAAGGTGCTGGATCAGGAAACTGGCAAGGAAATCGCCCGGGACGGCAAGGAAGACGCGGCCGAATAAGGCGCCGCCGCCTCAAATCCGAAAGGGCCGGGTGCGATCCCGGCCCTTTTTTGTGTGTTGCCAGACCCGGTGTGGAGGTCGTGCAACACTTGCTTCCTCCATCACATTGTGGCGAGGAACTGCCTCATTCGTACCACGTTAAGGATAGCATGGGTAAAACCGTGTGTTATGGCGGGCTTGGTACCGCTCAGCATTTCCCCGTCCCGCCTGCCGAGGTTCGCCTGTTGATTTCCCGCCGCCTGTTCCTGATCGGCCTGTCCGCCACGGCCCTTTCCGCCTGTTCGTCCACGCGCCAGCCCCGAGTGCAGGAGCCGGTGATCGATCCGTACTATCTGCGCATGTACGGTGCGATCCACACCGAGCCCTATCCCATCGCCGCCATGGATCTGCGTCACGTCGATCCGAAGTGGTGGCGCCAGGAGGTGCCCTATTTCACCAATGAGCGCCCCGGTACCCTGGTCGTCGACACGCCCGCCCATTTCCTTTACCTCGTGCTCGAGAACGGTCGCGCCCTGCGCTACGGCATCGGCGTGGGCAAGGACGAGGCGCTGGTGTTCCGCGGCAACGCCACCGTCGGGCGCAAGGCAGAATGGCCGCGCTGGACCCCGACCCGGTCCATGATCGCCCGCGAGCCCGAACGCTATGGCCCCTGGGCCGGCGGCATGCCTCCCGGTCCCGAGAATCCCCTGGGTCCCCGCGCGCTCTATCTCTACAAGAACGGCGCCGACACGCTGTTCCGCATCCACGGCACCACCGAGCCCTATACGATCGGCACCAATGTCTCCTCGGGCTGCATTCGCCTGATGAACCAGGACATTCTCGATCTCTATGCCCGCGTCCCGGTCGGCGCCCGAGTGACGGTGATCAACTGAACCATCAAGGATGATGTTGAAGAGCTTTTTCGAACATCCGCGATGCCTACCACCCTACCAGTGATATTCTATCCCAGTTGATTTTGAAGTGAGTTAAGACCGAGTTGGTCGATCAGGTCCATGCCCGCTGACCAATGCACCGCTTGCCAGCCAAAGGCGCGTGCGGCCATGACATTGGCCTCAGTATCATCAATCAGCACTGTCCGCTTGGGCGGCGTCTCCACCGCAGCGGCGACATATCGGTAAAACTCTTCATCCGGTTTGCGGTAACCGATCGCGGCTGAGTAGAACATTCCGTCCACGTGCCGCTCCAAACCCATCTCCTTCATGAGATAAGTGGCGCGCATATGTTCCTGATTGGTGGCCAGATAGACACGCCGGCCCTGCCTGCGTAGGGCAACGATGGCGGCGAGTACGGAGCGGTCGATGCGGGAATCATTGCGGAACCAGTAATCGATCAGGGTTTCCGCGCTGACCGCCGGCGCTAGGGTTGCCAGCACTTCAGTCAGCTCGGGCAGAAGCGGCTTCCGCCCGGTGACAATGGCTGGCCAGCGCAGTGCGAAGAATTCGCTTTGTAGCCTAGCGAGTGGAATGCCCAGATCACGCTCCAGATCGGTGAACAGGTGCGCCCCGTCCTGCGGCCGTCCCGAGACCAGCACACCGTCAATATCGACTAGGATCGTTTCCATTTCGGCTTCCTTTGCCGGACACTGCTCCACAATAGAGCCTTATGGCGACGAAATGAAAAGGGGCGCGGTCGGTTACCGCGCCCCTGGAATTGCCCTGGCGACAAAGCCTACAGTGACCGCTGCACCGTCTCGACGCGGAAGCATTCGATGACGTCGCCGGCGCGGATGTCCTCGTAATTCTCGAAGGCCATGCCGCATTCCTGGCCGACGGCCACTTCCTTGACCTCGTCCTTGAAGCGCTTGAGCGTCTTGAGCTTGCCTTCGTGGATGACGACGTCGTCGCGCAGCAGGCGCACGCCGGCACCGCGTTCGACGATGCCCTCGGTGACCCGGCAGCCCGCGACCTTGCCGACCTTGGTGATCTGGAACACTTCCAGGATTTCGGCATAGCCGATGAAGGTCTCGCGGCGCTCGGGGGCGAGAAGGCCGCTCATGGCGCCCTTCACGTCATCGATGAGGTCGTAGATGATGTTGTAGTAGCGGATCTCGATGCCGTCGCGGGCGGCCAATTCGGTGGCCTGCTTGTTGGCGCGGACGTTGAAGCCGATGATGATGGCATCGGATGCCGAGGCCAGGGTGACGTCGCTTTCGGTGATGCCGCCCACACCCGAAAAGAGGATCTGGGCCGACACTTCGTCGGTCGAGAGCTTGTTGAGGCTGGCCACGATGGCTTCGACCGAGCCCTGCACGTCGCCCTTGATCACCAGCGGGAACTTGGAGATGCCCGAGGCCTTGAGCTGGTTCATCATCTGCTCGAGGCTGGTGGCGCCGCCCCCGGCGGTCTTCTCGCGGATGGCGCGCTGGCGATATTCGGTCACCTCGCGGGCCCTGGCCTCGGTCTCGACCACCGAGAAGCGGTCGCCGGCGCTGGGCACGCCATTGAAGCCAAGGACTTCCACCGGCACCGAAGGGCCGGCTTCCTTGACCTGTTCGCCCTTGTCGTTGATCAGGGCGCGGACGCGGGCCATTTCGGTGCCCGCCACCACGATGTCGCCGACCTTGAGCGTGCCGCGCTGCACCAGCACGGTCGCCACCGGACCCCGGCCGCGATCGAGCTTGGCTTCGATGACCAGGCCCTCGGCGCGCCCGTCATGGGGCGCCTTGAGCTCGAGCACTTCGGCCTGCAGCAGGATGGTCTCGAGCAGCTTGTCGAGGCCGGCGCCGGTCTTGGCCGCGACTTCCACGTCGAGCACTTCGCCGCCCATGGATTCCACGAACACCTCGTGCTGCAGCAATTCCGTGCGCACCCGGGTGGGGTTGGCCTCGGGCTTGTCCATCTTGGTGATGGCCACGATGATCGGAACCTCTGCCGCCTTGGCGTGCTTGATGGATTCGATGGTCTGGGGCATCACCCCGTCATCGGAGGCCACGACCAGTACCGCGATATCGGTTGCCTGGGCGCCGCGGGCGCGCATGGCGGTGAAAGCCTCGTGGCCCGGCGTGTCGAGGAAGGTGATCCTGCTGCCGTTCTTCTCGACCTGATAGGCGCCGATATGCTGGGTGATGCCGCCCGCTTCCCCCGAAACCACATTGGCTTCGCGGATGGCGTCGAGCAGCGAGGTCTTGCCGTGGTCGACATGGCCCATGATGGTCACGACCGGGGCACGCATCGCCAGGTCCTCGGCCCTGTCGTCGGAGGGAATGTCGAAAAGGCCTTCTTCCACGTCGGCTTCCGAGACGCGCTTGACGGTGTGGCCCAGCTCGATGGCGATGAGCTCGGCCGTGTCGGCGTCGATGACGTCGTTGATCTTGGCCATCTGGCCCTGCGTCATCAGCACCTTGATCACGTCGACGGCGCGCTCGGCCATGCGGTTGGCCAGCTCCTGCACGGTGATCGCCTCGGGGATGGTCACCTCGCGGCTGAGCTTGGGCGCGGCCTGCTGGTTGCGGCCCATCTTCTTGTCGCGGCGGCGGCGCATGGCGGCCAGCGACGGACCGCGATCGCGATCGCTTTCGGTGGTGGCGCTGGCCACGGTCAGGCGGCCGCGCGGAGCCTCGTTGCCGCTACGGCGCGAGGGCCGCTCCGGCTGGGCGCGCGAGGCGCGGCGGGCATTTTCGAGCTCGGCTTCCGTCGTCGGCCGCTGCTGGGGCGCGCCGGTGCGGATGCGGCGGCCATCGGCCTCGCTGGGCGGAGCGGGAGGCACATTGCCGATCGGCGCCATGCCACCGGGGCGGCGGTCGCCGGCAGGGCGGCCCGCAGCGCCGGCCGGACGGCGTTCCCCGGTCGGCCGCGCTCCCGCGGCGCCATCGCGGGTCGCCGGACGTTCGGCGCGCGCCGGGCGACCGGCCTGGCCGGGACGACCGGCAACGACGCGGACGCTGGAAGGGCCGGGATTGCGCTGGCTGGCCGGCACGAATTCCTCGTCCGCGGCTTCCGGTTCGGGAGCGGAGGCGGTTTCCTCCTCGGTGCGACGGGCTTCCTCGGCCTGGCGGCGCTCCTCTTCCTGGCGCGCGGCTTCCTCGCGGATCTGCCGGCGGCGATTGTCTTCCTCGATGCGGCGGGCCTCTTCGGCCGCGAAGCGCTGGCTGTCCTCGGCCTGGCGGGCGCCGGCCTGCGCCAGGGCGCGGCGGCGGGCCTCGGCCTCGGCGGCGCTGAGCCCCAGCGGAGCCCTTGATTGCTGCTGCATGGACCGGCCCTGGCCGGGGCGGCCGCCGGGCGCGCCGGGGCGGCCGGGCTGGGCGCCGGGCTTAGGCACCACGCGCGTCCGCTTTTCCACGACTACGGTAGAGCGCGACGGGCCGCGCGACATCCCGCCGGGCCGATTGCCCAGCCCGGCGCCACCCTTGAGGGTCAGAGTCTTCTTGGCGCCGGTGTCGTCGGAACGCTTGTCGTCGTTGTCAGCCATACTTCCTATCGTCTTTCGTCCTGTTCCGCGGGCAAAGCCACACCCTGCACCGTCGTGCGGTCGGTGTGTTCATCCATCGGTTGGGCGTTGTATCGGGCCAGTCTCATGGCCTTTTCCACCGCCGATTGGGCTGCTGCCCCGGTCGTGAGGGCAGCATGTATCACATTTTCAAGTCCAAGTGCCAAACCCATTTGCGCACTTGCGAGCAATTCGAAATGCGGCACGTCCGGACCGGTCGAACCGGCCTCGCGCCGCGCGTGGTTGAGGGCTCTCAGCGCCCCCAGCATCTTGTTGCGCCCATCCGGGGCGGCGTCGGTCGCGGTCACCAGCGCGATGGCCGTGCCGCTCTCGATGGCACCCCTCACCCGGGTCGCCCCCGAAACGAACTGTCCGGCCTTGCGGGCCATGCCCAGGGCCGAGAGCAGGCGCTGTTCGAGGCGCAGTCGCGTCAGGTCGGCCAAATCCGCCGGCACCGTCACCGGCGCCTTGAGGCTGCGGGCGAAAGCTTTCTTCTTCACCGCCTCCGCCACCGCCTCATGGCTGAGCGTGATCCACACGCCGCGGCCCTCGGCCCGGGCCTCGACATCGGGCACCAGCACGCCGTCGGGTCCTACCACGAAACGCACCAGCGCCTCGACCGGCTTTTCCGTCCGGGTCAAGGCACAGGTCCTTGCCATGTCCGCGCGCCGGGCCAAAGCCGGGTGCTCCCCAGGAAGGCGGTCCTTAGACCGCCTCCTCCTCGGCATGGCCTTCGCCGTCATCTTCGGTCAGCTCCTCGGCGCTGATCCAGCCGGCCCGGATGCGGGCCTGCATGATCATGTCCTCGGCCTCCTCGCGCGAGACGGGGAAGTCCTTGAAAGTGCCGTCATAGCGCCGCGTCTCGCCATCCTTGCGTTCGGTCCAGCCCACCAGGTCGTCGGCGGCACAGCCGGCGAAATCCTCGACGGTCTTGACGCCCTCCCGGCCCAGCGCCGCCAGCATGGCGGCATTGAGCCCGGCAATCTCGTAAAGCTCTTCCTCGACCCCGAGGGCCTGGCGCTCCTCGTCGTATTTGCGGTCGATCTCGGCCAGGTATTCGGCGGCGCGGTTCTGGATCTCGGCGGCGGTTTCCTCGTCGAAGCCTTCGATCGAGGAGATTTCGTCGCTTTCGATATAGGCCAGTTCCTCGACCGAGGAAAAGCCCTCCGAAGCCAATAGCTGGGCAACCATCTCGTCGACGTCAAGGGCCTGCATGAACAGGCCGGAGCGTTCGGTGAACTCCTTCTGGCGGCGTTCGCTCTCTTCCTGCTCGGTCAGGATGTCGATATCCCAGCCGATGAGCTGGCTGGCGAGCCGCACGTTCTGGCCACGCCGGCCGATGGCCAGCGAGAGCTGCTCGTCGGGCACCACCACCTCGATGCGCTCGGCCTGTTCGTCCAGAACCACCTTGGCGACGTCCGCCGGCTGCAGGGCCGAGACCACCAGATCGGCGATATTGTCGGTCCAGGGGATGATGTCGATCTTCTCGCCCTGGAGCTCGGCCACCACCGCCTGCACGCGCGAGCCGCGCATGCCCACGCAGGCGCCCACCGGATCGATGGAGCTGTCGTTGGAAGTGACGGCGATCTTGGCGCGCGAGCCGGGATCGCGGGCGATGGAGCGGATGGTGATGACGCCATCGTAGATTTCCGGCACTTCCTGCATGAACAGCTTGGCCATGAATTGCGGATGGGTGCGCGAGAGGAAGATCTGCGGGCCGCGCTGCTCGCGGCGCACGTCGTAGATATAGGCGCGCACGCGGTCGCCATAGCGGAACAGTTCGCGCGGAATCAGCTCGTCGCGGCGGATGATGGCCTCGCCCCGGCCCAGATCGACGATGACATTGCCGTATTCGACGCGCTTGACGGAACCGTTGACGATCTCCCCGATCCGGCCCTGATATTCCTCATACATGCGGTCGCGCTCGGCGTCGCGCACCTTCTGCACGATGACCTGCTTGGCCGACTGCGCGGCGATGCGGCCAAATTCCATGGGCGGCAGCGGCTCGGTGAGGAAGTCGCCAACCTTGGCCTGGGGCGATTTGGCGCGGGCCAGCTCGAGGCTCACCTGGCGGGAGGGCTCCTCGACGGTCTCGACGATTTCCAGCAGGCGCCACATGCGGGTTTCGCCCGAACGCGGATTGATCTCCACCTTGATTTCGGTCTCGGCGCCATAGCGGCCCTTGGCGGCCTTTTCCATGGCATCCTGCATCGCCTCGATCACCACCATGCGGTCGATGGACTTTTCGCGGGCGACAGCGTCGGCAATCTGCAGCAGCTCAAGGCGGTTCGCGCTAACGGCCATTTCAGTTCGTCTCCTTGGAGTCGTCGTCGGTTTCGGCGTCGGCATATTCGACCGTTTCGGTCTCGTCGTCGTCGATGGGGTGCTGCTCCTGGTCGGCGCGCGCCATGTCCATGAGCCTGTCGGTCATGACCAGCTTGGCCTCGGCGATATTGGCCAGGTCCAGCCGGTGGTTAGGATCGGTCCCGCCCGGAGCGTCGGGCAGGGTGATGGTGACGCTCTCCTCGCCGGTCGCGGCGATCAGGCCGCGAAAGCGTTTGCGGCCATTGATCATGTCGGCCAGCTCCACCTTGGCCTCATGGCCGATGAAGCGCTCGAAATCGCGCCGGCGCACCAGTGGCCGGTCGATGCCGGGCGAGGAGACCTCGAGATGATATTCCCGGTCGATGGGATCTTCCACGTCGAGAACGGGAGAGAGATCCTTGGACAGGGCCTCGCAATCGGCGATGGTGAACCGTCCCTGCCTGTCCTCGGCCATGATCTGCAGGGTGCAGCCGTTTTCCGGCGTGACCTTGACCCGCACCAGCGCGAAACCCAGATCGTTGGCCACCGGCTCGACGATGCGGGCGATGCGGGCCTCGAGGCCCGTTTCCCTGATATAGCGCTTTTCGGTCGGATCGAAAACCATTCACGTCCCGGATAAACAAAAAGAGCGGGGGCCGTTCGCGGCACCCACTCTCGATAAGAGAGCAATGATGTTGGCTTCATATAGACCCCGAAGCCGACCATGGCAAGGGGAGCGGGCGCGGGACCTTCGGTAGACCCTGTCTTTTGCGAAGGCCCTCGGGGTATCAGCCGGCGAGGCTTGCCGGCAGTTCGGGGCCGAGCGGCACGATGCCGGTGGGGTTGAGGGCCCTCACCGAATAATAGCCGGTCTTGATGTGGTCGATATTGACCGTCTCCCGGATCCCCGGAATGGCGAGGATGCGATCGAGATAGCGGCTCAGCCCGGCATAATCGGCGATGCGGCGCAGATTGCACTTGAACAGGTCATGATAGGCGACGTCGAAGCGCACCAGCGTCACGAAGAGCCTGATATCGGCCTCCGTGAAGCGGTCGCCCGCAAGGAAGCTGCGGCCGTCGGCCAGGCGCTCCTCCAATTCGTCGAGCATGGAAAAGACCTCGTGGAAGGCTTCTTCATAGGCGATCTGCGTGGTGGCGAAGCCGGCCCGGTAGACGCCATTGTTGAGGCGCGGATAGATACGGGCGTTGAGCGCATCGATCTGTTCGCGCAGATCGGCGGGATAGAGGTCGACCGTCTCGTCGGCCAGACCCCCGAAACCCGAGTTCATCATCCGCAGAATATCGGCCGACTCGTTGTTGACGATGGTGCCGCGTTTCCTGTCCCAGAGCACCGGTACCGTCGCCCGGCCGGAAATCTCAGGATCGGCGCGCGTATAAAGTTCGTGCAGATAGGTGGCACCATTGACCTCGTCGCGGTTCGCGCCGGGATAGTCGCCGAAGTGCCAGCCCTCGTCGGTCAGGGCCGGTTCCACCACCGAGAGCGAAATGACGTTTTCCAGCTTCTTGAGCTTGCGCCCGATCAGCGTGCGCGAGGCCCAGGGACAGATCAGCGCCACGTAGAGGTGGTAACGATCCGGTTCGGCGGCAAAGCCGCTCTCACCGGTGGGGCCGGCGCTGCCATCGGGCGTCACCCAGTTGCGGAAGCTCGAGGTCTGGCGCACGAAGCCGCCTTTTTCGTCCTTGGCCTGCACTGGCTGCCAGTTGGCCATCCATTTTCCATTGACCAGCATTTCGGTCTCCTCAATGTCTCAGCGTGATGGCGATGCCCCAGGGATCGCGCAGGAGCGTGCCTTCGGCACCGGCCTCGGGCTCCATGCCCGCCTGTCGGGCGCGCGCCACGATAGTCTCGATGTCGGCGGCGTTTCGGGCGATGATCTCTACCGCGTCGAGCCCGGCCATGCCCTCGGGCCGACGCGCGGCGCCGCGGCTGTTCCAGATATTGCCGGCCAGTTGGTGGTGATAACCGCCGCTGCCGTAGAAGCTGGCGCCCGGATAGTCGGCGGCGATGTCGAAGCCCAGGACGTCGCGATAGAAGCGATCCGCCGCCGCCGTGTCGCCGACCTGCAGATGGACATGGCCGATGCTGCCGTTTTCGGGAAAGCCCGCCCAGCCCCCGCTCTGGGCGGCGGCGAGCAGGTCCTGCACGTCGAGCGGCTCGGTGGCCATCCGGATATCGCCTCTGGCATCGCGCCAGCGCGACACGGGACGGTCGGCATAGACTTCGATGCCGTTGCCTTCCGGGTCCGCGAGATAGAAGGCCTCGCTGACGATATGGTCGGACGCGCCCTGAAGCCGTACGCCTCCCTCGGCGATGTAGCGGACCCAATGGGCCAGATCGGCGCGGGTGGGCATGAGGAAGGCGGTGTGGAACAGGCCCGCCTGCCGCCGGTCGCCGGAGACAAGGGCGGGATCGGCCTCGAGGACGAGCAGGGGCGTACGGTCCTGACCCAGCACGGCGCGGCGATCGTCGCGTTCGATTTGGGTCAGCCCCAGAATGCTCCGGTAAAAGCTCGAGACGGCATCGAGATCGCGGACCTTCAGCCGGACCCTGCCGACCCGCAGCGGGGCCGTGCTCATGTCGAAGAAATCGGTGCTATTGGTCATGGTGGTTGCTCCCGGGAAAGAGGCGGCCGCGATCAGGCTCCGCGGCCGTGCGAAATGTCAGGCGCGGTTGCGCTTGAGGGCGAAGGCGCCGTTTCCGAGCAGGGCCTGGGCGATCAGGACGATGGCCCAGAAAGCGGGGAATTCCCAGCCGCCGCCCTGGCTGTCGAAATAGAAACCGGCGGCGCCGTGGGGGGCGTAGATCGAGCCGAGCAGGATCGGCACGAGGGCGAGCGAGGCCCAGCGGGTCCTGACGCCGGCGATCAGCGCGACGCCGCCCACCAGTTCTGCCGCGATGACGAGATAGGCGAGAAAGCCAGGAAAGCCGAGGCTCTCGAAGAAGCCGACCGTGCCGGCGGGCGTGTAGATTACCAGCTTGAGCCAGGCATGGGCGAGAAACAGCCCGCCCGTCGAGACCCGAAGCAGCGTCGCGGCGAGATCGGCACTGGAGACGCCGGTCCCGAGGGCAAAGCGGGCAGCAAGATCCTGAGCCGTATTGCCGGTGCCGAAAGTGGAAATGTTCATGTCCGTTCTCCTGTTGAATGACGCTTGCTTTGCGTTCCGAGGAGAAGATGGATCGGTCGGATGGAAATGATAATCCCACGGAATGGAAGAGGATCGCTTCCACTCCGGAAGCAATCTAGCGCTGCGCTCCGCGATAACGCTCGACGAGGAAGTCGACCAGCACGCGGACCTTGGCGGCCAGATGCCGGCTGTGCGGATAAAGCGCGTGGATCGGATAGGGGGGCGGCTCGAACGCCTCCAACACGCGGCGGACTCGGCCCGCAGCGAGGGCCGAAGCGGCGATGAATTCGGGTATGCAGGCCAGGCCCAGCCCGGCCTCGGCGGCCATCAGGCAGGCTTCGGCATTGGAATAGCGGATGCGGCCTTCGACCTGGGCGCTGGATGGCGCCCCGTAAAGGTCGCGGAAGGGCCAGCGGCCCGGATCCTTGAAATTGGTGTCGATGATGCAGTCGAAGTCCGGCAGGGTATCGGGATGCAGCGGCTCCCCGCTGCGTTCGAGATAGGCCGGCGCGCCCACCACGACGATGCGCGCATCGTGGAATTTTCGTGCGATGACGCTGGAATCGTTGGGATTGCCGACCCTTATGGCCAGGTCGAATCCTTCATCGACGATATTCACCAGCCGATCGGAAAAATTGACATCCAGCTCGATCTCGGGGAATTGCGCCGCGAATTCGTTCAGCGCCGGGGCGAGTTCCACAGTCCCGAAGGTGAGGGGAGCCGTGAGGCGCAGCCGACCTCGCGGCGTATGCGAGGCATCCCGGATCACCGCGTCGAGATTGTCGAACTCCTCCAGAAGCGGGCGCAGGCGGTCGAAATAGGCCTGGCCCGCCTCGGTGGGCGACACGGCGCGGGTGGTGCGGCTGAGAAGGCGCACGCCCAATTCGCTTTCGAGCCGCGACACCAGCTTCGAGGCCTGGCCCGAGCTCGTGCCCTGGCGCCCGGCGGCGGCGGTGAAGCTGCCGGTCTCCATCACCGCCACGAACATCCTGTCCGCTTCCAGCCTGTCCATCCGTCCTCCGGGTGAAGCCCTCGGTTTTCCCGCTTCTAGCATTGCCGCCCCCGGATCGGAACCACGTCGCTCAGCGCGGGCCGGGATCCATCAGCGCGTGGATGCGGTCGGCGCCCATGCGGGCGAGCTTGAGCAGCAGCGCCTTGCGGCGGGCCGGTGCCAGCGGCGTATCGGGACTGTCGCGCAGGATCGCCCCGTCATGCCCGTCGGCGACGATCAACCCCTCGGTGAGGGGAAAGATGGCGGGGTCGAGCTCGGGCGGGCCGGCAAAGAAGAATTTGTCGGAAAACTCCCGGTATTCGGGCCATTTCCGGTCCACCTGGAAATCAATGAGGCTCGACTTGATCTCGACGATCCAGATCTCACCCTTGGGCCCCACGGCCAATATGTCGGCGCGCCGACCATTGGCAAGGGGCACTTCGGCATAGCAGGCCATGTCGTGCCGCTCGCGCAGCATGCGCATGGCCCCACGCTGCACGCGCAGGGCCGTGGCCGATTGCCGGAGATCGACGATGGGCGGCGGCTCCTCAGCCATTGGACCGCGCCGGCGCGGGCTTGGTTGCGGCGGGCGCCGCCGGCTTGTCGGTCCCCAGGGCGAAGCTCGAGGCCCACAGCCCCGCCAGCAGCAGCGGCAGGCACACCAGATAGGAGGCGCGGATATCGATGAATTCGGCCACCAGGCCCAGCAGGGGCGGGGCCAGGAAGAACACCACGAAGCTCACCTGGCCCAGCGCCGCCACATTGACGGCGGACGGTCGGTCGGTGCGCTGCGCCGCCGCCGAGACCGCCAGAGGATAAACCGCCGAGCAGCCCGCCCCCATCAGCGCGAAGCCCAGCAGCGCCAGTTCGGGCAGGGGCGCCACGCCCACCAGCAGCGCGCCCAGGCTGGCCAGGGTCAGCATGACCATGGCGACGTTGCGGGGCCCGTAACGGGTGACGATGGGATCGGCGAACAGCCGCACTGCCGCCATGCAGAAGGCGAACAGCGTCAGCCCCATGCCGCCCACGAAGGGCTCGGAGGAAAACACGTTGCGCATATAGATGGCCGACCAGTCGATCCCGGCGCCCTCGACGAGGAAGGCGGCAAAGCCGATGAGGCAGAGCGGCAGCAGGCCCCGGTGGGGGAAGGCGATGCGATGGCCGCCGGTCTCGTCATGGGCGCGGACCGGCTTGGGCGCGGCGGTGGCGCCGTGGATGAGATAACCGCCGACGAGGACGACGATGGCGGCGATGATCGCCATATGCATCCCCGCCGAGAGCCCCGACTGGCGGATCATGGCGCCGAACAGGGCGGTGACGAAAAAGCCCACGCTCCAGAAGCCGTGGGCGCGGTTCATGTAGCGCTTGCCGCTCTGCACCTCGAGCCGGTCGATCTCGACATTGAGGTTGATTTCCAGCGCCCCCGACAGCAGCCCGACGCAGAACAGCACGCCGAACATGGCCGGCGCGGTAGGCATGTGCGGCACCGTGGCGAACAGCACGGCCGGGCCGAGCGTCGTCACGAAGGCGGTGGCGCGAAAACCGAAGCGTTCGATGAGCGGGGCGCCGAAGGTGAGCGAGATCAGCGAGCCGATCGACATGCCGATCATGGTGAGGCCCAGCTGGCCCTCGCTGACGCCCAGGTGGGTCTGGATGTCGGGGAGCCTCGCCATCAGCGCGCCGGTGGTGAGGGCGAAGAAGAAGAAGCAGGCGTAGACCCGGTGCTGGGAGGCGATCATGGCGCCACCTCCCGCGTGACGGGCCGGGGAGCCAGCATATGGACCGTGGCGAGGCCCAGCAGCACCAGCGGGATGCCGGCTCCGAAGGCCCAGCGTATGCCAAAATGCTCAGCGACATAGCCCAGCAGGGGCGGGCCGAACAGGAAGGCGCTGAAGGAGATTTGGGCCAGCGCCGCCACGTTGATGGCGGCGGGCCGGTCGGTCTGCTGCGCGGCGGCCGACATGGCGAGCGGGAACAGCGCGCTCGAGCCCACCCCCAGCAGCGTAAAGCCCGCATAGGCGGCCCAGCCCCACGGCGCGAACAGGATGATCAGCGTACCGATTCCCAGCACCACGAGCAGGAAGCGGGCGACCAGCACCGGACTGAAGCGCTCGACGAAGCCATCGGCGAAGAACCGCGTCACCGCCATGGAGCCGGCAACGATCGCCACCGCGAAGCCCGACCAGAACGGCTCGGCGACGAACACGTCGCGCATGTAAATCGCCGACCAGTCGATACCCGCGCCCTCCAGCACCATGGCGGGCAGGCAGACCGCCACCAGGCCCAATATGGGCAGGGTGGGCCGCACGAAGCCTGACGGCTTGGCAGTGCTGCTGCCGGCGCGGTGCGGGGCCGGCTGGTATTGCCCCAGCACCGCCAGCGTCGCCAGCAGGACGAGCGGGATCATCAGCGTCAAATGCCATTGCGGCGACACGCCCATCTGGGCCATCAGCGCCCCCATCATGCCGGCGGTGAAAAAGCCCAGGCTCCAGAAGGCGTGCGCGCGGCTCATGATGCGTCGGCCAATGACCTGTTCCACCCGGTCGGCCTCGATATTGATGATGATCTCGATGGCGCCGATGGCGAGTCCCACCGGCACCAGCGCCAGAAAAAGCGTCAGCGGACCCGTGGTCCACATCGCCAGCGCGTAAAGCGCCGAGAGCAGCGGAATGGCGCCCAGCAGCACGCGCCGATAACCCACCGCCTCAAGGAAGCGCCCGACAAAGGTCAGCGAGATCAGCGTGCCGACGGCGGAGCCGATCAGCGCCAGCCCCAGCTGGCCTTCCGCAACGCCCATGGCAGTCTGGATGTCGGGAAGGCGCGGATACATGCTTCCCATGCAGAACGAATAAATGAAGAAGGCCCCGAAGATCTTGATCTGGGGCGGCAGCGCAAGGCCGAATCGCATGGCGGGGAAGAACTCGAAAAAGTCGGACTGGCCTAGGCTAGGCTATTTGCGCCGTCCTGAGAATAGGCTCGGGCCGCGTGTGGAACGGTTTATTGCAACGTTGCATTCCAGTCACATCCGATGTCCGGCATCGCCGCGGAAGAGGGCGGCGTTTTCGTGCATCAACCCGGCAATGCGCTCGGTGACCGCGCGCACGGCCGGCGTATGGCGCTCCTCGTGGTGGCAGACCAGCCATTGCTCGGTTTCGAGTTCGGGCAGTGGCGCGGCCATGCGCGCCAGGCGCGAATCCGCGTCGCCCACGAAGCAGGGGAAGACCGAGATGCCCGCCCCCGCGGCTACCAGTTCGAGCACGCTCATGGCATCGTTGCCGCGTACCGCGATGCGGTCGCCGTGATGGGCGTGGAGCCAGCGGGCCGAATGGGTCTGCCCGTGCTCCCCGGCGACGCCGACAAAGTAGCCGGCCGCCACGCCGTGGACCAGCCGGGGAAGGCAATAGAGCCCATAGGCGACCCGGCCCAGAAGGCGGCCAGCCAGCCATTGCTCGGTGGGACGCTGGTTGCGGATGCCGATATCGGCGTGGCGCCGGCCGATATCGACCTTCTGGCTGGCAGTCACCAGTTCGAGCCCGAACCGGTCCTTCACGGTCCAGAGCCGGTCGATATTTCGGGCGAGGAATGCCGAAGTCCAGGGGCCGGCCGAAACCCGCACCATCCGCTCCCCCAGCGCCCCTTCCTGCCATCGCCTGAGCGAGCGCATGGCCGCCTCCACCTCCTCGGCGCGGGCCAGTAATTCCTCCCCGGCCGGGGTCAGCCGGTAGCCGCTTCGGCTGCGCACGAAAAGCGGCTCGCCCACCTGTCGCTCCAGCGTGGTGACCCGACGGCCCAACGTCGCTGCCGAAAGCCCGGTCGTGGCCGTGGCGGCGCTGAGTCCACCCAGCCGCGCCACATCCAGAAACAGCCGCAGATCGTCCCAGGAAAAATCCATGTTCGACCTAGTTTTTCATTTTTGAAAATCGTGTTGCGTTTCCTCTTATAGCGAAAACCCAGGTCAGTATGCAATTTTTCGGAGCAACAGGCCGGCATGGTCGGCCTTCTCCCAAAGTCATAACGCCGAAACTGAAACGCCAACTGCTGTCTCACGCGGCCGGGCTTTGGGCTCTTTCACAGGAGACGAAAAATGTTCGAAACCATTGGCCGGCGTTTCCGCGCCTGGCGACTATTTTCCGTGACCTATCGCCGGTTGGTCCTGCTGGACGACCGGCTTCTCGCCGATATCGGCGCCGAGCGCGCCGCCATCGCTGAGTTCATCGCGGGGAAGCTGGAAGGTCAGCAGAAGGATTGAGGAGAGACATCATGACCATCACCCCCACATTGGGCTCGGCGTGCTGGACAAGAGGCCGCTGCCCGCCGCCATCATGGCGGAAGATCGAGACGGTGCTGAAACGGGAGCTGGATCCGGTCTAAGCCCTGCGCACCGGCTATTTTCTCCCGTTCCGGGCCTATCGCAGCCAGCCCTGCGGGCGGGGATGCAATTCCATCTGCCCGTCCCTGGTCGCCGCGTCGATGGCGGCGACCTCTTCATCGCTCAGCGTCAGGTTGTTGAGAACGCCCAGATTGTTCTTGAGCTGGTCGAGCGTGCGCACCCCGATCAGCGCCGAGGTCATCTCCTTGCGGCGCAGCACCCAGCTCAGCGCCAACTGCACCATGGACTGGCCGCGGGCCCGGGCGATTTCGGCGAGCCGGTCGACTGCCGTCAACACGCGCGGCTCGATATGGCTGGCGCGCAACGAGCCTTCGGGATTGGCGCCGCGCGTGCCCTCGGTCCTGCCGGAGGAATATTTCCCCGACAGCACGCCCTGGGCCAGGGGCGAAAAGGCGATCATCCCGATGCCCAGCTCGCCGCACGCCTCGATGGTGCCGTCCTTCTCGATCCAGCGATTGATCATGGAATAGCTGGGCTGGTGGATGGTGGTGGCGACGCCCATCTCCTTGAGAATCCGGTGCGCCTCGCGCGTCTGCTGCTCGGGATAGGAGGAAATGCCCGCATAGAGCGCCTTGCCGGATTTCACCGCATGGGCCAGCGCCCCCATGGTTTCCTCGAGTGGCGTCTCCGGGTCGAAGCGGTGGGAATAGAAGATGTCGACATAGTCCAGCCCCATGCGCCCGAGGCTCTGGTCGAGGCTGGCCAGCAGATATTTGCGGCTCCCCCATTCGCCATAGGGACCCGGCCACATATTGTAGCCGGCCTTGGTGGAGATGATCAGCTCGTCCCGATAGGGGCGGAAATCGCGCGCCAGCACCTGGCCGAACAATTCCTCCGACGAGCCGGCCGGCGGGCCGTAATTATTGGCGAGGTCGAAATGGGTGATGCCCTGGTCGAAGGCATGTCCGAGGATTTCCATGGCGGCGGGATAGTCGCGCGTCCCCCCGAAATTCTGCCACAGGCCCAGGCTCACGACCGGCAGCTTGAGGCCAGAGGCGCCCGAGCGGCGATATTGCATGGTGTCGTAGCGCGCCGGATCGGCCCGATAGGTCATGTCCTTCCCCCGATATCGTGGTTGCGGCCCTCGTGACGCCGGGGCCGGCCGGTGATATGAGCGGCGCGATGACCACGCCACGTTCCAGATCGACCGCCAGTGTGCCGCAAGCCCAGCATCCGTACAAGGTGATGGCGCTGTACAAATTCGCCGCCCTGCCCGATGCGGAAAGCCTGGTTGCGCCGCTCGGCGCCTTCTGCCGGGAGCGGGGGATCAAGGGCACGCTGATCCTCGCGCCCGAAGGCGTCAACGGCACCGTCGCCGGCGCTCCCGCCGCCATCGACGCCCTTGCCGACCATCTTTTCGCTACCGGTCCCTTCGGCACCCGCCTTGCGGGCGCGGAGGTGAAATATTCCTCCGCCGCGACGGCGCCGTTCCTGCGGATGAAGGTGCGCCTCAAGCCCGAGATCGTCACCTTGCGCGCGCCCGAGGCCGATCCCTCGCAGCGCGTCGGCACCTATGTGGAGCCGCAGGACTGGAACGCGCTGATCTCGCGCAACGACGTGGTGCTGGTCGATACCCGCAACGATTACGAGGTGGGGCTGGGCACCTTCCGGCGCGCCCTCGATCCTTCGACGTCCAGCTTCGTCGACTTCAAGAATTACGTGGCGCGCCATCTCGATCCCGGGCGCGACAGGAAGATCGCCATGTTCTGCACCGGCGGCATACGGTGCGAGAAGGCCTCGAGCTATCTTCTGAGCCAGGGCTTCGAGGAAGTGTTCCATCTCAAGGGCGGCATCCTCAAATATCTCGAAGTGATCCCGCCCGGGCAGAGTCGCTTTGAGGGGGAGTGCTTCGTCTTCGACGAGCGCGTCTCGGTCATCCATGGGCTGGAGCCCGGCACGGCGACGCTCTGCCGCGCCTGCCGCCATCCGCTGACCGAAGCCGATCGCAGCCATGCCGATTTTGCCGAGGGCGTTTCCTGTTCCCACTGCGCCCATGACGCGGCCAAGAGCCATGCTGCGGCCGAGCGGCAGCGGCAGATGACACTGGCGAGGGAGCGGGGCGGCGCGCATCTGGGCGATGCGGCGGCGCTGGAGGCGGAACGGGGCCGGCGGCGCAAGGCCCTGCGAGCCGAACGGTCGCGCCGCCTCGCCTCCCGCCTTTTCAAGGGGGAAGCGGCGGGTTAGAAGGCCGGGCGCAAGGGGACGGACATGGCCACCTATACCGACATCGCCCGCCGGGTCTACAACCACACTTTCAAGCTCGATCCGATCGTGCGGAGCTTGCTCGACACCGACTTCTACAAGCTGCTCATGCTGCAGATGGTGTGGGGGCTCTATCCCAGGATCGACGCCACCTTCTCGCTGATCAACCGGACCAGTTCGGTGCGGCTGGCCGACGAGATCGACATCGAGGAATTGCGGGCCCAGCTCGACCATTGCCGGACGCTGCGCTTCTCGAAAAAAGAGATGATCTGGCTGGCTGGCAACACCTTCTACGGCTCGCGGCAGATCTTTCAGCCGGGCTTTCTGCGCTGGCTGGAAAATTTCCGGCTCCCCGAATACCGGCTGGAACAGCGCGATGGACAGTTTGTGCTCGAATTTCCCGGCCGCTGGGTGGAAACCACGATGTGGGAGATCCCGGCGCTGGCCATCATCAACGAATTGCGCAGCCGCGCGGCGATGAAGCATTACGGCCCCTTCACGCTCGACGTGCTCTATGCCAGGGCCAAGGCGCGCATGTGGGAGAAGGTGGAACGGCTGGCCCGGCTCCCCGACCTCAAGATTTCCGATTTCGGCACGCGCCGGCGCCATTCCTTCCTCTGGCAGCGCTGGTGCGTGGAGGCACTCAAGGAAGGGATCGGAGAGAACTTCACCGGCACCTCCAATGTCAAGCTGGCCATGGACACCGATCTGGAGGCGCTGGGCACCAACGCCCACGAGCTGCCCATGGTGCTGGCGGCGCTGGCGCGTTCGGATGAGGAACTGCGCGAGGCGCCCTACCGGGTGCTGCAGGACTGGAAGAGCTATTACGGGGGCAATCTGCTCATCGTGCTGCCGGACGCCTTCGGCACCGATGCCTTCCTGCGCGACGCTCCCGACTGGGTGGCCGATTGGACCGGCTTCCGGCCCGATAGTGCCCCGGCCATCGAAGGGGGCGAGAAGATCATCGATTTCTGGCGTTCCCGTGGGCGCGACCCCAGGGAGAAGCTCCTCATCTTCTCGGACGGGCTCGATGTCGACATGATCGAGGAGGCCTATCTGCATTTCGACGGCAGGGTGCGCATGAGCTTCGGCTGGGGCACCAACCTGACCAATGATTTCGAGGACTGTGCCCCCGAGCCCAATCCGGGCCTGAGGCCCATCTCCATCGTCGCCAAGGTGAGCGAGGCCAATGGACGTCCCGCCGTCAAGCTTTCGGACAATCCGGCCAAGGCGACGGGTGACAGTGCGGAAATTGCGCGTTATCTGCGGGTCTTCGGTGATGCGGGTCGGGTGGAATACGCCGTCCGGGTCTGAGCGCGAACCGATGTAAATTTACACCATTGGCTGATGCGGTCCGTCCTGTGGAGAACCGGGCGGAGCCAGCCTGCGTTAATGCCGCGTGAACCATCGTCCGCCAGTTTGGCCGGCGGGGGCTCCGCGGAGCCGGAAATGAGTCTTGAACTGATCGATATCGCGCTGGCCGAACGCCAGAACCATCCCATTCTTCCCCAGCGCGTCACCGGCAAGGTCCGCGCCGTCCTCACCGAAACCATCGGCGGGAAGGAAATCCGCCACGAAATCATGGTGCCCGTCTGGCTGGACCTGCGCGAGGGCATGAGCGAGGAGGACATCGAACTGGGCCTGATGGTGAAGGCGGCAGACATCGTCGGCCGGCTCAAGCAGCATATGGTCCTGCCCGGAGGCTGACCCGGCTCAGCCGCGGGAGCGGTGCCGGAAGGCCGGGGCGGTGGCGAAATGGCGCGCCCGCCGCTCCAGCATCGCAAGACGCCGCCGGCGCTCGTCGCGCATGAACCAGACCAGGCTCGCCGCAACGATGATCCAGATTGCCAGGACCTGCCAGGCCATCGCGGCCTCCCCGTATTGTCTAAAGCGGGCCTTTATAGCTAACGCTTCGTTAATCCCGAAGCCCCTTCCGCCATTAGCCTTAACGGCCGCGCCGTTCTATTCCGGCTTCGGCAGGGCACCGCCGCGATTGAGCGCTACCAGCATGGCGCGCACCTGCTGCTCGGCTGCCCGGGTGACTTGTTTGCGGTTGTCGCCCTCGTTGAGGGCGAGAGGAGTGCCGAAGGCGACGGTTACGTCCTTGACCGGGCCGGCCAAAATCTCGCGGATGTTCTGCCCCACCGATTTGGACTTGATCCAGGCGATCAGCGAACGCTCGTTGCGGCTGACGGGCAGGCCCTGCAATTTGGTATAGGCGATGGTGAGAGGCTGGATCAGCACGTCGCTGGCGCCGGCCTCGATCATGGCATGCTGGGCTGCCCCGATCAGCGCCGAACGGAACGGCAGGACGTGGGTGCCGATATCGCTCTGGCCCTCCGCGAACAGCAGCACCGCATTGCCCCCGGCCATGTGCCGCCCCATGGCCTGTGCGGTGCGGCCGGCATCGGAGCGGCGGGTGCGGTCGACATAGATGGTGCGCTGGAGATTGGCCATCATGCCCACGAAGAACCATTCGCTCACTTCACGCTTGGCGACGAAGGTGACGTCGGCCACCGAGCCGATGGCGACGATATCGGTCCACGAGATGTGGTTGGAAACCAGCAAGGTGGGCCGGCCGGTGAAGGGTTCGCCGATGGTGGTGACGCGCAGGCCCAGAAATGTGCAGCCGATGCGGTGGAAGAGCCGCGGCAGCAGGTTCCAGAACGGCAGGCGCAGGGCGAGGACAATTGCCTGGAGCGGGATCACCACGATCAGGAAGGGCACGAAGACGAACAGGAAGAAGACGATCCTGAAGATCATTGCTCGGATGGGTCCCGTGCTGTCTTTGCGTCCGCCAGCGGCACGGCATAGAGCTCGAGCCGGTGATCGACCAGCCGGTAGCCGAGCCGCTTGGCGATCACTTCCTGGATGGCCTCGATTTCCTCGTTGCGGAATTCGATGACCCGCCCGCTGCGGATGTCGATGAGATGGTCGTGATGTTCGTCCGGAATCAGCTCGAAGCGGGCGCGGCCATCCTTGAAATCGTGCTTGGTGACCAGCCCTGCCTCCTCGAACAGATTGACCGTGCGATAGACCGTCGAGAGGGAAATGCGCTGGTCGAGGGCCGCGGCGCGGCGATGCAACTCCTCCACATCGGGATGGTCGGTGCTGTCCTCGATGACGCGGGCGATGGTGCGGCGCTGATCGGTCATGCGCATGCCGCGCGCGACGCACGCCTCTTCCAGCGTGGGATCGGAAGGTTTGCTGTTCACGCCATCGCTCCCTGCCGGGTTCCGGATGTGATGGGGTTAGCCAAGATCGCGCGCCATGACAAGCGCGGTGGCGGCTTCGCCGTCGGGCCTGCTATAATAGCCTCGTCGCTGCGAAATGGTGGCGAAGCCCAGTTTTTCGTAAAGCCGGATCGCCGCCTGGTTGTGTTCGTCGACCTCGAGGAACATGCGCCTGGCCGGAGACAGCATGAGATCGGCAAAGACCGCCTCCATCAGCGCGCGACCCACGCCCCGGCCCCGCCAGCGGGGGTCCACGGCGATGGTGAGCAGTTCCGCCTCGTCGGCGGCGATGCGGATGAGCGCGAAGCCGGCGATGCGCCGCCGCGCGTCGCAGGCGATATAGGCCGGCGTCGCGGCATCGCCGAGCAAGCCGGCGAATTCGTGGGCCGGCCAGCCGCGATAAAAGCTCTGGGCGTGGATGCGCGCCAACTCGGGCGCGTCACCGGTCTCGGCCGGCTCGATATGGAGCCCTCCCGGCGCCATCCACAATTTCATCATGGCAGGCGCCTCGGTATGCGGGCCGCGTCCTGCGGCTTGGCGTCGGCGTCGCGCACATAGGTGGCGCGGGGCGGAAAGTCCGCCTGGTTGGCATCGGCGGCGAAGCGCGCCAGCGCCGCGATGTCGACAAAGGGCGAGGTAATGATCGCAACGTCCTCGGGGATTTCCGAGCGGGCCGCCACCATGGGCAGGAGGCGCGGTCCATCTCCTCTGATGCCAGGCCCGGGGAAGATCTCGAAATAGGCCTCGTCCCGGCGCGCGTCGAGCAATACGGCAACGGGACCGGCCTTCGCCGAAAGCGCAATGGCAAACAGGCTCGGCACGCCCAGCACCGGCACATTGCGCGCCAGCCCCAGCCCCCGTGCCGCCGAAAGCCCGATCCGTAGCCCGGTAAACGAGCCCGGCCCGGTGGTGACGGCGACGCGCCCGATCGCCGCATAGTCCAGCCCGTTGCGCGCCAGCAGCGCCGCGATGCGCTCGAAGAGAATTTCCGCGTGGCCCCTGGCGATATCCTCCACCAGCACATCGACCCGCCCATCGGGCAGGGCCAGCGCCAGTTGCAGGCGCGGGGCGGCGGTGTCGATGGCAAGGGTCGGTGTTTGCGTCATGGAGCAGATTACCCCTCATTCGCCCTTCGGGCCCCTTCTTCCTCCAAGAAGAAGGGGGCATGGCGATCATCGATGCACCGAAACGGGTAAGGCGTGCCGGGCGCTTCGCCGCACTCCTATCGCCGCCCTTGGCGCAAGTCCATGCAAAACCATCGTCTTGACGCCCCTGTCGGGGGCGACCACCTTGCGCGCATGCTTGCTGATTCGCCCAAACGCAGCAGATGACCTGGCTGGCCGAAACCGCCATGCTGAGCCATGGCTGGCGCCGTTTCCTGTTGCTTGTCGTCGCGGGCGTCGTGGCCGGGCTGTCGGTGCCGCCGTTTTTCCTGCTGCCGGCGCTGTTCCTGGCCATGCCGGTCTGGGTCTGGGCGCTGGATGGCGCCGAACGGGGCCGGGGCTGGCGGCGCCTGTTCGGGCCGGCCTTCACCATCGGCTTCGGTTTCGGCCTCGGCTATTTCCTCATTGCCTTCCACTGGCTGGGCGCCGCCTTCTTCGTCGATGGCGGCTGGGTGCTCGCCGCCATGCCGCCCGCCATTCTCGGCCTTGCCGCGCTCATCGCGCTGTTCTGGGGGCTGGCCAGCGCCCTGGCCCATCTCACCTGGAGCCATGGCTGGACCCGCATCGTCACGCTCTCGGCCTGGCTGGCGGCGGCAGAATTCGCACGCGGGCATCTGTTTACCGGCTTTCCCTTCGATCTTCTGGGCTACAGCCTGACCGGCACGGACGAGATGATGCAGCTCGCCTCGGTGATCGGCGTTTACGGGCTTACCTTCCTCGCTCCGCTGCTGGCCATGACGCCCGCCCTGATCTGGCCCGCCGATGGCCGGCCTCTCAGCCGTCGGCTGGCGCCACTCTTTCTCGCTCTGGCGGTGATCGCCGCCCAACTGGGCTATGGCTGGAACCGGCTTGCGGGCACTATCGCCACCGAGCGGCAGGACATGGCGCTGCGGCTGGTGCAGCCGCTGGTCCATGAGCACGCCGATTTCGGCAATGTCGATCCGGTGGCGCTGGTCGACCGTCTGGTCATGCTCTCGGATATGCGCATGGACCCGCAGGACCAGGGGCTGGCGGACATCACTCATCTGGTCTGGCCCGAATCGAGTCTGCCGTTTTTCCTCGAGACCTATCCCGAGGCGCTGGCGCGGATCGCCCGGTTGCTGCCCGAGGGCGCGACGCTGCTGGCGGGGGTGCCGCGCCGGCCCTATGGACTCGATGCCTCCGGATCGTCGGCCCCGCCCTATAATTCCGTGCTCGCCATCGACAGCGGCGGCGAGGTGGTAGCCAGCTACGACAAGGCGCATCTGGTGCCGTTCGGGGAATATCTGCCCTTTGCCGGTACTTTCGCCCGGCTGGGCATCACCCAGTTCGTGCCCGGCGCCGAGGGCTGGTCGGCGGGCGATGCGCGGCGGCGGCTGATGAACTTGCCCGGCGCGCCGGCGCCGCTGGTACTGGTGTGCTACGAGATCATCTTTTCAGGCGATCTGGGCGATACCGGGCAGGCCCAGTTCCTGCTCAACCTGACCAATGACGCCTGGTTTGACGCTTCTATCGGTCCCGAGCAGCATGCCCATCACGCGCGCATCCGGGCGGTGGAGGAAGGGATGAGCCTGGTCCGCGCCGCCAATACGGGCCTCACCTTCGCCACCGATCCGCTGGGGCGAATCAGCGGCCAACTGGTCAGGGGGCAGATGGCGGCGCTCGACGTACGGCCGCATCAGAAGTTGGAAGGCACGGTCTTCGCCCGAGTGCGGCATTGGCCCTTCCTCATCGCCGTCGCCGCCGGCATGCTGATCGGCCTGGTCGCCGCGCGCCGTCCCCGCCGCAGCCTGCCCGAATAGAAAACGCCGGCCGCGATTTCTCGCGGCCGGCGTTTTCCGAAACTGGTGCCCAGAAGAAGACTCGAACTTCCACGCCTCGCGGCACACGGACCTGAACCGTGCGCGTCTACCAATTCCGCCATCTGGGCGACGGGCGAGTAACTAGGGCGGCGGCCGGGCATTGTCAATGCGCTTGTGGCCGCTTTCAGAACTTAGCGCCGTCCCAGTGCCGGATCGCATTGCGATCTACCGCCGGCGCGTCCTCCAGGCATCCCACATTGACCATCACCATCCGATTGCCTTGCCCGTCGCTGCCACGGGCGAAGGACTCGATGCCGCAGGTGCGGCAGAACAGATGGTCGATCTTTTCCGTGTTGAAGCGATAGAGCGTCAGATTGTCCTCGCCCGCGAGCAGCCGGAAATCCTCTGCGGGCATCGATTGCATGACCCATCCAAGGCGCCGGCAGCGCGAGCAATTGCAGTCCCCCATGGAAGCAAGCCCGGTGCGGGCGGTGAAGCGGACGGCGCCGCAATGGCACTGGCCCTGATATTCGCGCATTTCAGTCATAGTCTGGCTCCTTTGCTGGAACAAAAAAAGAACGTATTTTCCCGGCGAGTCAACCCGTTTCCGCGCTGGGGGATGTGCCGGAGGCTCGACAGAGGCGCAGCCCGTGGGCTAGAAGCGGTCTCAATTCTTCTGCGTGTCCGGGAGCCCTCAAATGGATCGTAATGCGCCCAAGCTCGTCACCGTGTTCGGCGGGTCGGGATTCGTCGGCACGCAGCTGGTGCAATTGCTGGCGCGGCGCGGCTATCGCATCCGCGTCGCGGTGCGTCGCCCGGACCTGGCCGGTACGGTGCGCATGTTCGGCGGCGTGGGACAGGTGGTCCCCGTGCAGGCCAATCTGCGCAACGAAAATTCGATCCGGCGGGCCGTTGCCGGGGCGGATATCGTCATCAACCTGGTGGGCATCGGCTTCGAGCGCGGCAAGCAGCGTTTCGCAGCCGTGCATGTCGATGGCGCCGCCGCTATCGCCCGCGCCGCGGCGGCGGCAGGTGCCGGGTCGCTGGTGCAGATGTCGGCACTGGGTGTCGACGCCGCCGCCGAGGTCAGCGCCTATGCGCGCTCCAAGCTGGACGGGGAAGCGGCGGTGCTGGACGCCTATCCGCAGGCCGTCATCATCCGGCCATCGATCATGTTCGGGCAGGACGACGGCTTCTTCAATCTGATGGGCACGCTGGCGCGGCTGCTGCCGGTAATGCCGCTGATCCATGCAGGGACGCGTTTCCAGCCCGTCTATGTGGGCGACGTCGCCGAGGCGCTGCTCAAGGCCGCCGAGGGCGAGGTCAAGCCCGGCCGCGTCTACGAGCTGGGCGGCCCGGACGTCGAGACGCACAGGGACCTACTGCGGCGCATCCTGCGCGAGGCCGGACGCAACCGGCCGCTACTGCCGGTGCCGCCGGGGCTGGCCCGGTTCGGGGCCGCGCTGCTGGGCCTGCTGCCGTTCAAGCCACTCATCACCGCCGACCAGGTGGCGCTTCTGGGCGTCGACAACGTGGTATCGGACGCCGCCATTAAGGAGAAGCGGACGCTGGCCGGTTTCGGCATCGTCCCCACCGGCATGGACAGCATCCTGCCCACCTATATGTGGCGCTTCCGCCGCAACGGGCAGTTTGACCGGGAAAACGGCGCCGGCGACGGCGTCGCCGCCTGATCCCTTCCCATTCCTTGGTTGCTTACGCCCCGGAGGCTCCCTCCGGGGCGTTGTCGTCTGCACGTCCGGGCGATCGGCAAAATAGTCCGCGATATATCTTGAAACCGGCTCGAAACGCCCCGATCTGCGGCAATAGGGCTTTTCAAGATATATCTGGAGATACGATCATGAGTTCCTATTGGAAGAACGGCGAACCCAACTGGCGGCGCCTCGAGGCGATGGCGCGGCGCGGCTGGGGCCGGATGCAGCGGATGGCGGACGACGAATTTGGGCAGGTCGGGGGCAATTTCCGCATCGGGCGGATGCTGGCCTCGGGCGACCTGCGGCTGGTGGCGCTCTATCTTATCGAGCAGCAGCCGCGCCACGGCTACGATCTGATCAAGGCGGTGGAGGAGCGCTCCAATGGCGTCTATTCCCCCAGCCCCGGCGTGGTCTATCCGGCGCTGACCTATCTGGAGGAAGCCGGTTTCGTCACCTCGGCGGCGGACGGCAACAAGAATCTCTACACCATCACCGCGGAGGGGCGGACCCATCTCAGCGAGAACCGCGAGGCGATCGAATCGACGCTGGATTTCCTCGCCCGCACTGGCGAGCAGATGAACCGGTTCCGCGAATTCGTGCGGGCCGACTGGCCCTTCGGCGGCGAAGGCCGGCCCGAGGACGGCAACGTCCCGCCCCATTGGGGCGAGCGTCCGCGCCCTGACGACCGGCCCATGCACGATGCCCTGCCCGAGCTTGAAGCCTCCCGCAAGGCCCTCAAGGCCGCGCTCAAAAAGGCCCGCCGCGGCAGTGAGGAGCAGCAGCGCCGGGCGGCCGACATCCTGCGCCGCGCCGCCGCCGAGGTCGATGGCCTCGGCGATGACGAGGTGGATCTGTAAGGATTTCATCCCCGCTCCCTCTTCTGCATGGGGGAGGGAGCGGGGAGCCGGCGTCAGCCGGCGAAGAAGGATTGGGTGCCGTGCGCCTCGATGGCGGTAGCGAGGCGTCCCAGGGCGTGGATATAGGCGGCGGAACGCACCGAAACGTCGCGTTTGCAGGCGATGTCCCAGATGGCGCGGCCCTCGCGCTCGACGATCTTGAGCAGGCGGGCGTGTATCTCCTCGAGGTCCCAGTAATAGCCCTGCCGGTTCTGCACCCATTCGAAATAGGAGACGGTGACACCCCCCGCATTGGCCAGGATGTCGGGTAGGACGATGACGCCCTTGCCGTTGAGGACCGTGTCGGCCTCCGGCGTGATCGGGCCATTGGCCAATTCGAGTACCACTTTGGCCTTGATGGCGTCGGCATTGTGCCGCGTGATCATGTCTTCGAGCGCCGCCGGCACCAGCAGATCGGCCTCCACCGCCAGCAATTCGTCCGGCGCGATGACCGTGGCGCCCAGCTCCGAGGCCATGTCGGCCACGTGGCAGCCGGAATTCTTGCCCGCGATCAGCTTTTCGACGTCGAGCCCGCCCGGCCGGTAGATGGCGCCAGCCGAATCGGAGACCGCCACCACCGTGTTGCGGTCGGCGGCGCTGAGGCGAGCATAGAACTGGCCGGCATTGCCGAAACCCTGGATGGCGACGGAATGGTCCTTGTCGAGGCCCAGTTCGGACGCCAGATGCCGCACGAGATAGAAGCCGCCGCGCGCGGTGGCGTCGGTGCGTCCCAGCGAGCCGCCCAGCGCGATGGGCTTGCCGGTGATGACGGCGGGGGAGACCTGGCCGGTGATCTGGTTATATTCGTCGGCCATCCAGCCCATGATCATGGCATTGGTGTAGACGTCGGGCGCGGGGATGTCGCGGTCCGGGCCGATGATATTGGCGAAGGCCTGCACATAGGCGCGCGACAGGCGCTCCAGCTCGGCCCGGGACAGCTTGTGCGGATCGACGCGGATCGCGCCCTTGCCCCCGCCATAGGGCAGGTTCATCACGGCGCATTTGAAGGTCATCCAGAAGGCCAGCGTCTCCACTTCCTCGATATTGGACTCGGGATGGAAGCGGATGCCGCCCTTGGTGGGGCCGCGCGTATCGTCATAGCGGCAGCGCCAGGCCAGGAAGGATTTGCGCGACCCGTCGTCCATGCGGATGGTCAGGCGCGTCTTGGTGGTCTCGCGCGGATATTTGAGTTTCTCGGTCACGTCCGCATCGATCTGGAGATGATTGGCGGCTTCTTCCAGGCGGATGAGCGCGCGGTCGAGCAGGGTATCGTCGGACATGGTTGACCCTCATGGACGGGAGTTATGCGGGGACGCATAAAAATGGGGCCTGTACTGCCACGGGCACCGCGTTAGGTCAATAATCCTGACACATATAGCGGCGAAATATTCTACCCCGGTCATTGACGGGGCGCGGCGAGGCGTCGACATATCGGCGATGAGCGCCATTCGAGGTCACGCCGTGCTATTGTCCGCGACGCTGCCGGATATTGTGGTCAAATCGGACGATTATCACCGCGTCATGCTGCTGGCGGAACGTGCCCATAAGGCCATGCCGGACGTGTCGGCCTATCTCGAACGCGAATTGCGCCGCGCCGCGATCTGCCATCCCTGGGACCGGGCCGGCGTCTCCATGGGCCAGCGAGTGCTGTTCCGGCTCGATAACGAACCGCGCCTGCGGCTGGGAACGCTGAGCTATCCCGACCGTCCCTTCGGGGAAAGGGGCAATGTACCCATTCTGGGCCCGGTGGGCGCGGCGCTGATCGGCATGCGCCGCGACGCGGCGATCGAATGGGTGGATGGGAAGCGGGTGCGGACGCTGACCGTGCTGGATTACGGCTGGTAGGCGCCCGATACGAACAGATTGCGGTCGAATAACACCCAGAAGGCCAGCACATTGGTAAGCATGTGCGCGAGGGATACGTAGAACACCGAGCCCGTGCGCCAGGCGATCCAGCTCCAGAACAGCCCTAGCGCCGCCGTCCCTCCGACCAGCGCCGCCGCGCCGCCGTCGAAGACCACGCCATGACTGAGCGCCAGCGGCACGTGCCAGGCGGTGAACAGCGCCCAGCCCAGCCAGAAGCCCAGCGCCGGACGGTCGCGGAAGCTGGAGAGGAACCCGCCGCGCCAGGCGATCTCCTCCAGCGGCGCGTTGATGCAGGCGATCAGCATGGCCAGCCACATGCCGCCGCTGGTCAGGATGGCGGTATTGGGCACGAAAGTGACCAGCGACACCAGCAGCACCTGGAGCAGCAGCAGAGGCAGCAGCCACCAGTCGCGCCAGGCCAGCCGCTCGGATAGCAGCCGCCCGTCATTGCCGGGCAGGGCGTAAAGCCCGATTGCCGGCAGGCAGAAGCCCAGCCAATAGGCGGTGAGCGAGAAGAGGAATCCCGCCCTGGAGTCCCGGGCGGTCAGGGCCGGCACCAGAAGCGCCATCGCTCCCACGAGCAGGATTGCGTGGAGGCAAAGCGCGATCTGGCGCCGCGTCATCCTCCGTTCAGAGCCAGGGGCGGTCGGACGCCATCCTGCCTTCGAAGGCGGAAATGGCGGGATCGGATTTCAGCGTGCCGGCGATGTCGTCGAGCCCTTCGAGCAGCACGTGCTTGCGCGCCGGGTCGATGTCGAAATGCAGCGTGCCGCCATCAGGCCCCTTGATGGTCTGGCTCTCCAGGTCGATGGTGAGCGTGGCGTTGGAGCCGCGCTCTGCATCGTCCAGCAAAAGCTTGAGCTGCTCGGGCGTCACCACCAGCGGTAGGATGCCGTTCTTGAAGCAGTTATTATAGAAGATGTCGGCGAAGCTGGTGGAGATCACGCAGCGAATGCCGAAATCGGCCAGCGCCCAGGGGGCATGCTCGCGCGAGGAGCCGCAGCCGAAATTGTCGCCGGCGATGATGATCTTCGCCTCGCGATAGGCGGGCTGGTTGAGCACGAATTCGGCGTTTTCCGAGCCGTCCTCATTATAGCGCATCTCCGAGAACAGCGCGGTTCCCAGACCGGTGCGCTTGATGGTCTTCAGATATTGCTTGGGGATGATCATGTCGGTGTCGATATTGATGATCGGCAGGGGCGCCGCGACACCGGTGAGGGTGGTGAATTTTTCCATTGGGGCAAACCTCGCTATTGGCAAGGGTCTTTGCGCAAAAGCGCCGTTGCGGTCAAGGCTGGAGCGGGCGAAAGCGTCAGGCGAGCAGGCTTTCGCGCGGATCGACGCCTAGCATGATATTCAGGTTCTGCACCGCCGCGCCCGAGGCGCCCTTGCCCAGATTGTCGTAGACGGCGCAGATCACTGCCTGGCCGGCTCCGTCATTGGCGAAGACGTGCAGGGTCAGCGTATTGGTGCCGTTATGCGCTTCGGGGTCGAGCGTGGCGGTCCTGCCCAGCTCTGGCTCGTAGGGCGCGACCCGCACAAAGCCGCCGGGAATGGCGGCGAAATGATCGGCGAGCGCCGCGTGCAGTTCCTTGCCCGACGGCATCGAGGCGACCATGTCCAGATGCAGCGGAATGGCGGTGCTCATGCCCTGGGCGAAATCGCCCACCACCGGCAGGAAGAGCGGCGCCCGCCCGAGCCGGCCATAGAGCGTCATCTCCGGCAGGTGCTTGTGGGCGAGGGTGAGGGCATAGGGCATGTAGTGGCTGGCCGCCGTGCCGGCCCGTTCGTAATCCTCGATCATCTGCCGCCCGCCGCCCGAATAGCCCGAAATGCCGTGATAGGTGAGGGGATAGTCCTGCGGCAGCAGGCGGGCCGCGACCAGCGGACGGAGAGCGGCGATCAGCCCCTGCGGCCAGCAGCCCGGATTGGTGACATGGCGCGCCGCCGCGATGGCCTCGGTCTGGCCCGCCTCCATTTCGGCAAAGCCGTAGACCCAGCCCTCTTCGGTGCGGTGGGCGGTGGAGGCGTCGATGACCCTGGTGGTGCCGTTCTCGATCAGCCGCACGCTCTCGCGCGCCGCGTCGTCGGGCAGGCATAGAATGGCGATATCGGCGGCGTTGAGCAGGCGCTTGCGCTCGTCCTCGTCCTTGCGCTTGTCGGCGGCGATGGAGAGGATTTCGAGGTCGCGCCTGCCGGCCAGGCGCTCGCGGATCTGGAGGCCCGTAGTGCCGGCTTCCCCGTCGATGAACACTTTGGCGACCATTGGTTCCGTCTCCTTGTCTGGCGAGGGGTAAATGGGCCGGGCCGGACGCCGCGTCAAGCCATGGGCGAGGGCGCCGGGATTGTCTTCACCCGCCGCCGGTGGCAATGATCCGGTGACGGAGCGGGGGAGGAGACCTGAAGATGACCACGCCGCACAACCATGCGGAACCGGGCGACTATGCCGAGGCGGTGCTGCTGCCGGGCGATCCGCTGCGCGCCAAATGGATCGCCGAGACCTTCCTGGCCGATGCCCGGCAGGTCAATGCGGTGCGCAATTGCCTGGGCTATACCGGAAGCTGGAAGGGCCGGCCGGTTTCGGTGCAGGCCTCGGGCATGGGCCAGCCCTCGCTGGCGATCTATGTGCACGAACTGATCCATGTCTATGGAGCCAAGACCCTCATCCGCGTCGGCACCTGCGGCGGGCTCAACGCTGCGGTCAAGGTGCGCGACGTGGTGTTGGCCCAGGGCGCCACTACCGATTCGGCCATCGTGCGCGGCCGCTTCGGTCCTTATGATTTCGCGCCCCTGGCCGATTTCGGCCTGCTGCGCCTGGCCGCCGACAAGGCTGAGGCGCGCGGGCTGCGCGTCCATGCCGGCAATATGCTGTCCTCGGACGTTTTCTATCACGAGGACGGTTTCGCCGGCTATGGAAAGCTCCCCGGACATGGCGTGCTCGCTGTCGAGATGGAGGCGGCGGCGCTCTATACGCTGGCGGCGCGTTTCTCGGTCCGGGCGCTGGCCATCTGTACCATGACCGACTGCCTCGTCACCGGTGAGGAAATCGACGCCCAGGCGCGCCAGACCTCCCTCCGCGACATGGTGGAACTGGCGCTGGACGTGGCGGTGGAGGGGTAGGGCGCCTATTCCGCCAGCGCGCCCATCACGCGGACCCAGGACCGGATACCGCGGTGGAAGCTCTCGAGGTCGTATTTCTCGTTGGGGGAATGGATCTGGTCGTCGACCTGGGCGAAGCCGATGAGCAGCGTGTCGAGATCGAGGATCGACTTGAATTCGCCCACCACCGGGATGGAGCCGCCCGAGCCGGTGATCACCGCCTGTCGGCCCCATTCGGCGGTGAGCCCGGACAGTGCCCGGCGCAGATGGATGCCGTCCGCCGGCACGGTGATGGCCGGCGAGCCGCCATGCGGGGTGAATTTTACCGTGCAGTCGGCGGGCAGCAGGCTTTCGACATGGGTGCGGAAGGCGGCGCGAATCTTGTCCGGGTCCTGTCCCGACACCAGGCGGAAGGAAATCTTGGCGCTGGCCCTGGCGGGGATGACGGTCTTGAAGCCGTCCCCGGTATAGCCCCCGCTCATGCCGTTGATCTCGCAGGTGGGGCGGGCCCAGAGCATTTCGAGGACGCTGCGGCCCGCTTCACCGGCGGGCACGGAAAGGCCCACGGCACCCAGAAAAGCCTGTTCGTCGAAGCCCAGCCCCTCCCATTGCGCCTTCAATTCCGGGCCGATCTCGGCCACGTCATCGTAAAAGCCCGGCAGGGTGACCGAGCCGTCCGGCGCGCGCAGGCTGGCGATGATCCCGGCCAGCACCTGGTTGGGATTGTGCGCCGCATTGCCGAACATGCCCGAATGCAGGTCCTTGTCGGCGGCGGCGATCTCCACCTCCTCGGCCACCAGCCCGCGCAGCATGGTGGTGATGGAAGGGGTCTGGCGGTCCCACATGTCGGTGTCGCAGACCAGCGCGATATCGGCCCGCAATTCCTCCGCGTGCTCGCGCATGAAGGGGGGCAGGTTCTTGCCGCCCGATTCCTCCTCGCCCTCCAGCAGCAGCGAGATGCGCAGCGGCAGGGCGCCGGTCGCCGTCTTCCAGGCGCGGCAGGCCTCGATGAAAGTCAGCATCTGGCCCTTGTCGTCCGAGGCGCCGCGCGCCACGATGATCTTGTGCCCGTCCTTTTCGCGGATGACCGGCGCGAACGGATCGGTGTCCCACAAATCCAGCGGGTCGACCGGCTGCACGTCGTAATGGGCGTAGAACAAAACGTGCGGGCCGGCCTGCTCGGGGCCATGGGCGACCACCACCGGATGGCCTGGCGTGGGGCGGGCAGAGGCGGCAAAGCCCAGTTCCGTCAGTTCGGCGGCGAGCCAGTCGGCGGCCTTGCGGCATTCCCCGGCATAGGCCGGGTCGGTGGAGATCGACTTGATGCGCAACAGCTCGAACAGCCGCTCGAGGCTCCGCTCGAGGCCGGAATCGACCTGGGCGAGAACATTGTCGATGGCGGCGGAAGAGGTCATGTGAGCGGTCCTTGTCAGCGAATCCGGTTAGGCCGGCTCACTCTGCGCGGCGCGTCGGGCGCTGTCCAGTCCGCCTCCAGAGCTCGACCGCCGTTATTGTCATACTAATGCGCCTGTGGTTAGGTCGCGGCAAAAGCGTGGAGAACGGCATTCATGGACAGGTCCGCAGGACGCGCGCGGCATTCGGGCGATCTCATTGCCGCGCTGTCCGGCCGCAGTCCGGCCCGCAACCTGCATGCGGACGTGCTCTGGGTGCTGGGGCTGGCCATCGTCTCGGGCGAATATGCGGAAGGCTCGATCCTGCCGCCCGACGGGGAGTTGCTGGAACGGTTCGGGGTATCGCGCACCGTGCTGCGCGAGGCGCTCAAGACGCTCGCGGCCAAGGGCATGATCGAGGCGCGCGCCCGCATCGGCACGCGGGTGCTGCCGCGCAATCGCTGGAACCTGTTCGATGCGGACGTGCTCGCCTGGTTTTTCGAGCTGGGCCCGGAGGTTGCGTTCCTGCGCAGCCTCGCCGAGGTGCGCATCGGCATCGAGATCGAGGCGGCGGCGCTGGCTGCCGAACGCTGCCGGCCTGAGGACGCGGCGGCGCTGCTGGCGCAGGTGGAGCGGATGGCGGCAGCCGAAACTCCGGCCGAATTCGCCCGCCACGATCTCGATTTCCACAAGGCCGTGGCCGCGGCCTCGGGCAATCCCTTCATGGCCTCGATCAGTGCGCTGGTGGAATTGGCCCTGACCGCCGCCTTCACCATCTCCTCCCCGGT
Source organism: Devosia honganensis (assembly GCF_042648785.1). Lineage (NCBI taxonomy): Bacteria > Pseudomonadati > Pseudomonadota > Alphaproteobacteria > Hyphomicrobiales > Devosiaceae > Devosia > Devosia honganensis. The sequence goes on from NZ_JBHRYD010000007.1 coordinate 76,981, forward strand.
GAACGATCCCGCGGCGCTGGCGGTGACCGTCGAAGTGCACCGACGCATCGCCCGGGCGATCAGCGAGCGCAACCCGGCCGAGGCGCGGCAGGCCATGCGCGAAGCCATCGCCCAGGGTTTCGAACGCGCCGCCGGGCGCATGGAGGGGAAGGACTGAGGCAGGCGGCCTCGGCCGGCACGGCTGCGGAATTTCCAACGATGTGGCGGAATGGTGGAGCCAAGCGGGATCGAACCGCTGACCTCTTGCATGCCATGCAAGCGCTCTCCCAGCTGAGCTATGGCCCCATTCACGGGTTCGCCGGGCGATGCCCGGGCGAAGCGAGGCGGAACCTAGTGAATCATTCCGCTCTGTGCAAGTGCTTAAATGACACTTTTTCGTCCGCCCGGGCAGTTATCCCGCCCGGGCGGAAAAATTCAATGGAATCAGCGGTCTTCGTCGTCGTCGACGTCAAAGTCCAGATTGTCGGCCTCGTCCTCGTCGTCTTCGAGGAAGGCGTCCTCCTCGTCCTCGCCCAGGTCCTCGTCGACCTCGACATCCTCGACCTCGGGAATGTCCTCGTCGCCGGCTTCCTCGGCGTCGGCTTCCTCGAGGCTGACGATCTCGGGCCCGGTGGTTTCGGCCTCGTCCTCATCTTCCTGCTCGTCCTCGTCGTCGACCTTGCGGGCCGTCGCCGGGCCGGGCTTGCCCGGAAGCTGTTCGAAGAAGGACCGCGGATAGCTCTTGCCGGTATAGGGCGAGACGATCGGATCCATGTTGAGGTCGTAGAATTTCTTGCCGGTATCGGGGTCGGTCCGCTTGGTGCCGCGTTCGGAGTTGGCCATGTCCCATGCCTCAAACGAAATGAAGGGAATTGCGGGCGCGCCCAAAGCCGCTCACGCCCGTTTCGGTCAGTCCGGTTATGGGCAAAGCCCCGCCCTGTCAAACCCAAAATGTGCCGGCGCGGGCGGGGAGCGTCCGCGCCGCTTCCCCCTTGCCCTTGCGGTCCGGCCCCGCTATCGCCGATCCTGCCGCGGGACCGGAAGGGAAACAACTCATGATCATCGCCGTCGACGGCCCGGCCGCCTCGGGCAAGGGCACGCTCGCATCGGGCCTCGCCCGGCACTACGACCTGCCCCACCTCGATACCGGCCTGCTCTATCGCGCCGTGGGCCTCGCCGTGGAGGGCCGGGAGGGCGCGCCCGACTTCGAGGACGCCGCCATCGCCGCCGCCCGGGCACTGGATGCAGCGCAACTGACCGATCTCGACCGGCTGACCGCCGCCCAAACCGGCGTGCTGGCCAGCAAGGTGGCGGTGATCGCCCAGGTGCGGGCGGCGCTTTACGATTTCCAGCGCGATTTCGCGCTCCGGCCCGGCGGCGCCGTGCTCGACGGACGCGACATCGGCACCAGAATCTGCCCCGACGCCGATGTGAAACTGTTCATCCAGGCCGACAGCAAGGCACGCATGGAACGCCGGGCCCGGCAATTGGAGGCGCGCGGCGTCGAAGTCGACCGCTATGCGCTCTATCACCAGATCGAGGAGCGCGACGCCCGCGACATGCTCAATCCCCATGGAGGCTTCTACAAAGCCGACGACGCACACTTGCTCGACACGACGCTTCTGGGTATAGAGGCCGCACTCCGCGCTGCCATCGAGATCGTCGATAGGACCATGGCGCTCAAGGCAGGAGGGCCGCAGCCCTCCTAATTTCCTCCTTGGGGCCGGGAACGGGACGGTCTTTTCAACGTTGGCCCGGAAGCTGAACTAACGAAATCATCCTGTCGCAGAACCGGTGCTCCGTGCGCCGGCTTCGGCATTTGGCCGAGGCGGACCCGCGTTCGGGCAGGATGCAAAACCCCCAACCACCGGCGCACCGGAGAACAGATTTGGCACAGCAGACTGTGACGAAAGAAGATTTTGAAGCGATGCTCCTCGACTCCTTTGTCGATAACGAGCCCCTGGAGGGTACGGTCGTCAAGGGCCGGGTCGTCGCCATCGAGAAGGACCTGGCCATCGTCGATGTCGGTCTCAAGACCGAAGGCCGCGTGGCGCTGAAGGAGTTCGGCCAGGCCGGCCGCGACGGCACCATCGACGTGGGCTCGGAAGTCGAGGTCTATGTCGACCGCGTCGAGAACGCCATGGGCGAGGCCGTGCTCAGCCGCGAAAAGGCCCGCCGCGAGGAGAGCTGGGTCAAGCTCGAGGAAAAGTACAACGCCAACGAGCGCGTCGAAGGCACCATCTTCAACCAGGTCAAGGGCGGTTTCACCGTCGACCTGGAAGGCGCCGTGGCCTTCCTGCCCCGTTCGCAGGTCGATATCCGCCCGATCCGCGACATCGCCCCGCTGATGAACGTTCCGCAGCCCTTCCAGATCCTCAAGATGGACAAGCGCCGCGGCAATATCGTCGTCTCGCGCCGCGCCATTCTCGAGGAATCGCGCGCCGAGCAGCGTTCGGAAATCGTTCAGCAGCTCGAAGAGGGCCAGGTCGTGGACGGCGTGGTCAAGAACATCACCGATTACGGCGCCTTCGTGGACCTGGGCGGGATCGATGGCCTGCTGCACGTCACCGATATCGCTTGGCGCCGGGTCAACCACCCCTCCGAAGTGCTCACCATCGGCGAGACCATCAAGGTCCAGATCGTGCGCATCAACCACGAATCGCACCGCATCAGCCTCGGCATGAAGCAGCTGCAGGCCGATCCGTGGGAGGGCATCGAGGCCAAGTACCCCGTCGGGGCCAAGTTCTCGGGCCGCGTGACCAACATCACCGATTACGGTGCCTTCGTCGAGCTGGAGCCGGGCATCGAAGGCCTGATCCACGTCTCGGAGATGAGCTGGACCAAGAAGAACGTGCACCCGGGCAAGATCGTCTCGACCTCCCAGGAAGTCGACGTGGTCGTGCTCGAGGTCGATCCGGACAAGCGCCGCATCTCGCTGGGGCTCAAGCAGACCCTGCAGAACCCGTGGGAAGCCTTCGCCGAGAAGTTCCCGGTGGGCGCCACCATCGAGGGCGAGGTCAAGAACAAGACCGAATTCGGCCTGTTCATCGGCCTCGAAGGCGATGTGGACGGCATGGTGCACCTGTCCGACCTGGACTGGCAGAAGTCGGGTGAAATCGCGCTCGACGACTACAATCGCGGCGACATCGTCAAGGCCAAGGTCCTCGACGTCGACGTGGAAAAGGAGCGCATCAGCCTCGGCATTAAGCAACTCGCCGCCGACGAACTGGCCGATGCCGGTTCCGCTGACGGTTCGGGCCTGCGCAAGAACGCCGTGGTCACCACCGAAGTGGTCGACGTCAACGATGGCGGCATCGAGGTGCGCATCGCCGACAGCGATGTGACCGCCTTCATTCGCCGCGCCGACCTCTCCAGGGACCGCAACGACCAGCGCCCCGAGCGCTTCGCCAAGGGCGACAAGGTCGATGCCCGCGTCACCCAGTACGACCGCAAGACCGGCCGCATCCAGCTCTCCATCAAGGCGCTCGAAATCGCCGAGGAGAAGGAAGCCGTGGCCCAGTATGGCTCGTCCGATTCGGGCGCCTCGCTCGGCGATATCCTGGGCGCCGCCCTCAAGGGCCGCGACGAGAAGTAAGCCGCGCGGCGCCGTTCCAAGCCTTCGACCCGCGCCTTCCGGCGCGGGTCGTTCTGTTTCGAGGACAGGACCATGTTCCAGTTTCGCGACCTCGCCTGGCGGGCCATGACCGGCTACGACCTCGACGCGGTCTTTGCCATCGCCGGCGCGGTCCATCCCGGTTTCTTCGAGGCCCGGGCGGTCCTCGCTGAGAAATTCACCCTTTACCGCAATGGCTGCTACCTGCTGGAAGTCGCCGAACGGCCCGCCGGCTACGTGCTGAGCCATCCCTGGCGGCAGGGCGAGGCGCCTCCGCTCGACACGCTTTTGGGCGCCATTCCCGACGATGCCGACAGCTATTACATCCACGATCTGGCCTTGCTGCCGCTGACCCGCGGGGTGGGCGCCGCAGGCCGGATCATGGCCGCGCTGACCAAGCATGCCATGGCCATGGATTTTCCCCGCATGAGTCTCGTGGCCGTCAACGGATCGCGCGGCTTCTGGGAGCGGCAGGGCTTCGGCGTGGAAAACCGTTCCGGCCTCGCCGGCTATGGCCCGGAGGCTCACTATATGGTCAAGGCGCTCTTGCCGTCCTGAGAGGCGGGCCGGCTTGCCAGGCGGGCGCCGAAAGCGTACCGGAAGGCAGCAAGACGAGGAGCCGCAATGACCGACCCCAATCCGGCATCGGACGCCCACCCGATCGTCGCCGCCGAACGCTTCCGGCGCTCCCGCGCGCTCTGGCGCGTCCTTGCCCTCGTCGCCGCCGTCATCGCCGTCCTGGCACTGGCCGGGCGCTTCGCTCTCGAGCGGCCCGCCGGCGACCGGATCGCGCGCCTCACCATCGCCGGCACCATCACCACGGACCGCCAGCGGCTCGCGGCCATCGACGAACTCATGGAGGACGACGCCGTCAAGGCGGTGATCGTCTCCATCAATTCCCCCGGCGGCACCACCGCCGGCGGCGAGGAGCTCTATGAGAGCCTGCGGCGCCTGGCCCAGGCCAAGCCCACCGTCGCCACCATCGACGAGCTGGGCGCCTCGGCCGCCTATATGACCGCGCTGGCCACCGACCGCATCTTCGCCCGGCGCCTGTCCATCGTGGGCTCGATCGGCGTGCTCTATCAGCACGTCAATGCCGGCAAGCTGCTCGACACCATCGGGATCGATCTCGACAAGGTGGCCTCGGGGCCCCTCAAGGCCGAGCCGGACTACGACGAGCCGATGAGCGCTCAGGTGCGCGCCTCGATCGGCGAGCTGGTCGAGGACAGCTTCGCCTGGTTCGTGGACATCGTGGCGGAACGCCGCAGCCTGGCGCGGCCGCAGGCGCTGGCGCTGGCCGACGGCCGGATCGTCACCGGCCGGATCGGCGTCGAGACCGGTCTCGTGGATGCTATCGGGGGCGAATACGAGGCGCTGGACTGGCTGGCCTCCACCCACGGGCTCGATCCGGAGCTCGAGGTGGTATCGGCCTGGCCGCTGCCCCGGAGCGAGTTTTCCTGGCTGGCGGACCTGCTGGGCGGCTCGGCGCGTTCCGCCCTCGGCCTGCCCGCTCAGGGCCCTCTCGTGCTTGACGGCTTGGTCTCGCTTTGGCAGGTTGACCGGACCCCCTGAGCATGGGGGAGCAGCGTGGAAGCCGGAGCCTTTGATGATCAAGTCCGAACTTGTCGAAAAGCTCGCCGCGGAGAACCCGCACCTGTTCCAGCGTGATATCGAGAACATCGTCAATGCGATCCTCGATGAGATCGGGGATGCGATGGCGCGGGGCGACCGCGTCGAATTGCGCGGATTCGGAGCGTTCTCGGTCAAGAACCGCCCCGCCAGGGTGGGACGCAATCCGCGCACCGGCGAACAGGTCGATGTGGGTGAGAAATATGTGCCGCAATTCAAGGCGGGCAAGGAAATCCGCGAGCGGCTCAACCGCTCCTAGCCCTGGGCGAGCCTGCCCGCCGCGCCGCAGGGCGGCATGAAGGCCGGCCCGCGCGGCACGGCAAGCAGAGATGGAAGCCCCTCGGCTTCACTGGAATTCCGCATGGTCAACAAAATCGTCGGCTGGCTGGTCCTGGTGCCCCTGTGCGGGCTGTTCATCGCCTTCGCCCTGGCCAATCGGCAATTGGTCGCCGTCAACCTCAATCCCTTCGCGGCCCCGCTCGACGCTGGCGCCGCCGGCTACGGCATTCCGCTTTTCGTGGTGCTCTACGCCGTGCTGCTGGTGGGCGTGCTGCTGGGCGGCATCGCCTCCTGGTTCGCGCAGGGGCCGCACCGCCGCCGCGAGCGGCACTGGCGGCGCGAGGCCCGGCAATTGAGCGCCGAGCTCGAGACGCTCCGCCGCCGCGGCGGGCCCGGCGCCGCTCCGCCCCCCAATGAAGTCGATGACCTGCTGGAACTGCGATGATGGACGGCGCAGCTCCGCTTCCCGTTTCTCTCCCGTCCCCTTGAGCCGACCACCCCCATGGCCCAGTCCAGAATCGTCAAAATCTGCGGGATCAAGAGCGAGGACCTGCTCGAAGCCGCCATCGTCGCGGGCGCCGACATGGTCGGCTTCATGCATTTCCAGCGCTCGCCCCGCCACGTCTCCATCGAGGATCTGGCCGAGCTGATCTCGGCGGCGCGCGGGCGGGTGGAAAGCTGCGTGGTGCTGGTCAATCCCGACAATAGCTGCGTGGCCGAGGTGAGCGCCCTGGGGCCCGACTGGATCCAGCTCCATGGGCCCGAAACCCCGCATCGGGTGGAGGCCATCCGTGCCGGGGCCGGGGTCGAGATCATGAAGGCCCTGCCCATCGGCGCGGCGGCGGATGTGGCCCTCGTGACCGACTATGTCGGAGCCGCCGACCGCATCCTGCTCGACGCCAAGCCGCCCAAGGGTGCCGACCGGCCCGGCGGGCTGGGGACCAGCTTCGACTGGAGCCTGCTCGAAACCCTTGACCCGTCCATCCCCTTCATGCTTTCGGGTGGCCTGACGCCGGACAATGTCGCCGCGGCCATCGGAACGGTGAAGCCCCTGGGGGTGGATGTCTCTTCCGGGGTGGAGACGGCGCCCGGCGTCAAGGACAAAAGGCTGATCGAGGCGTTCATCCGCAACGCCCGGGCGGCCGGATGAACTGAATTATCGTGAGGCCTCTGGCGAGCTTGTCGAAGATGAAGTCCGAGGAAGAGCGCTGAGCAAGTTAGGACTTCCTTGATGGACCGCACCAATTCCCTGCGCAACGGCCCGGACCAGCATGGCCGTTTCGGCATCCATGGCGGGCGGTTCGTCGCCGAAACGCTGATGCCGCTGATCCTCGACCTCGAGCGGCACTATCGCGAGGCCCGGGCCGACCCGCTTTTCGGGGAGGAACTGGCGCATCTGGGAACCCATTATGTGGGCCGGCCCAGCCCGCTCTATTTCGCCGAACGGCTGAGCGCCCATCTGGGCGGGGCGAAGGTGTGGTTCAAGCGCGAGGAGCTCAACCATACCGGCTCGCACAAGATCAACAATTGCGTGGGCCAGATCCTGCTGGCCAAACGCATGGGCAAGACCCGCATCATCGCCGAGACCGGCGCCGGCCAGCACGGGGTGGCGGCGGCGACCGTCTGCGCCCGCTTCGATCTGCCCTGCACCGTCTTTATGGGCGCCACCGACGTCGAGCGTCAGATGCCCAACGTCCTGCGCATGAAGATGCTGGGGGCCGAAGTGCGGGCCGTCACCGCCGGCGCCGGCACGCTCAAGGACGCCATGAACGAGGCGCTGCGCGACTGGGTGACCAATGTGGACACTACCTATTACCTGATCGGCACTGCCGCGGGCCCGCATCCCTATCCGGAAATGGTGCGCGACTTCCAGTCGGTGATCGGCACCGAGATCAAGCAGCAGTTCGAGGCGCTGGAAGGCGGGCTTCCCGATGCGGTGGTGGCTTGCGTCGGCGGTGGCTCCAACGCCATCGGCGCCTTTCACGCCTTTCTCGACGATCCCGGCGTCGCCCTTTACGGCGCCGAGGCCGGCGGGCATGGCATCGAGACCCAGAACGGCCATGCCGCCTCGCTGACCGGCGGCCGCCCCGGCGTGCTGCACGGCAACCGCACCTATCTGCTGCAGGACGGGGACGGGCAGATTCTCGAGGGCCATTCCATCTCGGCCGGGCTCGATTATCCCGGCGTCGGCCCCGAACACGCCTTCCTGCACGATGCGCGGCGCGTCACCTACGCGCCGGTGACCGATGACGAGGCGCTGGAGGCCTTCCAGCTCTGCACCCGGCTCGAGGGCATCATCCCGGCGCTGGAATCGGCCCATGGGCTGGCGCAGGTGATGAAGATCGCGCCCCGCATGGGCAAGGACCAGTCCGTGGTGCTGTGCCTGTCCGGCCGTGGCGACAAGGACGTGGAAAGCGTCGGCAAATATCTGGGAATGCTGCCATCATGACCTCCCGCATCGACCGGCGCTTCGCCGAACTCAAGCAGGCCGGCCGTCCGGCGCTCGTCACCTTCGTCATGGCCGGCGATCCGGATCTGGCGACTGGCCAGGCCATTCTCGAGGCGCTGCCGCAGGCCGGGGCCGACATCATCGAGCTGGGCATGCCCTTTTCCGATCCCATGGCCGATGGCGTCGCCATCCAGATGGGCGGACGGCGGGCGCTGGCCGCGGGCCAGACCCTGACCGGCGTGCTCGACATGGTCGAAACCTTCCGCCGCAAGGACGAGGCCACCCCCATCGTGCTGATGGGCTATTACAATCCCATCTACAGCTTCGGGGTCGAGCGCTTCCTCGAGACGGCCAGGCAGGCCGGCGTCGACGGGCTCATCGTGGTCGATTTGCCGCCCGAGGAGGACGAGGAACTTTGCCTGCCCGCGCTGCGCGCCGGGATCAACTTCATCCGCCTCACCACCCCCACCACCGACGAGCATCGCCTGCCTTCCGTGCTCGCCAATACCTCGGGCTTCGTCTATTACGTCTCCATGACCGGCATTACCGGCGCCGCCATCAAGTCGCGCGGCGCGGTGGGCGAGGCGGTGGATCGCATCAAGAGCCATACCGAGCTGCCGGTGGCGGTGGGGTTCGGGATCAAGACCGCCGAGGACGCCGCCGAGATCGGCCGCCATGCCGATGGCATCGTGGTGGGCTCGGTGCTGGTGGACGCCATCGCCCGGTCGCTGGCCGAGGGCAGGCCGGCGCCGGAGGTCATCGCGGCGGTGCGCGACATCGTGGCTGATCTCGCCGCCGGGGTGAAGCGGGCGCGGAACTGAACTTTTCCTCACCTTCGCACCCTGATAATTATCGCCATAATTGACGACTAGTGATCGCCGAGATCACGGGAAAGGCCGCGCCATGAACTGGATCGACAATTTCGTCCGCCCCAAAATCCGTTCCTTCCTCTCCAACAAGCGCGAGACGCCGGAGAATCTCTGGGTCAAGGACCCCGAGTCGGGGGAGATGGTGTTTTACCGCGACCTCGAGGCCAATCAGTGGGTGGTGCCCAATTCCGGCTACCACATGAAGATCAAGCCCGCCGACCGGCTGGCCACCTTCCTCGACGAGGGCAAGTACGATCTGGTGCCGGTGCCGCCCGTGCCCATCGATCCGCTGAAATTCCGCGACCAGAAGCGCTATACCGACCGATTGCGCGAGAACCGCGCCAAGACCGGCCATGACGACAGCGTAATCGTCGCCACCGGCCAGCTCTACGAGCGCGCCGTGACCGTGGCCATCCAGGACTTCGACTTCATGGGCGGCTCGCTCGGCATGGCGGCGGGGCAGGGCATCATCACCGGGCTCGAAACCGCCATCCGTCTCAAGACCCCCTTCATCCTCTTCGTCTCCTCGGGCGGCGCCCGCATGCAGGAGGGCGTGCTCTCGCTCATGCAGATGCCGCGCACCACGGTGGCGGTGCTGCGCCTGCGCGAGGCGGGGCTGCCCTTCTTCGTGGTGCTGACCAATCCCACCACCGGCGGCGTCACCGCCTCCTACGCCATGCTGGGCGACGTGCACCTGGCCGAGCCGGGGGCGCTGATCGGCTTTGCCGGCCAACGGGTCATCGAGCAGACCATCCGCGAGAAACTGCCCAAGGGCTTCCAGCGCTCCGAATATCTCTACAGCCACGGCATGGTGGACATGGTGGTGCACCGGCACAATCTGCGCTCCACCATCGGCTCGCTCGCCGCCATCCTCACCAATGCCCCGCCCAACGAGGCCATCACCGCCAGCGGCACCAGGGCCATCGCCGCCCAGGCGAGCCTGCGCGAAGCGGCGGTGGCGGCCGAGGGAGAAGGCGAGGACGACATCGATCCGCCCGCCGCCGCCGCCCACGCCGAATAGCGGCCGGAGGCCGCGCTTGCGGGCCGGCTGGACAGGAGCAGGCGGCGCGGCTCTTATCCTCCCATGGACCGACAAGCCCGATTCCCCGACGTGATGCTGCTGGCCGCAGGGCTGGGTACGCGCCTGCGCCCGCTCACCGACACCATGCCCAAGCCGCTGATCGAGGTGGCCGGCACACCGCTGATCGAGCGGGTCATGGCCGGTGCAAGGCATGAGGGAGCGACGCGCTTTCTCGCCAATGGCCATTACCGCGCCGAACAGTTGCTGGCCCATTTCGGCGGCCTGCTCAAGGTCAACCGCGAGCCCGAATTGCTGGGGACCGGCGGGGGCGTGCGCGCCGTGCTGCCCATGCTGGCCTCCGACCCCTTCTTCGTCATGAACGCCGACGCCTTTTGGCCGGCGGGGGCGGACCGGCCGCTCGAACGCATGCGCGCCCGCCATGACGGGGCCGACCGGATCGTGCTGCTCTGCGTCCCCCCCGCCCGCGCCACCGGCTTTGCCCGCAGCCATGATTTCTGCCTCGACCCGCATGGCAGGGTGACGCGCGACTATGGCGCCCCGGTCATCTATGCCGGCGTGGCGCTGCTGGGCCGCGCGCCCTTCGCCCAGGCGCCCGAGGGCGCCTTCTCGCTCAACCTGCTGTTCGAGGCGGCACTCGAGCGCGAGGACCTGCTCGGCGTCATGCTCGATGCGCCCTGGTTCCATGTCGGCACTCCCGAGGCGCTGATCGCGGCGGAACGGGCGCTGGGCGCATGAAGCTCTATTCCATTGCCCCGCATACCCCTTTCCTGCCCTGCCTCGCCCAGGCGGTGATGGAGGGGCCCCTGCTCGACGGCTGGGACCGCAGCCGGCCCTTCTGGCTGAGCGACGTCACCATCGTCGTGCCGACCCGGCGAGCGCGCGACACGCTGGCCGAGGCCTTTGCCGTTCGGCCCGATTTTTCCGGGCTGCTGCCCGATATCCGTACTTTCGGCGGCGAGGAGGCCGACGAGGAACCCTTCCTGCCGCCCTTCGACGCCCCGGCGCTGCCCCGGGCGGCCAGCGGGCTCAGGCGGCGCCTGGTGCTGTCGCGGCTGGTAGCGGCCTGGGCCCACAGTTCGGATGGGCGGCTGGCCTTTTCCACCCCGCCCACGGCGGCGGAAATCTTCTCCATGGCCGAATCGCTGGGGCGGCTGATCGACGATCTCATCATCGAGGAGCGCAGCCCCGCCGATATCCGCGCGCTGGGCGAGCAGATGACGCAGGAACTGGGCGCCTATTGGCAGCAGACCCTGGCCTTTCTCGATATCGCGCTGACCACCTGGCCGCAAATGCTGGCGCTGGAGGGCCTCGGCGACCCGGCGGCGCTGCGTGGAGCGCGGCTCGACCGCCAGGCCATGGCCGCACCCCATTTGTTCGGAGACCGCCCGGTCATCGCCGCCGGCTCTACCGGTTCCATCCCGGCGACCGCCCGCCTGCTGGGCGCCATTGCCCGGCTGAAGCGCGGCGCCGTGGTGCTGCCGGGGCTGGACATGGACATGAGCGCCGCGACCCATGCCCTGCTGTTCAGCAACGAGGCCAATCCGCACGGCCACCCCCAGTACGGCCTCATGCACCTGCTGCGCCGGCTCGGCGCGGCGCCGGCGGACGTGGTGGAGCTCTGCCCCGAGCCGCATCCGCGCACGCGGCTGGTCAATCTGGCCTTGGCCCCGACCCAGACTACCGCCCTGTGGTCGGAGCAGCGTTTCGAAAAGGCCGATCTCAATCGCGCGCTGGCGGGCGTCGCCATCATTGCGGCTCGCAACGAGGACGAGGAGGCGCGGGCCATCGCGCTGGCCGCGCGGGCGGCGCTGGCCGGGGGCAGGAGCGTCGGCATCGTCACCCCCGACCGCAACCTGGCGCGCCGCATCGCCGCCGAGCTCCGGCGCTTCGCCATCCGCGTCGACGACGCCGCCGGCGCGCCGCTCTTTCACGCCCCCGCCGGGCGGCTGGCGCGGCAATTGCTGGCGCTGGTCTCGGGCCGCTATGCGCCCGTCGACCTCGTCGCCCTGCTGCGCAACCGGGCGGTGCTGCTGGGCCGCGACCGCGTCCGGGTCGCGAGGCTGGCTGACCATATCGATCTGGGATTGCTGCGCGGCCAGCGTCCGGCGCCCGGCCTTGCCGGCCTTCGCGCCCTGCTCGAAGCGCAGCTTGCGGGCGATTTGCCGCGCCAGCGACGGCGCCTCGATGCGGAAGACGGCGCCGCCATCGCGGTCCTCCTCGATGAGTTGGAGGCGGCCCTGGCCCCGCTCGCGGCGGTGCTGGAGGACAATGTCACCAGCGCTTCCGCCCTCGCCTCGGCCCTGTGGTCCGCGATTGAGACCATCAGCGCCGGGGCGCCGCTGCATGGCCGCGATGAACTGGCCGGCTGGGCCGAGGAAATGGCGGGTCTGGCCGGGGAAGGCCATCGCTTCGCGCCGCGCGGGCTCGAGGCGGTGCTGGCGGCGCTGATGGCCGGCTTCGAGGTGCGCAATCGCGAGGAGAGGCGGCGCGACATCGCCATCTGGGGCCAGCTCGACGCGCGGCTGATGAGCCCCGACCTGATGATCCTGGGGGCGCTCAACGAGGACAAATGGCCCGGCCCCGCCGATCCCGGCCCCTGGCTCAGCCGGGGCATGCGGCTGGCCGCCGGGCTGGAACCGCCCGAGCGCATGCAGGGCCTCGCCGCGCACGATTTCGCCGCCGCCATGGGCAATGGCGAGGTGATCCTCGCCTTCGCCGACCGCATCGGCTCGAGCCCGGCCCTGCCGTCGCGGCTGGTGCAACGGCTCGACGCCTTTGTCGGTCGCGACGCGGCGGACGAGTTGCGCGTCCGAGGCGGGGAGTGGCTCGCTGCCGCGAGGCAGGTCGACGCGGTGGAGACGGTGCGCCCGGCGGCGCGCCCTCTGCCCAATCCGCCGCCCGCCAGCCGCCCGCGCCGGCTTTCGGTCACCGAGATCGAGACGCTGATGCGCTCGCCCTACGACCTTTATGCGCGCCACGTGTTGCGGTTGCTTCCGCTCGATGCGCTGGGGGAGGACCCCGATGCGCGCGAGCGCGGCACCATCATCCACGCCATCCTCGCCCGCTTTGTGCGCGAGGGGCATGATCCGGAAGCGTCCGGCGCGCTCGAGACGCTGCTGGCGCTGGCGGAGGCGGAATTCTCCGGGCTGGACGCCATTGGCGAGCGCCGCGATATCTGGCTGCGCCGTTTTGCGACGACGGCGCGCCAATTCCTCGATTTCGAACGCGAACGGGCGCCCTCGGTGCTCAAGCGCCACGCCGAGATCCGGGGGCGGTTCACGCTGCAACTGGCCGGGGGCTTCACCATTTCCGGCCAGGCCGACCGGGTCGACCAGATGCGGGACGGCACGCTGGAAATCCTCGATTTCAAGACCGGCTCGCCGCCCGGCCCGGGCAGCATGAGGGCGTTCGAGGCGCCGCAATTGCCGCTCGAGGCGTTGATGGCGGCCTCGGGCGGCATGGAGAACATCGCGGCGGCGCCCGCCGGCGCGCTCACCTATATCAAGATCGGGCTGGGCCCCGAGGCGTTCCGGCCCAGCGCCTTCGCCACGCCCCAGGGCATGACGGTGATGGAGGCGGCCGCCGAGGTGGGCCGGCTGGCGCAGGGTCATATCGACTTCTTCCTGCTGCGCGAAACCCCGATGCCCTCGCGCCTGCTGCCGCTGAAGGGCCAGAGGTTTCCGGGGCCTTACGACCATCTCTCGCGCATGGCCGAATGGACCGCGGTGGACGGGGAGGAGGAGGCATGAGCGAGCGCGGCGAGCTTCGTATTCCCTTCGACACCCTCTCGAGCCAGGCCCGGGCCAGCGACCCCGACTTTTCCATCTGGGTGGAGGCCAATGCCGGCTCGGGCAAGACCTTCGTGCTGACCCACCGGGTGCTGCGGTTATTGCTGGCCGGGGTGCGGCCCCAGTCCATCCTCTGCCTCACCTATACCAAGGCGGCGGCGGCCGAGATGCGCAAGCGCGTCGGGGCGCGGCTGGCGCAATGGGCGGTGGCGGGGCAAGGGGAGCTCCTGGCGGATATCGAGCGCCTGACCGGAGCGGCGCCATCGGCGGAACTGCTGGACGAAGCGCGGACCCTGTTCGCCCGGGCGCTGGAAACGCCGGGCGGCCTGCGCATCCTGACCATCCACGCCTTTTGCGAGGCGGTGCTGCACCGCTTCCCCATCGAGGCCGGCGTGCCCTTCGACTTCGCCGTGATCGAGGAGGACCGGCAGGTCCAGATGGTGCAGGCGGCGCGCGAAAGCGTGCTGGCTGAAGGACTTGCCGGGGGCGCCCATGCGGAGGCGGTGGAGACCCTGTTCGGGCTGATGAGCGACGAGACCATCGGCCAGGCCATCCAGGCGGCGCTGGCGGAAGGGGCGCGCCTCAAGCCCGTGCTCGCCGATATCGCCGGCGCCAAGGCGCGGCTGCGGCGTTTCGTCGGGCACGAGCATGGCGCTTCCCCCGACGTCATCGAATCCCGGATCAACGCCAGCACATCGTTAACGCCCGATGTCACACGCAGTATCGTTTCGCGGCTCAATGGCAATCCGGAAGGCAATTCCCGCTGCATCGACCTGCTCGCCCGGCTCGATCCCGACAATCCCACCATCGAGGGGTTGCGCGCCGCCTTCTTCACCGCCAAGGGCGAGCCGCGTTCCAGATTGATGGCGAAGAAGGAAATAGAGGCCCATCCCGACCTTCATGAATTGCTGCTGGCCGAGCAGCAGCGGCTGATCGGCATCGAGGCCCAGCTCAATGCGGCGCGGCTGGTGGCGCGCAGCGAGGCGGTGCTGGAAGTGGTGGCGGCCATCGCCGCGCGCTACGAGGCGGAAAAGCGCCGCCATGCCCTGCTCGACTTCGACGACCTCATCGAAAGGCTGGGGGACCTGTTCGCCGACCGGGCGCTGGGCCCCTGGGTGCAGTACAAGCTCGATGCCGGGATCGACCATATATTGGTGGACGAGAGCCAGGACACCAACGAGCCGCAATGGCGGGTGGTGCGGGCGCTGGCCGACGAGTTCTTCGCCGGCGAGGGGGCGGTGACGCGGCCGCGCTCGATCTTCGCGGTGGGCGACCAGAAGCAGTCGATCTATTCCTTCCAGGGCGCAAGGCCGGTGCTGTTCGGCCGCACCGGGCGCGAGATGCGGCGCCGGGCCGCCCAGGCGGAAAAGAACTTTGCCGAGGTGCGCCTGCATGCCAGCTTCCGCACCCTGCGCGGCATCCTCGCCGCCGTGGACCGCGTCTGCGCCCGCGAGGACATCCGCGCCGCGCTGCTGTCGTCCGAAGCCATCGGCCACGAGGCGGCGCGCCTCCAGGCCGGCGGCACGGTGACGCTGTGGCCGCCGGTGCAGGAGACGAGGGCCGAGCGCGCCGGCAGCGGCTGGCCCCGCGAGCCGGTGGACGCCGAGCCGGGTGCCGACCGGCAGGTGGCGCAGCACATCGCCCGGCAGATCCGGGACTGGATCGGGCAGGGCCGCCTGCTGGGCGAGCGCGGACGCCCCGTCGCCGCCGACGACGTGCTTATCCTGGTGCAGAAGCGCGGCCCGCTGTTCCAGGAGATCATCCGGGCGCTGCGGGCCGAAAACCTGCCCACGCCCGGCGCCGACCGGCTGGCGGTGACCGGCCATATCGCCGTGCTCGACCTCCTGGCGCTGATCGACGTGCTGCTCAACCCCGCCGACGACCTGCAACTGGCCAGCGTCCTGCGCTCGCCGCTCTTCGACGTCACCGAGGACGAATTGTTCGGGATCGCCCATGGCCGGGCCGAGGGGGAGAGCCTGTGGACGGCGCTGTTCGCCTCGTCCCTTGCCTCGGCCCGCGAGGCTGCCGAGCGGCTGGGACGCTGGCGCGGCGGGCTCGACATGGACCGCAGCTTCGAATTCCTCGCTTCGGTGCTCTATGCGGATGGCGGGCTGCGGCGCTTCCACCGGCGGCTCGGCCCCGAGGTCGACGAAGTGCTCTCCGAACTGCTCGAGCTGGCGCTGGCCCACGAACAGGGCGAGCAGCCCTCGCTGCAGGGTTTCGTCGCCCAGATGCGCCGGCGCTCGGTGACCATCAAGCGCGAGCTGGCCGAAAGCGGCGGCGGGGTGCGGGTGATGACCGTGCACGGGGCCAAGGGGCTGGAGGCGCCCATCGTCATCCTCGCCGACGCCACCGCCAAACCCGCCCCGCGCCAGACCGGCAAGCCGGTCTATGTGCTGGACGAGGCGCCCGGGCCGCTGCTCGTCCACGCCTCGGCGGCGTCCCAGCATGTGGAAGCGAGCGGCGCGCTCAAGCAGCGTCTCGACGCGACCCTGGCCGAGGAATATTGGCGCCGGCTCTACGTCGCCATGACGCGGGCCGAGGACGAGCTTTACGTGACCGGCCCGCTGCGCGCCGCCGCGACGGCGGAAACCCAGTTGGAGGGGAGCTGGTACGAGGCTATCCGGACCGCGCTCGAACCCGAACTGTCCCCCGTCACGGGCGCGGACGGCGCGCCGGTCGCCTGGACCTATCCCGGCCCGGCGGCGCCGCGCTTTGCCGGGGCGCCAGCGCAGCCGGCAGGACCCGTCCCGGCGGCGGCGGTACCGCCCCCCGTCCCCGAGCCGGCCTCCATACGGCTGGTGCAGCCCTCGGGCGCCGTCGCCTCCACCGCGCCCGCCCGGCCGCTCGAAAGCCTCGCCGAACTTGTGCGCGACGCCGAGGCGGCACGCAAGGAAGGGCTGGCGCTGCATGCGCTGTTGCAGCATCTGGGCCGGGTAGGGCGGCAGGATCGGGAACGCGTGGCCCCCCGGGCGCTCGAAACCCTGCTGCCCGATGCCGGAGACCGGCACCTGCCGCTGGCGCGCAAGGCCATCTCCATCCTGGAGCGGCCCGAACTGGCGCATCTGTTCGGCCCGTTCAGCCGCGCCGAGGTGCCGTTCCTCGTTCCGGCGCGGCAGCGCGGCGAGCGGGTGCGGCTGTCCGGGCGCATCGACCGGGTGGTGGTCGAGGACGCGGGCGTGCTGGTGGTCGACTACAAATCCGATGCGGCGGTGCCCGGGCAGGCGGCCGGGGTCAGCCAGGCCTATCTCGCCCAACTGGGCCTTTACGCGCTGGTGGCGCAAAGACTGTTCCCGGGACGGCCGGTGCGCGCCGCCATATTGTGGACCGGGCCGGAATCGCTGATGCTGCTGCCGCCCGACCTGCTGGAGCGGGCGCGCGCGGATTTCACCTTGGGGTGACAGGGGCTTGTCTAACGGCCGGACTCACCCCAGCTATAGGGGCGAACACGCCCCGTTTTCCAACTTCGAAGGCACGAACCATGACCAAACCCGTTTCCGAAGCCAATTTCGGCGAGGAAGTCCTCAAGTCCAACGAGCCCGTCCTGGTGGATTTCTGGGCGGAATGGTGCGGGCCTTGCCGGGCGATCGCCCCGGTGCTCGAAGAGCTGTCCACCGAGCTGGAAGGCAAGGTGAAGATCGTCAAGCTCAATGTCGACGAGAATCCGGGCCTCGCCGCCCAATATGGCGTGCGCTCCATTCCCACCATGATCCTGTTCAAGAACGGCGAAGCCGCCGACATGAAGGTCGGCGCCGGCACCCCCAAGGCGGGCCTGAGCAAATGGCTCGAGGGCCACGCCGCCTGATCGCCGACCGATCCTCGTGACTTGCGCCGCCGGAGCGATCCGGCGGCGCCTGCTTTTTGCGCGCCGCATTCGCCGCAATACCACCGCGCCGCCATGCTCAATGCCGGTGCGGCTGCCGGGCTTTCATTGTCAGCCGGAATCGGTGCCTTTGCTCCCCCTCAAGGAGAGTGTTTACTCTGGACGCTTTTGGTTTGGTCGTTGTTGTCCACCCAAACGCAGCCCGGTGTGGGGGATAAATTGGGCCAGGAGCCCGAAATGAACACTTCCCACAAGGGGAGGGTTGGGAGGGGGTGGACTCGTGAGCCACCAAGAGGACCCCCACCCCCGACCCCACCCCTCAAGGGGGAGGGGAGCAAGGCACCGATTCCGCCTGATAATGAAAGGGTTTGGAGCGCCGGACGATCCGATGGAACCGGATCGAGCGCGCTATGCTGTTGATCATCGCATCGGATTCGTCCGAAAACCGCTTCGCACTTTTCGGTCCGATGCTCTAAACCTTCGCTCCGGAAACGACATCTGAGAGGAGCCCGTCCCTTGGCCCATATCGATCTCGCCGCCGCCCCGTTCCATCTCGATGAGGCGGCCATGGCCTGGGTACACGAAACCCGCGACAGCCTCAGCCCGCGCGACCGGCTGGCGCAATTGTTCGTGCTGCTCTCGCGCGACGGGCCGGAAACGGCGGCCGAGCCGCTGCGTAGCTTTCGGCCGGGCGGCATCACCCGCATCCACTCGCCCGATCTCGGCGCCGAAATCGCGCTGATGCGCGCGCTCGACGAGGTGGGGCCGGTGCCCATGCTGGTCAGCGCCGATCTCGAGGGCAGCCGCATGAGCCTGCCCTTCGGCACCGAAGTGCCCAACCCGCTGGGCCTGGCGGCGGTGGACGACGTCGAGGCCACCGGCGCCATCGCCACGCTGATGGCCGAGGAAGCCCGCGCCGTGGGGCTCAACTGGAGTTTTACGCCGGTCATCGACATCAATTCGGCCTGGCGCAGCGCCATCGTGGGCACACGCTCGTTCGGCTCGGATGTCGAGCGCATCGAGCGCCATGCCCTCGCCCAGATCGCCGCCTTCCAGAAACGGGGCGTCGCCGCCACGGTCAAGCACTGGCCCGGCGAGGGTTTCGACGACCGCGACCAGCATCTGGTCACCACGGTCATTCCGCTGACGCTGGAGGAATGGGAAACCAGTTTCGGCCGCCTCTACCGCGCCGCCATCGGGGCGGGCGTGCTGAGCGTCATGTCGGCCCATATCGCCTTCCCGGCCTTCGTGCGCGCGCTCGATCCGGAGGCGGGCGCGGAAGCCTTCCGGCCGGCGACGCTGAGCCCGCTGCTCAACCAGACATTGCTGCGCGAGCGGCTGGGCTTCAATGGCCTCATCGTTTCGGACGCCACGCCCATGGCCGGCTTCGGCGATTGGGGCCCGCGCGAGCAGACCGTGCCCCAATGCATCATCGCCGGCTGCGACGTGATCCTGTTCTCCGACGATCCCAATGCCGACCTGATGTATCTGGTCAAGGCGGTGGCCGACGGGCGGCTGAGCCAGGAGCGGGTGGACGCGGCGGTGACGCGGGTGCTGGCGCTCAAGGCGGCGCTGGGCCTGCACCGGCCCGACCGGCCCGAGCTCTCGCCCATGCAGGCCGAGGTGATCTTCAAGCGCTCCGAGAGCCGCGCCACCGCCAGAAGCGTGACGGCGCGCGTGCCCACGCTGGTCAAGGACGTCAAGGGCCTGCTGCCGCTCTCCCCGACCCGGAACCGGCGCGTGCTGGTGTTCTCCACCGGCGCGGTCCTGCCCTTCGCGCCCGCCCCGCTGCCGCTCTCGATCCCCGACCTGCTGCGCCAGGAAGGGTTCGAGGTGACCGAATTCACCCCCGATCTCGCGGTCGATCCCAGGGATTACGACCTGGTGCTCTATCTGCTGGCCGAGGAGACGCTGCTGACGCGCGGCCGCATCTTCCTCGACTGGCGGGAGCTGACCGGCTCGGTCTTCGGCGCCATGAAGCGCTATTGGCACGATTTGCCCACGCTGATGGTGTCGCTGGGCTTTCCCTATTACCTCCACGATGCGCCGCGCGTACCCGCCTATGTCAACGCCTATGGCTCCAACCAGGACATGCAGGCGGCGGTGGTGGAATGCCTGATGGGCAGGGCGGAATTTTCCGGCAGGAGCCCGGTCGATCCGTTCTGCGGCAGCGAGCAGGGGAAGTATTGAGCCGAAGGGGCGGGAGAAAAGCGGCGCCGGTTCACGCCCCCGTTTCGACCAGCCTGACCCCGGCCTCGGCGCAGAGGTCGCGGATGGAGGGCAGGGGACAGCGGTCGGTGATGAAGCTGTGGGCCTGGCCCAGATGGCCGATGCGCACCGGGGCGGTGCGGGTGAACTTGGTGGAATCGGCCACCACCACCACGTGGCGGGCATTGGCGATGATGGCCTGCGCCGCCTTCACCTCGCGATAGTCGAAATCGAGCAGGGCGCCGTCGGCGTCGATGGCGGAAGCGCCGATCACGGCGAAATCCACCTTGAACTGGCGGATGAAATCCACCGCCGCCTCGCCCACGATGCCGCCATCGGAGGCGCGCACCACGCCGCCGGCGATCACCACCTCGATGAAGGGGGCGGCGCGCAGATTGTTGGCGACGTTGATATTGTTGGTGATGACCATCAGGCCGCGATGGCCGGCCAGCGCCTGGCTGACCGCCTCGGTGGTGGTGCCGATATTGACGAACAGCGAGGCATGGTCGGGGATGAGCGCGGCGGCGGCACGGCCGATGGCGCGCTTTTCGGCCGGCGCGATCTGCCGGCGCGCCTCATATTCGACATTCTCCACCCCTGAGGGATGCATGGCCCCGCCATGGGTGCGCTTGAGCGCCCCGCGCGCGCAAAGGGCGTTGAGATCCTTGCGGATGGTCTGCGGGGTGACGGCGAAGGCGGCGACCAGCTCGTCCACGCTCACCTCGCCCCGCTGCCGGGCCAGTTCGGCGATTTTCGCCTGTCGCATGGAAGGGGTCATGAACGGTCCTGCTTTCGTTTCGTGCATAAACGAAAGCGCTCCGCGGGGAAAGCGCAAGCCCGGCCGCGGCGATGATGCACGTTCATCATTTTTGTTCCAAATTTTCAACCGCACAGAATCTGCCCGGCGCCTTGAAAGAGGCCACATGGATACCAATTGCCCCGCGCCGGTGCGCGCCGGCAGCTTCTCCCCGCCAGGCGCCGCCGGGGTGCAATCGATAATATCATGGAAAACTGCCGGATTCGGCGATTTTCCACCACTGGCCCAGGTGGCTTAAATTGGTATTGTAACGGTGCCGATTGTGTGTTGACATCGGCGCGGGAAGACGCCTAGTCTTGAAAATCGTTTACACGAACGTCACCGGCCCGGAAGAGGCCGGCGGTCTAATAAAACAGGGACGGAGCGCTCATGCGGGTGGGGATTGTCGGCCTCGGCTATCGTCTGGCTTATCTGGCGCGCGTGTTCTCGGCGGCCAGCGACGATTTCGAGATCGTCGGCCATGTCGATCCGGCGCCCGCCGGCCTGCCCTATGTCCGCGAGCACGGCGTCTCGGTGGGCCGGGCCTATGCTGACATGGACGCGCTGATCGAGGATGGCGAGCTCGACCTGCTCATGATCGGCTCGCCCAACCACCTGCATCTGGACCATATCCGCACCGGCCTCGAGCGCGGGCTGAAGATCTTTGCCGAAAAGCCGGTGGTGACCTCGGTGGAGGACACCATGGCGCTGGCCGAGCTGATCGGCCGGCACGGCTCCGACCGGGTCATGGTGGGGCTGGTGCTGCGCTACGCCCCGCTCTATGTCGATCTGCGCAAGGCCCAGCAAGAGGGGCGGCTGGGCGACATCGCCTCCATCGAGGCCTCCGAGCACATCCCGCCCTATCACGGCGCCTTCTTCATGCGCGACTGGCGCCGCTACCAGAAATATGCCGGCAGCTTCATGCTGGAGAAATGCTGCCACGACCTCGATCTCTATAACGGCGTCATGGGCTGCCGCCCGCGCCTGGTCGCCAGCTTCGGCGGCCGCCGCAGCTTCGTGCCCGAGAACGCGCCCCAGGGCGGGGGCGCCAACGATCTCGAGGTCTATCACCGCAAGCCCTCGGGCTGGCAGGGCGCCGACAAGGTCTTCGACAGCGACGGCGACATCATCGATTTCCAGACCGCCATCGTGCAGTACGAGAACGGCGCGGCCCTGACCTTCCACACCAATCTCAACGTGCCCGACGATTTCCGCCGCTTCGCGGTGATCGGCGCCAGGGGCATGGCGGAAGGCGATTTCGTGCGCAATTATTTCCGCGTCACCGACAGCCGCACCGCCGAGCGCATCGAGGACAAGACCTACAAGGCCAGCCCGCTTTCCGACCACTACGGCGCCGACGAGCAGATGGCCGCCGATATCCTGCGGCATCTCGTCGAGGGCGCGGCCCTGCCGGTCTCGGTCACCGACGCGCTGGAGGCGGGGCTGCTGGCGCTGGCCATGGACGAGGCGATGCGCGCCGGCGCGGTGGTGGACATGACGCCCATCTGGCGGCGCTTCGACGCCGCCCTGGGCCGCGGCGCATAGGAGGCGGGGCGATGACCGGGACCAGAAGCGCCACTCTCTTCGCCCTCGCCCTATTGGCTCCGGCCCTGGTCTATATCCTGGCCATCGTCGCCTATCCGCTGGTCGACACGCTCATCCTCAGCTTCACCAACGCCTCGCTCCGGCCCGACTACGATTTCGTCGGCTGGGCCAATTACCAGCGTATCTTCACCGCCGGCAATTTCACCGAGATCATCCTGCGCACGCTGATCTGGACGTTCTTTTCGGTCAGCCTCAAAATGATCATCGGCATGTTCGGCGCCGTGCTGCTCAATGCCGCCGTGCCCGGCCAGATCCTGTTCCGCGTGCTCACCATGCCGCCCTGGATCGTGCCCATGGCCATCGGCATCTTCATGTGGGGCTGGATGTATAACGGCCAGTTCGGCATGATTTCGGGGCTGCTGCAGAATTTCGGGCTGATCTCGCGGCCCTTCCCGTTCCTCGCCTATGGCGACAGCGCCTTCTGGGCCACCATCGTCACCGATGTGTGGATCGGCGTGCCCATGGTGACCATCTATTTCCTGGCGGCGATGCAGTCGATCCCGCGCGACCTGCACGAGGCCGCCTGGACCGACGGGGCGGGGCGCTTCTACCGCTTCCGCCGCATCACCCTGCCGCTGATGGTGCCGGCGGTGATCACCATGAGCCTGCTCTCGCTCATCGCCACCTTCAATTCCTTCGACATCATCTGGATCCTGACCCAGGGCGGCCCGTCCGGATCCACCACCACCATGATCATCGACACCTACCGGACCGCCATGGGCAGCCGCAAATACGGCGAGGGCGCCGCCCGCGCCGTGGTGATCTGCATCTTCGTGACGCTGTTCTGCCTCGTCTATTTCCGCGCCGTGCGCAAGCTGGGCCAGGGAGAAGCCAAATGACCGATATCGCCCGCGCCCAGGAAGCCGCCAGCGCCCATGAGGCCCCGGCCCGGAACCCCGCCCTCGCCCGGCCGGCGCGGCCCGCCCGCGCCATGATCGACCGCTACAAATGGTACGAGGTCGCGGCCATCTATGCCGGCATCGCGCTGTTCCTGTTTTTCGTGCTGGCGCCGTTCATCGAGGGCTTCCTGGTCTCGCTCAAGCCGCTGAGCCAGCTCTTCTCGACGCCCTACAGCTTCATTCCCGTGAACGGCTCCTTCGACGCCTATGTCACCATGTGGAGCTCGGTGCCCATGCTGGGGCTCTACATCTTCAACTCCTTCTTCATCTCCATCGTGGTGACGCTGATCGTCATCGCCGTGGTGGTGCCCGCCGCCTATGCCTTCGCCCGCTTCAACTTCGCCGGCGCCGGGCTGATGCTGGGCGGGTTCCTGGCCGTCAACATGTTCTCGGGCGCGGTGCTGCTGATCCCGCTGTTCCGGCTGATGCGCACCATGGGCCTGCTCAACACCTATTGGGCGATGATCGTGCCCGGCGCCGCCTTCCTCATTCCCTCCTCCATCTGGCTGCTGCGCACCTATATGCTGCGCATTCCGCGCGAGCTGGACGAGGCCGCCTGGGCGGACGGCGCCTCGCGCCTCTACACGCTGCGCCGGGTCATCCTGCCGCTTTCCATGCCGGGCATCGTGGTGGTCGCCATCATGACCTTCATCGGCGCCTACGCCCAGCAGTTCATCTTCGCGCTGACCTTCAATTCCAAATCCGAATTCATGCCGCTGCCGATCGGGCTGTTCGCCTTTTTCGGCAAGCAGGAGGTGATCTGGAACGAGCTGATGGCGGCGTCCTTCGTCGGAATCCTGCCGGTCATGATCGTCATCGTGGTCCTGCAGCGCTATCTCGTCGCCGGCCTCACCGCCGGCGCCGTGAAGCAGTAAGGAGGGCCCGAGGGGCCACATCAAGGGAGACTGTGAAATGAAAAGGACTATCGGTTTGATGGCGGTGTCGGCGCTGGCCCTGGCCGGCGCGATGCCGGCGGCCATGGCGCAGGACGTGAAGGAAATCTCCTTCATCAATTGCGGGGACGAGCTGACCGAGGGCTATGCCGACTATTTCGCCGAATGGGAAGCAGCCAATCCCGGCTTCAAGGTGGCGCCCGAAGTCGTGGGCTGGGGGCAGTGCCAGGACAAGGTGACGACGCTGGCCGCCGCCGGCAATCCGGTGGCGCTGGCCT
Organism: Devosia honganensis; assembly: GCF_042648785.1. NCBI lineage: Bacteria > Pseudomonadati > Pseudomonadota > Alphaproteobacteria > Hyphomicrobiales > Devosiaceae > Devosia > Devosia honganensis. The sequence continues at coordinate 101,131 of NZ_JBHRYD010000007.1, forward strand.
ATGTCGGCTCGCGCACCCTCAAGCAGTTCGCCCAGAACGACCTCATCGTGCCCGTGCCGATGTCGGACGAGGAAAAGGCCGCCTATTACAATTACGTGCCCGAGACGGTGACCTTCGACGGCACCCAGTGGGGCGTGCCGGTGGCCTTCTCCACCAAGGCGCTCTACTGGAACAAGGACCTGTTCGAGGCCGCCGGTCTCGATCCGGACACCCCGCCCACCACCTGGGAGGAAAAGATCGCCTTCGCCAGGCAGATCTCGGAAAATACCGACGCGGCCGGCTATGGCCTCGTGGCCAAGACCTTCGACAACACCATGCACCAGTTCCTGCACTGGGTGTACACCAATGACGGCCTGGTCATCGACGCCGACGACAACATCGTCATCGACTCGCCCCAGGTGCTGGCGGCGCTGACCGCGCTGCGGGACATCGTGCCCTATTCCGAGGAGGGGCCGACCGCCTACGAGCAGAACGAGGTGCGCGCCATCTGGCTCGATGGCGGCGTCGCCATGATCGAGGCCTCGCCGGGCGCCGCCATCCTGGCCGAGGAAGCCGGGATGAACTGGGGTGTCGCCGACCTGCCGCGCGGGCCGGACGCCAAGGGCCCGGGCACGCTGCTCATCACCGACGCGCTGGCCGTGTTCAAGGGCAGCGGCGTGGAGGAGCAGGCGATCAGCCTCGCCAAGTTCCTCACCGATGGCGAGCGCCAGTGGAACGCCGAGATGGCCCAGGGCCTGACCCCGCTGCGCCCGCTCGAGCCGCAAACTTCGGAACTGGTGGCCGAAAAGCCCTATTGGAAGCCGTTCCTCGACGGCATCGAGTTCGGCGGGCCCGAGCCGCTGTTCACCGACTATGTCGGCCTGCAGAACGTCATGATCGAGATGGTCCAGTCGGTGGTGACGGGCGCTGCCGAGCCGGCCGATGCGCTGACCCGCGCCGCCGCCGAGCTCGAGCAGTACAAGTAAGGGTCCTCCAACCCTGCCGCCGCCCTTCGGGGGCGGCGGCACCCCCGCATCGTCATTCGCCGGAGACGCGAACCCATGTCGCAGCTAAGCCTCAAGCGCCTCGAGAAATCCTTCAACGAAGCCCGCGTCATCAAGGGCATCGACCTGGAAGTGGCCGAGGGCGAGTTCGTGGTTTTCGTCGGCCCCTCCGGATGCGGCAAGTCCACCCTGTTGCGCATGATCGCCGGGCTCGAGGAGGTCAGCGCCGGCCAGATCGAGATCGGCGGCCGCGTGGTCAACGAACTGCCGCCGGTGCAGCGCGGCATCGCCATGGTGTTCCAGTCCTACGCGCTCTATCCGCACATGACCGTCTATGAGAACATCGCCTTTCCGCTACGCGTCGAAAAACTGCCCCAGGCCGAGGTGGATGCGCGCGTCCTCGCCGCCGCCAGGGTGCTCCAGCTCGAAAGCCGCTTGCAGCACCGCCCCGGCCAATTGTCCGGCGGCCAGCGCCAGCGCGTCGCCATCGGCCGCGCCATCGTGCGCCAGCCCAAGATCTTCCTGTTCGACGAGCCCCTCTCCAATCTCGACGCCGCCCTGCGCTCGGAAATGCGCATCGAGCTGATGGAGCTGCACAAGCGCCTGGGCTCGACCATGATCTACGTGACCCACGACCAGATCGAGGCCATGACCATGGCCGACAAGATCGTGGTGCTCGATGCCGGCCAGATCAGCCAGACCGGCTCCCCGCTCCAGCTCTACCACAAGCCCGACAACCTGTTCGTCGCCGGCTTCATCGGCTCGCCCAAGATGAACTTCATCAACGGCCGGGCGCGCATCGCCGACGGCAGCAGGATCGTGGTCGACCTGGGCAGCCTGGGCTCGCTCGAATTGCCGCGCACCAGCACCGCGGTGGCCGGGCAGGAGGTGACGCTGGGCATCCGCCCGGAGCACCTGACGCTGGGCGGGGACGGCGCCTTCGCCATCGAGACCACGCCCAATATCGTCGAGCAATTGGGCATTCACACCATCACCTATTCCACCCTGCCGGGCGGGGAGAGCTTCACCGGCCTGTTCGAGGGCAATCCCGAACTCGAGGACGGCAGGCCCATCCGGCTCGGCTTCGACGTCGAGGCGGCGCATCTGTTCGACGCCAGGGGCCTGGCCGTCTATTAGGCGATCCGAGGCGGAGGCGGGGCAATGCTCGATATCGTGGGATTGCTGCAGACCGAAAAGCATGCCTTCACCCGCTCCGAGCGGGCGCTGACCGAGATCGTGCTCGCCGATGTCGAAGGCGTGCTCAAGCTGAGCATTGTCGACCTGGCGGCGCAGGCCGAGGTGTCCCCGCCCACCGTCACCCGCTTCTGCCGCCGGCTGGGCTGCGCCTCCTACGCCGACTTCAAGGTGCGGCTGGCCCAGTCGCGCTTCGTCGGCCAGCGCTATTTCGCCCCTTCCTCGGGTCCCTCCAGCGTGCGCGAGATCGCCCAGGGCGTCGTCAACGGCATCCAGTCCACCATCTACGACGCCTTCGACCGGCTGGATTTCGACGCCATCGAGCGGGCGGCCGAATCGCTGGTCAAGTCCAGCTTCGTGCTCTCCTTCGGCTCGGGCGGCTCCTCCTCCATGATGGCGGCGGAGGCCGAGGTGCGGCTGTTCCGGCTGGGGCTCAAGGTCTCCTCCTCGACCGACCACCAGATGCAGATGATGCGCGCCGCCTCCGCCCCCGCCAATGCGGCGGTCCTGGCCTTTTCGCTCTCGGGCAATAATTTCCCGCTGGTCCGGGCGCTGTCGGTGGCCGGCGAATACGGGCTCACCCGTATCGTAGTCACCCGTTCGGGATCGGCCATGGCCGGGCAGGCCGATATCCTGCTGCCGGTGAGCTGGCGCGAGAACCAGGACATCTTGCGCCCCACGCCGGGCCGCTACGCCTTCCTCGCCACGCTCGACGTGCTGGCCCAGACCATCGCGGCGCGCCTGGGGCCGGCGGCGGTGGCCAGCATGCGCCGCATCAAGCATCAGCTCGTCGTCAACCGCGACGGCGACGACGCCCAGCCGCTGGGGGATTGACGTGCTGCAGCCTCGATCTGTTCCCTCCCCCTTGAGGGGAGGGGTAGGGTGGGGGGTCCACATCCTCCCCCCGCTCCACCCTCAGAACCCCCACCCCCATCCCCTCCCCTCAAGGGGGAGGAGAGCTTAGCTTCGGACCAAGCCAATGACCCTCTCCTTCTCCCTCGTCACCACCTGGACGCCCGCCACCGATGCGGAGCCGCTGGGCTATGGCATCGAGCTGACCAATGAGGGCGATGCGCCCATCGCCAATTTCCAGCTCGGCTTTTCCGGCCCGGCGCGCATCGATCCCCAGGCCACGCTGGAAAACGGCACGCTGGTCCGGCGTCTCTCCAACCATACGCTGATCGCCCCGCCCGCGGGCTTCGTGCTCGAGCCCGGCCAAACCTGGACGGCGACGGCGCGCGGCCTGTCCTATGGCCTGCGCCATTGGAGCGACGGGGCCAATTCGGCCTATCTGGTGCTCGAGGACGGCGGCACTGTCGCCATTCCCACCGCCCCGACCAGGGGCAAGGGGCACAATTCGCCCCTGCTCAAGGGCGCCGCCCGCTTCCCGGTTCCGGCCCGGGCGCCCGCGCCCTATTCCATCATTCCCTGGCCGCGCACCGTGGCCGCCAGCGGCAGCCGCACCGCCCCTGCCGGCCTCGACCTGCAGCCCGTGGGGCCGGTCGCGGCCCGCGCCGCCCGGGCCTTTGCGGCGCTGACCGCCGAATTGTTCCCGGTGGAGGCCATCGTCCGTCCCGCCGCCGAGGCGGGCATGGCGGTGCATGTGGTGGAAAAGCCCGGCATGGCGCCCGAAGCCTATGAGCTGGATTTCGCCGAGAACAGCGCCACCGTTGCCGCCGGCACGCGCCAGGGCCTGTTCTACGGCCTCGTCACTCTGGGCCAGATGCTGCGCGGGGCGCGGCAATATCCCGCCACCTTCAGCTTCCCCACCGGCGGCCGCATCAGCGACGCGCCGGGCTTCGGCTTTCGCGGCTGCCATCTCGACGTGGCGCGGCAATTCTACACCGGGGCCGAGGTGAGCCGGCTGCTGCGCATCCTCGCCTGGAACAAGATGAACCGCTTCCACTGGCACCTGACCGAGGACGAGGCCTGGCGGCTGGAGATCGACGCCTTTCCGGCCCTGACCGAGATCGCCGCCTGGCGCGGCCACGGCAAGGCGCTGCCGCCGCTGCTCGGCTCGGGCCCGCAGCCGACCGGAGGCTATTACAGCAAGCAGGCGGTGCGCGACATCGTGGCGCTGGCCGACGAGTTGGGCATCGCCGTCATTCCCGAAATCGACATGCCGGGCCATTTCTACGCCGCCCTGCAGGCGCTGCCGGACCTGCGCGACCCCGATGAGCGGGGGGAATACCAGTCGGTGCAGGGCTTTCCCAACAACAGCCTCAACCCGGCCCACGAGCCGGTCTATGACTTCGTCGAAAAAGTGGTCGACGAGGTGCTGGAACTGTTCCCGGCGGGCATCTTCCACCTGGGGGCCGACGAGGTGCCGCTGGCCGCCTGGTCCGGCTCGCCGCTCGCCCTCGACATGCTGGAGGACTTGGCCGGCCCGGCCATGCGCAAGAAGCACGAGGCGCAGTTCAACCAGCTCGGCAATCATCACGGCGCCGACGAGATCGAGGGCTCGCCCACCGCGATCCTGCAAGCCGCCTTCATCCGGCGCGTGCATGACTATATCGCCGGCAAGGGGGCGATCACCGGCGGCTGGGAAGAGGCGGCCCATGGCGACGCGGTGGACCGGGACAAGGCCTATGTCATCGGCTGGCGCAATGTCGAGATCAACGCGGCGCTCGCCGAACGCGGCTTCGACATCGTCGTCTCGCCCGGCCAGCGCTATTACCTCGACATGGCCAATTCCGCCGCCTGGGCGGAGCCGGGCGCCGGCTGGGCCGGCTGGTCGGGACCGCGGGAAACCTATGAGTTCGAGGCGCGCGCCGGGTTTTCCGAACAGGGGCTGAAGCACCTGCTGGGGGTGCAGAGCTGCATCTGGTCCGAGAGCATGACCGACCGCGCCATCTTCGACCGCCTGGTCTTCCCGCGCCTTTCCGCCGTCGCCGAAGCCGGCTGGACCCTGCCCGAGCGCAAGAGCTGGGAGCGGTTCCAGTCCATGGCCGGCCTCATGCCCATCATGTACGGCCACTGGGCGGAGTAGGCGCCTGACCCCAGGGATCGTCCAGCATGGGCCAGATGTCGCGCGGGGCCTTGCGGTAGTCGGTTTCGGCCGGGCGGTTGGGATAGGGCTTGCCGGCGGCGCAATAGACGATCCGGGCGGCGATGCGGGAGAACGAGTCGTAGAAGTGATTGGTCGATTTGACGAGCAGGATCTTGCGCCGCGCCGGGTCGATGCCCAGCGCCGTAAAGAGGCTGGGATCGAACCCCTGGGCGCGGGTGGAATTGAGGATGACGTCGATACCCTCGAAATGCACCCATGCGGCATCGCCGAAGGGCACGACGCTGTCGCCGAAAGCCATCTCGGCGCCGCGCCGCAGCGCCTTGACGGTCACCCGCCGGTCGATGGGATCGCCGGTGAAGGGCGCGGACTTGGCCCCGAAGCGCAGCGGGATCTGCGCGCCCTCCCCGGCGGCGAAGCAGATCTGCACCGCGATGGGGTCCCAGATGGTGCCCACGGCGACGCCGCCGGCGCCGCGCGCCATCAACTCGGCCAGGATCACCGTGGCGTCGCCCGCCGTGCCGCCGCCCGGATTGTCCCAGACATCGGCAATGACCACCGGACCCCGGGGCGCGGCGAGGGCGATATCCACCGCCTGCTTCTCGTCCACCTGCGGCACCATGAAAGTGCCGCGCAGGGCAAAGAGCTCGCGCCCCAGCCTTTCGGCCAGCGCGGCGCCCAGCTCCGGCCTGCCATCGGTGACCGCCACCATTTTCGTGCCCATTTCCGGCACGTCGCCGGCCATGAAGCCGTGCACCACCGAGAGCGAGAGCAGCCCCAGCTCGGATTTTTCCAGCGCCAGCAGCCGGTCGACGAAGCCGCGCATGGGCTGGCGGGAGGTGGGGAAGATATCGATCATCCGGCAGTCGAAAACGCTCATCACCGGCTTTACCCGGCCCTTGAGGGCGTCCACGGCGATGGCCCACAGATCGCCTGCCCGCTCGACGAAATCGGTATGAGGGAATTCCTTGAAATAGACGAAGAAATCCGCCGCCGCGGCGCGTTTTGCGGTGAGATGGCTATGGGGGTCGAGTTCGGCGCAGACGAGGATTTCGGGGCCGACGATGGCGCGGATGCGGCTGAGCAGGTCCCCCTCGGGATCGTCATAGCCCTGCGCCACCATGGCGCCGTGCAGGCCCAGCACCACCGCATCGACCGGCATGGCGGCATGAAGCTGGCCGACGATCTCGTCGCGCAGTTCCTCATAGGTGGCGCGGGCGACCAGGCCCGCCGGATCGGCCCAGCTCGCCGTGCCCTCGATCAGCGTCCAGCCCTCGCGGGCGCACACCTCGCGCCCCACGGTGATCGGCGCGGTGCACAGGGTCGGCGTTGCCGGATGCTGGCCGGGCTTGGCGTGCAGCGAGGCCTCGAAGGCCCGCTTGTCGATGGCTATGGGTGAAAACGTGTTGGTTTCGGTGGCAAGGGCGGCGGTGAAGATGCGCAAGGCTCTCGGGTCCGGACGGCGGCGGAAACGGGCGGAAACGCCCGGGGCGAGGCTACACCAAGGCCGAAGCCGGTTCACCCGTGAAATTTCCTTTCCCGATGCCCTTGGCCGGGCCGGGGGAAATGGGGCTATACATTGGCCTCGAACATGAAACGCAATGTCAACGAAGCGGGAGGATTGCATGCCGATCAAGCGTTATGGTGCGGAAAAGTCCGGGGCCGGCGGCCAGAACCTGCCTTTCGCCCGGGCCGTCGAGGCCGGCGGCTGGCTCTATGTCTCGGGGCAGGTGGCGATGAAGGACGGCGAGATCGTCGGCAATGGCATCGTCGAGCAGACGCATCTGACGATCAGGAACGTCATCGCCATCCTGGAGGAGGCCGGCTACGGGCTCGAGCACGTGGTGCGCTGCGGCGTCTGGCTCGACGACCCGCGCGACTTCTGGAGCTTCAACGCCGTCTATAAGAGCTATTTCGGCGAGCATCCCCCCGCCCGCGCCTGCGTGCAGAGCCACATGATGGTGGACTGCAAGGTGGAGATCGAATGCGTGGCCTATAAGGGGCCCTGAAGCCGCCGGCGGGAGGACGACAGATGAGCCAATCCTTCCTGCGCCTCGAGGGCCGGACGGTGCTGGTTTCGGGGGCCGGCGGCGGCATCGGCCGGGCGCTGGTGGAGCGCTTCCACCAGGCCGGCGCCCATGTCGTCGGCGCCGATCGGGAGGCGAGCCTGCTCGCGGGCCTGCCGCTCGTCCGGCAGGTGCTGTTCGACCAGGCGGACGCCGCGGCGACACGGGTGGCGATCGATGCGGACATCGCCGCCCATGGCGCCCCCGATGCCGCCATCGCCAATGCCGGCTTCACCCGCGCCGAACATCTCGATCATCTCGATGACGCGGTCTGGGCCAGCGAGGTGGCGGTCAATCTCAACGGCGCCTATGCGCTGGCCGATCCCCTGGTCGCGGCCATGGCGGCGCGCGGGGCCGGCAGCCTGGTCTTCGTCTCCTCGGTCAATGCGCTGGGCCATTACGGCAATCCGGCCTATGCCGCGGCCAAGGCCGGGCTCCTCGCCTATGCCAGGGCCATCGCCCTCGAGCGCGGCGACCGGGGCGTGCGCGCCAATGTGGTGGCGCCCGGCTCGGTGCGCACCCCGGCCTGGGACCACCGGCTGGAAGCCGACCCGACCCTGCTCGACAAGGTGCTGCCCCATTATCCGCTGGGGCGGCTGGTGAACCCCCGGGAGGTGGCCGATGCCGTGCTGTTCCTCGCCTCGGACGCCGCCTCGGGCATTACCGGGGCGGTGCTGCCGGTCGATGCCGGGCTCACCGCCGGCAATCTGCGTTTCGTCAATGAGGTGCTGAGGGCAAGATGACCGCTTTTTTTGAACTCGACACGCCTTGTGTGCTGATTGATCTCGACCGCGTCGAGGCCAATCTGCAAAAGGCGCAGCAGGCGGCCGACCGGGCCGGCATCGCCTTGCGCCCCCATATCAAGACCCACAAATTGCCGCGCTTCGCCAAACGGCAGGTGGAGCTGGGCGCGGTGGGGATCACGGTGCAGAAGCTGGGCGAGGCCGAGGTGATGGCCGATGCCGGGCTCGCCGACATGCTGCTTACCTTCAACATCATCGGCGCGGCCAAGCTGCGGCGGCTCGCAGCCCTGCACGACCGCGTGACCATAAGGGTGGTCGCCGACAGCGCCGACTGCGTCGCCGGGCTGTCCCGGACTTTCGCCGGGACGGCGCGCCCGCTCGGCGTCTTCGTCGAATGCGATACCGGCATGGGGCGCTGCGGCGTGCAGTCGCCCGAAGCGGCGCTGGAGCTGGCCCGGCGGATCGCCGCGCCGGGGCTCGTCTTTGCCGGGCTGATGACCTATCCGGCCGCCGGAAAATATCGCGAGGCGGACGCATGGCTGGCCCGCGCCAAGGCGCTGCTGGAGGAGGAGGGCGTCGCCGTGCCCGCCATCACCACCGGCGGCACCCCCGATATCTGGCATATGGACCAGGCCGGCGCCGCCACCGAATACCGGCCCGGCACCTATATCTACATGGACCGCTCGCAGGTCGCCGCCGGCGCCGCCAGCTATGCGGATTGCGCGCTGACGGTGCTGGCGACGGTGGTGTCGCGCCCCACCGAGACCCGCGCCATCATCGATGCCGGCTCCAAGGCGCTGACCAGCGACCTGCTGGGGCTGGAGGGGCACGGCCACGTGCTGGACTATCCCGAGGCCAGGATCGTAGGGCTCAGCGAGGAGCACGGCACGCTCGATCTCTCGGCCTGCGCGCGAAAGCCGGAGATCGGCGAGGCCATCCGCATCGTCCCCAATCACTGCTGCCCGGTGAGCAATCTGTTCGACCGGGTGAACCTGGTGCGCGACGGCAAACTGGTGGAAAGCGTCGCGGTGGCGGCGCGCGGCCGGGTGGATTGAGGCGGGGCGGCCGGGGCAAGCCTTGTCAGGCCGCCCGGGCCGTGGAAATCTCCTTTTGCTGGAAGAGGAGACATAAATGGCCGATCCGAACCGCCGCATCGCCGTATCCACCTGGTCGCTGCACCGCCTGCTCGGCACCACCTATCCGCACGACCCCGCCACCGATGCGGTGGGGGAGATGGAGGAGACCTATGGCGAGGGCAGCGAGTCGCTGCTGGGCCTGCCCTCGGTGCTCGCCAATCACGGCTATCACCGGCTCGAAATCGTCTCCTTCCACCTGCGCAGCCGCGACCCGGTCTATCTGGGAGAGCTGCGCGACCAGCTCCGCGTCTCCGGCGTCGCCCTGCAAACCCTGCTGATCGATGCCGGCGACATGACCGACCCGGTCCATGGCCAGCGCGACACGCGCTGGATCGCCGGCTGGGTGGACGTGGCCAATGCGCTGGGGGCCGAACATGCCCGCGTCATCGCCGGCAAGCACAAGCCCACCCCGGAAACCATGGCGCGCTCGGTGGCGGGGTTTCGGCATTTGCTGGCCGTCAATGCCGGCTCGCCGCTGCGGCTGGTGACCGAAAACTGGTCCGAGCTGCTCTCCACCCCCGAGGCGGTGCATGAATTGCTCGACCGGCTGGATGGAGAAGTGGGCTTCCTTGCCGATTTCGGCAACTGGACGGGCCCGGACAAGTATGAGGCGCTGAAATCGGTGTTCCCGCGCGCGCAATTGTGCCACGCCAAGGCGGATTTCGCTTCCGGCCGGCTCGACGAGGCCGATTACGGGCTCTGCCTCGAGGCGGCCGAGCAGGCGGGCTATGCCGGGCCCTATACGCTGATCTTCGACGCGGACGCGCCGGGGGAATGGGCCGGGCTCGCCGAGGAGCGCGATTTCATCCTCAGCCGGCTGGGATGAGGCGGACTGCCGGGACCGGATTGCCCGGATAAACCGGACAACCTGGATCGTTCAGCGTTTGACGGAAGCGGCGCCTTCGCCTCCCTCGGGCTTGGGGGAGGGTTTGCCTATGAGCCTGACGGTGCAATGGCCGCTATTGCGTTCCCCTCCCCCTTGTGGGGAGGGGTTAGGGGCTTTCACGTTTTGACGGAATCGGCGACCAGTGCTCCCTCCCCCTTGAGGGGAGGGTTGGGGAGGGGGTGGGTTTGGCGGAGCACCGAAGGACCCCCACCCCCGACCCCTCCCCTCAAGGGGGAGGGGAGCAAGAAAGCGCTGATCCGCTTGACAGTGAAAGGCTCTAGGGGTGGGGGTTCCGCGCCATCGATTTTCTCGATGAATTGATCGGACTCCCGGACAATCCCGAACCCCCACCCTGGCCCAGCCATTCGAGCATAGCTCTCATGGCCTTCTCACCTTCAATCGCTCCACCGGAGCGATTGACCCTACGGGACAGTTCGAAGCCCTCAAGGGGGAGGGAGGCGAAGGGGCCGATTCCGTCGGGATCAAACACCTAGCCGTAATAGACGCTGATGAGCTGGCCGCCGATCTCGTGGACCTTGATCTCCATCTCGTAGATGTCGGAGAGCACTTCGGGGCGGATCATTTCGGCGGACGGGCCCTGGGCCGCGACCTTGCCCAGTTTCATCGCCACGATATGGTCGGAATACCAGGAGGCGAAATTGATGTCGTGCAGGACCAGAACCACGGTCTTGCCCAGATCGTTCGCCGCCCGGCGCAGCAGCTTCATCATGCTCATGGCATGTTTCATGTCGAGATTGTTGAGCGGCTCGTCGAGCAGCACATAGTCGGTGTCCTGCGCCAGCACCATGGCGACGAAGGCGCGCTGGCGCTGCCCGCCCGAGAGTTCGTCGAGGAACCGGTCGGCCAGCGCGCCCAGGTCGAGATAGCCGATGGCGCGCTCGATATGGTCCTTGTCCTCCAGCGTCGGGCGCCCCTTGGAATGGGGATAGCGGCCGAAGGAGACGAGATCGCGCACGGTGAGGCGCGCGGTCATGTGGTTGTCCTGGCGCAGGATCGACAGGCGCCGGGCCAGTTCGTCGCTGGGCGTCCGGGTGACGTCGAGCCCGCCCACGGTGACGGTGCCCCGGTCCATGGCCATCAGGCGGCTGACGATGGAGAGCAGGGTGGACTTGCCGGCGCCGTTGGGGCCGATGATGGAGGTGATGCCGCCCTTGGGCAGCTCCAGCGAAACCCCGTCGACCACGCAGCTTTCGCCATAGCTCTTGGTGACGTTGGCGGTGACGATCATCGGGCCGATCTCCTCAGCACGAGCAGGATGAAGACGATGCCGCCCAGAAATTCGATGATGATCGACAGGGCCGTATCGAAGGCGAAGACGCGCTCCAGCAGCGTCTGGCCGCCCACCAGGGCGATGATGCCCAACAGGACGGCGGCGGGAAGAACATAGCGGTGCTTGGAATTGCCCACCAGCGAATGGGCGAGCGTCGCCACCAGCAGGCCGAAAAAGGTGACCGGCCCGACCAGGGCGGTGGAGACCGAGACCAGCACGGCGACGAGCACCAGGATGATGGCGACGGTGCGCTTGTATTCGACGCCCAGATTGATCGCCGTGGCGCGCCCGAGCGAGAGCACGTCATAGGTGTGCATCAGCCGCCAGCCGACCAGGCTCGCCGCCGCCACGATGATGGTGGAAATGCCCAGGAGCGTGGGGTCGGTGGTGGCGAAGCTGGCGAACAGCGTGTCCTGCAGGACGTTGAAGGCGCCCGGATCAAGCATGCGCTGCATGAGCTGGGAGAGCGAGCGGAACAATATGCCGAAGATGATGCCGACCAGCACCAATAGATGCAGGCTCCGCTCTTCCCCCAGGAACAACCAGCGGAACAGCAGGCCCGAAAACCCGATCATCACCAGCACCTCGACGAGGAACTGGACCTGGCTGTCGATGGCGACGAGCGCGCCCACGCCGAGGAAGAACACCACGGCGGTCTTGATTAGCACATAGAGCGCGTCGAACCCCATGATCGAGGGGGTGAGGATGCGGTTGTTGGTGACGGTCTGGAACAGCACGGTGGAGATGGCCACCGAATAGGCCACGAGCAGCAGCGAGAGCAGCTTCTTGCCGCGGAAGGACAGCACGAAGCTCCAGCTTCCCCGGGCGCCCAGGGTCATGAACAGCACGATGGAGACGAGGGCGAGCAGCGTCAGCCCGATCAGCACCAGGGCCGGGCGGCTCAGCCGGCGCGGCGAGGGGGCCGCCTCGAGCGTGGTATCGGTCATGTCGCGCCCCTCGGCGTGCGCAGCAGCAGATAAAGGAAGATGGCGCTGCCCACCACGCCCATGACCACGGCGATGGGGATTTCGTAGGGAAAGCGGATGAGCCGGCCGATGATGTCGCAGGCCAGCACCATGCCGGCGCCGCCTATGGCCACCCAGGGCACGGTGCGGCGCATATTGTCCCCGATCATCAGGCTGACCAGATTGGGCACGATCAGCCCCAGGAACGGGATGGACCCCACCGAGACCAGCACCACGGCGCTGACCACCGAGACGATGACGAGGCCCAGCGCCATGACGCGCTGATAGTTGAGCCCCAGATTGGTGGTGAAGTCCTTGCCCATGCCCGCCACGGTGAAGCGGTCGGCGGCGATATAGGCCAGCGCGCAGCACACCAGGCCCAGCCAGAGCAACTCGTAGCGCCCGCGCAGCACGCCGGAGAAATCGCCCATGTTCCAGGCCAGCAGCGAGGCCATGAGATTGGCGCGATAGGCGATGAAGGCGGTGAACGCGCCGATGACCCCGCCCAGCATGATGCCCACCAGCGGCACCAGCAGCACGTCACGCAGCGGCACCACCCGCAGGATGCGCAGGAACAGCGCCGTGCCGCCCAGCGCGAACAGCGCCGAAACCCCCATCTTGGCCATGAGCGGCCAGCCGGGGGCGAACAGGGTGACGACGAGAAAGCCCAGCGCCGCCGATTCGGTGGTGCCGGTGGTGGAGGGCTCGACGAAGCGGTTGCGCACCACCATCTGCATGACCAGGCCCGCAATGGCCATGGACGCCCCCGCCAGCACCAGCGCCAGGGTGCGCGGAATGCGGCTGATCAGCAGCACTTCGAGCGCGCGCCCTTCCGCCCCGCCGGCCAGGAGCGAGGCCAGCGACACGTCGCTGACGCCGACGAACAGGCTGACGGCGGCCAGGACCAATGTGATTGCGAAGGCGAGGATGAGTGCAGGCACGAAAAACCGTATGGGGCGAAACGAGGAAAAAGAAAACCCGGCGGCTCGCCGGAGCCGCGCCGCTATCGAGACTGCGCCTCCCTCCCCACCGGGGGAAGGAGGCGCAGCGGACCGAGGCATGCGCGGATCGGGTCGGTCAGCCGTTGAGGCCGTCCAGCACCTGGTCGAGCAGCAGCATCACGCCCTGATAGCCGTGCATGGAGATATAGGAGGCCTGCGGGTCGAGATAAACGATGTGGCCCTGCTGGGCGGCGGTGGTCTGGTTGAACAATTCGTTATCCAGCAGCGCCGCGGCGGCGCCCGAGTTCTCGCCGGTGCCGGCGTCGCGGTCGACCACGAACACCCAGTCGGGGTTTACCTCGAGCAGGAATTCGAACGACACCGCATCGCCGCCATGGTCGCCGTCCTTGACCGCGTCGAGGGCCGAGGGCATGCCGATCTCGTTATAGACCCAGGACACGCGCGAATCCGGGCCATAGACGCCCAGCTTGCCGGCATTGGTGACCAGCACCAGCGCCGTGCCCTTGCCCTGGGCGGCGGCCCGGGCCTCGGCGACCTTGGCCTCGAGCGCCGCGGTGAGCTCGGCGGCCTTGTCCTCGAGGCCGAAGATCTCGCCCAGCGTGGCCAGATTGTGCTCGACGCCCTCGATGATGCTGCCATTGTTGACCGACAGATCGACGGTGGGGAGGATGTCCTTGGCGGTGCCATAGGCGGCGGCGGAACGGCCGGCGACGAAATAGATATCGGCTTCGGAAGCGGCGATGCCCTCGAAATCGGGCTCGAACAGCGAGCCGATCTGCAGGGCGTCGGCGGCGACCTTGCCGTCCAGATAGGAGGGGGCGTTGGAGGAGGGCACGCCGGCCACGGCAACGCCCAGCGCGTCCAGATCGTCGAACACCGCCCAGTCCTGGGTCAGCACGACGGAGGGCACGCCGCTGACGGTGGTTTCGCCCTGCGGATGCGTGATCACCTTGTCCTGCGCGAAGGTGGCGGGGGCCAGCGCGACGGTGCCGGCGAAAAGGGCTGCAACGAAGGCGGTGGTACGGAAAAGCGAGCTCACGGAAGTCATCCCATCCAGATTGCTGATCTCGCGCCACAGGTTTTAGCGGCGCTTGGCGGCTTCCTAGACTCGGACGGGCAGCGAGTCAAAGGATAACATGACGCGTTTGGTCTTATTTCGATTGCGGCCCTGAACCGCCATGCGCCGGGCCGTCTCAGCTCGCGGGCAGATAGGTCTCCCCGGCCAGCGCGATGAAGCTCTTCATCGCCGCCGAGAGCGGGCTGGATCTGCGCCGGGCGACGAGAAGCTGCCGCATCGCCCAGGGATCGGCCAGCGGCGCGCAGACCAGATCCGTGCCCGCCAGCAGATGCAGGCTCGTCGAGCGCAGAAAGCCGATGCCGAAACCCGCCTCCACCATGCGCACCAGGGCCGGGAAGCTCTCGACGCGCAGCGCCTCGGTCAGCGGCCTGCCGGCCTTGCCGGCCGCCTCCGCCAGCAGCCGGTCGAGCGAGCCGGCCTGATGGATGCCCACGATGGCATGGGGCAGCACCGTCTCGAAGGCGATGGCCCGGCGCGGCCCGATCCGGGCCGCCAGGGGGTGGTCGGGCGGCGCCAGCACCCAGACCCGCTCGTCCTCGAAGGGGCGGATCTCGAAACGGGTGAAATCGTAATTGTCCGACACGATGGCGATGTCGGCCCTTCCCTCGTCCAGCGCCAGCAAGGCCTTGGCCGCGCCCGTCTCGCCGATGGACAGCACGATGCCGGGATATTTTTCGGCGAATTTGGCCAGCAGTTCGGGGAGGCGCCCGGTGAGCGCCGAGCCGGTGCAGGCCAGCCGCAGGCTGCCGCGCTGGCCCGAGCTGAAATCGGCCATGATGGTGTCGAGATCGGCGATGGCGCTGAGCACGGTGCGGCAGCCCCCGGCATAGGCCTCCCCGGCGCTGGTCAGCCGCACGCCATGGGCCGAGCGGTCGAACAGCACCACGCCCAGCCGGGCCTCGAGGTCGGATACCCGCCGGCTGACGGCGGAAGAGGCAATGCCCTCGCGCTCGGCGGCGCGGCCGATCGAGCCGGTCTCGGCCAGCAACAGGATGAGGCGCGCCGTGACGCTGTCGAAAGATGCCATGTCGTCTCCCACCGGCACCATACCCATTCGCCCACCAGTGCCAAGGGCAATCCGCGCGGGAAACCGAAAATGCCGATGAAGGCGGCGCCCCGGCGCGGCGCGGCGGACGGGCCGCGGTCATGCCGCTGTCATCAAACCGCGCCATGATTTGCATTTTTTGCTCAAATAGCATCTTGAATGGTAGCCATATTGCGCCTCTTATAGCGGAGCGAGTTTGATTTGCCCGATTTAAGGCCGACGGCCCCACCGTCTTGCCGCCGGGTCCCACGTAACTGATGTCTGGACACTCCCTTGACGACCCTCAAGGCTGGCCGCGGTCCTACGCGCGGCGATGCTCGGACCCATGTTGCGGCCGCCTATGCCGGAAAGGGCAGGGGGTCGCTCATGCGGGTTATTCTTTTTTCACTGCGGCACTATTGGCGGGCCGGCATCGCCATCGGCGCCACCGTCATCGCGGCGATATTGCAGCTTTCCATTCCCCGCCTGCTCGGCCAGGCGGTCGACCAGGCCCAGAACGTGCTGAGCACGATGGCCGAGGGCGCCGAGCAGGCGCTGCTCTGGACGGCCCTGACCCTGCTGGCGGTTTCGGTGGCGCGGGGCCTGTTCACGCTGTTGCAGAACTATTTCGCGGAAAGCGTCGGCCACCATGTGGGCTACGAATTGCGGCTGGCTTTCTACGACAAGGTGCAAAAGCTCTCCTATTCCTATCACGACCGCGTCCATTCGGGCGATTTGATCACCGTGGGCCTGCTCGACCTGGACGGGTTGCGCATGTTCTTTTCCACCGGCCTCGTGCGCATGGTGCTGCTGACCGTGCTGATCGGGGTGGGCGCCTATATGCTGTTCACCACCGATATGGTGCTGGCCTTTCTGGCCCTGAGCTTCGTGCCCTTCGTGGCCTGGCGCTCCTCGGTGGCCCAGCTCACCCTGCGCGCCACCTGGCTGGTCCTGCAGGAAAAGCTCTCGGTCCTCACCCGCATCATGGAGGAGAATCTGGGGGGCATCCGCGTGGTGCGCGCCTTTTCCGGGCAGGAATTCGAGTTGCGCAAGTTCGACGCCGCCTCCCAGGAGGCGCTGGCGCTGGCCCATAGGCGCGTCAAGGTGCGCGTGACCAATACCTCGATGATGACCTTCTCGTTCTTCGCCGCCATGGGGCTGGTGCTGCTGGTGGGCGGGGGCAAGGTGATCGCCGGGGAAATGAGCGTGGGCACGCTCGCCTCCTTCCTCACCTTCATGACCATTCTGCAGATGCCGGTGCGCCAGCTCGGCCTCATGGTCAACTCCTTCGCCCGCGCCTCCACCTGCGGGGACCGCTTCTTCGCCTTTCTCGACGCCCAGGTCGAGATCGAGGACCGGCCCGGCGCGACGCCGCTCGAAATCACCGAGGGCACGCTGCGCTTCGAGGACGTGCATTTCACCTATCCCGGCGCCAGCCACCCCACCCTCAACGGCATCAGCTTCGAGGGCCGGGCCGGCCAGACCATCGGCATCGTCGGCGCGCCGGGCAGCGGCAAGTCCACCCTCGCCCATCTCATCCCGCGCTTTTACGACGTCACCGGGGGGCGCATCACCCTCGATGGCCAGGATGTGCGCGAGGTGACGCTGCAAAGCCTGCGCCGTTCCGTGGCCGTGGTGCAGCAGGACACGTTCCTGTTCACCACCACCATCGAGAACAATATCGCCTATGGCGATCCCTGGGCCAAGGAGCGCAAGATCGAGCGGGCGGCCGAAAGCGCGCAACTGCACAATTACATCATGGGCCTGCCGGCCGACTACGACACGGTGGTGGGCGAGCGCGGCGTGTCGCTCTCGGGCGGCCAGCGCCAGCGCCTCTCCATCGCCCGCGCCCTGGTGCTCAAGCCCGCGGTGATGGTGTTCGACGATTCCACCGCCGCCATCGACGCGGGCACCGAACACCGCATCCGCAGCGCCATCCGCCGCTACGCCAAGGACCGGGTGACGCTGGTGATCGCCCATCGCCTGTCCTCGCTCATGCACGCCGATCTCATCCTGTTCCTCGAGGACGGGCGCGTCGTCGAGCGCGGCACCCATGAGGAACTGCTCGAACAGGGCGGGCGCTACCGGGCGCTCTACGACCTGCAGACGCGTCCCGCCGACGATATCGAAAGGGCCGCCCAATGAGCATTACCGATCAGGACGACCGCGAAACCGCCGCCTTTCCCGGCCAGCGCCCGCCCCGCGCCTCGGTGGGCAGCCACCAGATCGAGGAAGAGGTCTTCGGCAAGGCCTACGACCCGCAGACCGTGCGCCGCATCTGGGCTTTCGTGCGGCCCTATCGGAGCAAGATCTATCTCTCCGTGGTGGCGGTGCTGGCATTCACCGCGACGCAACTGGCCATTCCGCTGATCATCGGCAACGCCATCGATTCCAGCATGGTGGCGGGCGGCGATCCGGCCAATCTCTATTGGGCGGCCGCGGCCTTCGCCGTGGCGGTGCTATTCAATTTCGGCGCCTCCTATGTGCAGGAAACCCAGGTGGGCCAGGTGGCCGAAAACGTCCTGTTCGACATGCGGCGGGCCATGTTCGCCCAGCTCCAGCGCGTATCGCTGAGCTATATGGACAAGACCGAGGTGGGCCGGCTGATGAGCCGCCTGCAGGGCGACGTCAGCTCCATGCAGGAATTCCTCGAAACCTCGGTGATCTCGGTGGGCGATCTGGTGCTGCTGTTCGGCATCATCGCCGTGCTGCTGGGCCTCGATCCGTGGTTGGGGCTGCTGACCCTGCTCACCATGCCGGTGCTGTTCATCGTGCGCATCTTCTGGCTGCCGCCGGCCAAGCGCGCCTTCTGGGCCGCGCACGAGACCAATTCGCTCACCAACGGCGCCATGGCCGAGGGCATCAACGGCGTGCGCACCGTGCAGAATCTCGACCGCCAGAAGGTCAATTTCGACCTTTATGACGACAAGGCGCACCAGAACCTGCGCACCCAGCTCACCGGCTCGCGCTACGCCCAGGTCATGGTGCCCATCGTCGACAGCCTGACCGGCATCTCCATGGCGACCGTGGTGGTGGTGGGCGGCGCCATGGTGCTCAACGGTTCCCTGCAGGTGGGCGTCATCGTCGCCTTCATCTTCTATATCCAGCGCTTCTTCGACCCGATCCGCTCGCTCACCATGCAATATTCGATCATGCAGCGCGCCATGACCTCGGGCCGCCGCATCACCGAGGTGCTGGACCTGCCGGTGCTGATCGCCGACAAGCCCGACGCGGTGGCCCTGACCGCCGACATGGACGGCTCGGTGGAGTTCCGCGACGTGGTCTTCGGCTACGACCCGAAGCGCCCCGTGCTCAAGCACGTCTCCTTCCGCGTCAATCCGGGCGAGACGGTGGCGGTGGTCGGCCCCACCGGCTCGGGCAAGACCAGCGCCATGGCCCTGGTGCACCGCTTCTACGAGGTGCAGCAGGGGGCGGTGCTGGTGGGCGGGCACGACGTGCGCGACGTGACCCAGGAAAGCCTGGGCGAGCAGGTGGCCATGGTGCTGCAGGAGCCGTTCCTGTTCACCGGCACCATTCTCGAGAACATCCGCTACAACAAGGCGTCGGCCACCCGCGAGGATGTGGTCGCCGCCGCCCGGGCGGTGGGGGCGCACGATTTCATCTCGCGCTTCGCCGACGGCTACGACACCATGCTCGAGCAGCGCGGCTCCAATCTGTCGCTGGGCCAGCGGCAATTGCTCAGCTTCGCCCGGGCGCTGGTGGCCGACGCCAAGATCCTGGTGCTGGACGAGGCCACCGCCAATATCGACTCCTATACCGAGCGGCAGATCCAGAAGGCGCTCGAAACCCTGCTGCGCGGCCGCACCGGCATGGTGATCGCCCATCGCCTGGCCACCATTCGCGGCGCCGACCGCATCATCGTGCTGCAGAACGGCGAGAAGATCGAGGAAGGCAATCACGACCAGCTCATGGAACTGGGCGGGCTCTATTCGCGGCTCTACAACATGAACTATGCCAGCTTCGACGACATTCCCGACGAGTTGGTGACCCAGGCCAATGCCCGCGCGGCGAGCACGTGAACGCCGTCCCCTATTCTACCGCCGGCGCATCCTCCAGTTCGGGATAGATCAGCGCCGAACATTGCCGGTTATTGGCATCGAGCTTTCTCTGCTCCTCGGCCGAGACGAGGCCGGTGAAGACCGGCTCCCACAGATCGTCGCGCGCGATGCCCTCGAGCCCGCACTGGCAATAGGTGGCGCACAGCGCCGCCGTGGTTCCGGTGGCCTCGCAACTGGCCTGGCAGGAAGAGAGGAAATCCAGCTCGCGGCCGGCCTCCTGGCTGCCCAGCGCCATGCCGAGCGGGGCGATGACCGCCAAGAGCAGCGGCTGGTGCACCAGATAGATGACGAGGGCCCAGCGCCCCATCCAGCCCAGCGCCCGCGCCGCGACATGCCGTGGGCGGATGGCGGCGAGCCGGTCTTCGAGGGCGGAGCCGCGCAGCAGCCGGGCGAGGACGACGCCGAATAGCGTGACCCCGAACCAGGGGAATACCGGCACCAGGTCGTTGGTGGGCGGCGGCACCACCCAGAAGCCGATCCAGGAAAACCATTTCTGGTCGTAGAGCGGGTCGGAAAAGAAAAACGGCAGGGCGACGGCCAGCGCCCCGACCAGGCCGGTCAGCCACAGCGGGGTGAAGACGAAGGGCAGGGCGATGAGGCTGAACAGCGCGATGGCGTGCAGCACGCCGAAATAGACGAAGCTCTCGGGAAAGGTGAGCCAGGTGCCCAGCGTGATCAGCGCCGCCCCGCCGGCGATGAAGGCGAGGCGCCGCCGGAAGCCGCGCCAGCGCACCCCCTCGCCATGGGCGAGGACCAGGCCGATGCCGACCAGCACCATGAAGGAAAACAGGATCGAGCGCGCGAACAGCACCCAGCCCGGATCGTAGCCCACATCCACCGGAATGAAGCGGAAATAAGACAGGTCCCAACACAGGTGATAGATCGCCATGGCCACGATGGCGACGCCGCGGGCGATGTCGATGACGGGCAGGCGGGGGCGTTTCGATGTCGGCGCGGTCATAGAAAAGCCCCCCTCATCCGGCCCTTGGGGTGGATCGCGCCTGGCGCGGGACGGGTGAGGGGGGATCGCCATGCCGCTATCCCTCGTGACCGGCCACCACCGCCAGGAACGCCTCGCCATAGCGGTCGAGCTTGCCCTGGCCGACGCCGGGCAGGTTGAGCATGTCGTGCGGATGCAGCGGCCGGGCCAGCGCCATGGCCCGCAGGGTGGAATCGTGGAAGATGACATAGGGCGGCACGCCCTGGGAGCGGGCGATGCGCAGCCTTTCCTCGCGCAGGGCGTCGAAAAGCGGCTGGGCGTGCTCGGGGATGCTGACGGCCTTGGCCAGCGAGCGGCGCACCTCGACCGCCTTTTTCGGCCGATCCTTGCGCAGGGTGACGACGCGCTCGCGCTTGAACACGGCATGGGCGCCCTCGGCCAAGGTCAGCGCGCCGTGATGGGCGTGGTCGACCACGATGAGGCCCATGGCGGTCAATTGGCGCAGCACCGACTGCCAGGAGCGGGCGTCCAGCTCGCGGCCCTGCCCGAACACCTTCTGGTGCTGATGGCCGAAGCGCTGGATCTTCTCCGTCTCCTTGCCCAGCAGCACGTCGATGACATGGGCGGCCCCGAAGCGCATGCCGGTGCGGTAGATGGCGGCCATGGCCTTGATGGCGGCCTCGGTGCCGTCCCAGCTTTCCACCGGCGAGCGGCAGGTGTCGCAATTGCCGCAGCGCCCGTCATGGGCCTCGCCGAAATGGCTGAGGATCGCCTGGCGGCGGCAGGAGGCGGTTTCGCACACGCCCAGCAGCGCGTTCAGCTTGCCGTGCTCGAGCCGCTTGATCTCGTCGGGCGCATTGCCCTCGTCGATCATGCGGCGGCGCTGCACCACATCGGCCATGCCATAGCTCATCCAGGCATCGGCCGGCTGGCCGTCGCGTCCGGCGCGGCCGGTCTCCTGGTAATAGGCCTCGATGGAGGCGGGCAGGTCCATATGGGCGACATAGCGCACATCCGGCTTGTCGATGCCCATGCCGAAGGCGACGGTGGCCACGAGGCACAGCCCCTCCTCCTTGAGGAAGGCGTCCTGGTTGGCGCTGCGCAATTCGGCGCTCATGCCGGCGTGATAGGGCAGGGCGCGGATGCCCTTGCCGCCGAGCCAGTCGGCCACGTCCTCGACCTTGGCGCGGCTGAGGCAATAGACGATGCCGCTCTCGCCCTTGTGGCCGGCAAGGAAATCCAGCAATTGCTCGCGCGGCCGGTCGCGCTCGAGGATGGAATAGGAGATATTGGGCCGGTCGAAGCTGCTGGTGAAGACCCGCGCCTGCTCGAGCCCCAGCCGCTCGATGATGTCCTCGCGGGTGGTGGGGTCGGCGGTGGCGGTGAGCGCGATGCGCGGCACGCCGGGAAACAGCTCGACCAGATGGATGAGCTCGCGATATTCGGGGCGGAAATCATGGCCCCACTGGCTGACGCAATGGGCCTCGTCGATGGCGAACAGCCCGATCCGGGTGTCGGCCAGCATATTGGCGAAGCCGGGCGTGGCCACCCGCTCGGGGGCGACATAGAGCAGGTCCAGCTCGCCGCGCCGCAATTGCCGGCGCACCTGGGCCGCTTCCTCGGGGCCGAGCGAGGAATTGAGCGCCGCCGCGGCGACGC
This sequence comes from Devosia honganensis, assembly GCF_042648785.1. Classification (NCBI taxonomy): domain Bacteria; kingdom Pseudomonadati; phylum Pseudomonadota; class Alphaproteobacteria; order Hyphomicrobiales; family Devosiaceae; genus Devosia; species Devosia honganensis. The sequence continues at coordinate 123,144 of NZ_JBHRYD010000007.1, forward strand.
CCGCCTGCCGCAGCGCCTCCACCTGGTCGCGCATCAAGGCGATCAGCGGCGAAACGACGATGCCCACCCCCGGCCGGCAGATGGCGGGGATCTGGTAGCACATCGACTTGCCCGCCCCGGTGGGGAACAGCACCACCGCATCGCCCCCCGAGGCGACGTGGTCGATGACCTCTTCCTGCTGGCCGCGGAATTCGCGATGGCCGAAAATATCGCGCAGCACGCCGAGCGGCGTCGGCCGCTCATGGCGCTGGGGCGAAAACAGATCGGTCGACTCAAGGGCTTCCACCCGCCCTTTGAATCATGGGGCGCCCGCATAGGCAATCGGGTCGGCCGGCCACCCTGTTAATGATGGGCGTGATGCTCGGCATTGCGCTTGCGGGTGGCGGCGGCCTTTTTCGCCGAGGCGGAGCGCTCGGCGGCGGCGCGGCTGGCCGAAGCCTCGCCGCCTTTCCTTCCGCCCTTCCTGGCCGCCGGATGGCCGGTATCCTTGCCCCTTCCCGAGCCGGACTTCTTGCCGCCGCCATCGTCCTTGTTGACGGTGGCCCAGGCGCGGCGCTCGGCCTCCTCGTGGGAAACGCCGCGATCCTCGTAGCTTTCCTCGATATGCTCGGCCTTGCGCTTCTGCTTGTCGGTATAGGCACTCTTGTCGCCCTGGGGCATGTCGGCCTCCTCAAAAAGAAAAACGGGGCGCGGCGCGGGTGGGACAAGGGCCTCGATCGGGATGAAGATCGGAGCGGGAAACCGGAAAAACCGCTCCGTTACCCTATACCACCACGTCCGGTTGACGCGCGCCGGCCCATGCAGACGAACGGGCATCGGCGCCGCCGGTTGCCCTTCGGCCGATCACAAATCGGCCCGGAGCGGCGAAAGCGGCCGGCTGAGAAAGGCCGAGCCGGCCAGAACGAAGCGCCAGGGCGTCTCGACGCCGCGGGTGATGCCGATGCGGGGACCGGCGGCGATGTGGTGGACGGCGTCGGCGGGCAGGATGGAAAAGGGCGGCGCATCCAGCGCCAGCCCATCCTCGGCCAGATCGATGCCCAGCGCCTGCGCCAGCCGGCCCGGGCCCGAGCAGAGCTGCCGCGTGGACACGCCCCCGCGCCGTCCGGCCATGTCCTCGAGCCCGAACCGGGGCTCGAGGGCGCGGATCAGCACGGCGCTGCCGGGGCGGCAGACGAAGTTGAGGCAATGATGGATGCCGTAGATCTTGTAGACATAGGCATGGCCGGGCGCGCCGAACATGGTGCGATTGCGCGGCGTGGGTCCGCGGAAGCTGTGCGAGGCGGGGTCGGTTTCGTCATAGGCCTCGACCTCGACGATAGGCCCGCCCGCCCCCTCGTACAGCAGCGTGGCGCCGATGATGTCGCGCGCCACCTCCAGAACCGGCCGGTCGAAAAAGACGCGCCCGAGCATGAGGGGCCGTTTCTAGACGACGTTGAGATCGACCTTGAAGCCCTTGCGGCTCACCTCGCTATAGGGGCAGATGACATTGGCGCGCTTGACGATGTCGTCCACCTTGGCCTTGTCCATGCCGGGCACGTCGATATTGAGCTTTGCCGAGATCCAGAAGCCCTCGCCGTCCTCGCGATCGGTGAAATTGATCTCGGCGGTCACCTTGGCGTCCTCGGGGACGGTGTCGCCGCTCTTGCGGGCCGCCGCCTTCATGGCGCCCAGGAAGCAGGCGGAATAACCCACCGCGAAGAGCTGCTCGGGATTGGTGCCGCGCGCCCCGTCCCCGCCCAGCTCCTTGGGCGTGGTCAGCGTCACGTCGAGCACGCCGTCATCGGTGGCGCCATGGCCGGCACGGCCGCCGGTGGAGGTGGCCCGGGCGGTGTACATGATCTTGGGCATGGTTCTGTTTCCTTTCGTGCAAAGCGTTCATCTACTCCAGCACGAAACTGCGCAAACCGGAAGGAGGCTGCAATTGATCGAAACCAGCGAACGATGTCTTTTGCGCCGTTCTCTTTTTAAGACCGGTGATCCAACTGGACAGGACGCGCCGCCTCCGCCCATGATGCGCCCGCATCTTAAGGAGTTTTTTCATGCAGGGTCCCGACGCCGTCATCCGCTTCTGGTTCGAGGAACACGGCAATGAGGACTGGTTCGGCGGCAAGCCGGAATTCGACGCCAGGCTGGCGGAGCGCTTTGCCGAGCTGCATGCGCAGGTGGCGCGCGGCGAAGCCTGGCCCTGGCGCGAAACCCCCGAGGGCCGGCTGGCGGAGCTGGTCGTGCTTGACCAGTTCTCGCGCCAGCTCCATCGCAACAGCCCCCTTGCCTTCGCGCAGGACAAGATGGCGCTGGCCCTGGCGCAGGAGGCGGTCGCGGGCGGCCACGACATGGCGGTCGAACGCGAAAGGATCATGTTCTTCTACATGCCCTACATGCACGCCGAATCCCTCCTCGTCCAGGACGAGGGGGTGAAGCTGTTCGCCGCCCTGGGCAGTGAGAACCTGCTGCAATACATGGTCGCCCATCGCGACACCGTCGCCCGTTTCGGGCGCTTCCCCTTCCGCAATGCGGCGCTGGGGCGCCGGAGCACGCCGGAGGAACTGGCCTATATGGACGAGCAGAAGGGGCGGATGTTTTAGCACCGCAACCCTTTGCCGCGTCCCGCCGTTGCTTTTGCGGAAGGAGACGCTCCATGATGGAAACCACGGGACCGGCTCTCTGGCTCGTCGTCCTCACCATCGGCGCCGTCGCGCTCATCGTCGCCATGGTCTATGGGGTGATGCGCAACCGGCAGCGCAGCCTGGGCGAACGCGTGGCCACAGAGGTGGAGACGCGGCGCGAATATGAGCGCGAGGACCGCGACGAGCAATGAGAAAGGGCGCCGCGCGGGCGCCCTTTCCGGTCAGGCCACCAGACCCTTGGTCAATTCCAGCGCCTGCCGCTCGAACAGGCGCCGGTAGATGCCGCCCTTGAGGCGGATCAGCGCCTCGTGGTCGCCTTCCTCGACGATCCTTCCCTTGTCGAAGACCAGCAGCCGGTCGAGCGCCCGCACGGTGGAGAGCCGGTGGGCGATGACCAGCGTGGTGCGGCCTTCCATCAGCCGCTCCATGGCCTGCTGGATCATCACCTCGCTCTCGCTGTCGAGGCTGGAGGTGGCCTCGTCCAGGATGAGGATCGGCGCATTGGCCAGGAACGCCCTGGCGATGGCGACGCGCTGCCGCTCCCCGCCCGACAGCTTCACCCCGCGCTCGCCCACCATGGTCTCGTACTGCTTGGGCAGGGACAGGATGAAGTCGTGGGCATTGGCCTGCCGGGCCGCCTCCATGATCTCGGCGCGGCTGGCATCGGGCCGGCCATAGGCGATGTTCTCGGCCAGCGTCCGGTGGAACAGGATCGGCTCCTGCTGCACGATGGCGATCTGGTTGCGCAGGCTCGATTGCTGCACCGCGGCGATATCCTGCCCGTCAATGGTGATGGCGCCGTCCGAGACGTCGTAGAGCCGCTGGATGAGCTTGACGAACGTGGTCTTGCCCGAGCCCGAATGCCCCACGAGGCCGACGCGCTCGCCCGGCCTGATCCCGACCGAAAAGTCGCGATAGAGCGGGGACGGATGCGCGCCGTACCGGAAGGTGACGCGCTCGAAGCGGATGGCGCCCTGGGTGATGGCGATGGGTCCGGCACCGGGCCTGTCGTCGATGCCCAGCGGCGTGCGCTCCAGCGCCACCAGTTCCTCCATGTCGTTGACCGCCCTCTGCAAATTGCGGATATGCTGGCCCACATCGCGCAGATAGCCCTGCAGCACGAAGAACATGGCGAGCACGAAGGTGATGTCGCCGGGGCTGGCCAGCCCGCGCTGCCACATGAGCAGGCCCGTGCCCAATATGCCGGCCTGCATCGCCACCATCAGATAGCCCTGGATGGTGCCGCTCAGATTGCCGCGCTTCCAGGTGCGGCGGGTGCGGTGGTCCCACTTGCCCAGCACGTGGCGCAGGCGGCTTTCCTCGCGCGTTTCCGCGCCGAAGGCCTTGACCACGTTGTTGCAGCTCACCGCATCCGCCAGCGCGCCGCCCAGCCGCGTGTCGCAGGCATTGGCCAGGCTCGCCGCCGGGGAGACGAAGCCCATGGACAGCCCCACAGTCACGCCGATATAGAGCATCGAGCCGAGCCCGACCACCAGCCCCATGACCGGCCAGTAGGACCCCAGGATGATCGTGGCGCCCACCAGCATGACCAGCGAGGGCAGCAGCGCCACCAGCAGCACGTCGTTGAGCTGATCCAGGGCCCACATGCCCCTGGTGATCTTGCGCACGGTGGAGCCGGCGAAGCTGTTGGCGTGCCAGTCCGTCGAAAAGCGCTGCACCCGGTGAAAGCCGTTATTGACGATGTCAGCCATCATCCTGAGCGTCAGCTTGATGACCCCATGGAAGGTGAACCAGCGCACGCTGATGCCGAACAGCCCCAGGCCGATCACGATGGCGAAGGCCCGCAGCGCCTCCTCTTCGGCGGCGGCCTGCGCGCCGGCGATGGCATCGACGATGCGGCCCGAAAAACTGGGCACCATGACCAGTGCCAGCGTGTCGGCGATGACCAGGGCGCAGATCAGCGCGATCCGCGCCGGCTGGTGGGCCCAATGCCGAAAGGTGAAGCCGAGCACGTTGCGATAGGCATCGGCGCGGAAATCGAGCGTCTTGCGACTCATTTGGCGATATCGGTGCCGTTCTCCGGACACCGCTTCCTTGAAACGGGAAAATGAAAGGCGCAGCGTCACCGGACGGCGAGGGACCCTTGCGGGCCGATGTCATCTGCGTTGGGACGGAAACATCCGCTGGGGGCGGTCCCCCGGGAAAATGGCCGGAAGGCGGACCGCGCGGGGCAGGGGCCTAATGGCGGCGCTTGCCCATGGGAGGAGCGAAAACCGGTGCTGTCATGCAACGCCTCCCCTGTCCTGAAAATGAAGCGGCGAACGGTTTGTAGCCAAACCGTTCGCCGCTGCCAATGGGGAAGAAATGCGCCGGCCGTCACCAAGGGCGCTGCTGATGCAAACGCGCCACAGGGGCGGAGGTCGCCGCTTCCGTCAAAACATGAAAGCCTCTAGGCTCGGCCTACCGATTCAAAAAACAAGAAGGCGTTGCCCCGTGAGCAATTCTCCCATCGATCCGGTCAAGCTCGACAAGCTCGGCGAAGTCGCCATCAAGGTGGGCCTGCAACTGGCTGAGGGCCAGGACCTGATCATCACCGCCCCGATGACCGCCGCCCCCCTGGTGCGCCGCATCGCCGAGCACGCCTACAAGGCCGGCGCCGGCCTCGTCACTACCATCTATTCGGACGAGCAAACCACCCTGGCGCGTTATCGCCACGCCAAGGATCTCAGCTTCGACCGCGCCGCCGGCTGGCTCTATGCGGGCATGGCCGAGGCCTACAGGAACAATGCCGCGCGGCTGGCCGTCTCGGGCGACAACCCGATGATGCTGGCCGCCGAGGACCCCGACAAGGTGTCGCGCGCCAACCGCGCCAATTCGGCCGCCTACCGGCCGGCGCTGGAGCTGATCACCGGCTTCGACATCAACTGGAACATCGTTTCCTATCCCACCCCCAACTGGGCCAGGCTGGTCTTCCCCGACGATCCCGAAGACGTGGCCGTCGCCAAACTGGCCGACGCCATCTTCAAGGCCTCCCGCGTCGACCAGGACGACCCCATCGCCGCCTGGAAGGCCCATAACGCCAATCTCAAGGCCCGCTGGACTTGGCTCAACGGCAAGAAGTTCTCGGCGCTGCGATATAAGGGGCCGGGCACCGACCTGACGGTGGGCCTCGCCGATGGCCATCGCTGGAAGGGCGGGGCCTCGGAGGCCAAGAACGGCATCACCTGCAACCCCAACATCCCCACCGAGGAAGTGTTCACCACCCCCCATCGCCTGCGCGTCGAGGGCACGGTGGCGGCGACCAAGCCGCTCTCGCACAACGGTACGCTGATCGAGGACATCCAGGCCCGGTTCGAGGACGGGCGGCTGGTCGAGCTCAAGGCATCCAAGGGCCGGGACGTGTTCGACAAGGTGCTCGACACCGACGAGGGCGCCCGGCGTCTCGGCGAGGTGGCGCTGGTGCCCCATTCCTCGCCGATCTCGGCCTCGGGCATCCTCTTTTACAACACGCTCTACGACGAGAACGCCTCGTGCCACATCGCCATGGGCCAGTGCTATGCCGACTGCTTCGAGGGCGGCAAGGACCTGACGCCCGAGCAGATCCTCGCCCAGGGCGGCAATAAGAGCCTCATCCATGTCGACTGGATGATCGGCTCGGACCGGGTCGATATCGATGGCGTCCACGCCGACGGCTCGACCGAACCGGTCATGCGCCAGGGCGAATGGGCGTTTTAGCTGCTGTTGCGTTGCCCTCCCATCTGAGGGAGGGCAACGCATCGCGAAGCCCCCTTATTCCCCGTCCATCTCCAGATATTCCTTCGCGCTCAGCACGAGCTTCCTGTCGATCCTGCCGATCTCGTCCTCGTCCTTGCCCGCATAGTCGAGCCCGTGCAGCACGGTGCGGATGGCGTTGAGGCGCAGGCGGTTCTTGTCGTTGGCGCGGATCACCGTCCAGGGGGCGTGGGCGCTGTCGGTCTTTGCCAGCATGCGGTCGCGGGCCGCCGAATAATCGTCCCACTTGTCGAGCGCCACGAGATCGATGGGCGACAGCTTCCAGGTCTTCAGCGGATCGTGGCGGCGGTCGTGGAAGCGCCTGAGCTGCATTTCCCGCCCGATCGACAGCCAGAACTTGAACACCCTGATCCCGTCATTGGTGAGGCGCTTCTCGAATTCCGGCGCCTCCTCGAGGAAATGCTCGGTTTGTTCCGGCGTGCAGAACCCCATGACCGGCTCGACCCCGGCGCGGTTGTACCAGGAACGGTCGAACAGCACCATTTCGCCCGCCGCCGGCAGCCAGTCGACATAGCGCTGGAAATACCATTGCGTGCTTTCCCGGTCGTTCGGCTTGGGCAGCGCGGCGACGATATTGTAGCGCGGGTTGAGATTCTTGAGGAACCGCTGGATCGTCCCGCCCTTGCCGGCCGCGTCGCGCCCCTCGAAGACGATCACCGTGCGGGTGCCGGCCCGGGCCATATGCGCCTGATGCAGCACCAGTTGCTTTTGCAGCGCATACATCTGCGTGTCATACTCGTCGTCGTCGAGCTTGTGGTCATAAGGATAGCCGCCCGAGCCCAGAGCGGCCTTCCTGATGGATTTGGGCAGGTCGGGATCGTCGATGTCGAAGCCGTCAATGGGGTCGGTCACGCTGTCTCTCCGTTGTCATGATGAACGTGCTATGAAGCCCCGGCCCGCGCAAGTGACGGGTGACCGGCAATGACCAGACCGCCCGACATGGACGATCCGCATCCCTCCCCGCCCCTGACCCTGCCGCAGGCTGCCCTTGGCCGGCTGATCGGCTACGGCCCGCTGCTGGCGGGGCTGGCCGGCATCGTCATCGCCTTCGTGGCGCTGGGCGGATTGCGCCCCGATCTCGCCATTCTCGGCCTGCTCGTCGCCGCTGCGCTGCTGGCGCTGCTGCCATTGCCGGTGGTGACGGTGACCCAAAGGGTGCAGGCGCCGGTCGCCGGCGAAACGGACGCAGCCGACGATGCCGTCGCCGCCTTCACCGAGGCGCTGGGCGACCCCTGCGTGGTGCTCGACGACCGCGGCGCCGTGGTCCATCGCAACGCGGCGGCGCAACGGCAATACCCCAACCTGCAGCCGGGCCGGGCCATGACCCTGGTGCTGCGCAACCCGGAGCTGATGGCGGCCATCGAGGGCTCGATGCGCAGCGGCGAGCCGCGCAGCTTCGAATTGCACGAGACCGTGCCGGCCGAGACCTGGGATCGGGTGACGGTGGCGCCGCTGCGCTATCCCGGCGCCGACTGGACCGCCGGCGGCAACCGGCAGATGCTGGTGACCTTCCAGAGCCTGACCGAGTTGAAGCGCGTCGACGCCATGCGTACCGATTTCATCGCCAATGCCAGCCATGAGCTGCGCACTCCGCTCGCCTCGCTGATCGGCTTCATCGACACGCTGCTGGGCCCGGCGGCGCGGGACGCGGCGGCGCGGGAGAAATTCCTCGGCATCATGCGCGCCCAGGCCGAGCGCATGAGCCGGCTGATCGACGATCTGCTGAGCCTGTCGCGCATCGAGATGCACCAGCATGTGCGTCCCACCGGCTCGGTGGATGTGGCGGCGCTGCTGCGCGAGGTGCGCGAGGGATTGCAGACCCAGGCCAGGGCCGCCGCGCTCGAGGTGGTGCTGGACTTGCCCGACGCTCCCGCCGTGGTGACCGGCGACCGCAGCCAGCTCTACGAAGTGTTCGAAAATCTCGTCGACAACGCCATCAAATACGGCGCCGGCGGCGGGACGGTGGAGGTGAGCCTCGCGGCGGCCAGCCGGCCCGGCATGCGCTATCAGGTCAGCGTCACCGATCACGGCCCCGGCGTCGAGCCCGAATATGTGCCGCGCATGACCGAGCGGTTCTACCGCATCGATGCCGAGGCCAGCCGCAAGAAGAAGGGAACGGGGCTGGGCCTCGCCATCGTCAAGCACATCGTCCAGCGCCATCGCGGGCAGATCTCCATCAAGAGCAGGCCCGGCGAAGGCCTGCGCGTGGACGTGCTGCTGCCTTAGCCGCGGAACCCCGCCAGGAAAATCGTGCCCCAGAAACCGGAAGGGCGCCCGAAGGCGCCCCGCTTTGGTCCCGTTCCGGCGCGGCGCTGGCTCAGCGCTTCTTGCGGTCGAGCTGGTGATAGGCCCGGCGGGAGTGGAAGTCGCAATAGGGGCCGGTTTCCAGGCTGTGCTGGCCGCAGAAGTAGAAATCCTTGGTCAGCGGGTCGCCGATCGGCCATTTGCAGGTATGCTCGGTGAGCTGGAGCAGCGACAGGCGCTTGTCCTCGGGGATGAAGAGCTCGGCGCTGGCCGGGGCGACATAGAGCTCGGCCTCGATCTCGGGGCTGGCGGCGAGCGCCGTGGCTCCCACGACCTGCGGACGCGCCATTGCGGCGCGCGGCTTGGTGCCGATATGGCCGATCCCCGCGGCGGGGCTGGCCACGCGGCGGGCGGCGGGCCGCGCGGCCGGGCGGGCACGCGGCGCGGTGTTGGTCGGCTTGGCCCGGGCGGACAGCTTGAGACGATGCACCTTGCCGATCACGGCATTGCGCGTCACGCCCTCGCCCAGTTCCGCCGCGATCTGGCTGGCGCTGAGCCCTTCCATCCAGAGCTTTTTCAAAACCTCGACGCGTTCGTCAGTCCAGCCCGTCGATTGCGCTCCTGAAACCATCTTCAAAACAGAATCCTTCATTGCGCCGCCAAAATGGCATGGCAGCCTTGCGACTCTACAGCTCGTATGTTGAGCGGGTCCGCCGCACGAGATGTCGTGCCCCCAACGCCATGCAGACTACGCCATGGCTGGAATCGGGATCAAGAGTCGGGGGCGATTTTCCCCGCTTATTCATTGGTTAAGATTGTCATAACAAACCTTGAGTCAATTCAGGGACTTGCCCGCCTCTCATTGACTTCGGACCCGGAATTCGCCTAATTCCCCTGTCCAAAACGTGCCGGGAGTCGGCGCGTTTTTGATTTTTGTGGCAGCTTTGCCACGCCCTCTACCCGCCTCGTCTCTCGCGCTCAACCCGAAGGAAATCCAGCCATGTCTGCGCTCTATGGCACCTATGCCCGGTCCGGTCTCGCTTTCGAGCGGGGCGAGGGCATGCGCCTTTACGACCAGCACGGCCGCGAATATCTGGATTTCCATTCCGGCGTGGCGGTCAACGCCCTGGGCCATGGCGACCCGCATCTGGTGGGCGCCCTCAAGGCCGCCGCCGACAAGGTCTGGCACACCGCCAACACCTTCACCATTCCCGAGCAGGAGCGGCTGGCCCGGCGCCTGGTGGACGCCACTTTCGCCGATGCGGTGTTTTTCACCAATTCGGGCGCCGAGGCGCTCGAATGCGCCATCAAGACCGCCCGGCATCATTTCTTCGCCAAGGGCCAGCCGGACCGCTACGAGATCATCGCCTTCACCGGCTCCTTCCATGGCCGCACCCTGGGCACCATCGCCGCCGCCGGCAATCCCGACTATCTGGAAGGGTTCGGCCCGCCCGTGCCCGGCTTCAAGCATGCCCATCCCGGCGATCTCGAGGCGGTCAAGGCGCTGATCACCCCGCAGACCTGCGCCATCCTCATCGAGCCCGTCCAGGGCGAGGGGGGCGCGACCGCCATGAGCAACGAGTTCCTCCAGGGGCTGCGGGCGCTGTGCGACGCGCACGGCATGCTGCTGATCCTGGACGAGGTGCAATGCGGCTTCGGCCGGACGGGCCGCTTCTTCGCCTTCGAATGGGCCGGCATCACCCCCGACATCGTCGCCGTGGCCAAGGCCATAGGCGGCGGCTTCCCGCTGGGAGCGTGCCTCGCCCGCGGCGAGGTGGCCGCCTCCATGGTGCCGGGCACGCATGGCTCGACCTATGGCGGCAACCCGCTGGCCAGCGCGGTGGGCAACGCCGTGCTCGACCGCATCCTGGCCCCGGGCTTTATCGAGCATGTCGAGGCCATGGGGCAGCGCCTCGCCTGGCATTTGCAGCAATTGGCGCAGAAATATCCCGAGCAGGTGCTCGAACTGCGCGGCAAGGGCCTGCTCGCCGGCATCCGCATCGCGCCGCCCGTGCGCGACGTCGTCACGCGCCTGCGCGACGATCACGGCCTGCTCGCCATGAGCGCCGGCGACAATGTGCTGCGCCTCCTGCCGCCGCTGATCGTCACCGAGGCCGATATCGAAGAGGCGATCGGCAGGATAGGCGCGGTTTTCGAGGCCATCGGCACCGGCTCCACGGCCGCGGCGACGGCGGAATGATCGTCATGCTCAGCTTTTATCACTTCGGACGGCGCCGAAACGGCTTGCTCCCTCCGCCCGATCGGGCAGAGTGACACTTCTTCCATCGCCGCATTCCAAGCGTCACAAAAGGAGCCCGGCCATGACGACCGGCACCCCAAGGCATTTTCTTTCCATCGACGATTTCACCTATGCCGAACTGCGCGGCATGCTCAACCAGGCCAGCGCGCTGAAGCAGCGCCTCAAGGAGGGCGACCGCCCGCTCCTGCTCAAGGACAAGGTTCTGGCGATGATCTTCGAGCGCCAGTCCACCCGCACCCGCGTCAGCTTCGACGTGGGCATGCGCCAGCTCGGCGGCGAGACCATCATGCTCTCGGGCCAGGAGATGCAGCTCAGCCGCGAGGAGACGCTGAGCGACACCGCAAGGGTGATGAGCCGCTATGTCGATGCCATCATGATCCGCATCCTCAGCCATGCCGATCTGCTGGAGCTGTCCGAGGCCGCCACCGTGCCGGTGATCAACGGCCTCACGCGCCGGGCCCATCCCTGCCAGATCATGGCCGACCTCATGACCTTCGAGGAGCATCGCGGCGACATACGCGGCGCCAAGGTCGCCTGGGTCGGCGACAGCAACAACGTGCTGCATTCCTGGGTGAACGCGGCCGAACTTTTCGGGTGCAACCTCACCATCGCGGTGCCCGACGAATACAGCCCCGAAAAGGACCTGATGCAGGACATCCATCGCGCCGGCGAGCGGGTGAAGCTGATCGAGGACCCGCGCGAGGCGGTGGAAGGGGCCGACCTGGTCATCACCGATACCTGGGTCTCCATGGGCGACACCGACGCCGCCGAGCGCCGCCGGGTCTTGAAACCCTATCAGGTCAACACCAATCTAATGGCCTTGGCGAACAAGGACGCCCTGTTCATGCACTGCCTGCCCGCCCATCGCGGCGACGAGGTGACCGACGAGGTGATCGACGGCCCGCATTCGGTAGTGTTCGACGAGGCCGAAAATCGCCTTCATGCCCAAAAAGCCGTGTTGTGCTGGGCCTTCGGGGTCGAAATCAACTAGGCGCCCCCGGCGCCTGTGCGTTGCCGATCCGCCTGACCACCTCCCCCGCGCCAGCGGGGGCCTTCGTTTTCGAACCGACGGCAGCGTCCGCCCGGGACGATCCGGCGGCGGGTGGCGTCGCGCGGCCCCGGGGCGTAGCCTGAGGAAAGACAGTGAACCCATGACCATGGAACCCGCCATGACCGACAATCTGCTCGCCGCCCTGGGCCTCGACCGCCCCGAGACCGGTGACGACGCGGTGGTGCCCTTCACCCTCGACAGGCTCGACACGCGTGGCCGCGTGGTGCGCCTCGCAGCCGCGCTCGACACCATATTGTCGCGTCACGACTATCCGGCGCCGGTCGCCCGCCTTCTGGGCGAGGCGGTGGTGCTGGCCGCCCTGATCGGCTCCTCGCTCAAATTCGAGGGCCGCTTCATCCTCCAGACCCAGACCGACGGGCCGGTCAACCTGATCGTGGTGGATTTCGACGCGCCTGACGGCATGCGCGGCTATGCCCGCTTCGATCGCGAGGCGCTGGTGAAGGCGGCCGAAGCGGGCCGGACCGGCCCCGCCGAACTGCTGGGCAACGGGCATCTGGCCATGACCATCGACCAGGGGCCCCATACCGAGCGGTATCAGGGCATCGTGGCGCTCGAGGGCAATACGCTGGAGGAGGTGGCCCACACCTATTTCATGCAGTCCGAGCAGATCCCCACCCAGGTGCGCCTGGCAGTGGCCCAGATCACCACCAGGGGCGACCACCGGCCGCGCTGGCGCGCCGGCGGCATGCTCATCCAGCACCTGCCCGAAAGCGGCGCCGCGGTGATGGCCGACCTGCCCGGCGACGGCAATTTCGACAATCCCGGCACGGCCGACCCCGATTTCGTCGAGGCCGATGGCTGGGCCGAGGCGCGGGCGCTGCTGGGCACGGTGGGCGATCTCGAGCTGGCCGATCCCGATCTCTCGCCCGAACGGCTGCTGTTCCGGCTCTATCACGAGACCGGCGTGCGGGTGTTCCCGCCGCAGGACCTGGAGGAGCGCTGCACCTGCTCGGCCGACCGCATCGAAAACATGCTCGCCGACAGTTTTTCCGACGAGGAACGTCAGGACATGGCGGTCGATGGCGAGATCGAAGTGGTCTGCGAGTTCTGCTCGACGGCCTACCGGTTCAATCCCCACCAGTTCCTGGCGCGGCACTAACTCCTTCCCATCTCCGCATTTTCTGGCGCAGGCCCGCCTCGGGCGGGCTTGCTTTTGCCCCGGAAGCTGGCCAATCTGGATGAGAGGATTCCAGCGGCAACGGGAGTGCCGGGATGAATGCCGACCTGATGTCGGTGATCGGCGAGATTCAACATCGCGCCGATGCCGAGGGGATACGTGACACTTTTCTGGCCGCCATAGGGCGCTATGGCTTTCACCGTTTCATCATTTCCGGCCTGCCCGATTCCGGCATGGACGTGCGGCCCTTCGTGCTGCTCTCGGGCTGGCCCCAGGAATGGTATGAGCGCTATACCGACCGGGGTTACGTCCATCACGATCCGGTGGCGCTGCACTGTTTCGCCACCGCCATGCCCTTCGACTGGTCGGACGCGCCCTATGACCGGGCCAGCCAGGCAATGGCCGGGCGCGTCATGGACGAGGCGCGCGATTTCGGCATGGACCAGGGCTTCTGCGTGCCGGTCCACATGGAAGGGGGCATGCAGGGCGTGGTCTCGCTGGTGGGGGAAACCGGCCATCTGGACCAGAAATCCAGGCTCGAGCTCCATATGCTGGCGCTCTACGCCCATGGGCGGCTGCGCTATCTGGGCGAAGCGGCGGAGGCCGGGCGCGAGCGTGCCATCACCAGGCGCGAGGCCGAAATCCTCAAATGGGCGGCCGGCGGCCGCACCGCCGCCGAAATCGCCGAGATCACCGGCCTGACCGCGCGCACCATCAACCAGCATTGCGAGAACGCCCAGCGGCGCCTGGGCACCAGCAACCGCCTGCACACCGTGGTGGAGGCGATCCGGCGCCGGCTCATCACGCTCTGAGGGCGCCGGCGCCTTGTGATTTCTGCCAATACCGCTTTGCCGCCCGCCCGTGCCTAATTGCAGCCGAGGCGGGTTTGGGGAGGCTGCGTGATGAAGGTGCATATCCTGCGCGATCCGGTCGACCGGCGCGGCCGCGACCTGCTGGAGATGAACTATCGGCTGCGCCACCGGATCTTCGTCGAATTGCAGGGCTGGGAAACGCTGCGCCGCCCCGATGGCCGCGACATCGACGCCTTCGACAATGGCGATGCCACCCATCTGCTGGTGACCTGCGGGGGCGAACTGGTGGGCGGCTCGCGCCTCACGCCCCTCGACAAGCCAACCCTGCTGCAGACCGTGTTCAGCGGGCTCGTCGAGCTGGACCTGCCCGCCAGTCCGTCGCTCGGGGCCGATTGGACGCGCTTCTACGTGCGTCCCGACCGGCGCGAGGGCCGGCGCCGCGCCCCCGAATCTGCCGCCCTGTTCTGCGCGGTGATGGAATACGCCCTGCAGCAGGGGCTGGGCTACATCACCTTCGTCTCCTCCGTCTACATGCTCGAGCACGGCACCGCCGTGGGCTGGCGCATCACCCCGCTGGGCCGCGCCAGGATGATCGACGGCAAGCCCACCGTCGCCGCCTGGATCGAGGTGTCGGAGGCGGCGCTGGACGGCGCGCGCCGCGCCGCCGGATGGAGCGCCGCGCCGGTGCCGCCGCACCGGCGGCCGCCTCGCCGGGAAACGACCCGCCCGGCCTGGCGCTAGGGGGCGCCATGTCCGCCGCCATCAGCCTGATGCGCGCCCTGCTCGGGGCCGGCGCGACCCGTTCGGAAGCCGCGATCGCCCTCGAGGGGGCCTTGCTGTCGGAAGTCGACCCGCTGCATTGGTGCGCCGTCAATCTGGGCCAGACCGATGCCGAAATGATGCGCCGCGCCTCGGATTGGGCGGACCTCGCCTATTTCGACGTGGTGCCGCGCCAGGCCGGCGGGGCCGACCCGCCGCAAAGGGTGGACATGCTGGCCGAGGTGCGCATGTTCCGGCTGTCGCTCTTCGGCCGCGACGTGCTCTTTGCCGCTCCCGATTTCTTCGGCGTGCTGCGGCTCGCCGCCGCCCGTCGGCACGACCCGGCGCTGCGCCAGCGGCTGTGTCTCGTGCCCGCGTCGGCCCTGCTTGACCGTCTGGTCGAATCCGCCGGCCCGGTGCTGATCGACGGGGCCCGGCAGAACCTGGCGCGGGTCTGGCCCAAGGCGGCCGCCCAGCTCGAACTGACCCGCCCGGCGCGCTGGATCTCCTCGCTCGCCATCCTCGCCCTCGCGGCTCTCCTGCTGGCGATGCCGCTTTGGGGGCAGCTCTGGCTGGCTCCCGCCTGGGCCGGGCTGGTGGTCCTGCCGGCCCTGCTTCGCCTGCTTGCCCTGACCGTGCCGCCCGAGCCCGAGGACCTGGCCGACCCGCATCTCGACCGGGCCGATCTGCCGCTTTATTCCGTGCTGGTGCCGCTGCGCGACGAGGCCAATATGGTCGACCAGATCTGCGGCAATCTCGGCCGGCTCGATTATCCGCGCGAAAAGCTGCAGATCGTCTTCGTGGTCGAAAGCCGCTCCCCCGGAACCATCGCCGCGATCCGGCGGCACCTCTGGGACCGGCGCTTTTCGCTCGTCGTGGTGCCCGACGCCTTGCCGCGCACCAAGCCCAAGGCGCTCGATTTCGCGCTGCCCCTGTGCCGCGGCGAGTTCGTCGTGGTCTATGACGCCGAGGACCGTCCCGATCCCGACCAGTTGCTGCGCATGGTGACCCGGTTCCGCCGCCAGCCCGAGCTGGAATGCATCCAGGCGCGGCTGGTGATCGGCAATGGCGGCGAAGGACCGCTGGCGGCGCTGTTCGCGGGGGAGTATGCGGGCCTGTTCGCGGTGCTGCTGCCGGCGCTGGCGCACTGGAACCTGGTGGTGCCGCTGGGCGGCACCTCGAACCATTTCCGGCTGGCCAGCCTGCGGCGCCTGGGCGGATGGGACGCCTATAACGTGACCGAGGACGCCGATTTGGGGGTGCGGCTGGCCCGCCGGCGCTTGCGCATCGCCACCAGCACCAGCCGCACCCTCGAGGACGCGCCGGCGAGTCCCGGCCCGTGGCTGGGCCAGCGCACCCGCTGGATGAAAGGCTGGATGCAAACCTTCGTGGTGCATAACCGCCGTCCGCGCCTGCTGCTGGCCGATCTGGGCTGGCGCGGCACCCTGCTGTTCCAGGTGATCGTGCTGGGCATGCTGCTGGCGCCGCTGCTGCATGCCGGGCTCCTGGGCACGCTGATCGCGCTGCACGTCGCGCAGGTGCCGGTCTGGCCGATCGGCGGCATCTGGCCGCTGGCCTGCCTGCTGGTGCTGCTGGCCGGGCATGCCGGGGCGATCCTCACCAATCTGGTGGGGTTGCGGCGAACCGGCCAGACCCATCTCCGCCCCTGGCAGGCCCTGCTGCCCTTTTATTGGCTGCTGATCGCGGTGGCGACGCTCCGGGCCCTGCACGAATTCGCCGTCCGCCCGTTCCACTGGTTCAAGACGCCGCACCGGGTCAGCGCCGCATCGCCGGCCCTGGCGCGGCGCGGCCGGGTGCAGCTCCGCCGCTGGGTGCTGCGGCGGGGGTGAGCCTCACGCCTCGGTGAAGATTTTCCAGCGCTTGGGGCGGAAGGCGATGCGGGAGCGTTCCGTGGCGGGGTGGTCGAAGGGCAGGTCGATCTCGACCCTGTGGGCGGCCTCCCCGATATCCAGCTCGACGCGCCGCGTGCCCCCGACCCGGCGGCTGCCGGCGACCACGCCGGCGAGCCCCGCCTCGTCCTCCACCAGCTCGATGTCGTGGGGGCGGAAGAACAGCCGCGCCGGCCCCTCGGCCTCCGGGCCGGAAATGCCGATGGGATGCTCGTCGAGCCGGATGCCGCCCTTCTCCACCCTGACCGGCAGCACGCTCGATTCCCCGATGAAGCCGAAGACGAATGGCGAGGAGGGCGTGTCATAGACGCTGTCGGGCGTGCCCACCTGCTCGATCCGCCCCTGGCTCATGACGCAGAGCCGGTCGGCCAGTTCCAGCGCCTCTTCCTGGTCATGGGTGACGAAAACCGTCGTATGCCCGGTGCGCTCGTGGATTTCGCGCAGCCATTTGCGCAGTTCACGCCGCACCTGCGCATCGAGCGCCCCGAAGGGCTCGTCCAGCAGCAGCACCCTGGGCTCGATGGCCAGCGCCCGGGCGAGCGCCACGCGCTGCCGCTGGCCGCCCGAAAGCTGGTTGGGATAGCGTTTCTCGAGGCCCGCAAGCTGCACCAGATCCAGCAGTTCCAGCGCGCGGCGGCGGATTTCGCCGGCCGGCGGCCGGGTCGAGCGCGGACGCACCTTGAGCCCGAAGGCGACGTTTTCCAGGACGCTCATATGGCGGAACAGCGCATAATGCTGGAAGACGAAGCCGATATTGCGCTCCTGCACGCTCTTTTCCGAGGCATCCTCGTCGCCGAAGAAAATGCGCCCGGACGTGGGCCGCTCGAGCCCGGCGATCAGCCGCAGCAGCGTGGTCTTGCCCGAGCCGGAGGGACCCAGCAGCGCCAGCAGCTCTCCCGAGCCGATCTCCAGCGAGACGGCGTGCAGCGCCGCGAACCGGTCGAACTCCTTGCGAACCTCTTCGACGCGTACGTCCATGAACTTTCCCCATCACCGACACGGGCAGATTATCCGTGCCTGTACTCGGAACAAAATCCCTCCCGCCGCAAGGGACTTCGTGCCGCCGGCCACGAATTTTTCCCCGGCTGGCGCCCGCGCGCCAAATTCTGCCCTTCCGGGCGCTTTCCGGAGGATGTGGCCACGGCGCCCAGGCAAGACAATCTCAACCTCTCCCCCCTACCTATGGGAACCTTCGGGGGGAGGCGGCGGCTATGGGCCTGGACAATACGACGTTATTCGTCGCCAATATCGTCATTCTCATCGTTGCCGCCGCCGCCTATGCGTGGATCTGGCTGCGCGTACAGGGCGAGCGTCACTGGCTCTGCTGGATCGTCTCGAACCTGATGTTCGCCGGCGCCCTGACCATCTATGCGGCACGGCCCGAACTGCCGGTCGAGCTGGCGATATGGCCCGACGCGCTCCTGCTGCTGGGCTTCGGCCTGCGATTGCTGGCGGCAAGGACCTTCAATGGCAGGGCGACCGCCCTGTGGGCCGTCTGCGCTCCGGCCGCCTGCTATGTGCTCATGGGCATGACGACGAATTCGTTGAGCCTGAATTTTGCGACGGTCAACACCATGCTGGCGCTGCTGGGGGCGGCGGTGGGCGTCGAATTCTGGCGCGACCGGGCGGATGGGCTGCCCTCCAGATATGCCCTGGCCGCCATCTATGGGCTGATGGCGCTGTCCTTCGCCCTCCGCTCGCTCCAGGGCCTCTTCATCGAGGACCAGATCGTCACCTACATCCCCTACGACATCCTGCTCGAAATCCATCTGCTGGTCGCGCTGATCTATGTGGCGGGCGGCTCGGTATTCGTGCTTTCGATCGCCTATGAACGCCGGGCGGTGGCGCTGCGGCAGGCGGCGCTGCTCGATCCGCTGACCGGCCTGCCGAACCGGCGGGCCTTCGAGATGGCGCTGCGGGCGCTGAAGCGGGAAGCCGACGGCAAGGGGTTCGCGCTGGCCCTGTTCGACATCGACCATTTCAAGCGCATAAACGATCGGCACGGCCATACCGCCGGCGACGAGGCGCTGCGCCATTTCGCCCGGGCCTGCACCGCGGTATTGCGCGAGACCGACCGGTTCTTCCGCATCGGCGGCGAGGAATTCGCCCTCATCGTTGCCGAGGTCACCCCCGAGGAGGCCGGCACCGTCGTCGAACGGGTGCGGGCGGCGGCGAATGGCTGCGTGGTGGAGGTGCATGGCCATGCCCTGGCGCTGACCGCCAGCGCCGGCGTCTGCCATTCCGCCCTGGTCGGCCTGGATTTCGACAGCCTGATCGAAGCGGCCGATGCCCAGCTCTACGCAGCCAAGAACGCCGGCCGCGACCGGACGGCGTCCGCGCCGCTCCCGGCCGGAGCGGGGCGTCGGGACAAGCCGCCATCCCGGACCGGTCCGCCCTGGCCGGACCCGGTCCCCGTCACGCGGACGGCGTAGCGCGCCGCCCTCAGGCGAGCCGGTTGGTGGCGATGAAGGCGTCGAGCCTTTCCTGCTGCTCCCCGGTCAATGGCCAGGCCGAAGGCGGCCGCGTCGGTCCGCAATCCCGGCCCAGCGCCAGGAGCGCCGCCTTGACCCCGGTGACATTGGTGCCGTTCATTTCCTCGGCGCGGATATCCTCGAAGACCTTCATGCCGGCGATGAGGGCGTTGGCGCCGGAAAAATCGCCGGCCTCGAGCGCGGCGTGGATGGCCAGCGACCGCTCCGGCCAGACATTGATGAGGCCGGAGGTGAAGCCGCGCGCGCCCACCGCGTAAAAGGCCGGCGCCCAGGTTTCGGCGAGCCCGCCGACCCAGACGATGGCAGGATCGCACGCGGCCTTGGCCTCGGCGAGCCGGAGGGGATTGGGCGTCGCCCATTTGACTCCCTTGACGCCGGGCAGGGCGCATAATTCGGCGATGGCCCGGGTGCCGATGGCGTCATTGCGCAGATAGAGCATCATCGGCAGGCCGCCCGAGGCGTCGGCGACGGCCTTGAGATAATCGAGGATGCCGCGCGGCGCGACGAACGGATCGGGCGGCTGGTGCACCATCAGCGCCGTCGCGCCCGCATCCGCCGAGGCCCGGGCCAGCACCGCCGCGTCGCGTATGCCCCGGCCGATGCCCGCCAGCACCGGCGCGCGGCCATCGACCAGGCCGACCACTTCGCGCACCATGGTGGCGGCTTCCTCGGTGGTGAGGGCATAAAATTCCCCGGTATTGCCGTTGACCACCGGCATGTGCAGCCCCGCGCCCAGGGCGCGGTCGATGATCGGGGAAAGCCGCGCCGGGGCGATATCGCCCTTGTTGTCATAGGGGGTGACGAGAATGCCCGAAATGCCGGTCAGCGCCTGGTCGAGGGAAAGGGTCATATGAGCTCCGCCTGGAAGATGCGTCAGAAAATATCCGGTTCGCCGGCCACAGCGCCGAAATCGCGTTCGAGGAAATCGAAGTCGCAGCCCTTGTCGGCCTGGGTCACGTGCTTCGAATAGATCCAGCCCCAGCCGCGCTCGAAGCGCGGCGCCGGCGGCACCCAGGCGGCACGGCGGCGCGCCAGCTCGTCCTCGGCCACCAGCATGTCGAGCCGCCGGGCGGGCAGGTCGAGCCGCACCATATCGCCCGTCCGGAGCAGGGCCAGTGGCCCCCCGACATAGGCTTCGGGCGCCGCATGCAGGATGCAGGCGCCATAGGAGGTGCCCGACATGCGCGCATCGGACAGGCGCAGCATGTCGCGATAACCCTGTTTGATCAGCGCCTTGGGAATGGGCAGCATGCCCCATTCGGGCATGCCGGGACCGCCCAGCGGCCCGGCATTGCGCAGCACCAGCACATGGTCGGGGGTGACGTCGAGATTTTCGTCGTCCACCGCCTTTTTCATCTCCGCATAGCTGTCGAAGACCAGCGCCGGCCCCTCATGCAGATAGAAGCGCGGATCGCAGGCGGCCGGCTTGATGACGGCGCCGTCCGGACACAGATTGCCACGCAGCACGGCGAGCGAGCCCTCGTGATAGACCGGGTTGGACAGCGGCCGGATGACGTCGTCATTATGGACCACCGCCCCCTCCAGCGCCTCGCCCAGCGTCCGCCCGGTCACGGTGATGCAGGAGGTGTCGAGCCGCGCGGCGAGCTGCTTCATCAGCGCCCGCAGCCCCCCGGCATAATGGAAATCCTCCATCAGATAGTCTTTTCCCGAGGGACGGACATTGGCGATGAGCGGGGTCACCCGGCCCAGCGCGTCCAGGTCGTCCAGCGACAGCGCGACGCCGGCGCGGCGGGCCATGGCGATCAGATGCACCACCGCATTGGTCGAGCAACCCGTGGCCATGGCGACGATGGCGGCATTGCGCACCGCCGCCGCGGTGACGATGCGGCCGGGCGTCAGGTCCTCCCAGACCATGTCGACGATCCGCCGCCCGCATTCCGCCGCCATGCGCTGATGGCCCGAATCCACTGCCGGAATGGAGGAAGCTCCGGGCAGGGTGAGGCCCAGCGCCTCGGCGATCGCCGTCATGGTCGCAGCCGTGCCCATGGTCATGCAGATGCCGTGGGAGCGGGCGATGCCGCTTTGCAGGCCCCGCCAATAGGCCTCGGTGACATTGCCGGCGCGGCGCTCGTCCCAATATTTCCAGGCGTCCGAGCCCGACCCCAGCGTGTGCCCGGCATGGTTGCCGCGCAGCATGGGCCCGGCCGGCAGGAAGATCATCGGCACGCCGGCGGTGAAGGCCCCCATGAGCAGGCCCGGCGTGGTCTTGTCGCAGCCGCCCATCAGCACCACCCCGTCCAGCGGATGGCTGCGGATCGTTTCTTCCGTCTCCATGGCCAGCAGGTTGCGATAGAGCATGGAGGTGGGCTTGGTGAAGCTCTCGTCCACCGACAGCGTGGGCAATTCGACCGCAAAGCCGCCCGCCTGCGCCACGCCGCGCTTCACCGCCTCCACCCTTTCGGGAAAGTGGCCGTGGCAGGCATTGAGCTCGGACCAGGTGTTGAGGATGCCGATCACCGGCCGGCCCATGAAGTCTTCCTCGCCATAGCCCAGTTGCAGCAGCCGCGAGCGATGCCCGAAGCTGCGCAGATCGTCCGGCGCGAACCAGCGCGCGGACCGCAGATCGGCTTTCGTCTTGCGCTGCGTCATGACAATGTCCTCCCGCCGATGATGTATGCGCATACATAGCCCCCGAGTCAATCGCCGTCCAGCCATGCGGGGAGGGGATTGGACGCGGGGACGCTTCCGGTGTATGCGCTTGCAAAGCCCGGATGAAAGGTGTTGCCATGGCCCGACCTCCCGCCGGATCCAGGCCGCCGCGAAACGGCGGCGTCACCATGGCCGATATCGGCCGGCTGGCGGGCGTCACGCAGGTGACGGTGTCGCGGGCGCTGTCGACGCCCTCCAAGGTCTCGCCCCAGACCCTCGAGCGCATCCGCGACGCCATCCGCCGCACCGGCTATGTGCCCAATGCCCTCGCCGGGGCCCTGGCGTCCAGCCGGTCGCGGCTGATCGCGGCGCTGGTGCCTTCCGTCACCAATATCGTCTATTCCAGCCTGCTGCATGCCTTCTCCGACATCATGTGGAGCCATGGCTACCAGATCATGCTCTCGGAAGTGGGCGCCGATCCGGAGCGTGAGGAACAGGCCATCGCCGCGCATCTGTCGCGGCGCCCCGATGCGGTGCTACTCACCGGCGTCCACCACAGCCCGGGCGCGCGGCTCATGCTGGTCAATGCCGGCATCCCGGTGGTGGAGGTCTGGGACCTCACCGAAACGCCCATCGATTGCTGCGTGGGCTTCTCCCACGAAAATGCCGGGCGGGCCGCCGCCGATTTCGCCTGGCAGGCCGGCTATCGCTCCGCCGCCACCGTCACTGCCGCGGAGGAGCGGGCCCGCCGGCGCCGCGATGCCTTTGCCGACCGTTTCGGCAGCCTCTCGGGCAGCCGGCCCGCCGGCCTCGATTTCGGGCGCGCCGCCACGCTGGGATCGGGGCGCGCGGCGCTGGCGCGGCTGCTGGAGCAGGGCATGGCGCCGGGGACGGTGGTTTTTTGCAGCTCCGACCAGTTCGCCCAGGGCATTCTGGTCGAGGCGGCGGCGCGCGGGCTGGCGGTGCCGCGAGACGTCGCCGTCATCGGCTTCGGCGACCAGGATTTCGCCGCCAGCACCGAGCCGTCCCTCACCACCATCCGTATCGACCGCCAGCATCTGGGCCGGGTCGCCGCCGAGGCCCTGCTCGACCGTTTCGCCGCCGAGGCGCCGGGCCCGGGCGTCCACGATGTCGGCTTTACCCTGACGCGCCGCAATTCGGCCTGAACGCGCAATTCAATGCAATATTGTGCATGTAATAGCGAATTAAATTCGTTTGTATCGTCTTATTCACAGTCCTAGGCTCCACACCAGTTGGTCACCATGACTGGAGAGCGACCATGGACATGCCGGCACCCACCGCCCCCGCTTCCCCGCCAATGTGGCGGCGCTGGCTGTTTTCCACCAATCACAAGGATATCGGCACGCTCTATCTGGTGTTCTCGGTGTGCGCGGGCCTCCTGGGCACCGGCCTGTCGCTGGCCATGCGCATCGAACTGCAGCAGCCGGGCCTGCAAATCTTCCACAATACCGATCTCTACAACGCCATCGTCTCCGCCCATGGGCTGGTGATGATCTTCTACGTGCTGATGCCGGCGCTGATCGGCGGCTTCGGCAACTGGTTCGTGCCGATCCTGATCGGCGCGCCGGACATGGCCTTTCCGCGCCTCAACAATGTGTCGTTCTGGCTGCTGGTGGCCTCGTTCGGCCTGTTCGCCGTCTCGCTCTTCGTCGAAGGCCCGCCGGGGTCCGCCGGCCATAGCGGCGGCTGGACGCTCTATCCGCCCTATTCGACCACCGGCCAGCCCGGCCCGGCGGTCGATTTCGTCATTTTCGCGGTCCACCTGTCCGGCGCCTCCTCGATCCTGGGCGCCATCAACCTCATCACCACCATCTTCAACATGCGCGCCCCGGGCATGAAACTGTTCCGCATGCCGCTTTTCGCCTGGGCGATGCTGGTGACGGCGTTCATGCTGCTGCTGTCGCTGCCGGTGCTGGCCGGCGCCATCACCATGCTGCTGACCGACCGCAATTTCGGCACCACCTTCTTCGCGCCCGAGGGCGGGGGCGACCCGATCCTCTACCAGCATCTGTTCTGGTTTTTCGGCCACCCCGAGGTCTACATCATGATCCTGCCCGCCTTCGGCATCGTCAGCCATGTGGTCTCGACCTTCTCGAGAAAGCCGGTCTTCGGCTATATGGGCATGGTCGCCGCCATGCTGGCCATCGGCTTCATCGGCTTCATCGTCTGGGCCCACCACATGTTCACCTCCGGCATCGGGCTCAACGTGCAGAGCTTCTTCATGGCCGCCTCCATGGTGATCGCCGTGCCCACCGGCGTGAAGGTGTTCTCCTGGATCGCCACCATGTGGGGCGGCTCCATCAGCTTCCGCACGCCCATGCTCTATGCCATGGGCTTCATCCTGCTGTTCACCATCGGCGGGGTGACGGGCGTGGTGGTGGCGGGGGCGGGGCTCGACCATTCCCTGCACGACACCTATTACGTCATCGCCCATTTCCACTACGTGCTGTCGCTGGGCTCGGCCTTCGCCATCTTTGCCGGCTTCTATTACTGGTTCCCCAAGATGAGCGGCTATCTCTATAGCGAGACGCTGGCCAAGGCGCAGTTCTGGGTCACCTTCGTGGGCGTCAACATCGTCTTCTTCCCCCAGCATTTCCTCGGCCTGGGCGGCATGCCGCGCCGCTATGTCGATTATCCCGACGCCTTCGCCTTCTGGAACCTGGTCTCCTCGCTCGGGGCCTATGTCTCGACCACCGGCGTGCTGCTGTTTCTGGTCACGATCGCCGAGGCCTATGCGCGCAAGCGCCCGGCGCCCGCCAATCCCTGGGGCGAAGGGGCGACCACCCTCGAATGGACCCTGACCTCGCCCCCGCCCACCCACCAGTTCGCCACGCTGCCGCGCATTCTCGAGCGGCAGTGAGAGGATCGGGCAGCCGGCGGGGACAGGCGGCTCAATAGCTGGCGAGCGCCAGATCGTGCCGCGTCAGCTCCTCGAATCCCCCCTCGGTCATCACAATCATGTTGCCCAGGGCGCAGCCACCGTCGCTGGCATGGAAAATATTGGGGTGGATTTCGAGCAGCATGCCCGGTTCGGCAATGCAGGACTGGGCGCGCTGGCCGGCGAAATAGGGTTGGGGGAAGCTGTCGGTCACGATAGGGTCCTCATAGGAGAGGCCCAGCCCATGCGCATAGCGGAAGCGGCTGAACTGCTGCGCATCGGCATGCTGCGGAATGCGTTTGGCCAGAATCCGGTCCATTGCCTCGCCCACGGCGGCCAGGTCCACCCCGGGCCGCAATTGGCTCAGCGCCGTGTCGTATATTTCGCGCACGACGTCATAATAGAAGCGGTGCCGTGCTTCCGGTCTTCCCATATGACCGGCGCGAACCCCATGCCCCCAATGTCCGTCAATGGTCAGGGAAACGCCACATAGAATCTGGTCGCCCCGCTGCGGAATGCGCTGCATGTCGACCTTGAACATGTATTCCCGCTGCGCATCGGGCGCGGCCGTCAGCCACAGGTCGCAATACTCCGCCCCGTGATCGGCGGCGACGGCCTGAAGCCGGGCCCGGATGCTGAAGAGGTTCCGGCCCGAATGCAGTTGTTCCGGCAGATGCGCGAATACGGCGTCGCAGGCCGCTGCCGCCCGGCGGTGGCGGGCGATTGCAGCGTCATCCTTCACCGCCCGGCGGGTGTTGATGAGCCCGGCGAAATCGGTGACCTGTGCCGCGTTGCGCCCCAATTGCTCCCAGACCGGCACCGGCATTTCGTCGCGGCCCAGCATGGCAAGCCCGGCTTCGGCGTCTATGCCGTGTTCGGCGAGGCAGGCGGCCGCCGCCATCCCAAGCGAATTGGAGGCGCAAAAGCGAACCTCGCAAAAATCCAGTTGCTCGCGTGCCGTGACGAATGCTCCAATATTTGGAACCAGCATTATGGGCCGTCGGCCCGGCACCAGCACCAGGAGCGAACAGAAGCGCTGGCTGTCCCAGCCGGTGAGGTAGCGCATATGGCCGTGCGACAGCGTGGTCTGGCCGTGGGCGGCACCCCAGGCAAAGACGATCAGCGCCGCCAGCCCGGCCTTGTCCACTTCACCCGCCACGAAATGCAGGCGCTCAGCATAGTCCATCATGGAGCGATCACAATCCCTATCGTCAACACATTATACAAATTTGTCCTACAATTCTAGCGAGTGTAATCGAAGAGGGCAACACGAAGGGTTCGCCTCGCTGCGCTCGCCTGCGGCGGCCCTCGCTGTCGATGATGGCTGCCAAAGGCATGGTGCGGCGCTCGAAAGTTCCCGGCGCGAGGCGTTTCCCGCCGAATCTGGCTGCGGCGGCCGGTATATCTCAACCTTCTGTCAATTGACGGCTCTTTGCGGCCTCTCAATATGACGTGGTCGATCACCGGGATTGGGGTGGCCCGGCCCCGTCGAGCAAATTCCTTCCATACAAACGGACAATTTTGTCCGACAAAGATGTTTGTATCATTCTTTTATTTGGTGTAGATTATTGACGTTAAGCGGAGTGTGCCTTTAGGGTTCGCCTGCTTTCGCACTCATGGAATGGGAGGATTTTATGACGCATACAAAATCAAACGGCGCGACTCGCCTGGCCCGGCTGTCGCTGGCGGCGCTTCTCGCCACCGGCGCCCTGGCGGCATTGTCCGTCGCGGCGCATGCCGACAAGCTCGATGAAATCAAGGAGCGCGGCGTCCTCATCTGTGGCGTGATGAGCACCAATCCGCCGCAGGGCATGCTGGAGACCGGCACCCGCGAAGTGGTCGGCTACGATGTCGATGTGTGCCGCGGCATTGCCGAGCAGCTCGGCGTATCCGCCGACCTCAAGGTGATGTCGACCGCTGCCCGCATTCCCGAGCTCACCCAGGGCCGGGTCGATATTCTCACTGCCGGCTTCATCTACACCGCCGAACGCGCCGCCCAGGTCGACTACAGCTATTCCTATCTCGACGCGGTGGAAAAGATCGTCGTGGCCGAGGATTCCGAATTCCAGTCGATCGCCGACCTGTCCGGGCACAAGGTCGCCGCCGCCGATGGCACCACCTCGGCCAATGCCGCCCGCGCCTCCATCGAGGGCGTGGAGGTCATCACCCTGCAGGACAACCCCACGGCCTTCCTCGCCTTCATGCAGAACCGCGCCGATGCCTTCGCGGCCAGCCAGTTCATCCTTGCCGACTATGTCCGCACCAGCCAGGACACCCGCCCGCTGCGCATCCTGCCCGAAGCCACCATGTCGTCGCCCTTTGGCGCCGCCGTGCGCAAGGGCGAGCCCCGGCTGCTCGAGGCGGTGAATGCGGCCCTGGTCGAGATGGACCAGTCCGGCCAGTTCGACGAGATTTTCGCCAAGTGGCTCGGGCCTGACACCAATTACAATCTCGAACGCACTTTCGTCGTTCAGGAAATCAAGTAAACAGGCGAGGCGGCGGGAACGGCAGCATGGACATCATTCTATCCGGCGACAATATCGCCAAATTCCTTCTTGGCCTGCTGACCACGCTTGAGCTTACCGCCGCCTTCATCGTCTTCGGGGGGCTGATCGGCATCATATTGGCGGCGCTGCGGTCGCTGCCGATAAAGCCCCTGCAATGGCTGGTGGCGCTGTTCGTGCTCTATCACCGCAACGTGCCGCTGCTGGTGCAGATCCTGTTCTGGTATTTCGCGATTCCGCAGATCTTCCCGCCGCCGCTGCAAAAGCTCGTCAACGGCACCTATCCCGAATTCATCCTCGGCGCCGCCGCGCTCAGCCTGGCCTTCGGCGCCTATGTGTCGGAGGATCTGCGCAGCGGCTTCCGCTCACTGCCCAAGGTTCAGTTCGAGGCCAGCCGCGCCATTGGCATGAGCTTCCTGCAGAGCTTCGTCTTCATCATCCTGCCCCAGGCCGTGCGCGTCGCCACCCCCGCCCTCACCAATCAGCTCCTGCTGTTCTTCAAGGGAACCAGCCTGGCCTCGGTGATCGGCGTGGCCGAGATCACCCATGTGGCCTCCGACCTCAACACCAGCACGCTGCTCACCTTCGAAGCCTTTTTCATCGCCACCATGCTCTATCTGACGATTTCCCTGATCATCATGACGGTGGGCCGTCAGCTTACGGCGCGCGCCGCCGCGGGGGCCCGCTCATGATCGAGATCATCCAGACCTATTGGCTCGATCTGCTGATCGGCAGCTATCCCAACGGGCCGCTGGGCGGCCTGGCCATGACCATGATCATCGCCGTGGTCAGCATTGCCCTGGCGGTGCCCCTGGGGGTGCTGCTGGCTTTGGCCGAGCTCAGCTCGCGCCGCTGGCTGAGTCTCGCCACCGGGGCGCTCATCACCTTCGTGCGCGGCGTGCCGCTGCTGATGTTCATCTTCTGGATCTATTTCGTGGTGCCGGTCATCACCGGCATCTCGATCCAGGGTACCACCACGCTGATCATCGCCCTGGTGATTTTCGAAAGCGCCTATATCTCGCAGATCGTCAAGGCCGGCATTCTCGCATTGCCCAAGGGGCAGAGCGAGGCGGCCGAGTCGCTGGGCATGGCGCCCTGGCAGATCAATGTGAAGATCATCCTGCCCCAGGCCATCTTCAACATGACGCCCAGCCTGATCTCCCAGCTCAGCTCGGCGGTGAAGGACACCTCGCTCGGCTATATCATCAACGCCACCGAGGTCACCTTCGCCACGGCCCAGATCAACAGTATCCTGCTGACCAAGCCGATGGAGGTGTTCGGCATCCTGGCCATCATCTTCTTCGTGGTCTGCACCTCGCTCACCGGTCTGGCCAGCCTGCTGGAAAAGCGCCTCGGCCACGCCCAGAACGCCCCCGGCGTGCGCGCCAGTTAGGAGCCGGAGATGATCGAGTTCGAAGCCGTCGAGAAATATTTCGGCGACCGCCATATTCTCAAATCCATAACCGGAAGCGTCTCCAAAGGGCAGGTCGTGGTGGTGTGCGGCCCGTCGGGCTCGGGCAAGTCGACGCTGATCCGCACCGTCAACCGGCTCGAATCCATCGATGGCGGCCATATCCGCGTCGACGGGCGCGACATCCACACGGTCCGCAACATCAACGAGCTGCGCAGCGGCATCGGCTTCGTCTTCCAGTCCTTCGGCCTGTTTCCGCATATGAGCGCGCTGGACAATGTGATGATCGGGCTGCGCCGGGTGCGCAAGCTCGGCCTCGACGAGGCCCGGCAGATTGCCATGGAGCGGCTGGCGGGGCTCGGCCTCGCCGACAAGGCCGATTCCATGCCGGCGCAATTGTCGGGCGGGCAGCAGCAGCGCGTGGCCATCGCCCGCGCCGTCAGCATGCGCCCGGCGGTGATGCTGTTCGACGAGCCGACCTCGGCGCTCGATCCCGAACTGGTCTCCGAAGTGCTGGCGGCCATAGAGCAACTGGCCGACGAGGGCATGACCATCATCTGCGTCACCCATGAAATGGGTTTCGCCCGCCGCGTCGCCGACCGCATCTGGTATCTGGAGGCGGGGCGCCTGCTGCATAATCTCGACACCGAGGATTTCTTCAAGCTGCGCCAGGCCATGCGTCTGGAGGCGGCGTCATCGTGACAGGATCAGGAGTTAGCCATGCATATCACACGCTCGCAGGATGTCGCCGCGATCGAAACCGGCGGCCGCGAAATTGGCGGCGTGCAGACCCAGGGCGAAGTCGATTTCAAGCTGCTGCGCTCAGGCGAGAAGGTGCAACTGGTCGAAACCAAGATGAAGGCCGGCTTCTTCCACCCCAACCATCTGCATCCGGAAAACGAAAGCATCGGCTATCTGGTCAGCGGCCGGCTGGAAATGGTCATTGGCGGGCAAACCTATATCGTCGAGCCCGGCACCTGCTGGCATCACCCCACCGGCGTGGTGCATTCCACCCGCGCCCTGGTCGACAGCCACGCCATCGAGGTCCATAGCCCCCTGCGCGCCGACCTCGCCCGCTGACGCCGTCTTTTATCACATCTGCCTCGGGTGAGGGGGTTTTTCCCGACGCCATGCCAGCTTATGGCAATGGCACCCTCACCCGATCTATCTCCCAAGCAGGGCATCCCTTCCCTTTACAGCCCTGCGGTCGGTCGACGCGCGCGCCAGGGCGTGGCGCCTTCATAGCGATGCCCCACGCGCAATATGGTCGCCTCGTCGAACAGCCTTCCCACCAATTGCAGCGAGAAGGGCAGGCCATTGGCCGCGAAGCCGTTGCACAGCGCCAGCGCCGGATTGCCCGATACGCTGAAGGCGGCGTTGAAGGCCAGCTTGGTGAACAGCGAACTGGCCGGCACCGGCGTCAGCTTGCCCGCCGGCTCGGCCGTGGGCAGCGCCAGCAGGTCCACCTCGGTCAGCACCGTCTGCACCGCCGCCGCCAGCGTGGTGCGGACCCGTTGCGCGCGCAGATAGTCCTCCGCCGGCACCAGGCCGCCGGCCAGCACCCGGCCGCGGAAATTGGCGCCATAGAGCTCGGGACGCTCCCGCAGCCCGCTGCCATGCAGCGAGAACAATTCGCATAGCGCCAGGATTTTCTTGGTGTCCTCGAAATCGACCAGCGGCGGCAGGCGCACCGTCACGACGCTGGCGCCCAGCGCCCGCAGCACCTTCAGCGCGGCCTCGAAGGCGGCCAGGGTCTCGTCATTGACCGGGCTTTCCTCGGTGAACCAGGCATAGGGCACGCCGATGCGCAGACCCTTGATGGACCCGTCCAGACCGGCCCGGTAATCGGGAACCGGCAGGCGCGACGACGCCGGATCGAGCGGATCGTGGCCGGCCAGGGCGTTGAGGGCGATGGCCAGATCCTCCACGCACCAGGCCAGCGGCCCCACATGGTCCTGGCTGGGCGAATTGGGCATGGCCCCGCGCCGGCTGACCCGGCCGAAGCTGGGCTTGATGCCGGCAATGCCGCAGGCGGCCGCCGGTCCTCGGATGGAGCCGCCGGTATCGGTGCCGATGGCCAGCATGCACAACCCCGCCGCCACCGCCGCCGCCGAGCCGGAGGAAGAGCCGGCCGGGCTGTGCTCGGGATTCCAGGGATTGCGCGCCGGCGGGAACAATACGTCCCAGGAGGGGCCGCCATGGGCGTGCTCCCAGGTGGCGTGCTTGCCCATCAGCACCGCACCCGCCGCCTGCAGCCGCTCCTGGGCGTGGCTGTCGGTGGCGGGCACATTGTCGCCCAGCATGCGCGATTGCGCCGCCGTCAGCAGGCCGGCGGTGTCGAACACGTCCTTGAGCCCATAGGGGATGCCATGCAGCGGTCCGCGATAATGCCCCGCCGCGATTTCGGCGGTGGCCGTCGCCGCCTCGCGCCGCGCCCGCTCCAGCGTCGGCGTGACGAAGCTGTGCAGCACCCCGTCATATTGCTCGATGCGGGCGATGGCGGCCTCGGTCAGCTCGACCGGCGACACTGCCCGTTTTTCGATCAGTGCGGCCGCCTGGGCGATGGTGAGGATCGCGGTCATGGATTTTCCTCCTTCGCGGCCGGCATGGGCACGAAAACCTGCTCCATCTCTCCGGGCGCGGTCTGGCAGCGGCGGAACCGCGTCAGCATGGCGTTCACATGCCCATAGGCTTCCACCAGCTCGCCGAAATAAGGCTCGGGCAGCAGCATATCGTTGGCTGCGGCCAGCGCCGCCACCGTCTCGCGTGAAGGCAAATCTCCCGGCATGGCTAGACCACCGCTTCCAGGGTGATCTCGCTCGGCCGCATGACCCGGCCGGCCTGCACCACCCGGTCCACCCGCTCCAGATTATAGGGGTCTTCCAGGGGGTCGGCGGCGAGGATCACGATATCGGCGATCTTGCCGGCTTCGAGCGTGCCGATATCGCGGGCCAGGCCCAGCGCTTCGGCGGCGTTTCGGGTACAGGCCAGCAGGCTGTCCTTGGCGGAGAGGCCGAACAGCCGCATCATTTCCACGTCCTCGGCATAGCGTCCGGCCGAATCGGTGCCGGTGACGATCTTCACGCCCGCCTTCACCGCGGCACGGAAGCTGGCCTCCATCGGTGCCACCAAGGCCAGGTGCCGCCGCCCCCATGCCTCGCCGCGCTGCAGCTTGGGGTTGAAGGTCTGCCGGCCATAGGAGCTGAGCGTCGGGTCGAAATAGACATTCTGCTCCACCATGCGGGCGGCATGCTCGTCATTGAGATAGAAGCCGTGCGAAATGACGTCCACACCCGCATCGAGCACGCGGGTCACCGCGGTGGTGCCCATGACGTGACAGGCGGTGCGCTTGCCGTGGGCGCGGGCCTGGTCGAAGGCCGCCTGCATCTCGTCGAGCTCCATTTCCGGCCGGGTCTTTTCCTCGTGGTCGATGTCGATCGGGTCGTGGCTGGCGACGATCTTGATGAAGTCGGCGCCGGCGAGCAATTGCTGGCGCGTGGCGCGGCGCACGTCATAGGGCCCGTCCGCCTCGATATTGAGCACATAGCCGTGCCCGCCGGTGATGCTGACCGGCGAGCCGCAGGCCAGCACGCGGGGGCCCGGCAGATGCCCCTCATTGATCAGGTCGCGATAATGCAGGCCCACGCCGAAGGACGAGCCCATGTCGCGCACCGTGGTCCAGCCGCGCCGCAGGGCGACCAGGGCGTTGCGCACCGCGTTGAGCGACAGGCGCGTCACCGGCGCCTGCAAATTCTCGTAAGGGTGCCCGATCAGGTCACGAAAGGCGAGATGGTCGTGCATGTTGATCAGGCCCGGCATCACCCATTGTCCGGTCGCATCGACGATCTCGGCATCGCCATAGGCGGGGTCCCGGCGCTCCGTCTCGGTGTCCAGCACGCGCGCGATCCGGCCATCCTCGATCACCAGGCTCCTGCCGGGCTGGGGATCGGCGCCCGTTCCATCGAACAGCATTCCGCAACGTATGATGCGCATGATTTCGTCCCTTTCGATCCGTGACATATTCGCGGCCGCGCCCATATCGCGGCCCCGGCTGGCTCCTCTGGCCTGGTGGGCTCGAACCTAAATCAAAAACATCCTAACACAAGCTCCATTTTGTAGGACGATTCGATTGCGTTTTGTGGATGTATATGACCATGAAGGGCTCGAAGGCGCAAAAAAACCCGTCAAATCCCGCCCTAGTTAGACATTTTCAAACATTTTGTTTATCAATCCTGTTGTATATTAGGACAATATGGCTATATTGCCGCCACTAGCGAGCGGAAAGGGCTGCATGATGAGCGCGACGAGACTGAATGGTGTGATCAGGGCATTCGAAAACGGCCAGACGGCCTTCGGCACTTTCGTGGCGCCCGAAATCTCGGACACGCAGGCCGTCGCTGCCGCGCCCTATGACGGCATCATCTTCGAGATGGAGCACAATCCCTACGACATCACCAAGCTGCGCCACGCCCTGCAATATATGCTCGACCGGCGCGAGCTGACCGAGGCCGGCAGCCCGGCGCCGCGCGTCACTCCCATGGTCCGCGTGCCGGTCAATGGCGGCGAGATGAGCCAGTGGATCGCCAAGCAGGTTCTCGATCTGGGCGTCTATGGCATCATCTGGCCGCATGTCTGCACGGTCGAGCAGGCCAAGGCGGCCGTCGCCGCCTGCCGCTATGCCCGTCCCCGCGGCGCGCCCAATTACGAGCCGGCCGGCCAGCGCGGCGATGGCCCGCGCGTCGCCGCGCGCTACTGGGGCGTCAGCCAGGCCGAATATTACCGCAAGGCCGATGTCTGGCCCAT
Source organism: Devosia honganensis (assembly GCF_042648785.1). Classification (NCBI taxonomy): domain Bacteria; kingdom Pseudomonadati; phylum Pseudomonadota; class Alphaproteobacteria; order Hyphomicrobiales; family Devosiaceae; genus Devosia; species Devosia honganensis. Next base: position 156,417 of record NZ_JBHRYD010000007.1, read on the forward strand.
CGATCCCGAGGGGGAAATCCTGGTCGGCATGATGTGCGAGAAGGTCGAGGCCATGGAAAATCTCGAGGACATCCTCTCGCAGGTGCCCGGCATCGGCCTGGTCATCATCGGCGAGGGCGATCTCTCGCAGAACATGGGCTATCCGCGTCAATACGACCATCCCGAGGTGGTCGCGGCCATGACCCGCATCCGCGAGACCTGCCACCGCCACAACGTCGCCTGCGGCCACCCCCATGTCGACACCAGGAATATCGAGGACGTGTTGGCCAAGGGCTATCGCTGGGTGCAGTCGGCGCCGGTCACCAGCTTTCCCGGCCTCACCCAGGGGCGTCAACTGGCCGGCCGCTGAGCGGCAGCGGATTTCCCTTCACTGATTTCCTAGAGGAGCTCGCCATGCGCAAGCCAGGTCGCCACTTCCTGCAGATTCCCGGGCCAACCAATGTTCCCGATCGCATTTTGCGCGCCATGGACATGCCGACGATGAACCACCGCAGCCCCGCCTTCGGCGAATTGGGCCTGCGCGTGCTCACCGGCATCCGCACCATCTTCAAGACCGAGCGCGCGGTCGCCATCTATCCCGCCTCGGGCACCGGCGCCTGGGAGGCGGCCCTGGTCAACACCTTGTCACCCGGCGACAAGGTGCTGATGTACGAGACCGGCCATTTCGCCTCGCTATGGCGCAGCATGGCGCTGCGGCTGGGCCTCGAGCCCGAATTCATCGCCGGCGACTGGCGCCGGGGCGTCGATGCGGCGCGGCTGGGCGAGCGCCTGGCCGCCGACAAGGACCATGCGATCAAGGCGGTCTGCGTGGTCCATAACGAAACCTCCACCGGCTGCACCTCGTCCATTCCTGCCGTCCGCGCCGCCATGGACGCCATCGGCCATCCGGCCCTGCTGCTGGTCGACACCATCTCCTCGCTGGGCTCGATCGACTATCGGCACGACGAATGGGGCGTGGACGTCACCGTGGGGGGTTCGCAAAAGGGGCTCATGCTGCCCCCCGGCCTCTCGTTCAACGCCATCAGCGCCAAGGCGCTGGACGCGGCCAAGACCGCCACGCTGCCCCGCGCCTTCTGGGACTGGACCGAGATCCTGGCCTCGGGCGAAACCGGCTATTTCCCCTATACACCGGCCATCAACCTGCTCTACGGCCTCGCCGAGGCCATCGACATGATGCATGAGGAAGGGCTCGAGCAGATCTTCCTGCGCCATGACCGCCACGCCGAGGCGACCCGCCGCGCGGTGCGGGGCTGGGGCCTGGAAATCCTCTGCCAGGAGCCGGAGCATTACTCCAGCGCGCTGACCGCGGTGCTGATGCCCGAGGGCCATAGCGCCGACGCTTTCCGCCGCGTGGTCGAGGAGCAATTCGACATGACCCTGGGCAATGGGCTGTCCAAGGTCGCCGATCGGGTCTTCCGCATCGGCCATCTGGGTGATTTCAACGATCTGATGCTGATGGGCACCTTGTCCGGCCTGGAAATGGGCCTGGAGCGCGCCGGCGTCCCCTATCGCAAGGGGGGCGTCCAGGCGGCGCTGGATTATCTCGCAGAACCGGTGAACTGAGCGTCCCGCCCGGCGCTCTCGGGTGGCGGCGGCTTGCGCAGGCCACCCGAGGCACGCTAGTCAAGCAGAGGTGCTTGGACAATACTGGGACTTTTATGACAAAAAATTCGGAACAATTGGACAAAGAAAGCCGGGGGAGCGGTACAAAGGCCATCGATGCCCGCCAGGTCATCGAGGAGGCCATCCTCAAGGGCGAGTTCGACGCCGGCGAAAAGCTGAACGAGGCGACGCTGGCGGCGTCCATCGGCGTCAGCCGCGGCACCATCCGCGAAGCCCTGCGCTCCCTGGCCAGCCTGGGGGTGATCGAGATCATTCCCAATCGCGGCGCTTTCGTGCGCAAGCTGCGGCTCAGCGACGTGCTGGAATCCTACGACATCCGGGCCGAACTCTTCGCCTATGCCGCCCGCACCGTCACCAATCGTCTCACCCCCCGCATGACCGAGGAGCTCAAGGCGGTCATGGCGGCGATGCAGGCAGCGAGCGACGCCGAGGACAGCCACGCCTATCACCGCGAGAATCTGCGTTTCCACGCCATGCTGTTCGAGATGAGCAACAACCGCAAGGCATCGGAGATCTATCATTCCCTGGTGCGCGAAATCTCCATTTACCGCGCCAACATGATCTACAACCGCGCGGTCACCCTCAATTCCCAGGAAGAACACCAGCGCCTGCTCGAAGCCATTTTCGCCGGCGACGAGGCGCGGGCCGGCAAGCTGGCCCGGGACCACATCATGGGCGGCAAGACCCGTTTCGTGAACTACTTCAAATATGTTGACTGACGGATCCGTCCGTTGGGGGAGAACGACATGACCAATGGACGGAATTCGGCTTCCGGCATCGCTGTGACGCTGGCCGGCGTCAACAAGTGGTACGGCGCTTTCCATGCGCTGAAAGACATCGATCTCGTCGTCCGGCGCGGGGAGAAAGTGGTGGTTTGCGGCCCCTCCGGTTCCGGCAAATCGACCATGATCCGCTGCATCAACCGGCTGGAGACCCATCAGCAGGGGCGCATCACCGTCACCGGCATGGAATTGACCGATGACCCGCAGCGCATGCGCCAGATCCGCCGCAAGGTGGGAATGGTCTTCCAGCAATTCAACCTGTTCCCGCACCTGTCCATTCTGGAAAACTGCACCGTCGCCCCGGTCTGGGTGCTCGGTCGCGCCCGGCGCGAATCCGAGGAGCGCGCCATGCATTTCCTCGATACCGTGCGCATCGCCGATCAGGCGCGGAAATATCCCGGCCAGCTCTCCGGGGGGCAGCAGCAGCGCGCCGCCATCGCCCGCGCCCTGTGCATGGATCCCGAAATCATGCTGTTCGACGAGCCCACCTCAGCCCTCGACCCGGAAATGATCAACGAGGTGCTGGCAACCATGGTCGAATTGGCCGAGGCCGGCATGACCATGGTGTGCGTGACCCATGAAATGAATTTCGCCCGCCAGGTGGCCGACCGAGTGATCTTCATGGATCATGGCGAAATCCGGGAAAGCGCCGAACCGGATGAATTCTTCGATGCCCCCCGCGATCCGCGCCTGCGTAAATTCCTCGACCAGATCATCCGCGCCGACTGAGGACGATCCTCACCCCTCTCGGTGGCGCAAGGATTGCGCCTGCCCAGCAGCGGCAAGGGCTTGCCTTGGGTCCCCTTGCCGTCATCGTTTCGCTTCCATGCCGTTTCGCGCACGTCGAGCGACGCGTGATTCGGCGAAATGCGGCGCCTTTCGCAGGCGACTATTAAAAATATAATGATTTCAATGAAATGGAGCGGGTGAAGGGAATCGAACCCTCGTCGTAAGCTTGGGAAGCTTCTGCTCTACCATTGAGCTACACCCGCCCGGGCCCCCTAGATGCGGGAATTCGGGCGGGCCGTCAAGGTGGTGGCGCACCGTCCGCAATTGACCAGGCGGCCGGTGCGGCGCTAGCGTGCCGGCCATGGTCACCATCAAGGAAATCGCCGCCGCCGTGGGCGTCTCCAGCGCCACCGTCTCGCGCGTGCTCAACTACGATTCGACGCTGTCGATCTCGACGCGCAAGCGCCAGGCGATCATCGAGACGGCCGAGGCGCTCAGCTATGCCACGCCCCGCGCCCGCAACCGCGCCAACCGGCAGGGCCTGACCAAGCTGGCGCTGGTGCATTTCCTCGCGCCCGAGCGCGAGCTGATCGATCCCTATTACGTCGCCCTGCGGCTGGGCATCGAGCGGCACTGCGCCATGCTCAAGACTGAACAACCTGTTTGGAAACGACAGGCCTAGCCGCCGCCATATTAGGACGTCGGAGCGAAGTCTAATCGAAGGCGGGATATCTGTGTCCGCAAGGCGATCGCCTATGCATGGCGTGGTTACGATGACGCGGCTTGCTGGGGTTCTCTAGAAATAGCCTTGCAACGCGATATTATCGCGGCGAACTCGCTTTCGCTGATTTCTCCCTCTCGCTGCTCGATCAACGACAAGGCCGCAGCAAAGATGTCGTCGATTTCGGTATCCGTGGCCTCGACATTCAGCAGAGCCAGATTCCATTTTACGGCAACACGCGACAGACCAATACCCAGATAGACCCGTTCCTGGTTACCAACCATTTCCGGCAGATAGGGCAAAGTTGCCGTACGCGGAACGCCAGCGTCCTTTCGGTCCAGGTTGAGCTGGTTGTACATCACATCGTTGGACATAACGAAGGCGCGACTGCCGACAACCGCCTTATGAGGCGGCATGGTGATGCCGGTATAGCGCTGAATGTCTTGCGAGAGCGCGTAGAGTCTTTGTGCATCGACATCCATCGTCACGCCATAGCCTACGCTGAGCGCCACGATGACTTCCTCAAGCGGGGCCAGACCGGCGAAGTGGCCCAGCCCATGCATGGTGGTGTGAATGACGCTTGCGCCGGCTGCCGCAGCAAAACAGGCATTCGCCACTCCCAGGCCAAGATGGTTGTGGCAATGAACCTGTAGCGGAACATCGACCCAGGACTTAACGCGGCGCACCAAATAGGCGAAGCCCTGCGGCGTCCCCACCCCATGGGTGTCGGTCAGACAGATCTCGTCCAACGGCGTCGCCGCATGAATCCCTGTCAAGATCTCGCGAACATCCGTTTCCAGGTTGGCGCGCGTAATCCCTTGCGCCAGAATGCCCACGCGCAGGCCTAGGCTGCGCGCCTTTTCGGCCAGCTCCACGAAATCCGCGATCCGCTTTTCGTTCGATTCAGGCTCGATATCCTGGACCTTCGACACGTATTTGCGGATCACCACATCACGCACACCGACCTCGGCGGCGCGCTCGATATCGGCCGCACTTGTGGCCAACGCGCTGAGCGCACTTTTCTTCACCGCTTTGGCAATTCTCTTTGCTGCAGTGACTTCCTGTTTCAGCAGGGCCTTTTCCTCGTTGGTAATACGTTCGGGATAGCCCAGGACGCCGATGCGATGCACGCCCATTTCGTCCAGAGTTTCGGCGACCGCCAGCTTCTGATCTTCGGATAAATGGGCTCCGGCCATGCCTTCGCCATTTTCATCGAGGGAGAGGTCGAGCAGTTCGATCTTCTTGGGGAAGGCGATTTGCGCTTGTACATCCGCTATGAAGGTGTGTGGACTTGAGCACCACTGCTCACGCTGCCATGGATCCTGCAATTATTGTCTCCTTTTCAATGCGAATGCGATCAGTGTCGACGGCGGAAAACCCCGCTCGTTGACGGAGTGGGTGGTTATAAATGTTCTCTAACTAGAACGTAATTTCTTATACAGTACGATATGTTGAGCATAATTGCACGTCAAGCTGGATTTTCTTCGCGATCCAAGGGCTGGCATGTTGCCAATGACTGAAAGCACGAAGATTGCTAGCTTTCTGTCGTTCTGTCTGTAGAATGCTTAAAGGCTGGGATTGCGATGCCACTCGGAGAGGCTTGTGAAAAAAGTGAAACATGATGACGCGCCCAACGGCACGCAACGTTCCGATCAACAACCCCATGAGAGGTTGACCTCGGTTGCCGATAACTGGGTTCTGGAACTGGTGCGCGAAACGCCCCCTCAAGACGGACAGGCCCTGGTTCCAGCAGTCGACAAGGCCGTCCGAATCATGGCGCTGATCAACCAGCACGAAGACGGGCTCACGCTGGCTGAGATTTCAAAGGAAACACAGACGACCAAGAGCCATTGTCACGGCATCTTGAAGACTCTTTGTTACCATGCTTGGCTCGTCTTCGATGACGCCAGCAAGCGCTACCGTCTCCATATCGGAGTGATGCGTGACCTTTCCGGCGGGCTCCGGGATGAGATTTCGTTGGAGCATATGCGGCCGGTGCTGCACCGGCTGTCCGAGGCGGTAGGATCTTCATGCGTGCTCTCAAAACCCTTGCCAGACGGCAGCTTCCTCGTCGTGGATAAGGTGAGCGCTGACCAGAGCATCGAAATCTCCTATCCGATGGGCTATCGGCTTCCTCCTGACGCCACGGCCCATATGCGGGCCAACCTCGCCTGGCGGAGCGCTGCAGAGGTTGATGCTTGGTTTAGCCATCAGAAATTGAAACGCTACACCATGCACACCATCACCAAACCAGCTGAGGCGCGGGCCGAAATCCAGGCCACGCGCGAACGCGGATATGCGCGCAGCAACAGCGAATATACCGATGGCCTTACCGCGATAGCGATGCCGGTTTTCGATAAATCCGGACACGTCATCCTCTTATGCGACTGTGTCGGCACCGCACCCATCATGGAAGAAAAGGAACTGACGGTGTTCAAGGAAATGACGCTTGCCGTCGACGAACTGCATCGACTGATTGGCAGTCGTGTCCCCTCCGACTTTCCGCGCCCGCACCAGCCCGGCCATGACGACTCAGCCTGAAGAAACCGGCGCGCTCGACAGCTTCTCTTCTTCCCGGCAGTCCGGCCAGCGACGTCCGAGGCCCGCCCGCCGGGAATAGCTGGCCGGGCGGGCGAGCCGGCCGTTATGCGTTGTACTGAAATCCATCGATCGTCAGCGCCTGACCGGTAATGAAGTTTGGCTCATTCGTCGCCAGAAACACCACCACATTAGCGATGTCCAATGGCGTTCCCAGCCGCCGCAACGCATTGCCCTTGACGACGTCTTCAGCGCTGGTTTGCCCGATCATCGCCTCGACCTCGGACCGAATGACGCCCGGGCAAATCGCGTTGACGGCGATTGTCGGTCCCAGCTCCTTTGCGAGCGAACGTGTCATTCCGATGATCCCCGCCTTGGCAGCCGCGTATGAAAATTTGCTGATGGCGGCTGTCACGCCCCCCGATAGTGCCGCCAAGGACGACATGCTGACGATGCGGCCCGATTTCTGCGCCAGCATCAGGGGCGCCACATGGTGAATATAGTTGAAACAGCTTTTCAGATTGACCGAAATGGTGCGATCGAATTGCTCTTCGTTGATGTCCAGGATGCCGATCCCGTTCGATAGGCCGGCATTGTTCAGTAGAAAGTCGATTTGCCCGTATCTTTGCTGGACGCGCGCAACAATATCCTGCGCGGATTTGAAGTTGGCGACATCGGCAATGTGGGTGCTTGCAGTGCCGCCCGCCGCGCCGATAAGAGCGGCCGTTTCCTCAATGCCGTCTTCCGACAGATCAACCAGCGCGACCGCAAAACCGGCCTTTGCTAGCTCGATTGCGCAACTGCGACCGATATTTTTACCGGCGCCGGTAACAAGAGCAACTTTCTGCATTCTAACCCCTCGTAAAATAATTACGTCTCAGCTTGGGAGGACGTTCAGCGTCGCGATCCGTCGGAGTCGCGTGATACGCTACCTCCATGTGTGGCTGGTCTTTTCCTCGAGCGAGCACCCGCGCTGACCTGCCTGCATCGCTGGAAAAATGCGGACGTAAGGCAGCCTCGCCTGGCGCCTCCAAAGCAGGTGCGGGGTTCTCGATCCCCGCTGCTGGTGGACAGTTCAGCGCTCGCGCCAAGTGAACAGGCGGCTTTCGATAAACAGCAGCAGGTAGTTGCTGGCCAAGCCCAGCAGACCGATCACCACCGCGCCGACCAGCATATTGTCGATCTGGAACCAGACCCGGGAAAAATTGATCAAGAATCCCAGCCCTTCATTGGCAGCGAGAAATTCGGCCCCGACGATCAGAAACCAGGACATGGCCAGCGCCAGCCGGACGCCGACCATGACGTGAGGCAAAGCCGCGTTGAGCGTGACCCGTAGATAGGTTTGCCACCGGTTCAGGCCCAGACTCCCCGCCGCCTGGAAGAGGACAGGTTCGATGTTGCGGATGGCCTCGACGGTGGTAATGAAAATGATGAAAACGGAACTGTAGGTGATGAACACCACCTTGGTGGTCTCGCCAATCCCGAACCACACGATAAAGATCGGCAGCAGCGCCAGACTCGGCACGGGCCGCAGCAATTCGATGATCGGATCGACAATAATCTCGCCCACCCGACTCGTGGTTACGATCAGGGCCAGCACCACGCCCAGTACAATGGCGAAGCCCATTCCTTCCAGCACGCGGACAGTGGAGGCCAGGATATGGATCTGAAGCTGTCCTGTCTGCCACAGCGAAATACCAGCCGACAATATACGGGCCGGTGAGGGCAGCAGCACCTCGTTATAAAAGTTCAGATGATCATTTAGAATAGCGGTCAATTGCCAAAGGCCAATCGCCACGATCAGCGTTACCAGCTTTGCAGGCACGAGTTGCTGCAGTTTTTGCCAAACGGAGCCGACGGCTCGGACGCGCCGGCCGGTAGCAAGAATATCGGTCATGGTGTCCTCGTTGTCCGGAGAATTATTCACACGGGCGCGCGGCCGGCTTCGGCCTTACGCAAATAGGCATGAACTTCCCGCTCGAAGGCAATTACCTCGTCGGAAAGCCGGTCGCGGGGGCGCGAAAGGGGGCTGGCGAGCGATTTTACAGCGCTGCCGCCATCGACCCCAAAAATAGTCACTCGGTCGGCAAGCAAAACCGCCTCCTGAACGCTGTGCGTCACGAAGATGACCGTGCAACGAAGCCCATCCCAGATCGACAGCAATTCCTGTTGCAGGTGCTCCCGGCTCATCGCGTCGAGAGCAGCGAAAGGCTCGTCCATCAAGATGACCTGCGGCTTGGCGGCGAGGGTGCGGGCGATCGCCGCCCTCTGCTTCATGCCGCCTGAAAGCTCCTTCGGATATTTGTGCCGGTGCTCCCACAGCCCCACCGCGCGCAGCATATGTTCCACAATCTCGCGCTTTTCTGCAGAGGAAACCCCCTTTGCCTCCGGCCCAAGCTCGACATTGCGGTAGACATTATACCAGGGAAACAAGGCATATTGCTGAAACACCACGCCCCGGTCGGGGCCAGGACCCCCGACCGGTTTGCCGCCCACCAGAACGCGTCCCGCGGTTGGCTTGCCGAAGCCGGCGACCATGTTCAACACGGTAGATTTTCCACATCCGCTAGGCCCGAGGAGGCAAAGAAATTCGTTCTCCGCCACCTCGTGACTGAAATTTGAAATGACGGTATTGGCCGGGGCGCCCCGGCGACTCGCATAGGTCTTGGTGACGTTTTCAAAAACGACATTCTGCGACATGTTCAAGCCCTCCCAGAACCACCCCGGTCGTGGGTTTAAATCTTCACTGCGGACGGACTGATGTCACGCAGCAAACTGAGATCGAGCATGTCCTTGACGGCTGCGCCTGTATGTAGATAGCCGCGCGAGATCGCCCAGTCCTGATAGACCGGATAACCTTCCATGATGCGCTCATCGATCACGGGGCTATAGTCATTCTTGCGCAGAATCGCAGCCAGACCTTCCGCCGGAATACCCAGATTCCGGGAGATGGGGGCGACGACCTCATCGATATTTGCTGCAATCATGTCATTGGCCTTCAGTATCGCGCGCATCACCGCACGTAACGTATTGGGCGCCTGCTGAATGAATTCGGGCGTCGTTGTGAGGCCGGTCGACAATTGCAGCCAGTTGACCGGCGTGGGATTGTCGGGATCGTCGATATAGGACCTGTTGCCGGTGAAATAGACCCTGCCACCGAAAGAAGCCGCATTGCTGACATAGGGCTCCCAGCAGGCCATCACGTCGATATCGCCGCGAGACAGGGCTAGGGCCTGCTCGGGCGGCTCGATATTGAGGAATTTCAAGCTAGAAAAATCGATATCGTACGCCTTGCACATATTAAGAATTGCAAGCTCGACAGCCGCCCCGCTGTACATGCCGATGCGTTTTCCAGCGAGATCAGCGGGAGCATTGATACCGGAATTGTTTCCAATCACCACACCCTGCGTGTTGGAAATATCGGACACCTTCATCAGCCACCTGAAATCGAGGCCCTTCTCATGAAGCGAGGCGACCTGGTCCAGCGCAGTGGAAATCAGCTTGATCTTGCCGCTCGCCGCAAGGCTGGGAACGTCCGGACCATTGACGGTGTAGTTGACGCTGACGTCGACACCTTCGGCCCTGAACAGGCCCAGCTCCGTCGCGATGGCTATCTGGGCGGAGTGTTGTGGATCACGAACGCTGATGAGTTCGAGATCAGTAACCTCCGGTGTTCCGCTCTGGGCGAAAGCCGCAGCGGGGTTCAATAGGGTCGAACCGGTAGCCGCGCCTAGCATGCCGATGCTGAGACCTCCGAGCACCTGGCGTCGGTTGAAAGACGTGTTCCTCATGATGCATTTCCTCCCTTTTCGTTCTCTCAGTGGAGTGACGTTCTGATGGTAGGCTTATCCTGCGTCCGTTTGCAACATGATTCAGGATGAAGGCGGAGGGAATGGCGCCGTGTGAGGACGGATAGTGCCGACGACAACCGGTCGTAAAAGGGGCTATGGCGGCATTTGAGCTCTTCTTGCCCGGGCGGGCAATGGGAGGCGGGCCCCAATTGCCATAGGCTCTTCTTCCGACCTTTCCGGAAGGCCAGCCTAAAGCGGACGCCGCGTCGCGCATATCCCCTGATCCTCGTCGCCGGGCGCCGCTGAGCCAGCTTCCTAGGTGCTCAAGCGCTTGGTCCTGGCCGATGCCGACGGGGGGAAGCCGTCTTTGCCGAAAGGTCAATCTAGGATGTGGCGCGTCCCCGAATAACCTTCAAAATCGTTCTTTTTGCAGAATATCGTTTCCTATATAGACTTCAGGCAAAGTTTTCGTCACAGTGGATGGGCGTCGCTAGGGGGCGATGCCGGGCGCGGCGGATGGTCGACAATATTCCATCACGCCGCTGCAGGTGCGCCGATGTTTCGATCTGCAAATGAGGAGATTGACTTGAGAATGAATTTTGAAGGTCGCCGTGTACTGGTTACCGGCGCAGCTCATGGCATCGGTACCTGCATCGTGCAGAATTTTGCGGCGGCTGGCGCCGTCGTCGCGGCCACCGATATCCTGGCAGACAAAGTCGCGGCGTTGCAAAACGATCGCCCCGAAGGCCAGACCGGACGAATCGTCTCCCGGGCAATGGACGTTGCTGACGAAGCGGGGGTTGAGGCGGCGGTCGGCGCCTTGCAGGATGAGTTGGGTGGCATCGATACGCTGATCCATGTCGCGGGCGGAACGCTCGGCCAGGTCCACGCGCCCGTCGAGGAGGTGCGTCTTGAGGACTGGGACCCTATTTTCAACGTCAATCTGAGGGGCGCTTTTCTGGTCGCACGCTGTCTCGTGCCCGGAATGAAGGCGCGCGGGTTCGGGCGCATCATTCTGCTGTCGAGCGGAGCCGGGCTCGGCGTGAGCATGACCGGGATTCAGGCTTATGCGGCCGCCAAGGCCGGACAGGTCGGCTTCGTCCGGCAACTCGGTCACGAATTGGGACCCTACGGCATCACGGTAAACGCTGTCGCGCCGGGCTTTCTACTCACAAATCCGGGTAGTGACCTACAGTGGGCGTCCTATGGTGAAGATGGCCAAAAGCAGGTCATCCAGCAAATCCCGCGTCGCCGCCTGGGGAAGCCTGAGGACATTGCTCACGCCACCATGTTCTTTGCCTCCGACCTTGCCGATTGGATCACTTGTCAGGTTCTTTCAGTGAGTGGCGGACAGGCCAAGGCATGACGCCGGAGACGCGCGCGCTCAATGCTCGAAACGCCATCATCGCTACAGAAAGCGTCGCGTTGGAGCGCGCCGTTCCGGCGCGGCGGCAAAATCGATCTTGTGGTAGCAAAGTTGCGTTGACGCCGTTTCTATCGTTCTTTATGTAGGATGCAGTTCTCTATTTAAAACGATTTGGCTATGGATACGGTTATCAAAAACGGATTGATTGTCACAGTTGCAGGCACGTTTGCGGCCGATATTGGGATATCTGACGGTCGGATCGTGCAGATCGGTGGGACGGTGGAGCCTGCGTTCACCACCATCGACGCCGCCGGTTGCTATGTCATGCCCGGAGCGATCGATGTCCACACCCATCTCGATACGCCGGTCGGCGACGGCTTCACCGCCGATGACTTTGGCTCGGGAACGATTGCCGCCGCATGCGGCGGCACCACTGCCATCGTCGATTTCTGCAAGCAGGACCGGGGCCGGACCCTGGCGGAAGCCATTGATACCTGGGATCGAAAAGCGGCCGGCAAGGCGGCTATTGACTATGGTTATCATGTAATCATCACCGATCCCACTGAGGCGGTGTTCGAGGAACTGCCCTCCCTACCCGAACGCGGCATCACCAGTTTTAAGGTGTTCATGGCGGGCAAGGGCTTCGAGATGATCGACGACCTCACTCTCATTCGGTTGCTCGATAGCGCCCGGCAGATCGGCGCCTTAGTGATGGTGCATGCCGAGAACGGCGACGCCGTTCACTACCTGCAGCAGAAATTCGTCTCAGAGGGGAAAGTTGCGCCGCTCTACCAGTCACCCAGCCGACCCGCGCGAGTCGAAGCCGAGGCGACGGCCAGAGCCATCGCCCTCGCAGAAGTGGTTGGTGGCTCGCTCTATGTGGTGCATCTTACTTGTGAGGAGGCCCTCGACGAAGTCGTGCGCGGCAAGATGCGCGGGGTCAACGTCATGGCCGAAACCTGCACGCAATACCTCTACACCACCAAGGATGATCTCGACCGGGACGGCTTTGAAGGCGCCAAATTCGTCTTTTGCCCGCCGGGCCGGACCATTCACGATCAGGAGGTACTCTGGCGCGCACTCCGGAACGGATTGCTTGAAACCGTGTCGTCAGACCATTTCGTCACCACCTACGGGGCGCAAAAGGATGTCGGGCGAAACGACTTCACCAAGATTCCCAATGGCGGCCCGGGCATCGAGGAGCGCGTGATGATGCTGTATCAAGGGGTCAATCGGGGGCACATCAGCCTTGCACAGTTCGTTGATCTCGTTTCGACCCGCCCCGCGCGTGTCTTTGGTCTCTACCCCAGCAAGGGCACGATTTCCGTTGGCGCCGACGCCGATATCCTGATCTGGGATCCAAATGCGGAACTGACGATCACCAATGAACGCCTGCATCATGCTGTTGACTACACCAACTACGCCGACCGCGTTGTGAAGGGCATTCCCAAGACTGTGCTCCTGCGCGGTAGGGTGATCGTACAGGATCGCCAATATGTCGGCAGCCCCGGAGAAGGCCGGTTCATAAGGCGCCATCGGACGTCCGACAGTCGTCATCCTGTCCCCAAGCCGGCAGCCTAGGCGAATTTCGTGGCCGCGGCCCATTCTGGATGCCCGCGCGCCACGATCATAAACGAGGAAAGCCGGCGCTCGGATGTCACGGCGATATCTCAAGCTCTGTACCGACACTGGGAGAAAAAACATGATGCCAGCGCCCGAACGCGACCTGGTCGGCTACGGGGCGACACCGCCCAATCCGAACTGGCCGAATAATGCACGCCTCGCGCTGAATTTCGTTCTGAACTATGAGGAGGGATCAGAATACAGTATCGGCGACGGGGATGGCCTGAGCGACTCCAGTCTCGTGGAGATGCCCGGTTCGCCCGTCGCACGCGGGGAGCGCGACCTCGCTGCCGAATCCATGTTTGAATATGGAAGCCGCGTCGGCTTTTGGCGGCTCATGCGAATTTTCGCTGAACGCGATATGCCGATGACGATCTACGCCTGCGCGCTGGCGCTTGAGCGCAATAGAGCCGCTGCGGACGCGATCCTGTCTGCCGGGCATGACATTTGTTGCCACGGCTGGCGCTGGGTCGAACACTTCAAGCTGACAGAGGCGGAAGAGCGCGCCCACATTCGCCGCGCCATCGACAGTTTGAAGCGGATTTTTGGCGAGCGGCCACTGGGCTGGTACTGCCGCTACGGGCCCAGCGTCAACACGCGACGGCTTCTGCTCGAGGAGGGAGGATTTCTCTATGATAGCGACAGCTACAATGACGAACTACCTTATTACGTGACCGTGATGAGCCGTCCGCATCTGGTTATTCCCTACACGCTGGCCAATAACGACGTGAAATATAGCTCGTCGAATTTTGGGACTGGCGAGGATTTCTTCGTCTATCTCAAGGAGAGTTTCGACCTTCTCTATGAAGAAGGACGCACGGCTCCGAAAATGATGAATGTCGGCATGCATATGCGTCTGCTCGGTCACCCCGGCCGCGCCTCGGGGCTGATTCGCTTCATCGACTATGTGACATCGAAACCAGATGTGTGGATCTGCAAGCGGATAGACCTAGCGCGGCACTGGCTCGACCATCATCCCTATCGTGGTGAAGCACATGCCGGCTCTTCATATTGAACAAGTGACCGCACAGGGCTTCGCCCCCTTTGGCCAAGTGTTGTCGCCTCGCTCGGCGACCAAGGCTCGGCTTGATCTCAAGGGCGAACTGGAAAACCTGCGCGAGGACGCGACGCCTCGTGTCAGCCTGCTTTCGATTGCACCGAAAGCGCTGCCCCTGAACGCGATGCAGATGGAGCGCCACGTTTTTTCGTCCCAGACCTTCGTTCCGCTTGAATGCGACGCCTATCTCGCGCTTGTCGCGCCCCACACCTCGGACGGGGGACCGGACATGGCCGCCGCGAAGGCTTTTCATGTACCCGGTAATATTGGCATCAATTACCGTGCAAACATCTGGCACCATCCGTTCACCGTGCTGCACCGGCGCGCTCGTTTTCTTATCCTGACATTTGTAGATGGAACATCGGACGACGAACAGTTTGTGGATTTGCCCGAGCCAATGATCATCAGCCCGTAAATTTCCTGCGGCTACCCATGACGGCTATCACCATCTGGGAGCAGATGCAGCAGCAATAGGCGTCCCTTGCCGCCGCAGACCACATGCAGCTTGGTGGTCAGTCCGCCTCGGCTGCGTCCGATACATCGAGGTAGAGCCCCTTTTTGAGCAGACTGGCTGCGGCGCTTTGAGGCGGGTTGCATCGATCATATTCGCTGACACCCTCCCGCGTCCAGATTGTCATGCCGGAAGAGGTGGTGGCGCGCCGTCCGCAATTGACCGGGCGGCCGGTGCGGCGCTAGCGTGCCGGCCATGGTCACCATCAAGGAAATCGCCGCCGCCGTGGGCGTCTCCAGCGCCACCGTCTCGCGCGTGCTCAATTACGATTCGACGCTGTCGATCTCGACGCGCAAGCGCCAGGCGATCATCGAGACGGCCGAGGCGCTCAGCTATGCCACGCCCCGCGCCCGCAACCGCGCCAACCAGCAGGGCCTGACCAAGCTGGCGCTGGTGCATTTCCTCGCGCCCGAGCGCGAGCTGATCGATCCCTATTACGTCGCCCTGCGGCTGGGCATCGAGCGGCGCTGCGCCATGCTCAAGATCGAGACGGTGAAGGTCTATCACACCGACGCCCGGCCCGACGCGACCCTGTTGCAGGACGCCTCCGGCGTCATCGTCATCGGCCGCCACGACGAGGAGGAGACCGAATGGCTGCGCCGCCATGCGCGCCAGATCGTCTTCGCCGACCACGTGCCGCCCGACGACCGCATCGATTCCGTCGCCGCCGACCTGCCCGCCGCCATGGAAAAGCTGCTCGTCGCCCTGGCGCAGCGCGGCTATCGCCGCATCGCCTATATCGGCTGGGGCGACCGGCGCGCCCAGGCGTTCGTGCAGTGGATGACCGCCGCCGGCTGGTTCGACGACCGCCTGTTCCGCAGCGGCGACAATACCGAGGAGGGCGGCTATCGGCTGACCCGGGAGATCCTGGCCGAACGGCGCCCGCTCGAGGCCATCGTCACCTTCAACGATTCCATGGCCATCGGCACCTATCGCGCCCTCGACGAGGCGGGCCTGGCCATCCCCCAGGACATCGCCGTCGCCAGCTTCAACGACATCTCGGTGGCCCAGTTCCTCAACCCGCCCCTCACTACCGTGCATCTGCCGGCCGAGGAGATCGGGGAGACCGCGGTGGAACTGCTGCTCGAGCGGGTGGGCGGGCGCGAGCTGGCCAAGCGGATCACCCTCGCCTCGCAGATCGTCTGGCGCTCCAGCACCAGGCTCCAGGCCGGAAAAAACCCATAGCGAAACGCCCGCAGTAAATATTTACTAAATTCTTGCCGCGGGTCGAAACTCATATTAGTCTGCTCCCCAGGGTGAAGAGGAAACACCCATAAGGGAGGATTACCATGACTCGTATGTTCACGGGCCGCAAGCGCATGCTCGCACTGGCTCTCGCCTCGGTTTCCATGCTCGGCGTCTCCACCGCCGCGGCGCTCGACGTCACCATCTGGTGCTGGGACACCAATTTCAACGGCGCCGCCATGCGCGAGGCCGCCGAGCGCTACAACGCGCTCAATCCCGACGTGAACATCATCATCGACGACACCGACACCCAGGACAATATCCGCGCCAAGCTCCAGACCCAGCTACTGGCCAACCAGACCCAGGGCCTGCCCGATATCGTGCTGATCCAGGACGACCAGGCCAAGAAATACCTGCTCTCCTTCCCCGGCGCCTTCGAGCCGCTCGGCGACTCCATCGATATGTCCCAATTCGCCAGCTACAAGGTCGCCGCGGCGACGGTGGACGGCAAATCCTATTCGCTCCCCTTCGACTCCGGCGTCACCGGCCTGTTCTATCGCTCCGACTATTTCGAGGAAGCCGGCTTCTCCGAGGCGGATCTGCAGGACCTGACCTGGGACGAGCTCATCGAGATCGGCAAGACGGTCAAGGAGACGACCGGCCACGAGCTGTTCGGCATCGACTATAACGAGGTGGGCTGGATCCGCATGATGCTGAACTCGGCCGGCCAGTGGTATTTCAACGAGGACGGCTCGCTCAACCTGGCCGACAATTCGGCGCTCAAGGAGGCCCTCGAGGTCTATCAGAGCATCTGGACCAACGGGCTGGCCAAGCCGGTCTCGGGCTGGACCGACTTCACCAATTCCTTCACTTCCGGCGACGTCGCCGGTGTGCCGATCGGCGTGTGGATCGTGGGCACCATCAAGGCCAATGCCGCCGACGATGCCGGCAAGTGGCGGGTGGCGCCGGTGCCGCGCCTGGGCGGGGTCGCGGACTCGATCAACGCCTCGAACTGGGGCGGCTCGAGCTGGTACGTGCTCTCCTCCTCCCCCGACGAGGAAAAGGCCGCCGCCATCGACTTCCTCAAGACCGTCTGGGCCGGCGACGTCGACTTCTACCAGGAGATCCTCGTCAACCAGGGCGCCGTCGGTAGCTGGCTGCAGGCGCGCGAAGGCGAGGCCTACCAGTCGAGCGACGAATTCTTCGGCGGCCAGCCGGTCTGGCAGGACTTCTCGACCTGGCTGGCCCAGGTGCCCGACGTCGATTACGGCATCTTTACCTCCGAGGTGGATTCGGCCATCTCGGCGCAACTGCCCACCATCGCCCAGGGCGGCGATATCGACGAGGCCATCCAGGCCATCAACGCCCAGGCCACCCAGGCCACCCAGTAAGGCGCCCGAAACCGGAAGCGGGGGCTCCCCCCGCTTCCTCCGGCCGCGATGGGGAGTCGCGGCCCGGGATCGCGTCGGCAGATGAGGGGGAATTGCGGATGGCCGTGAGCGTCGTGCGCAGGCAACATATCAATGGCTGGCTGTTCATCGCGCCGGCGCTGGTGCTCCTGGGCATCTTCATGATCTATCCGATCGTGTGGTCGCTATGGATGAGCTTCCAGACCGGGCGCGGCATGGCCTTTTCCTTCGGGGGCCTGGCCAATATCGAGCGGCTGACCCAGGACGGCGTGTTCCTCAGGGCGCTGAGCAACACCATGATCTTTCTCGTGGTGCAGGTGCCGATCATGATCGTGCTGGCCCTGCTCTTCGCGGTGGCGCTCAACGACACCAAGCTGTGGGGGCGCAGCTTCTTCCGCACCGCCATCTTCCTGCCCTGCGTCACCTCGCTGGTCGCCTATGCGGTGCTGTTCAAGTCGATGTTCGGCGCCGAGGGGGTGATCAATGCCGGGCTGGGGCTCGTCGGCTTCCGGCCCATTCCCTGGCTCACCGATCCGTTCTGGGCCAAGGTGCTGATCATCCTCGCCATCACCTGGCGCTGGACCGGCTACAACATGATCTTCTATCTCGCGGCGATGCAGAATATCGACCGCTCGATCTATGAGGCCGCCCGCATCGACGGCGTGCCGCCCTGGGCGCGCTTCTGGTATCTCACCCTGCCCATGCTCAAGCCGGTGATCCTGTTCACCACGGTGATCTCCACCATCGGCACGCTGCAATTGTTCGACGAGCCCTACAACATCACCCAGGGCGGACCGTCCGACGCCACGCTGACCCTGAGCTACTACATCTACAATTTGACCTTCCGCTTCATGCCCAGCTTCGGCTATTCGGCGACGGTGTCGTGGGTGATCGTGGTGCTGGTGGGCATATTGAGCTTCGCCCAGTTCATGGTGGCGCGCGACAGGACGGCACGGCGATGAACGCTCACCTGGTCTTTTCCGCCATCCGCCGCGGCCTGCTCTATCTGGGGCTGTCGATCGCCGCCTTCATCTCCATCTTCCCCTTCTACTGGATGGTGGTGGGCGCCACCAACACCTCGCCCGACATCGCCCGCGGCAAGGCCAGCTTCGGGACCTATTTCTTCCAGAACATCGCCGCCTTCTTCGCCACCGTCGACGTGCCGCGCATGTTCTGGAACTCGGCCTTCATCGCGCTGGTGGGGACGGCGCTGACGCTGATCGTCTCCTCGCTCGCCGGCTATGGCTTCGAGATGTTCCGGTCGCGCTTCCGCGAGCGCATCTTCGCGCTGCTTTTGCTGCTGCTTTCCATCCCCTTCGCGGCGCTGATGGTGCCGCTGTTCATCATGATGGCGGGGCTGGGGCAGATCAACACCTATACCGCGGTGATCCTGCCCGGCATCGCCTCGATCTTCATCATCTTCTATTTCCGCCAGGCCACCAAGGCCTTCCCGCACGAGCTGCGCGACGCCGCCCGCATCGACGGGCTCAAGGAATGGCAGATCTTCCTGTTCGTCTACATGCCGGTGATGCGCTCCACCTATGCGGCGGCCACCATCATCGTCTTCATGGCCAACTGGAACAATTATCTCTGGCCGCTGATCGTGCTGCAGACCGGGGACATGAAGACGGTGACGCTGATCGTCTCGGCCCTGTCCTACGCCTATGTGCCCGATTACGGCGTGATCATGGTCGGCGCCATCGCCGCCACCCTGCCCACCCTCATCATCTTCTTCCTGCTCCAGCGCCGCTTCGTCGAAGGCATGCTGGGCGCCGTCAAATAGGTTTTGCATGCGCCCCCTGATCGACTTCAATAGCGGCTGGCTGTTCGAGGGCAGGGAGGAGGTCCGCCTGCCGCATACGGCGCTGGAGCTGCCCTTTTCCTATTTCGACGAGAAGGCCTATCAGCGCCCCTTCACCTATGAAAAGCGCTTCACCGCCGGTCCGGAATGGCAGGGCCGCGAGGTCTCGATACTGTTCGAGGGCGCCATGGCCGATGCGCGGGTCAGTCTCAACGGCGTCGAGATCGCTTCCCACAAGGACGGCTACACGCCCTTCGAGGCGCGCCTGACCGGCCGGCTGGCTCCGGGCGAAAACGTCCTCGGCGTCACTGTTGACGGCAGCGAAAATCCCGAAATCCCGCCTTTTGGCGGCCAGATCGACTATCTGACCTATGCCGGCCTCTATCGCGAGGCCTGGCTGGTGGTGACGGCGCCGGTCTTCATCGCCAATGCCAGGATCGAAACCCCCGAGGTGCTGGCCGCGAAAAAGACGGTCCGCGCGCGTGTCGAGCTTGCCAATCCGCAGGACCTGCCGCTTGCCGGCACGCTGCGGGCACGGCTGCTTGCCGCCGACGGCGCCGAGATCGCCTCGGCCGCGGCCGATATCGCCGGCGCGAGCGTCGAAATCGGTTTTGAGGGCCTGGCCGGGATCGCGCTCTGGGATATCGACGACCCCGTGCTCTACCGGCTCGCCCTCACGCTCGAGAGCCCGCATGGCACGGACGAGGCCGCTTTCCGCTTCGGCTTCCGCAGCGCCGAATTCACCCCCGAGGGGTTCTTTCTCAACGGGCGGCCCCTCAAGCTGCGCGGGCTCAACCGTCATCAGTCCTTCCCCTATGCCGGCTATGCGCTGGGCAAATCGGCGCAGGAGCGCGACGCCGAGATCTTGAAGCGTGAGCTCAAGCTCAACATGGTGCGCACCTCGCACTATCCGCAGAGCCGGTATTTCCTCGACCGCTGCGACGAACTGGGCCTGCTGGTCTTCGAGGAGATCCCCGGCTGGCAGCATATCGGGGGCGCCGCCTGGAAGGACGAGGCGGTGGAGAATGTCCGCCGCATGATCACCCGCGACTGGAACCATCCCGCCATCGTCATCTGGGGCGTGCGCATCAACGAAAGCGGCGACGACCACGAATTCTACCGCCGCACCAATGCGCTGGCCCGCGAACTCGATCCCACCCGCGCCACCGGCGGCGTGCGCTTCATCACCGACAGCGAACTGCTCGAAGACGTCTATACGATGAACGACTTCATCCTCGGGCAGGAGGAATGGGGCGGCAATCGCCCGCGTACGCCTTTGCGCCCGCAACAGGAAGTGACCGGGCTCGACCATGCCGTGCCCTATATGATCACCGAATATGGCGGGCACATGTATCCCACCAAGTCCTGGGACCAGGAGCAGCGCCAGGCCGAGCACGTGCTGCGGCATCTGGAGGTGATGAACGCCGCCTATGGCGATCCCCGGATCGCCGGCTGCATCGGCTGGTGCGCCTTCGACTACAATACCCACAAGGATTTCGGCGCCGGCGACCGCATCTGCCATCATGGTGTCATGGACATGTTCCGCGAGCCCAAATTCGCCGCTGCCGCCTATGCCAGCCAGGGCGATCCCGCGGACGAGCCGATCCTGGTGCCGGTGACCTTCTGGGCGCGCGGCGAGCGCAATATCGGCGGCGTGCTGCCGCTCATCGTCCTCACCAATTGCGACATGGTGGAAATCCGCTATGGCGACAACCCGCCCAAGCGCTTCACCCCCGACCGCGAAACCTTCCCCCATCTGCCCCATGCGCCGGTGGTGCTCCGGCGCGAGCATTTCACCGAGGAGGAGTTGGGGGTATGGGGCATGAGCTGGCAGGACGCCGTCGTGACCGGCTTCGTGGGCGGCCAACCGGTCCGCAGCGTCGCCTTCGTCGCCGATCCGGTCGCCCACCGGCTCGAAGTGGTGCCCGACGCGCACGCCATCGGCGCCGATGGCGACACCACCCGGGTCATGGTGCGGGCGCTGGACCAGTCGGGGCGCAAGCTCCCCTTCTTTCCCGAGCCCGTCGCCATCGAGGTCACCGGTGCCGCCCGGCGGCTCGGCCCCGGCCTCGTGCCGCTGCGCGCCGGCTCGACCGGCTTCTGGCTGCGCTCCACCGGCAAGGGGCCGATCACCGTCACCGTCACCAGCGAACGGCTCGGCCGCGCTGACGTCACGCTCACCGCAAGCTGAGGAAAACCTGCCCATGTCCGGATTGAAGCTGGTCAATGTCAAGAAATCCTTCGGCGCCGTCGAGGTCATCCGGGGCGTGGACCTCGAGATCGCCGACAAGGAATTCGTGGTCTTCGTGGGGCCCTCGGGCTGCGGCAAGTCCACCCTGCTGCGGCTGATCGCCGGGCTCGAGGAGATCACCTCGGGCGAGCTCTATATCGGCGAGGAGCGCATGAACGAGGTCGATCCCTCCCGGCGCGGCATCGCCATGGTGTTCCAGACCTACGCGCTCTATCCGCACATGACGGTGCGCGAGAACATGGGTTTCGCGCTCAAATTCGCCGGCCGGCCCAAGGCCGAGATCGAGCGCCAGGTCGGCGAGGCGGCGCGCATCCTCGAGCTCGATCCGCTGCTCGACCGCTACCCCAAGCAGCTCTCGGGCGGCCAGCGCCAGCGCGTCGCCATCGGCCGCGCCATCGTGCGCCATCCCGACGTCTTCCTGTTCGACGAGCCGCTGAGCAATCTCGATGCCGAGCTGCGCGTGCATATGCGCATCGAACTGGCGCGGCTGCATCAGGAGCTGAAGACCACCATCATCTACGTCACCCACGACCAGGTCGAGGCGATGACCCTGGCCGACAAGATCGTGGTGCTGCGCGACGGCAATATCGAGCAGGCCGGCACCCCGCTCGACCTCTACGACAACCCCGACAATCTGTTCGTGGCCGGCTTCATCGGCTCGCCCAAGATGAACTTCCTCGCCGGCACCGCCGCCGATGGCGGCATCCGCCTCGCCGACCTGCCGGGCCAGGTGGTGCCCGCCCCGGTCGCGCTGGCCGAAGGCACGCCGGTGACGGTGGGCATCCGCCCCGAACATTTCGGGCGCGGCGGCGCCGCCTCGCTCGACGTCGCCGTCGAGATCATCGAGCATCTGGGCGGGGAGACCTATGCCTATGCGCGGGGGGAGGGCGGCAATCTGCTCACCCTCGCCACCGGCAACGACCGCGACCTCAAGCCCGGCGACCGCTACCAGGCCCGCTTCGATCCGGCGGCGCTGCTGGTCTTCGACGATACCGGCCGGCGGGTGCGATAGGGCGCGCAGCGCCGGGTTAGTCCGATCCCTATCCCTGCAGCCGCACATTGCCGTTCATGAAATAGCGCTCGAATAGCGGGCCGGCGGCGGCGCCGATGGCGCGGGCGTTGAACCCGACGCTGCCCGCCTCCACCCGCGGGGCGATGAGCCCGCGCATGTCCTGGTTGACCAGATAGCGCCTGGTGCGCTCCACCAGCTCGTGCTTGACCGGCTCGGGAAAGGCCCCGTCGATCAGGATCGCCTCGAAATCGATGACCGCGCAGGCCGACAGGCTGGCCTTGGCCAGTTCCTGGGCGGTGCGCCCCAGCCAGGGATCGACGAAGCGGGAAAACCGGCTCCAGTCCTGCGGCAGCTCCCAGAGCGCCTGGGGATCGAGCCCGTTCTCGGCCAGCCGCGCCTCCAGCAGATGGATGGAGGCGGTGTCGACCAATTGCTGGCTTTCCCCCTGCGGCCCGTAGCTGCGCAGCGAGCCCAGCGCCCCGGCATTGCCCCGATGTCCCTGATAGACCGAGTGGTTGAGCACGATGCCCCCGCCGACAAAGGCGCCGACGAAGAAATAGGCATAGTCGCGGAACTCCTTGCCGCGCCCGTAGATGTGCTCGGCCTGGCACCCGGCCGTGGCGTCGTTGACCACATGGGCGGGCAGGTCGGTGAACCGCGCCAGCTCCCGGTGGAAATCCACATGCTTCCAGGAGGCGAAGCGATCGGCCGGCGCTCCCGCCATTTCGTTCCACTTCCACAATTCGAACGGAATGGCGATGCCGATGCCGCAGACGCGCTTGCGCTGCGCGGCGGTGGCGCGCGAGAGGATGGTGCCGATGCCCTCTTCGAGAAAGGCCAGGATCGCCTCGGGCAGGGGGTATTTATAGGTGATCTGCAATTGCTGCAGCCCGACGCCGCGAAAATCGGCCAGCAGCAGCACGGCGCTGCGCCGCCCGATCTTGCAGCCCAGCGACAGCACGCCCCCCTCGGCCAGCCGCATGGGCACGGACGGCTTGCCCACCTTGCCCTTGACCGGCGTTCCGCGCGCCAGCAGGCCCGCCTCCTCCATCTCCCGCAGGATGATGGACACCGTTTGCGGCGACAGGTTCGCCAGCCGCGCCAGCTCGCTTCCGGCCATCGGGCCGTGGCGCTGCAACAGGGTCAGCAGCAGCCTTTCATTGTGGTCGCGAACGCCACTCTGATTAACGCCACGACTGAGGGTTCTGATGACTGCTGGGCCCATGGCCGGCACCATAGTGGCTGGTTTCGGGAAGCGGAAGATGGTGCCGGAAATAAATAAATAAATGAGACTTATATATTGACGCAGGGCCGAAATCTCTCCACCATGCCCCCGTTCAAGCATAGAACGCCGGCCCCGGGCGAGGCGGGAGGAGCCTCTTCGCCAGCGCCGGCCAAGGGAGAGACACCGTGAAGAAACTGCTCATGGGCACGGCGCTGTGCCTTGCCGCCATGTCGTCCGCCGCCATGGCCCAGGACGTCACCGCCTGCCTCATCACCAAGACCGACACCAATCCCTTCTTCGTCAAGATGAAGGAGGGCGCCGAGGCCAAGGCCGCCGAGCTCGGGGTGACGCTGAAATCCTTCGCCGGCCGCATCGACGGCGACCACGAAACCCAGGTCGCCGCCATCGAGACCTGCATCGCCGACGGCGCCAGCGGCATCCTGATCGCCGCCTCGGACACCTCCGCCATCGTGCAATCGGTGCAGCAGGCGCGCGACGCCGGCCTCGTGGTCATCGCGCTCGACACGCCCCTGACCCCGATCGACGCCGCCGACGCCACCTTCGCCACCGACAATTTCCTCGCCGGCGAACTGATCGGCAAATGGGCCGCCGGCAAGCTGGGCGACGAGGCCGCCAACGCCAAGATCGCCATGCTCAATCTGGGCATCAGCCAGCCCACCGTCGACGTGCTGCGCAATCAGGGCTTCCTGCAAGGCTTCGGCATCGAGTTGGGCGACCCCAACAAATGGGGCGACGAGACCGATCCGCGCATCGTCGGCCACGATGTGACCGACGGTAACGAGGAGGGCGGCCGCCGGGCCATGGAGAATCTCCTGGCCAAGGACCCCACCATCAACGTGGTGCACACCATCAACGAGCCTTCCGCCGCCGGCGCCTATGAGGCGCTCAAGTCCTTCGGCCGCGAGAACGACGTGCTCATCGTCTCGGTGGATGGCGGCTGCCCGGGCGTCGCCAACGTCAAGGAGGGCGTCATCGGCGCCACCTCCCAGCAATATCCGCTGCAGATGGCCGCGCTCGGCGTCGAGGCCATCCGGGCCTGGGCCGATACCGGCGCCAAGCCCGAGCCCACCCCGGGCAAGGACTTCTTCGACACCGGCGTGGCTCTGGTCACCGACGAGCCGGTCGAGGGCGTCGAGTCCATCGACAGCGACGAGGGCGCGGCCCTCTGCTGGGGCTGATCGGCGCCGCGCGCCATGCTATGACAGGGGGCGGGCAGGCGCCTGCCCCCGCATCGACCGGGAACCGGGGAGGAATGCCCATGTCGAACCAGACCGAGGCGGAAGCCGGCCTCGTCGCCCGCACCGAACCCATTGCCAGCTTCGATCAGCAACTGACCCTGGTTTCGCGGATCCAGCATGCGCTGCACAGCAATCCGGCCCTGGTGCCGCTCATCGTGCTGCTGCTTTCGGTCGCCGTCTTCGGCGCCCTGTTGGGCACCAAGTTCTTCTCGTCCTTCGCCCTGACGCTCATCCTCCAGCAGGTGGCCATCGTGGGCATTGTGGGCGCCGCCCAGTCGCTGGTCATCCTGACCGCCGGCATCGATCTGTCGGTGGGGGCGATCATGGTGCTGAGTTCGGTGATCATGGGCCAGTTCACCTTCCGGCTCGGCCTGCCGCCGGCCCTGGCCGTCGCCTGCGGGCTCGCCGTCGGCACCTTTATCGGCTTCGTCAATGGCTGGCTGGTCGCCCGCGTCCGCCTGCCGCCCTTCATCGTGACGCTCGGCATGTGGCAGATCGCGCTGGCCGCCAATTTCCTCTATTCGGGCAACGAGACCATCCGCGCCCAGGAGATCGAGGCGCATGCGCCGCTGCTGCAGTTCTTCGGCCGCTCCTTCACCATTGGCGGCGCCGTGTTCACCTATGGCGTCATCTTCTTCATCGTCCTGGTGCTGGTGCTCGCCTATGTGCTGCGCCACACCGCCTGGGGGCGGCACGTCTATGCGGTGGGCGACGATCCGGAAGCGGCCGCGCTCTCGGGCGTCAATACCAGGCGCATCCTCATTTCCGTCTATACGCTGACCGGGCTCATCTGCGCCTTTGCCGGCTGGGTGCTGATCGGGCGCATCGGCTCGGTCTCGCCCACCTCGGGCCAGTCGGCCAATATCGAAAGCATCACCGCCGTGGTGATCGGGGGCATATCGCTGTTCGGCGGGCGCGGCTCGATCCTGGGCATGTTCTTCGGCGCGCTCATCGTCGGTGTGTTCTCGCTCGGCCTCAGGCTGCTGGGGGCCGATGCGCAATGGACCTATCTGCTCATCGGCGCGCTCATCATCGGGGCCGTCGCCGTCGACCAGTGGATCAGAAAGGTGTCCGCCTGATGCAAGCCATTCTCTCCGCCCGCGGCCTCGACAAGCGCTATGGAAGGGTGACCGCGCTCGACAATTGCGACTTCGACCTGATGCCCGGGGAAATCCTCGCCGTCATCGGCGACAACGGCGCGGGCAAGTCCTCGCTGATCAAGGTGCTGTCCGGCGCCATCATCCCCGATAGCGGCGAGGTGTTCCTCGACGGGCGCAAGGTGAATTTCTCCTCGCCCATCGATGCGCGCCTGGCGGGGGTGGAAACGGTCTACCAGACCCTCGCCATGTCGCCGGCGCTTTCCATCGCCGACAACATGTTCATGGGCCGCGAGCTGCGCAAGCCGGGCTTTCTCGGCTCCGTGCTGCGCCAGCTCGACCGCGCCGCCATGGAGCGCATCGCCCGCGACAAGCTCTCCGACCTGGGGCTGACCACCATCCAGAACATCAACCAGGCGGTGGAGACGCTTTCGGGCGGCCAGCGCCAGGGCGTCGCGGTGGCCCGCGCCGCCGCCTTCGGCTCCAAGGTCATCATCCTGGACGAGCCCACCGCCGCGCTGGGGGTCAAGGAATCCCGCCGCGTGCTCGATCTCATCCAGGACGTGCGCGGCCGGGGCATCCCCATCATCCTCATCAGCCACAACATGCCGCATGTGTTCGAGGTCGCCGACCGCATCCATGTGCACCGTCTCGGCCGCCGCCTCTGCGTCATCGACCCCAAGGACTACACCATGTCGGACGCCGTGGCCTTCATGACCGGCGCCAAGGCGCCTCCGGACATCGCCGCCAGCGCGGCGTGACGCGCCTATCCCTCGAACGGCCTGAAATGCTTGGAGAGCTTCAGGGTCTGGGCCTGGTAGTTGGAGCCCAGATCGGCGCCATAGAGGCGGTCGGGCGTTTCGGCCAACTGCTCGTAGATCAGCCTGCCGATGATCTGCCCGTGGCCCAGAAGGAACGGCACTTCGCGGCTGCGCACCTCGAGCACGGCGCGGCTGCCGGTGCCCCCGGCGGCCGAATGGCCGAAGCCGGGATCGAAAAAGCCGGCGTAATGCACGCGGAATTCCCCCACCAGCGGATCGAAGGGCACCATTTCGGCGGCATGGGTGGGCGGCACGTGCACCGCCTCGAGGCTGACCAGGATATAGAATTCGTCCGGATCGAGGATCAGCTCGCCCTGGCCGCGGCTGTGCAGCGGCTCCCAGAAATCCAAGACGTCGAGCGCCGCCTTGCGGTCGACATCGATGACGGCGGTATGGCGCTTGGAGCGGAAGCCGATGAGGCCGTTGCGGCCTTCCCCGAGCAGGTCGATGGACAGCGCCACCCCCTCGTCGACCTTCTGGTCGCCCCCGATCACCAGCCGGTCGGAGGCGTGCAGGGCCCGATGCGCCTCGGCCGACAGCCGCGTGTCGCCGCAGCGGAACCGCATCTGCGACAGGCGCGAGCCGGTGCGCACCAGCACCGGAAAGGTGCGCGGGCTGATTTCCAGATAGAGCGGCCCCTGATAGCCGGCCGGCAACTGGTCGAAGCCGCGCGCGCGGTCGCCGATGACGCGGGTGAACACGTCGAGCCGTCCGGTCGAGCTCTTGGGATTGGCCGAGGCGCTGACCTCGGCGGGCAGGACGAGGCTTTCCTCCAGCGGCACCAGATAGACGCAGCCGCGCTCCAGCACCGCTCCTGCGCTCAGATCGATCTCGTGCAGCTTGAGCGCCTCGATGCGCTCGGCGACGGACCGCGCCGGCCCGGGCAGGAAGCTGGAGCGCACGCGATAGGCGGTCCGGCCCAGCCGCAGGTCGAGGCTGGCCGGCTGTACCTGATCGGGATCGAAGGGACGGGCCGCGGCGATGGCGCCGGCCTCGTGCAGCTTCTCGATCAACCGCGCCGGAAAGACGCCCTGCGGCCACGCCTCGCTCATCTGGTCCCGTCCATGGTTGCTTTCGTCCTCCCTAACAAAACGGCGCGATTGACGCCACCGCCTCAATGCCATTAAATCCGACCGTCCAGTGGTGATTTGGCCGGTCGCTTGCCGCCACTCGAAACAACGCGCTAAAGACCGTTCGAACCGGCCGCCCTGCGAGCCGGTTTTTTGTTCGAAGGCTTGCCATGTCCAAAAAGCACAACCCCCTCCGCGACCCCGGTAAACTGTCGCCGGCGACGCTCATGGTGCATGGCGGGGGCCGCCGCTCGCCCTTCAACGAGACCAGCGAGGCGCTCTATCTGTCCTCGGGGTATTCCTATCCCAGCTCCGAGCATTCCGAGCGCCTGTTCCGCGGCGAGATCGAGGGCGGGCACAATTACTCCCGCTTCGCCAATCCCACCGTCGACATGTTCCAGGATCGCATGGCGCTGCTGGAAGGCGCCGAGGCGGGCCGGGCCTTCGCCTCGGGCATGGCCGCCGTCGCCAATGCGGTGATGAGCCAGGTGCGGGCCGGGGATCACATCGTCGCCTCGCGGGCGCTGTTCGGGGGCTGTCGCTATGTGGTGGAGGAATACGCCCCGCGCTTCGGGGTCGCCTCGACGCTGGTGGACGGGCGCGATCCGGCCAATTTCGCCGCCGCCATGCGCCCCGAGACCAAGGTGGTGTTCATCGAGACGCCCACCAATCCCACCCTGGAGCTGGTGGACATCGCCGCCGTCGCCGGGATCGCCCACGCCCATGGCGCCAAGCTCATCGTCGACAATGTCTTTGCCACCGCCCTCCACCAGAAGCCCCTGCAACTGGGCGCCGACCTCGTCACCTATTCGGCCACCAAGCATATCGACGGGCAGGGCCGGGTATTGGGCGGCATGGTGCTGGGCTCGCGCGAGCTGATCGAGGGGGACGTGCACACCTTCCTGCGCCAGACCGGCGCGACGCTGAGCGCCTTCAATGCCTGGGTGCTGCTCAAGGGCCTCGAGACCTTTTCCCTGCGCGTCGAGCGCATGACCCGCAGCGCCGCCGAAATCGCACGGGCGCTGGCCGCCCATCCCAAGATCGAGCGGGTGTTCTACCCCCATCACCCCGACCATCCGCAATATGAGCTGGCGCGGCGCCAGATGCTGGCCGGCTCGACCTTGCTGACCTTCGAGGTCAAGGGCGGGCAGGAGGCGGCCTTCGCGCTCTCGGACGCGCTGGCGGTGATCCTGATCTCCAACAATCTGGGCGATGCCAAGTCGATCATCACCCATCCGCGCACCACCACCCATCAGCGCCTGAGCGAGGAGGCGCGGCTGGCCACCGGCGTCACCCCCGGCCTGCTGCGGCTCTCCGTCGGCCTCGAGGAGCCTGCCGATCTCATCGCCGATCTCGGCTACGGGCTGGAGCAGGCATGATCGCGGCGAGGCGCCCCCTCCTTTGGGGCGCGCTGGCGCTGTCCCTTCTGGCCGCGCCCGCCTGCGCCCAGCCGCTGCCCTATCACGCCGATCCGGATGCGCGCGAAATCCTGCCCGGCGCCGTCTCGGTGCCCGCCATCCGCTTCCTGACCACGGCCGATTTCCCGCCCTTCAACTTCCGTGACGGGGAGGGCGAATTGATCGGCTTCAACATCGATCTGGCCCGGCGCATCTGCACCGAGGTCAATGTCGCCTGCACCATCCAGGCCTGGCCCTGGGACCAGGCCGCCAACGCCCTCGCCGACAGCCAGGGCGATGCGCTGATCGCGGGTCTCGCCATGACGCCGGACAATGGCGAGCGCTTCGATTTCTCCGCCACCTATCTCGCCCTGCCGGGGCGGTTCGTGGCGCAGCGGGAGGCAGCGGCCGGCTTCAATCCCGAAGCGCTGGCGGGCCGGCAGGTGGCGGTGCGCGCGGGCGGCAGCCATGAACGCTTTCTCGAGCGCTATTTGCCCGCGGCCGCGCGGCTCGGCTTCGATAGCGAGATCGCCGCGCTCGAAGCGGTGCGCGACGGCACCGCCGACTTTTATTTCGGCGACGCCATGCGGGCCGCCTTCTGGCTCAACGACGATCCCGGTTGCTGCGCCTTTGCCGGCGAGGCCTATTTCCGCCCGCATCTGTTCGGGGAGGGCCTCACCATCGCCGTACCCGCCGGCAGCGACCCGGTCCGCCATGCCATCGACTGGGCGCTGGTGCGCCTCAAGGAAAACGGCACGCTCGACGAACTCTATCTGCGCTGGTTCCCGGTGGGGTTTTATTGAGGGCGCACCGCCGCGACATTGCGCTCAGCGCCGGAACAGCACCCCGCCCAGCCAGCCGGTGAACAGGGCGAGGACGACGCAGGCGAGCCCGTAAAGGAACGGGTATTGCGCCGCCGACTGGGCGATGAACCGCTCGAAGCCGATCTTGCGCACCGCAAAGCCTTCCGACTTGCGGGCGATGATCTCGCCATTCTTGAACACATAGGTCTGGGCGATATAGGGGCCGGGCGGGGCGTTGCTGGGCAGGGTGAGCTGGGCCGAATAGAAATTGTCGGCAAGGAACTGCACGCCGTTTTCCTGCACCCCGAACAGGCCCTCCTGCGACATCAGCCGGATCAATTCGCGCCCGAAGATCATGGTTCTGGCAAGGCCCGCCGGATTGGGCGCGATGGCATGGGATTCGGGCAGGATGGCGTTTTGGGTGAGGGTGTTGACGTCGGTGATCTCGAGCAGCCGGCCGCTGGAGAGCACGTGGAAATAGCTCGGGAAATGCCGGAACTCCACCTGCTCGGTATTGAGCCAGATGCCGAAATTATTGGTCATCTCGCGCGCCACCCGGTCCTGGTACGGGCCCAGCACCGCCACCACCACCTGGAAGGGGCCTTCCACATAGCGCTGCTCCGAGCCGGTATCGGGCGCGATGGTGCCGAAAAAGGTCAGCCGCTCCCCGTCGAAGCTGGAGGTGACCTGGATGCTTTCGGTGGAGACGCCCGAGATCAGCCGCTCGGCGAAGGCCGGCGCGGTGCTCGCGAAGATGAGGGCGACGAGGACGAGCAGCCGGGTCATCGCGTGCCTATCACGGCCATGCTGAACGTATCGGCCGGGGTCAGCACCAGCGAGAGCCCGAAGCGGATGGCGACGGCCAGCACCAGCAGCGCCAAGAGGCCCCGCAATTGCTCGCCGCGCAGATGCTTGCCGGCGGCGGCGCCGAACTGGGCGCCCGCCGTGCCCCCCACCATGAGGCAGAAGGCGAGCATGATGTCGACACTCTGGCTCTGCACCGCATGCAGCACCGTGGTGGCGGCCATCATCGCCACCACCTGCGCCAGCGAGGTGCCGATCACCACATTGCCCGGAACGCGCAGCAGATAGACCAGCGCCGGCACCATGATGAAGCCGCCGCCCACGCCCAGCAGCGAGCCGACGAACCCGATGAACAGGCCGATGCTCAATACCGGCAGCACGCTGATATAGAGCCGGCTTTTCTTGAAGCGGACGCGCAGCGGCAGGCCGTGGAACCAGTTGTGCTGGTTGGGCAGGCGCTCGCGCACCACCACCCCCTGGCGATGCTTGAGCAGCGCCCGCGCCGATTCCTGCAGCATCAATACGCCCACCGAGCCGAGCAGCAGCAAAAAGCCCAGCGAGATGACCAGGTCGAGCTGGCCGGCATCGCGCAGCAGGGCGAAGGCGGCCACCCCGCCAAAGGCGCCCACCACGCCCGAAACCACCAGATACATGGACAGGTGCAGGTCGACGCCCCCGCGCCGGTAATGGCTGAGCGCCCCCGAGGTCGAGGCGGCCACTACCTGTCCGGTGACCGAGGCCACCGCCACTGCCGTGGGCACGCCCGAAAAGATCAGCAGCGGGGTCAGCAGGAAGCCGCCGCCCACCCCGAACAGTCCGGACAAAAAGCCGACCGCCCCTCCGATCCCCACGAGAAAGAAGAGGTTCACGGAAAGCTCGGCGATCGGCAGGTAGATCTGCAAGATCTTCAGGTCCCGTAGGCATGACGCGGCCCATCCTAGCAGATGGACCGTCAACAAGAGGTAAGGCCCCGCAATGGCGGCGGAAAAATTTGGGCCCGGCGCTCAGGCCGGGCCCCGATCATGGCAGGGATTCGCGCCCGTGTCACACCGGCTGGCTGCCCAGCACCGCCAAAAGACGCGGATTGACGGCGCCGCTTTCGCTCATGCCGGTGGCGCGCTCGAACGCCTTGATGGCCTCGGCGGTCTTGGCGCCGGCCACGCCGTCCGCCGGGCCGGCATCGAAGCCGAGCCGCGAGAGCGCCTGCTGCACGCGCGCGACCACCTCCTTGCCGGCGATCGCCTCGCCCGGGTCGAACCCCTCCGCCCAGGTGCCGATGGGGGCGTAATTGGCCGCCAGGTCCACCTTTTCGGCGCTCCAGCGGCCGAGCTCGTCATTGATCCGGCTCACGGCATCGGCCGAAAGTGACTTGGCGATGTCCTCGCGCGCCTGCGCCGCGTCCTTGTCGCCGCTGCGCGCCGCCAGCGAGAACCATTTGTAGGATTGCTCGAAATCCTGCTCGACGCCCAGCCCCCGCGCATAGAGCATGCCCAGGTTGAACTGGCTGTCGGTCATGCCCCGTGAGGCGGCCTGCGCGAACCATTCGGCGGCCAGCTCGAACTGCTGTTCGCCCAACTCGCCCCCGGCATGGAGCGCGGCCAGATTGTGCATGGCCATGCGGTTGCCGGCCTCGGCGGCGCGCTGATACCAGAGCCGCGCCTGCTCCAGGTCCTTGTCGACGCCGCTGCCGGTCTCGTAGAGATTGCCCAGCCGGTATTGCGCCGGAACGAAGCCCTGCGCCGCCGATCGCTCGTACCAGCGGGCCGATTCTTCCAGGTCCTTGTCCAGCGCGCGTCCCTCGCCATAGATGGCGGCAACCTCGAACTGGGCCTGGGCATTGCCATGGGCCGCTGCCTCGCGCAGCGCCGGCGGCCCCACCGCCTCATCGGGCAATTCGAAACTTTCGGCGTTTCCGGCGACCGGCGCGATGTCGGCCGGCTCGGCAAGCGCGGGCGGCGCCAGCTTTTCCGGGGCGGTGATCGCCGCCCGCGTAAAGCTCATCGGCCGGCCCGGATTGATCGAGCCGGTGGCGGTGGTGTCGACCAGATCGATCACCCGGGGCGGCACCACGGAGGTGTCGTCCTCGAGACCTGCCGGCTGCTCGATGGCGGTTTCGGGCGCCACCTCGGCGGTCGCCGCGCCGGCTGCGGGAGCCTGGCGCTGCAGCACGAGGTTGAGCGCCAGCATGGAGACCGCCACCAGCGCCGCAGTCAGCAGCAGCGGCCGGCGATGGCGGGCGAGGAAACCGGACGGAGCGGCCTCCGTTTCCTCCGCCACTGACGTCGTCGGCGCGGCTGCCGGCGCCGGTTCGGCCTCGGGCTCCGTCTTGCGGGGGCGGCGCAGCCCCGGCAGGCCCCGCCTGGGGGTGCGGGCCCGCGTCTCCTTTTCGGGCATGACCTCCGGCGCGGGGGCTTCGGGCGCCGGCTCGGCATCCTTGGCGGGCCGCACCCGGGCCAGGGCGCGGCCGATGATGGAATTGCCTTCCGCCGCTTCCGCCTGTTCCTGGCGCGCGCGCTGGGCGCGGCGCGCCGCGGCGACGAAGGTGCTGGTGCTGGTGGCGGCCGGGGCCGGCGCCGCTGCCGGCGCGGGGGCAGGCGCGGCGAACGGATCGCGCTCATCGAGGGCGAAGCTGGAGCGCGGGCGCGGCGGCCGCTCCACCCTTGCCGGGTCGAAGGCGGGGGTTCCGGCGGCAGCGGGAGCCTCCGGCGTCCGGCCCATGCTGGCCCTGGCGGCGTCGAGCGCCGTCCGGGCGGGCGCATCGCCGAAGCCGGGGTCCTTGAGCGGCGCCTCCTCGGCGGGATTGGCCGGCATGGCGTCGCGCGTCAGCCCGGCCAGGATGGCGTCGAGCTTGCTCGAACCCTGCCGGGACGGGCGCAGCGCTTCCTCGAACGCCGCATCGGCCGCTGCGGCGCGCGGCGCTTCCACGTCCTGCCGCTCGGGGACGGTCGGGCCTTCGCTGCCGGCGTCGGCGGGCGCGGCGCGGCCGGCCAGCACCGCCTCGAGCCGGGCGAGGCGTTCGGCGGTATCCTTGCCGGCGGTGTTGAACAGGGCCGTCATGCGCTTTTCGAGCGCGTCGATATTTTCCCCGTCGGCCTCACGGGGGGCCGGCACGGCCTTGGCCATGGCCTCCGAGGTGCGGGTGGCGACCAGCTCGGCGAGCTGCTCGTAGTCCGGCGTCTTGCCGGCGGATCTGATCAGGCCGGTCAGGCGGTCCTCGATGCTCTTGAGGCTTTCGGGTCCGAACATGGCCACCGGCGCCGGCGCCTTGCGCGCCACCGCCTCGCTGGTGCGCTCGGCCACCATGTCGGCCAGCGATTCCAGGTCGGGACGGTCCTCGCCGGCGGAATAGAGCCTGGCGAGGCTGTCGAGCTGGGCCCCGGCATCGTCCATGCGCTGCATCAGCGCCTGCAACTGGCTCTCCACCGCCGACCCGTCCATCCGGCCATTGAGGGCCTCGATGCGGCTTTCGATCTGGGAGAAACGCGGCTCCATGCCCGCCAGCACCGCGTCGCGCAGGGCGGCGATATCGAGCTTGAGCGCGGTGACCTCGCCATTGGCGCTGTCGACGTCCTCGAAACGCAGCGCCAGCGCCTCGACCCGGCGCATCAGCGCCTGGGGTGCCTCGGCATTGTCCTTCATCGCCTGGGTGAAGGCGGCCATCTCGCTGGTCAGCCGTTCGAAATCGGCCGAGGACAGCGCCACGTTCCGCTCGATGGCGTCGATCCGGTCATAGACGTTGCGCACGCTGTGCTCGATGGCGTGCATGGCCGGGGTGAGCCCGGCGGCGCCGTCGTCCTCGGCGGCCTGCCGCTCGCGGGCGATCTCGCGCTCCATCTGCTCGGCCTGTAGCTGGGCCAGCTTGCCCACCGTGGCCGAAACGTCGTCGAGCCGCGAATTGATGGCGAGAAGGTCCGGCCGCGCCGCTTCCTCGATCATGGCGCCGAGCGCGGCGATCTGGGCTTCGAGCCGCTTGACCTGCCCGGTTTCGCCCACAGCGCCGGCCAGCAGTTCCACCACCTGGGTGAGCTGCCCGACCTGGCTGGCCACCTCGTGCACCTGGCCGGCATCGGACCGCTGCGCCTTGAGTTCGCCCTCCAGCCGCTCCAGCCGCCGGCTCATGCCCTCCACCATGACCCCCAGATCGCGCAGTTCCGGGCGGTCGCCGGCCCGGCGCATGGGCATGGCGGGCGCGCCCTGGCGGCTGCGGATCTCGGCGATGGCGGCGGTGAGGTCGTCATCCGGCCCGCCGGCATGGCCGGCCTCGGCGGCGTCGCGCTCGCTGAAGCGGTCCACCGTGCGCTTGACCGTGCGCAGCGCCTCGCGGCGGCGCAAAGTGGTGTCGGAAAAACCCATCTGGTCCCGCAGGTGGCGCACCCGCCGGGTCAGCCCGGCATCGTCCTCCCCGGCCTGGCCATAGCGGCTTTCCACCTTGTCGAGCAGCGCCACCAGCTCGCCGCGCAGCGCCTGCCACTCCCCGGAGCCGGGATCGTGGGCCGGGTCGGCATAATCCGAAACTGTATAGGCGCGGGGCATGGCAGGTCCCTGTCATCGAACGACGGAGCCCTCGCGATTCAACACGAAGGTATGACGGCCACTCTTGGGAAAACATGGTAAAGAACCCGTTAAGCATTGCCGCAATATGCAAGGGCAACCGCCGGAAAACCTTGCTATTCCCGCGGGAATCGCCAGTGGAGGAACAGGTTCAGCCCATGACGCGCCGCCGCATCATCATCGTCGACGACCATCCGCTGTTCCGGGCGGCGCTGCGCCAGACCCTGGCCGGGGGTGACGCGACCGTCAATGTCGAGGAAGCCGGCGACCTGGCCGGGCTCAACGCGGCGCTGGAGGCGGACCGCGATTGCGATCTGGTGCTGCTTGACCTCAACATGCCCGGCGTGCGCGGCTTTTCGGGCCTGCTGCTGCTGCGCGCCCAATATCCCGATATCCCGGTGATGATCATCTCGGCCGTCGAGGATGCCACCGTGGTGCGCCGCGCCTTCGAGCTGGGCGCGGCCGGCTATCTGCACAAGTCGGAAGGCCCCACGGAAATCCGCCGCGCCATCGAGACCGTGCTCTCGGGAGAGGTCTTCGTGCCCCCCGGCACCACTCTGGGCGGGGAGGACGGCCAGACCGCGCTGATGAAGCGCCTCGCCACGCTCACCCCGCAGCAGGTGCGGGTGCTGATGATGCTCAGCGACGGGCTGATGAACAAGCAGATCGCCTATGAGCTCTCGATCTCGGAGGCGACGGTCAAGGCCCATGTCTCGGCCATCCTGCAAAAGCTCGATGTCGACAGCCGCACCCAGGCGGTGATCGCCGCCTCCCGCATCGAGGACGGGCAGTTCGAGGCGCTGTTCTCCACCAGTGTCGACAAGGCCTGAGCCATGAAGCCCGAGATTTCCATCATCACCGTCGGGGTCGAGGATCTCGAACGCGCCTTCGCCTTCTACCGGACCCTGTTCGACATCCCCGAGGAGCGGATCGGCGCCGGCGAGGACCACGTCGCCTTCTTCTTCGACGACAAGTTCTCCTTCGTCCTGTTCCCGCGCGGCCAGATCGCCCGGACGGCCGGCAAGCCCGAAAGCCTCGAGGGGACGCCCGGCTTCGTGCTCAGCCACCGGGCCGACAGCCCCGAGGCGGTCGACGCCATCCTCGAGCGCGTCCTCGTCGCCGGCGGCGCCGTCATCACCCCCGGCACGCAGTCGGAATGGGGCTATTCGGCCTATTTCGAGGACAGCGAAGGCAATGTCTGGGAACTGATGGCCCAGCCCCTCGCCAATTGAGGCGGCGAGGGCGCTAAAGCTTTTCATGGTCAGGCGAAATCGGTGCCTTTGCCCCCCTCCCCCTTGAGGGGAGGGTCGGGGGTGGGGGTCCTTCGGTGCTCCGCCAAACCCACCCCCTCCCCAACCCTCCCCTCAAGGGGGAGGGAGCGCTGGTCGCCGCTTCCGTCAAAACATGAAAGCCTCTAGAAGCCGCCGCCGGTCTTGAACCCGCCATGCTTGCGGGTGCCGGAGGAACCGCTGCGCGGCCGGGAGAAGCCGCCGCCCGATTTGCGCGAGCCGGAACCGCTCCGCGACCTGCCGCCCCCGCCGAAGCTGCTGTCCGGCCATTGGAACCCCCCGCCCTGCGGCCAGGGATTGGCGCTGGCCCGCTGACGGGTGCTTTTATAGCCCGCGCCCCATTCGTGGCCGGGGGCCCAGTTCTGGCTGCGCTGCCACTGGTCCCAATAGCTGGCCGCCGAGATGCCGCCGCGCAGGAAATCGTTGAGCAGGTCCCCCACCAGCCGGTCTTCCCCGAAGCTGGAGCGCGGATCGTCGAAGCGCTGCTTCTTGAATTCCCACTGGATGTCCTCGAGCTCGCGCCGCCGCGCCGCCAGCGTCTTGAGGCGTTCGCGCTGCTCGCGGCTTTCCTCGTCCTCTTCGCGCAGCCTTGCCCGCGCCTCGTCGATCTGGGCGACGATGGTGTCGTCCTGGCCGGTGCGGGTCTGGCGCGCTTCGGCCAGCAGCGTCCGGATGTCCTCGCGCCCCAGCGCCCCGGCCAGCTCCGAGGTGGCGTTCTCGAAGGCCGGATTGCGCCCCTCGGCAAGCGCCTGCAAGTCGCTGGCGGCGGCGTCGCGCCGGTCCTCCGCCTCGACGATGGCGGCGTCGAGCCGCTCGATCTCGGCCTGGGCGGCGGCGATGGCCTCGCGGATCGGCCGTCCGCCGGCTTCGTCCACGGCGGCCGTCTCCATGGCCGCAAGTTCGGCCTCCGCCTGCGCCACCCGCTCTTCCTGCCGGTCGGCATGCTCGCGCAGCCGCAGCGGGATTTCGTTCAGCATGGCGTAATTGGGCCGGGCCTTGTGAAAGCCGATCATCCTTGCCACCAGCCCGTCGAGATAGCGCACCAGATTGTTGGCGCGATAGCTGCCGGTGCCGTAGCCGGCCTCCCACAGATAGATGAACAGCGGGTCCTCGCGATAGGGGCGCCCCTTCTCCTGGCGATCGGCCTCGGCCTGTTCGGTCTTGCGGCGCGACTGCTCGGCAACGCGGTCCAGTTCCTCGGCTTCCCGCTTCTTCGCCTGGAAGGCCGCGTCGGCGGCGAGCTTTTCGGCAAGGCCGGCGGTCAGTTTTTCGAGCGCCGCCTGCTGCTGCTCCAGCCGGGCCAGTGCCGCGGCGCGGCTTTCGGTCAGTCCGGCGCGGGCGCCGTCGACCTCTTTCATGGTCTTTTCGGCCGCCTCGACGTCGCGCGCATGGCTGCGGAGCATTTCGCGCGCCTTGGTCTCGGCGCTGGAAATGCGGCCGTCCAGCTCCTGCTGCACCGCCGGGTCGAGGCGCAGCCGGGCCAGTTGGCGGAACAGTTCCGCCTCGCTTTCCTTGATCTTGGTGATGCGCTCGGCGGTGCGGGCCAGCCGGCGCGAGATGTCGTCCTCCTCGCGGCGGATGTCGCGCATCGCCTCCTCGAGGCTGGCCAGGGCCTGGGGTCCAGCTATGCTCATGGTCTCACCACCGGGTCACCGCGCCGCCCAGAACCGGCATGACATATTCCACCTCGAGGAATCCATCCGACTTGCGGCCCACCGTATTGGCCTGGATGATGCCGTCGTCCTGCTTGTCGGCGGCCACGGCATTGTAGACGCTTTCGGGCACGCGCAGGCCCCACAGGGAAACGGTCTCGGTCTCCCCGTTCTCCTCGTTGAGGATCGGCAGCGACAGCGTCCCGCCGTCCGGGCCGATGGCCTCCACCACGATGTAGTAATTGGTGGCCTCGGTATTGATCTCGGGGAAGGTCCAGAAGCCCGAGCGCACGTCCTCGCGATTGACCACGCGCAGCGTATATTGCTGGCGTAGCTGGTCGCGCAGTCCCGTCAGCCGCTCGATCGTCTCCTCGGCGCCTTCCCGGTTGCCCTCGGCGGCGAAGGCCTTGCCGCGGGCGACCAGCGCCTCGGCCTGGATCACCGCCTGCTGCACCTTGGTCTCGTCGTAAATGGTCTGGTAGAGCGCATCCATCTGCGCCGGCAGGCCTTCGCTGAGCTCGATCCGCGCCCGCTCGGCCTGGGCCTGCTGGAAGGGCTGCCAGACGCCGAACCAGCCCACGAGAAGCACCAGGATCGCCGCCAGCCCGATCAGTACCGGCCGGCCCCAGCTCTTGCGCGCCACATAGAGCCGCGCCAGCGCGGTGCCCGGCCCGGGGGCGGGCGGGACATAGGTGAACCGGCTTTCGGCCAGCGCCTCCACGCCCTCCTTGAGGATATGGTCGGGAACCTCGATGCCCTGCTGGTGATAGATGGAGCGCAGCCGCTCGATGAGCTGCTTTTCCCGCGCCGCCCCGTCGAGCTCGCGCGTCACCAGATCCTGCCGGTGACGGAGCGTGTCCACCACGTCCATCGCCAGCATGACTTCATCGAGGGGTGCAGCCGGCCTGGCGGTCGCGTCACTCATGCGGAGCCTTCACCCGTCGCGGTGCCCTTTCGCCTCAGTTGTTGGATTCGAGCAGCAGGGCATTGCCCTCGGCGGCCAAGGTCGCCAGGCGGCGCTTGCCGTCTTCCACCGCGTCGCGGATCTCGGCCGAATTCTTGGTCGAGGCGACGCGCATCTCGTTGATGATGGTGCGGCTCTTTTCCTGGAAATTGACCACCGAATCCACCAGCTTCTTGACCGCATCGGCGCGCACGGTGGGGCCGTATCCGGCCTTGACGGCCTCTTCCTGCACCTTGTCGCCGATCTCCGAGAGCGTTTCGAGGCTCTTGGACATGCCCTCCTTCATGGCGTTCAGCGTCTCGGTGGATTCGTGCAGGCCGAACATGCCGGTGAAGGAGGCGGACAGGGCGGTCAGCACGGTCTCGTTGGTGGAGAAGAACGAGATCGACTGCTGATAGACCCGCTCCTTGGCATTGGTGGTCTGCATCAGCCGCGCCATCACCACTTCCGAAGTGTTGTAGGAGATGGTGAGATTGTCCGAGAGGTCCTTGGCGATCTGGTAGCGCTTTTCCTCGTTCTGCATCTCGCGCAGGCGCTCGTCGCGGGCCATTTCCAGCCGCGCCCGGTCCGCCGGCACGTTCCCTTCATAGGCCGCCAGCTCGTCCGCCGCCCGTTGCAGCACGTTCTTTCTTTCGCCCAGCCGCTGTTCGGCCGTCTGCAGCACTTCCAGCGCCATCACCTCGGCCTGCTTGAGCGCGCCGCGGAAATCGCGATAGGCCTCGAGGA
This sequence comes from Devosia honganensis, assembly GCF_042648785.1. Lineage (NCBI taxonomy): Bacteria > Pseudomonadati > Pseudomonadota > Alphaproteobacteria > Hyphomicrobiales > Devosiaceae > Devosia > Devosia honganensis. Next base: position 196,474 of record NZ_JBHRYD010000007.1, read on the forward strand.
TGGTCTGCTCGCGGTCGATCTGGTCCTTGGTGTCCGAGGTGACCTGGAGATAGGTGTCGCGGATCTTGTTGAAGCGGGTGGCGATGTCGCCTCGGCTCACCTTCATCCAGACATTGGAGACGCGCTCGAACAAATCGATGCGGTTGTCCTCGAGCTGGTCGACCATCGCCTTGGCGTCGTCGCGGATGGAATCGAAGCCCTTGGTGATGTCCTCGTAGCGCTCGCCGATCTGCATGGCGGCGACCTGCTCGCGCACCACCTCGTTGAAGGCGCTGGCCTGGCTGAGCGTGCGCCCGATGAGGATGACGCGCGTTTCGTCCAGTTCGGTGATCTGACTCAGCAGCCCGGTGATCGGCGCCTCGCCCTGGCTTTCGGGCCATATTCCCAGGTCGCGGATGGCGTTGACCGCCTTGTCCAGATACTGCAACGGCTTTTCCGCCAGCGTCGCGACGGGCGAGGCGGTCTGGGTCGGTGCGGTGGTCTCTTGGTCGGTCATCAAAGGCTCCCTGGAGAACGGACGGTCCGGCGTTTCGCCCTTCTACCCTAGATTGCGTCTGCGGACCCGCCTGACAATTGCATCCGGCAGGCGGGCCAACTATTTAATCCATATTGGTGCGAAAAAGCCGCACGTAAAGATGTGGGATCTGCCCGATGCGCCTTCGCCGCCGCACCATGTCCTCTTTGCCGCAAAGGCCCTTGCCCGGCCGGCGGCGGTCCGCCCGATGAGGTTCGGCGGCCGCTATCGCGTCGCGGCCGGCCGCATGGCGGTCTGGCAGGCGCTCAACGATCCCGAAATGCTCAAGGCCGCCATTCCCGGCTGCAGCCATATCGGCTGGTCGGGCCCGGCGACGCTCGACCTCGAGATCGCGGTCAATCTCGGCGTCGCCCGCCCGGTCTTCAAGGGCGAGCTGGAACTGTCGGACGTGGTGCCCGCGCGCACCTATACGCTCTCGGGGCGCGGCAAGGGCGGGCTGATGGGGCTGGCCGAGGGCGCCGCCGACATCGCTCTCAGCGATGCGGGAACTGAAACCCTGCTGGTCTTCACCGCCCATGGCGGCGCCTCCGGCCGGATCATGACGCTGGGCAGGGCCATTGTGGGCAATTCGGCGCAAAGGATCATCGACGGCTTCTTCGAGCGCTTCGGCGAGGCCATGGGCGTTGCGGTGGTTTCGCTCGGCCCGGAATGAGCGCCGCAAAGGCGCCGGCGCGGCGCGGTTTTTGACCATCCGGAAAACATTTTGTCCGTGCCCTCTTGCGGGCGGCGTCATTGCACGATTTTATCCCAGGTTAGCGCACTCAGCCGGATCTCGGGCCGGTCCCCGACGCTGGTGCGAGACAGGGAGAACGAAACAATGAGAATTTCCACCATCACCAAGGCTGTCGCGGGCGGCGTCGCCCTGAGTGCCGTGCTTGCCGGCGCGGCTTTTGCCGAACCGGCCCTGATCTACGATCTGGGCGGCAAGTTCGACAAATCCTTCAACGAATCCGCCTATAACGGCGCCGAGCGCTGGAAGGCCGAGACCGGCGGCACCTATGTCGATCTGGAAATGCAGAACGACGCCCAGCGCGAACAGGCCCTGCGCCGCTTCGCCAGCCAGGGTTCCAATCCCATCGTGATGATGAGCTTCATGTGGGAATCGGTGCTGGCCCCGCTCGCCGGCGAGTTTCCCGACACCAATTTCGTGGTGATCGACGCCACCGTCGATGCGCCCAACGTCCAGTCCATCCGCTTCGACGAACATACCGGTTCGTTCCTCGTGGGCGCGCTGGCGGCGATGAAGTCCGATGCCGGGGTCTACGGCTTCGTGGGCGGCATGGACGTGCCGCTGATCCACCGCTTCTATTGCGGCTACGCCCAGGGCGTGCGGGCCATCGATCCCGATGCCAAGCTGATCGAGACCTATACCGGCACCACCCCTGCCGCCTGGAACGATCCGGTGACGGCGGGCGAGCTGGCCAAGGCGGCCATCGACCAGGGCGCCGAAGTGGTCTTCGCCGCCGCCGGCGGCTCGGGCCTGGGCGTGCTCCAGACCATGGCCGATGCCGGCAAATATTCCATCGGCGTCGACAGCAACCAGAACTATCTGCATCCCGGCTCGGTGCTGACCTCGATGGAAAAGCGCGTCGACAACGCGGTGATCGAGGCCTTCAACAAGGCCGGCGACGACGCCACCTTCCAGCCCGGCCCGGTCGATCTGGGCCTCGAGGGCGATTTCGTGGGCTATTCGCTGGACGAATACAACCAGGACCTGATCACCGAGGACATGATCGCCCAGGTCGAGGACCTCAAGGCCAAGATCCTGTCGGGTGAGATCGTCGTTCACGACTACGAAACCGACATGAGCTGCCCGCTCTAAGCGGACGCCACATGAGCGGCAACGACAACATCGCGCAGCGGCCGGAGCCGGCCGCTGCTTCCGCACCGGCGAATGGCTGGGCCATCGAGCTCGAAAACATCAACAAGCGTTTCGGGGCCGTCCACGCCAACAAGGATATCGACCTCAAGGTGGCGCGCGGCACCATCCACGGCATCGTCGGGGAGAATGGCGCGGGCAAGTCCACCCTGATGTCGATCCTTTATGGCTTCTACACCGCCGATAGCGGCACCATCCGCGTCAACGGCACCGAGCGGGCCATCACCGACAGCCGCCACGCCCTGGCGCTGGGCATCGGCATGGTGCACCAGCATTTCATGCTGGTCGACAATTTCTCCGTGCTCGAAAACGTCGTGCTGGGGGCCGAGGATTCCGGCTTTCTCCGGCCCAGCCTCGAACGCGCGCGGCGCGAGCTCGACCGGCTGGAGCAGGAATACGACCTCGAGGTCGATCCCGACGCCACCATCGAGGACATCTCGGTGGGCCAGCAGCAGCGCGTCGAAATCCTCAAGGCGCTCTATCGCGGCGCCGAGACCCTCATCCTGGACGAGCCCACCGGCGTCTTGACGCCGCGCGAGGCCGACGACCTGTTCCGCGTGCTCGAGACCCTGCGCGATCAGGGCAAGACCGTGATCCTCATCACCCACAAGCTGCGCGAGATCATGGCCATCACCGACAATGTCTCGGTCATGCGCCAGGGCGAGATGGTCGCCACCCTCGAGACCGCCAAAACCAATCCCGAGCAGTTGGCCGAGCTGATGGTGGGCCGCCGGGTGCTGCTGCGCGTCGAAAAGGGTGCCGCCAGCCCGGGCGGGACGCTGCTCGAGGTCGAGAACCTCGTGGTCGCGGACGATATGGGCGTGGTCCGCGTCAAGGATGTGAGCTTTTCCGTGCGCGCCGGGGAGATCGTGGGCATTGCCGGGGTTTCGGGCAACGGCCAGTCCGAGCTGCTCGAGGCGGTCACCGGCATGCGCGACCAGAAAGCGGGTGCCGTGCTGCTGGGCGGCAAGCGGATGCAGCTTCGCGGCGATTTCGGTGCCGCCCGCGCCCGCGCCGCCGGCCTCGCCCATGTGCCCGAGGATCGCCAGCGCATGGGCCTGGTCACCGGCTTCATGGAATGGGAGAACGCCATTCTGGGCTATTCCACCAGTCCCGAATACGGGCGCGGCCCGCTGCTCGACATCGCCGCCGCCAAGGCCAGGGCGGCTGAGCAGATGCGCAAATTCGACGTCCGCCCCGCCGACATCATGCTCAAGACTTCGCTGTTTTCCGGCGGCAACCAGCAAAAGATCGTGCTGGCCCGGGAAATGGACCGCGACCCCGACGTGCTGGTGGTGGGCCAGCCGACGCGCGGCGTCGATATCGGCGCCATCGAGTTCATCCACAACCAGATCATCGCCATGCGCGACGCCGGCAAGGCCATTCTGTTGGTCTCGGTCGAGCTCGACGAGATCCGCTCGCTGGCCGACCGGATCCTCGTCATGTTCGACGGCGTCATCGTGGGCGAGGCCGACCCGGCCACCGCCACCGAGGGCGAGCTCGGGCTGATGATGGCCGGCATCGGGGCGGGCGCCGCCGCCGCAGCCGCCCGGGAGGAAACGCCATGAGCGCGCTGAGGCCCCTGCCGCGCTGGGCCGATGTGGTCCTGCTGCCCCTGCTCAACCTGGCGCTGGCCTTCATCGTTTCCGGCCTCGTCGTGCTCGGCATCGGGCACAATCCCTTCATGGCCGTCTGGGCCATCGTCACCGGCGCCTTCGGCACCGGCTACGGCATCGGCTACACGCTTTATTACGCCACCAATTTCGTCTTCGCCGGCCTCGCCGTGGCGGTGGCGGCCCATGGCGGCCTGTTCAATATCGGGGGCAACGGGCAGGCCTATGTCGCCGGGCTCGGCGTCATCCTCGTGGCGCTGGCGCTCCAGGACACCCACTGGCTGCTCATCGCCCCGCTCGCCATCCTCGCGGCCGCGGCCTTTGGCGGCTTCTGGGCCTTCATCCCCGGGTGGCTGCAGGCCAAGCGCGGCAGCCACGTGGTCATCACCACCATCATGTTCAACTTCATCGCCTCGGCGCTGATGATCTACATGCTCAACCGCGTGCTCAAGCCCGCCGGCGTGTCGGGCCCGGAATCGGCGATGATCGCCGAGACCGGCCGCATGCCCAAGCTGGGGCAGTTCTTCGCGCCCTTCAACTACACCCCGGTCAACTTCGCCATCTTCCTGGCCATCGCCGCGCTGATCGGGGTCTATGTGCTGGTCTGGCATACCCGCTTCGGCTACGCCTTGCGGGTCATGGGCCAGAACCCCACCGCCGCGCGCTATGCCGGCATTTCCAATTCCCGGATGATCATGCTGGCCATGGCCCTGTCCGGGGCGCTGGCCGGCATGGTGGCGGTCAACGAAGTGCTGGGCGTGCAGAGCCGGCTGGTGCTCGATTTCATGGGCGATGTCGGCTTCGTCGGCATCGCCGTGGCGCTGATGGGCCGCAACCACCCGATCGGCATCGCCTTTTCGGCGCTGCTGTTCGGCGCGCTCTACCAGGGCGGCAACGAGCTGCAATATGTCATTTCCGGGCTCGACCGCACCGTGGTGGTCATCATCCAGGCGCTGGTCATCCTGTTCACCGGCGCCATGGAGGGGCTGTTCCGCCCCGGCCTGCAACGTACGCTGATGCTGTTCTCGCCCGAGCAATCGGCCGAGGCGCTCGAGCGCGCAACCGTCAAGTCGGAGAGCTGAGCCATGGAGTTCACGGCCCTTCTTTCCCTGCTCGATGCCACCATCCGCCTGTCGACGCCCCTGTTGCTGGCGTGCCTGGCCGGGCTCTACTCGGAGCGCTCCGGCGTCTTCGATATCGGGCTCGAGGGCAAGATGCTGGCCGCCGCCTTCGCCGCCGGCGTCGTGGCCGCCATCACCGGCTCCGCCTGGGCGGGGCTCCTCGCCGCCCTGGCGGTCTCGGTCATGACCTCGCTGCTCCAGGGCGCCGCCGCCATCAGCCTCAAGGGGAACCAGCTCATCGCCGGCGTCGCCATCAACATGCTGGCGGCGGGCCTCACCACCTTTCTGGGCCAGCAATGGTTCCGGCAGGGCGGGCGCACCCCGCAATTGTCCGGCCAGGGTCGCTTCGGCGCCATCGAGCTGCCCTTCGCCCGTGAAATCGGCCAGGTTCCGATCCTCGGGCCGATCTACGAGGAACTGATCTCGGGCCATTACATCCTCGTCTATATCGCCTTCCTCGCCGTGCCGGTTACCGCCTATGTGCTTTATCGCACCCGCTTCGGCCTGCGGCTGCGGGCGGTGGGCGAAAATCCCAAGGCGGTGGACACGGCCGGCATTTCGGTGATCGGGCTGCGCTATCAGGCGGTGCTGATCACCGGCCTGCTCTGCGGCTTTGCCGGCGCCTATTTCTCCATCGCCCAGGGCTCGGGCTTCGGCAACAACATGACCGCCGGCAAGGGCTTCATCGCGCTCGCGGCGCTGATCTTCGCCAAATGGAGGCCGGTGCCGGCCATGTTCACTTGCCTGTTGTTCGGTTTTCTCGATGCGCTGCAAATTCGCTTGCAGGGGGCGCGGCTATTCGATGTCGAAATTCCGGTACAGGCCATTCAGGCACTGCCCTATGTGCTGACCGTCGTGCTGCTCGCCGGCTTTATCGGCAAGGCCGTCGGCCCCAAGGCGGGCGGCGTGCCCTATACCAAGGAGCGCTAGCAGTGAGCGAGATCGACAAGGCCCTGTTCGCTGCCGCCGAGGCGGTCCGAGCCAAGGCCTATGCGCCTTATTCGAAGTTTCCGGTGGGCGCCGCCATCCTCGCCGATGACGGCAATATCTATGCCGGCTGCAATGTCGAGAACGCCGCTTTTCCGGTGGGCAATTGCGCCGAGCCCAGCGCCATCGCCGCCATGCTGGCGGGCGGGGGCAGGCGCATCAGGCGCGTCTATGTCACCGGCCCCGGCGCCATGCCCGTCACCCCTTGCGGCGGCTGCCGCCAGCGCATCCGCGAATTCGCCGATCCCGATGTCGAGGTGATTTCCCACGGCGTCGAGGGCACGCCGCTGGTGCAGACGCTCGACCAGCTTTTGCCGCACAGCTTCGGCCCGGAGTATCTGGAAGAATGACCAAGGCCGCCCGAACCATCCGCAAGATCGCCGGCGCCGAACCCGTCGCCGCCGCTCTCGTGCTCGGCTCGGGCCTGTCCTCCATCGGCGAATTGATGAAGGACACGCTGGCCATCCCCTATTCGGAACTGAAGGGGTTTCCCGGCGGCGGCGTCTCCGGCCATGGCCGCGACCTCCTCATCGGCTGGATGGGCGGCAGGCGCGTCGCCGTCCTCACCGGGCGCGAGCATTATTACGAGCACGGCAATGCCGCCGCCATGCGTCCGGCGCTGGAGACCCTGGCCGAACTGGGCGCCGAGACCCTGCTGCTGACCAATGCCGCCGGCTCGGTGGACGAGCGCTTCCGTCCCGGCGATCTGATGCTGATCGCCGATCACATCAACTATGCCGGCATGAACCCGCTGATCGGGGAGGCGACCGACCGCCGTTTTGTCAACATGGTCGATTGCTATGCTCCCGATCTGCGTGCCCGGGCGGCCGGTCTTGCCGAGCGGCTCGGCTTCCGGCTCGGGGAGGGGATCTACCTGTGGTATTCCGGCCCGAGCTTCGAAACCGTGGCCGAAATCCAGATGGCCATCCGCCTCGGCGCCAATGCCGTGGGCATGTCCACGGCCCCGGAAGTCATTCTGGGGCGGTTTTTGGGGCTGCGGGTCTGGGCCTGCTCGTCCATCACCAATATGGGCGCGGGCCTGTCCAGCGAGAACATCAGCCATGAGCATACCAAGGCCATGGCGGTGCAGGGAGCCGAGAAGCTCCGGCGGCTGATCCCGGCCTTGGTGGAGGAGCTATGAGTCTCAAGATCGTCGACAAGCCGGCCGGCGCTCCGGTCCACAAGCGCAATCCGGGCTATCCGCTCGATCTCGACTGGGTGGAGCGCGTCCGCATGAACCGCTCGGCGCTGGAGCGCCGCGCCAATACCATCGGCGCCCGCCGCACGGTGAAGAAGGATTACCAGCTCGCCTGGCTGCTGCGGGCGATCACCCTGCTCGATCTCACCACCCTCAATTCCGACGATACGCCCGGGCGGGTCGAGCGGCTCTGCGCCAAGGCCCGCAACCCGCTGCGCCGCGACATTCTCGAACAGCTCGGCATGGAGGGCCGGATCATCCGGCCCGGCGCCGTCTGCGTCTATCACGCCTTCGTCAAGACCGCCGTGGGGGCGCTCGAGGGCACCTCCATCCCCGTCGCCGCCGTCTCCACCGGCTTCCCCCATGGCCTCGCCCCGCTCGAAACCCGCCTCGGCGAGATCGAGGCTTCGGTGCAGGACGGCGCGCAGGAGATCGATATCGTCATCGAGCGCGGCATGGTGCTGCGCGGCGACTGGCAGGGGCTTTACGATTCTGTGCGCGCCTTCCGCAAGGCCTGTGGCGCGGCCCATATCAAGACCATTCTGGGCACCGGGGAACTGGCCACCCAGACCAATGTGGCCAAGGCCTCGCTGGTCTGCATGCTGGCCGGCGCCGATTTCATCAAGACCTCGACCGGCAAGGAAAAGGTCAATGCGAACTTGGTGACCAGCCTTACCATGATCCGCATGATCCGCTGGTTCGCCGAGGAAACCGGCATCGAGATCGGCTACAAGCCGGCCGGCGGCATCGCCAAAGCCGCCGATGCGCTGCGCTATATGGCGCTGATGAAGGAGGAGCTGGGCACGCATTGGCTGCAGCCCCACCTCTTCCGCTTCGGCGCCTCCTCTTTGCTGACCGATATCGAGCGGCAACTCGAACACGGCCTCACCGGCCGCTACGCCGCCGACTATCGCCAGCCGATGGTGTGATGTGTGCTGGGCGGTCACGCCCCGCCATTTGCCTTCCCACCGGGTCATTCCCGCGCAAGCGGGAATCCCGGTTTGTGGCGGGCGCAAGCAACTGAGATTCCCGCTTGCGCGGGAATGACCCAGTGGATGAACAGACATCCCGGGAGGACCCGAAATGAACAGGATCGCGCAAATCTTCGACAGTCTCGAATACGGCCCGGCCCCCGAGGCGTCCGACCAGGCCAATGCCTGGCTCGATGGCCGGGGCCGCCGCTTCGGCCATTTCATCGCCGGCCAGTGGACCGGGCCGGGCCAGACCTTTGCCAGCACCAATCCCGCCACCGGGGAGAAGCTGGCCGAATTGACCGATGGCAGCGCCGCCGATGTCGACGCGGCGGTCAAGGCCGCCCGCGCCGCCTTCAAGGGCTGGTCCGCCCTTTCCGGCTATGAGCGCGGCCGCTATCTCTATGCCGTCGCCCGCATGATCCAGAAGCATTCCCGGCTCTTTGCGGTGCTGGAAACCATGGACAACGGCAAGCCGATCCGCGAAAGCCGCGACGCCGACATTCCGCTCGCGGCGCGCCATTTCTATCATCATGCCGGCTGGGCCACGCACCTGGCGCGCGAATTCCCCGGCCATGTCCCCCATGGCGTCTGCGGCCAGATCATCCCGTGGAATTTCCCGCTGCTGATGCTGGCCTGGAAGATCGCGCCGGCGCTGGCGGCGGGCAATACGGTGGTCCTCAAGCCGGCCGAGTTCACTTCGCTGACCGCCCTGCTCTTCGCCGAGATCTGCGAGCGCGTCGGCCTGCCCGCCGGGGTGGTCAATATCGTCACCGGCGAGGGGGAGACCGGCGCCGCCCTTGTCGGGCACGAGGGCGTCGACAAGATCGCCTTCACCGGCTCGACCGAGGTGGGCAGGCTCATCCGGGCCGCCACCGCCGGCTCGGGCAAGGGGCTGACGCTGGAGCTGGGCGGCAAGTCGCCCTATCTCGTCTTCGAGGACGCCGACCTCGACAGCGCCGTCGAGGGGCTGGTGGACGCCATCTGGTTCAACCAGGGGCAGGTCTGCTGCGCCGGCTCGCGCCTGCTGGTGCAGGAAAGCATCGAGGAGCGCTTCCTTGCCAAGGTGCGGGCGCGCATGGCCAAATTGCGCGTCGGCGATCCCCTCGACAAGTCCATCGATATCGGCGCCATGGTCGCCCCGGTGCAAGTCGAGCGCGTCCGCGATTTGATGAAAAAGGGCATTGCCGAAGGCGCCCATGTCTATGAGCCCGATGGCCAGCTTCCCGCCCAGGGCTGTTTCCTGAAACCCGCGCTCGTCACCAATGTCTCGCCGGCCAATACGCTGGTGGCCGAGGAGATTTTCGGGCCCGTGCTCGTTTCCATGAGCTTCCGCACCCCCGAGGAGGCGGTGGCGCTGGCCAACAATACCAGCTACGGCCTCGCCGCCACGCTGTGGAGCGAGAACGTCAATCTCGCCCTCGATATCGCGCCCAGGCTTAAGGCCGGCGTGATCTGGATCAACGGCACCAACCAGTTCGACGCCGCTGTCGGTTTCGGCGGCTACAAGGAGAGCGGTTTCGGGCGCGAGGGTGGCCGCGAGGGCATGGCCGCCTATCTCAAGCCAGGCTGGGAGAAAACGCTGAAAGCGGAGCCGGTGGCCGAACCCGCCGCCGCCGCGCCGCGCAACCCGCTCGATGCCGGCCATCTCGACCGGACCGCCAAGAATTATATCGGCGGCAAGCAGGCCCGCCCCGACAGCGGTTACAACCGTCCGGTCCATGGCCCCTCGGGCGAATTGGTGGGCGAGGTGGGCGAGGGCAACCGCAAGGATATCCGCAATGCCGTCGAGGCGGCGCGCGCGGCTTTGGGCTGGGGCACCACCACCGCCCATGCCCGGGCGCAGATTCTCTATTTCCTCGCCGAAAATCTCGACTATCGCCGCGACGAGTTTGCCGCCCGCATCGCGGCGCAGACCGGGGCGGATGGCGGGGAGGAAGTGGCGCGTGCCGTCGAGCGCCTCTTTGCCTTTGCCGGCTGGGCCGACAAATATGACGGCGCAATGCACAATCCGCCCATGCGCGCCATTGCCGCCGCCATGGTCGAGCCGCTGGGGGTGCTGGGCATCGTCGCGCCCGAGCGGGCCCCGCTGCTCGGCGCCGTTGCCCTGCTCGCCCCGGCCATCGCCATGGGCAACAGCGTCGTGCTGGTCCCCTCGTCGCGCGCGCCGCTGTCGATGACCGATTTCTATCAGGTGCTCGAAACCTCCGACGTCCCCGCCGGCGTCGTCAACATCGTCACCGGCGATGGCGAGGCGCTGGCAAAGACCCTGGCCGAGCATGACGGCGTCGACGGCCTCTGGTTCATGGGGTCGGCCGAAGGGTCGGCCATGGTCGAAAAGGCCTCGGTGGGCAATCTCAAGCAGACCTGGACCAGCCGCGGCCTCGCCTACGACCTCGCCGACGAGCGCTTCGCCGGCGACTATTTCCTCGCCCGCGCCACCCAGGTCAAGAACGTCTGGATTCCCTATGGGGCGTGATTGAAAGGCCGGGGTGAGGGGCCCTGGAGGCTTCACGTTTTGACGGAAGCGGCAGCCAGCGCTCCCTCCCCCTTGAGGGGAGGGCTGGGGAGGGGGTCTTTGCGGATCGACGAAGGACCCCCGCCCCCGAACCCCTCCCCTCAAGGGGGAGGGGAGCAAAAGGCCCTGATTTCGCTTGCCGATGAAAGGCTCTGAAGAGGCATTGCAATGGTTTTCCTCCCCCAGGAAGTGATCGTCCGCAAGCGCGACGGCGAGGCCCTCGCCGCCGCGGACATCGCCGCCTTCATTGCCGGCTTCGCCCGGGGTACCGTATCCGAGGCCCAGGCGGCGGCCTTCGCCATGGCGGTCTATTTCCGCGACATGAGCATGGACGAGCGCGTGGCGCTGACCCTGGCCATGCGCGACAGCGGCAATGTGCTCGACTGGTCCGGCCTCGACGGGCCGGTGGCCGACAAGCATTCGACCGGCGGGGTAGGGGACAATGTCTCGCTCATGCTGGCGCCGCTGCTCGCCGCCATCGGCATTTACGTGCCGATGATTTCCGGCCGGGGCCTGGGCCATACCGGGGGCACGCTCGACAAGTTCGACGCCATTCCCGGCTATGAGACCGGCCCGGACGAGGCGCTGTTCCGGCGCGTGGTGCGCGAGGCCGGCTGCGCCATTATCGGCCAGACCGCCGATCTCGCCCCGGCCGACAAGGCGCTCTATGCCATTCGCGACGTCACCGGCACCGTCGATTCCATCCCCCTCATCACCGCCTCCATCCTCTCCAAGAAGCTCGCCGCCGGGCTCGATGCGCTCGTTCTCGACGTCAAGACCGGCTCGGGCGCCTTCATGACCACGCCGGAAAAGTCCCGGGCGCTGGCGCAAAGCCTGGTTGCCGTCGCCAATGGGGCGGGCCTCCCGACCGCCGCGCTCATCACCGACATGAACCAGCCGCTGGCCAGCGCCGCCGGCAATGGGCTGGAAATGCGCAACGCCGTGGATTTCCTCGCCGGCCGCCACGCCGATCCGCGCCTGCGCGAGGTGACGCTGGCGCTGGGCGCCCGGATCGCCCTGATGACCGGCAAGGCGGCAACGCCGGACGCGGCGCGGCGCCTGCTCGATGCTGCGCTGGACAGCGGCCGCGCGCTCGAGCGTTTCGCGCTCATGGTGGCGGGTCTGGGCGGTCCGGCCGATTTCACGCAGCATCTGGACCGCTATCTCGCGCCCGCCCCCATCGTGCGCGACGTGATGGCGCCGGGCGACGGCGTGGTGGCGCGGATCGACACGCGCGCCGTCGGCATGGCGGTGGTGGTCCTGGGCGGCGGGCGCAAGACGCCTTCCGACGCCATCGATCACCGCGTCGGCTTCGACCGGCTCGCGGGGCTGGGGGCCCGGGTCGATGGCAACACCCCCATCGCCCGGTTGCATGCCGCCGACGAGGCCGCCGCCGCCGAGGCTGCGGCACGGCTGCGCGCCGCCTATATGCTGGGAGAGACCGCTCCCGAACATGAACTGATCGCCGGCCGCATCGGGCCGGGCTGAACCAACGCCAATCGGGACGGCCTCGTCCGTTCCCGCAGCAAGGATGAACCCCATGCCCCGCGCCATTGTCTGCCTGCTCGACAGCGTCGGTATCGGCGGCGCGCCCGACGTCGCCGCCTATGGCGACGAGGGCGCCAATACGGTGGGCCATATCGCCGAATGGGCCGCCGCCGGCAAGGCCGACCGGCCGGGCCTGCGTGCCGGTCCGCTGCACGTGCCCAATCTGGACGCCATGGGGCTGGGCGCGGCGCTGAAGCTCTCGACCGGCGCCGTGCCGCCGGGCCTGTCGGAACATCCCAAGGGTGGGCGCTTCGGCGTGGGGCGGGAAATCTCCAGGGGCAAGGACACCCCTTCGGGCCATTGGGAGATCGCCGGCGTGCCGGTGCCGTTCGAATGGGGCTATTTCCCCCGGCAGCAGCCGGCCTTCCCGCCCGATCTCGTCGCCGAATTCTGCCTTCTGGCCGGCCTGCCCGGCATATTGGGCGACAGGCACGCCTCGGGCACCGCCATCATCGCCGAACTGGGCGAGGAGCATATCAGGACCGGCAAGCCCATCTGCTACACCTCCATCGACAGCGTGTTCCAGATCGCGGCGCACGAGACCCATTTCGGGCTGGAGCGGCTCTATCAGGTCAGCCGCATCGCCTTCGACCTCACCGAAAAGCTCAGGATCGGCCGCGTCATCGCCCGGCCCTTCGTGGGCGAAACCGCCGACACCTTCCGGCGCACCGGCAATCGCCGCGATTTCGCCATCGCCCCGCCCGAGCCGACCCTGCTCGACCGCAATGCCCAGGCCGGCAACCAGGTCTTCGCCATCGGCAAGATTTCCGACATCTATGCCGGCTCGGGCGTCACTCACAAGGTCAAGGGCACGGGCATTCCCCAACTCCTCGACCGGACGCTCGAGGCCATGGAAATGGCCGATGACCGCGCCTTCATCATGACTAATTTCGTCGATTTCGACAGCGAATACGGCCATCGCCGCGACGTGGCCGGCTATGCCGCCGCGCTCGAATTGTTCGATTCCCGCCTGCCCGAGCTGATCGCCGCCATGCGCCACGACGACCTGCTGGTGCTCACCGCCGATCACGGCAACGATCCCACCTGGCCGGGCACCGACCACACGCGCGAGCAGGTGCCGATCCTGGTCTTTTCCCCAGCCCTGCTGCCGGGGGAGATTGGCATTCGCCCCAGCTTCGCCGATATTGGCGAGAGCATTGCCGCCTGGCTGGGCCTCGGCCCCGGCCGGCACGGCAAGTCCTTCCTTCAGGCCAGTGGCGGGGTGATCCGATGAACGAGAGCGTGGGCAATGTGACGGTTCTCGACCATCCCCTGATCCAGCACAAGCTGACCATCATGCGCAACAAGGAGACCTCCATCGCCGGTTTCCGTCGCCTGCTGCGCGAGATCGCCCATTTGATGTGCTACGAGGTCACCCGCGACCTCGAGCTGGAGCTGATCGACATCGAAACGCCCATGGCGCCGATGAAATCCCCCTCGATCAAGGGCAAGAAGCTGGTCTTCGCCTCCATTCTGCGCGCCGGCAACGGCCTGCTCGACGGCATGCTCGACCTGGTGCCCGCCGCCCGCGTCGCCCATATCGGCATGTATCGCGACCACGAGACGCTCGAGCCGGTCGAATATTACTTCAAGGCCCCCTCCAGCCTCGAGGACCGGCTGGTCATCGTCGTCGACCCCATGCTGGCCACCGCCAATTCGGCCACCGCCGCCATCGAAAAGCTCAAGGAGCGCGGCGCCACCGATATCCGCTTCCTGTGCCTGCTGGCCGCGCCCGAAGGCATCAAGCACTTCACCGAGGCCCATCCCGACGTGCCGGTCTTCACCGCCGCCATCGACAGCCATCTCAACGAAAAAGGCTATATCGTGCCCGGCCTTGGCGACGCCGGCGACCGCATGTACGGCACGAAGTAATGTCTTCACGCGCGTAGCGCTCCAGACGGGGCGCGCGACGCGCGGGGTCCTCGCTGCGCTCGTCCGGGGGTATCCCAACCCGCTCCTGCGATGGGAGAAGAGGAAACGTGGCCACCCCGTTACCCCACCCACCGGCGCTGCCCACGGGTCTGACCCGTGGGCCACTCTCAGCCTCGCACAAGCGGCAAAAAGGCCCGCGGGCAGTGCCGGTATTCTTGGAATGAAGAGAGGATACCCCCTACGCCGCCTTGAGCGGCAGCCCCAGCGCGATGAGGTCGCGGCGCAGATGGCCGGGGTCGTGGAAATGGATGCCCTGCATGCCGAATTTGCGCGCCGCCACGATATTGGCCTCGTTGTCGTCGATGAACACGCAGGATTCCGGGGCCAGGCCATAGCGCTCGCAGAACACGCGATAGATGCGCGGATCGGGCTTGACCAGGCCCTCGAGGCCGGAAACGATCACCCCGTCGAATTTTTCTAGGAACGGCCATTCTCCCAGCCGCGTCATCCATTTCTCCCAGGAGAAATTGGTGATGGCGAAGGTGGGGATGTCCTGTTCGACCAGTTCGTTATGGATGTCGATCGTGCCTTGGATATGGGGGCCGAAGGTCTCGGTCCAGCGCTCGTCGAAGGCCTTGATCTCGCGCCAGTATTTGGGGAAGCGCGTCACCAGCTTGGCCACGCCCTCCGAATAGATCTCGCCGGCGTCGAACTCCAGGTTCCAGTCACCGGTGCAGATGTTCTGGTGGAACCAGAGCGCGTCTTCTTCGGTGTCGAACAGCTTGCGGAAGAGATACATCGGGTTCCAGTCGACGAAAACGCCGCCCAGGTCGAAAACGGGGATGATGGTGTCGTTCATGGTCTCACGAGCCGGGGAAAGGATGGTCCGGGGCTTGTGGCATGGCCGCGCCGGAGGGGCAAGCCGGGCTCACTCGAGCGCGATGGCGGCACCGGAGCGGGGCAGGAAGAAGCTCGAGCGGTAGAGGTTGATCTCCTGGTCGAAAACCAGGCCGAACAGGGGCTTGTAGGCATAGGAGGCTTCGGCGGCGATCACCATGCGATCCTTGGAAATGTCGATCGTCGCCTGGGGCAGGGGATAGGTCTCGCCGGCCCGGTGGCGGGTTCCCTCGGACATGGTGCCGCCCACGAAATAGCCCTCCTCATAGGAGCCGCCGGTGAATTCGCGCGACCATTTCACCGAGGTCCCCCCATCGGCGTCGACCGCGATGGCCGTCACCACCTGCACCACCTCATGGGCCGGATAGGGGGCCATGATGCCGCTGGCGGCGGTGAAATAGTCCTGCATCTGGGCGGCGGTGATGGTCTCGTCGGCGCGCGCCACCAGGTCGCCCACCGAGCCGGCCACCGACTGCACCTTGCGGTCCATGCTGATCAGGGCGCTGGCCTCCACCGTGCCGATATAGACCAGCAGCATGACCGGCAGGATCAGCGCGAACTCGACGGCGGCGGCGCCGCTTTCGGTTCGGCGCAGGCGGCGCGCCATGCTGCGCAGCGCCCTCATCCCGAAAACGGCTCGTTCTGGAAGACGGCTGACGAGCCGAGCAGGCGCGTCCCGTCCGGCAGGTTGGCCATGCCGAAGGGGCCCAGCGAAATGGGCACCGGATAGCGGTAGAACACCTGCACCAGGATCACGCTCCGGCCCTCGCCGGGCGTCCAGCGTTCCGGAATGCTCCATTCGCAGGGTCCCTCGCATTCCTCCTCCACCGGAACCGCCACGCTGGCGGCGCGGAAGGTGCCGATTTCCGAGACGCGCACATGCAGCCCCCCGCAATCGCTGAACAGGCCGTAAAGGCGCCCGCACACATCGGCGCGGAAATTGTCGATGGTGAAGCCGGCCTCCTGCGCCTGGCCGGTGCGGATGGCGCGGGCGGCGTCGTGGACGGCGCTTTCCAGCACCTGGTCGGCCAGGAATACTAGCGAGGTCTGCAAGATGGCGGCGATGATGGTGAAGAAGGGCAGGGCCAACAGTCCGAACTCGACCGCCGTGACCCCGCGCTCGTCGCGGCCCAGCGCCCGCCGGCGCCGGTTCAGCCGTCCCCAGATCGTGCCCGTTGCTGTTCTCATGACCCACGCGCGATTGACTGCGCCCGACGATAGCCGCCAGAGAGCTAATTCAAGGTTAGAAGCGTGGGTAAAACGCCGCCGATGCGCCAAAGGGTGAATGCGCCGTTAACGCGCCTAATTCGCCGCCGACTGCACCAGTTGCGAGGAGGCCAACGTCTCCCCGGTGAAGCCGTTGTCGTCGCCCATCATCACCACCGGCTGGCAGACCGGGGCGCAGGCCAGCGTGGTGCGGTTGAGGCCCTGATAGACGGTCATCACCCCGGCGGTCATCTGCATCACCTCGACCATGGTGTCGGCGATCGGCTCGCCGCGGCTGTCCAGCACGATCAGATTGGTCTGCCCATAGCTCTTGCCGGTCAGGATCAGCGTCAGCGGATCCTGGATGGTCACGTCGGCAATGCCCGGATTGCCCACGATCACGGTGGCGGCCGGGGCGCTGATCCGCAGCACGCGGGCCATGTTGACATTGACGTTGATCGGCGCGCCCTCCTGGGAGTGCGCCGGCATCGGTGCGGCCAGGGTCGCGGCAAGCAGCAGGGCAAGGGCGGCGGGTCGGAACATGGCGGGCAATCCGGGGATACTGATACGCTGCCCCATCCTCGCGCCGAATGGTAAACACTTGGCAAACGCCGCCTGTTCCGCGCCCATCCCTTGCATTGTTCCTTGTGCCCCGTGGCGGCAATAATGGAAGTATAAAAGGCGAACTATTTCTTTAACATCCTGATTACCAAGAATAATACAAGCGTTTCCGATGTTGAAGGCGCGGCTCCGATTAACGCTATTTCAACCCGCCGGAGATAGCTTCCGCTCATGTTCGCTGTGTGACGTAGCCCGACGCTACCGTCACTTGAGAACGTGTAAAAAGGAGCCTGGGAATGAACATTTTCGCACGTTTCGCGCAGGACGAGTCGGGCGCGACCGCAATCGAGTACGGCCTCATCGCCGCGCTCATCTCCGTCGGCATCATCGCCGCCGTTTCCATCCTCGGGAACGGTTTGACCGGGGTTTTCGAGACGATCAACGAAGAGCTCGATTTCAACACCACCACCCCGTGACCATCGCTGGCTCCCCCCGTCCCGGGGGGAGCCTTTTTTGAACGTTAGCTGACTGGGAGGTTTCATGCCTGGTAAGCGCGTTGCCTTATCAAATCACTACATCTCGAAGACCGGCTTCCTGCGCGACGAAAGCGGGGCGACGGCCATCGAATATGCGATCATCGCATCGCTTCTATCCGTGGCCGTGGTCGGCTCCGCGTTCCTGCTGGGCGGCGGGTTGCAGGATTTGTGGCTCTACGTCCAGACCGAAGTGACGGCCGGCCTCGCCGCGCGCTGACGACCTCGATCCGGCCGGATTTGCCCTTTATTAAATCCCCCGTGCCACTGTCCGGATGACGGCCGGCAGGCCTTTGTCCGGGGGGCGACATGTTCCAGATCATCGCGCTGTTCTTCTTTCCCTTGCTGATGGCCTTCGCCGCCTCGTCCGATCTGCTCACCATGCGCATTTCCAACAAGCTGGTGCTGCTGCTAGCCGCCGGCTTCGTCGTCATGGCGCTGCTGGTGGAAATGCCGCTGCAGCAATTCGCCCTGCATGTGCTGTGCGCCTTTGTCGTGCTGGTCGTGGCCTTCGGCATGTTCGCCATGCGCTGGATCGGCGGCGGCGATGCCAAGCTGGCCGCGGCGACCACGCTGTGGCTCGGCTTCGGGCTGACGCTGCCCTATCTGGTCTATACGGCGCTGCTGGGCGGCGTACTCACCCTCATGGTGCTGATGCTGCGCCGCCTGCCGCTGATGCCGGCCATCGCCCGGTTCCGCTGGCTCGAGCGCCTGCACGATCCCCGGCAGGGCGTGCCCTATGGCGTGGCCATGGCGGTGGCCGGCCTGCTCACCTATTCCAACACCGCCATCTTCGAGCGCCTCGCTGCCTGAGCCGGATGATCGGGCGCGCCACGGCAATATTGCCGGCGCGCTTTTCCGCCGTTTGCGGTATTCGTTTGCAAAAAGTGAGCATTCTTTGCAAAAAGCGAGCATTCATAGGTTGTTAACGCTTTTCGAAAAGCCCTGGTTAACTAAACTTTGACGCTTTTGCTTTCATAGTCCGGCCGGTGGAATGGGCGCTTGCCGCCCCCAGTGGAACCGGAGTGGGTCATGAGACCGGCGCGCATTATCCTGTTAGTGGTGGCCCTGGTGGCCGGTGGCCTCGCCGCTTTCCTCGTCACCCGCGGCGGCGCGCCCGCCCCGGCCAGCCAGGTCGTCACCCAGGTGGTGCCCGAGGCGAGGGCGCGGATTCTGGTGGCAAGGGCCGCCATCGGCGTGGGGGAACGGCTCAGCGCCGCGACGGTCGAATGGCAGGACTGGCCGCAAGGGGCGCTGCGCCCCGAATATGTCACCATCGCCGCCATGCCCGATGCGCCGGCGGAGCTGACCGGCGCGGTGGCGCGCTTCGAATTCTTCCCCGGCGAGCCCATCCGCGAGGCCAAGCTGGTGCGCTCCGATCAGGGCTATCTCTCGGCGGTGCTCTCCCCGGGCATGCGCGGCGTCTCGGTGGGCGTCACCGCCGCCTCCAGCGCCGGCGGCTTCGTGGTGCCCAACGATCATGTCGACGTGGTGCTGACCACCGCCTCGCCGGTCGGCCAGCGCTCCGAGGTGATCCTGTCGGATGTGCGCGTGCTCGCCATCGGCAAGCGGCTGGGCGAGATGGGCGCCAGCGGCGGCGACGAGAGCGGCGGCGACAGCCCCAGGCCGGTGACCTTCGACAGCAACGCCATCGCCACGCTGGAGCTGGACCCGGGCCAGGCCGAAACCCTCATCAACGCCTCGACGCGCGGCCAGCTCGCCCTGACGCTGCGCTCGGTGGCCGATTTCAACCGCGCCGCGACCGGGCCGGCCACCGCCACCAACCAGGCGGTGCGCGTCATCCGCTACGGCAAGGAGCAGAGCGTCCTCGCCGGCGCCGTCCCCGCCGCGCCCGACAGCACCCTTGCCGCCGGTTATTCCGACGAATTCCATTTCGACCCGGCACCGGACGTGCCCCAGGTCTTGCCGCAATAGGGGCCCGATGACCATGCAGAACGCAAAATCCCCCCTGGTCCGCCTGTTTCCCCGCTGCGCGCTCGCAGCCGGGCTCGCGGCCCTTATGGCGCTGGCGCCCGCTTCCCCGGTCCTGGCCCAGCAGGCATCCGCCCAGGTCTCGATAGCCGCGTCGTCCTATGGGGCCGTTCGCAAGCTCGACATCGAGCTGAACAAGTCCATGATCGTCGATCTGCCAGCCGGTGTCTCCGAAGTGATCGTCTCGCAACCTCACGTGGCGGCGGCGATCATGCGTACGAGAACGCGGGCTATTGTGCAGGGCATCACGGGCGGCGATACCAATATTTTCTTCCTTGACGATAACGGTCGCACCATACAGGTGCTCGACATGCGCGTCATCGAGCAGCCATCCCAGGTTGGCAACGCGCTCGAAGATGCCCTGGCACGCGTCATACCGGGATCGCGCATCAATGTAGAGTCCGTGACGCTGGGCGACGACACCAATCGCGTCGTACTGACCGGAACGGTACTGTCTGCGGAGGACAAGGACCGCGCCTATGCCGTCGCTGTGCAATTTGCCGGCGATGAGAAGAACGTCGCGAGCATTCTTGATATTTCCGGCGCCCAGCAGGTCATGCTGCAGGTGACGGTCTCCGAGGTCAAACGCGACATTGCCAAGCAATTTGGCATCAATTTCGGTGCGTTGCTGAATGTTGGCACCACCAATCTTCTGCAATTCACCAATCGGGTGCTGACCACCGCCTTCCCGGTGGACGGGCTGGACGTCGGCTTTTCGGACGGCAATGGCAATGCCGTCGCTGCCGCGATCCGTGCGCTGGAGGGGCGCGGTGCGCTGCGGGTTCTGGCCCAGCCGACCCTAACCGCGATTTCCGGGCAGGAGGCCAAGTTCCTCGCTGGTGGAGAATTGCCGTATTACACTTGGGATAAGGATGAGGACACCAGGACCGTCATCTTCAAGCCCTATGGGGTTGAGCTCAGCTTCCTGCCCACTGTGAAGTCCAGCGGCACGATCGGCCTCAAGGTGGACACCTCGGTTTCCGAGCCGCAGAGCGGCGGGTCCATCTCCAAGCGTCAAGCGTCGACCACGGTGGAAGTGCCCAGCGGTATGACCCTTGCCATTGGCGGTCTGCTGCAGGAGACGACACGTCAAAAAATCGAGCAATTCCCCTTCCTGGGCGACATTCCTATCCTGGGGGCGCTGTTCCGCTCTCGTGACTATCAGACCGAGCAGACCGAATTGGTCATCCTCGTGACGCCCTATCTCGTTTCCCCCAGCCCCGCCAATTCGCTTCCGGTTCCCACTGATTATTCGGCCATGGCTAGCGATGCCGAAGGGATTTTTCTTGGTCGATTGGAAAAAATCTACGGCGTCGGCGCCACCGGCGAGTTCCGGGGCGGGTTTTCCGGCTCGGTCGGTTTCGTCCTCGATTGATCGCGGCAAAGGAGCAGGTTGAAGATGAGTTTCCTTACCCCCGAGCAGCCTGAAAAGGTCGAGGAGCCCGCCGCCGAGATCGCCTCGGGCGCGCGCCTGGTGCCGCGCATCACCATCCAGGCCTTCTGCGAGCATTCCCAGACCGCCCAACTGGTCGAGAGCGCCCTGCACGACCGGCGCATGTCCAAGGTGGCCCTGACCACGCATAATGGCGGCATCGAGGGGGCGGTGGAGACCTACAAGTCCAACCCCACCCCCAATCTCATCATCGTCGAGACGACGCTGCCGCCCGACCAGATCCCGGTGGCCCTGACGCGGCTGGCCGAGGTCTGCGACGCCTCCACCCGCGTCGTCGTCCTCGGGCATGTCAACGACGTGCTGCTCTATCGCGAGCTGATCCGCTCGGGCATTTCCGAATATATCGTGCTGCCCGCCGGGGCGTCCGAGATCGTCACCGCCATCACCGAGCTCTACGCCTCCGAAAGCGCCGCCCCCATCGGGCGCACCGTGGGGTTCGTCTCCGCCAAGGGCGGGGCGGGGGGCTCCACCGTGGCGCACAACGTCGCCTGGGCCATCGCCACCACGCTGCGGCAGGATTGCCTCATCGTCGACATGGACCTGCCCTTCGGCACCGCCGGGCTCAATTTCAACCAGGACCCGCCCCATGGGCTGGCCGACGCCATGCTGGCCAGCCAGAAGGTCGACCAGACCATGCTCGACCGGCTGATGAGCAAGGCCGCCAACCATATCAACCTGCTCACCGCCCCGGCCACGCTGGAGCGCACCTGGGATTTCGAGGAGCGCGATTTCGAGCAGATCATCGAAATCTGCCAGAAATCGGTGCCCGTCATCATCCTCGACCTGCCCCATGCCTGGAACGGCTGGGTGCGCCAGACGCTGGCCGCCATCGACGAAGTGGTGATCGTGGCCGAGCCGGACCTGGCCAATCTGCGCAACGCCAAGAACCTGGCCGATGCCATCAAGGCCCTGCGCCCCACCGACAGCGCCCCCAAGCTGGTGATCAACAAGCAGGGCCTGCCGCGCCGCCCCGAGATCGGGGCCGGCGAATTCGCCTCCTCGGTGGAATGCAGCCTGATCGGCCAGATCGCCTTCGACGCGGCCCTGTTCGGCACCGCCGCCAATAACGGCCAGATGATCGCCGAGGTGTCGGCCAACAGCAAGGCCAACGAAGTGTTTTCCGCCATCGGCATGCAGGTCACCGGCCGCCAGGTCAGCCATGGCGCGGCGCGGCCGGCCAGCCTGCTCGGCCTGCCGGCCCTGTTCAGGAAGCGGGCCTGAGGGGCAGGGAACGAGGACGATATCCATGTTTGGCAAGCGTACTACATTCGGAGGCAATACGCCGGGCGTCGCCCAGCCGCCGCGCCCCGTCGAGAGCCCGGCGCCCGCCGCCACGGCCGCGGTCCAGCGACGCGCCGGTGATGACGACGCCATGGCCGCGCGCATGCGCACCACCGACGAGGTGCTGGACGTGCGCGATCCTGCCGAGGCCCAGCGCGCCCGGGAATATTTCCAGACCAAGTCCGCCATTTTCAGCGCCCTCATCGACTCGATCGACCTCAGCCAGCTCGCCACCATGGAGAGCCAGGCGGCGCGCGAGGAGATCCGCGACATCGTCGCCGAGATCATCGTGCTCAAATCCATCGTCATGTCGATTTCCGAGCAGGAGGACCTGCTCGAGGACATCTGCAACGACGTGCTGGGCTATGGGCCGCTCGAGCCGCTGCTGGCGCGCGACGACATCGCCGACATCATGGTGAACGGCTCGCAGAAATGCTATATCGAGGTGGGCGGCAAGGTGCGCCTCACCAATGTGCGCTTCCGCGACGATGCCCATCTGATGAATGTGTGCCAGCGCATCGTTTCCCAGGTCGGGCGCCGGGTCGATGAAGGCTCGCCCATCTGCGACGCCCGCCTGCCCGATGGCTCCCGCGTCAACGTCATCGCCCCGCCTCTGGCCATCGACGGGGCCGCGCTCACCATCCGCAAGTTCAAGAAGGACAAGCTGACCCTCCAGCAGCTGGTCAAATATGCCTCCATCTCCCCCGAAGGCGCCGAAGTGCTGCGCATCCTGGGGCGGGTGCGCGCCAATGTGCTGATTTCGGGCGGCACCGGCTCGGGCAAGACCACCCTGCTCAACTGCCTCACCGCCTTCATCGAGAAGGACGAGCGCGTCATCACCTGCGAGGACTCGGCAGAGCTGCAATTGCAGCAGCCCCACGTGGTGCGGCTCGAGACCCGCCCGCCCAATCTGGAGGGCGAGGGCGAGATCACCATGCGCGACCTCATCAAGAACTGCCTGCGCATGCGGCCCGAGCGCATCATCGTGGGCGAGGTGCGCGGCCCCGAGGCCTTCGACCTCCTGCAGGCCATGAATACCGGCCATGACGGCTCCATGGGGACGCTGCACGCCAACTCCCCGCGCGAGGCGCTCTCGCGCCTGGAATCCATGATCACCATGGGCGGCTACGCCCTGCCCAGCCGTACCATCCGCGAGATGATCGTCTCCTCCATCGACGTCATCGTGCAGGCGGCGCGCCTGCGCGACGGCTCGCGCCGCATCACCCATATTTCCGAGGTGCTGGGCATGGAGGGCGACGTCATCGTCACCCAGGACGTCTTCGTCTACGACATCATGGGCGAGGACGCCAACGGCATGCTGATCGGCCGCCACCGCTCCACCGGCATCACCAAGCCGGCCTTCACCGAGCGGGCCCGCTATTTCAACGAGGAAGCCAATCTCGTCGAGGCGCTGGAAAAGGCCAATATCGAGCAGCACGAAATCATGGGCCGCTGATCATGGCAACCACGCTCCTGCTCGTCATCCTGGCCATGGTCACCGTCGGCGCCGCGGGGTTCGCCCTGGTGCCCTCGGCCCTGGGCAGCAAGCGGGCCGACCAGCGCCGCAAGGCCTTTCAGGGCGATATCAGGGCCAATCGGCGCGAGGCCGATGCCAGCCGCACCCGCGAAAGCCGCCGCAAGAGCGTGCAGCAGGCGCTCAAGGCCCAGGCCGAGGAGCTCAACCAGAAAAAGCGCCTGCGCCTCTCGGATCTCGTCTTCCAGGCCGGCATGACCATCGAGCCGGCGGCGTTCATCCGCAACAGCGTCATTTTCGGCGCGGTGCTGTTCGTCGTGCTGTTCCTCGTGCAGGTGCCCTATTATTTTGCCGCGATCTTTGCGGTGGCGGGCGCCTATCTGCTGCCGCGCATGTATCTGCAGTTCCGCCGCAAGCGCTATCAGGACCAGTTCCTCGACGAATTGCCCAATGCCATCGAGGCCATCGTGCGCGGCGTCAAGACCGGCCTGCCGCTCAACGATTCCATGCGCGTCGTGGCCCGGGACGCCAAGGAGCCGGTGAAATCCGAATTCGGCCGCGTGCTCGACCAGCAGAGCTTCGGCTTTTCCATGACCGAGGCGGTGCAGGTGCTGCTCGAGCGGGTGCCGCTGCCCGAGGTCAATTTCTTCGTCGTGGTGATCTCGGTGCAGCAGCAATCGGGCGGCAACCTCTCCGAGGCGCTGGGCAATCTGGCCCGGGTGCTGCGCAACCGTAAGAAGATGAAGGCCAAGGTCAAGGCCATGTCCTCCGAGGCCAAGGCCTCCGCCGGCATCATCGGCTCGCTGCCCATCCTCGTGGCGGTCCTGGTCTCGCTGGTCACCCCCAGCTATCTCCAGCCGCTGTTCACCACGCCCATCGGCAATATCTGCCTCGCCGCCGGGGTGATCATGATGGCCACGGGCATCTTCATCATGAACCGCATGGTGCAGTTCGAGATCTGATCGGAGCGTTGCGCCATGAACATCGTCGACCTGCTGACCCAGCGCGATTTCCTCATTGCCGTTCTCGCGGCGGTGTCGGCGGGCGCGGTGGTCTTCACCTTCGGCTCCTCCTTCATCGTCCGGCAGGAGATGAAGGGGCGCATCCGCCGCGTCGCCATCGAGCGCGACCGCATGCGGGCCGAGGAAATGGCGCGGCTGCGCGGCGGCAATGTGCAGGATGCCCGCGCCTCCATCCGCCGCGGCTCCGAGGCCAGGTCCTATATGAAGCGGGCCGTCGAGCGCTTCGACCTCAAAAAGGCCTTCCAGGACGAGAACACCGTCGACAAGCTGGCCATGGCGGGCCTGAGGGGGCAGGGGGCGCTGACCACTTTCCTCTTTCAGCGCTTCGTCACCCCCATCGCCGTCTTCGCCGTGGCGGTGGTCTATCTGCTCATCCTGGCGCCGGGCGACCGGCCCGTCTATCTCAACCTCGTCTATGCCGTGGGCGCCGGCCTCCTGGGTGCCTATCTGCCGCTGCTGCTGCTCAAGAACCGCACCCAGAAGCGCCAGGCCTCCATCCGCCGCTCCTGGCCCGACTGCCTCGACCTGCTGCTGCTCTGCGTCGAGGCCGGCATGTCCATGGAGCACGCCATGAAGCGCGTCGCCAAGGAGATCGGCGGGCAAAGCCCGGAGCTGGCGGAGGAGCTGACCCTGACCACTGCCGAGCTGTCCTTCCTCGAGGACCGCACCCGTGCCTATGACAATCTGGGGCGCCGCACCGGGCTCGACAATGTGCGCGCGGTGATGACCGCGCTGATCCAGGCCGACCGCTACGGCACCTCGGTGGGCCAGGCCCTGCGCGTCATGGCCGAGGAGGGCCGCGAGGCCCGCATGATGGAAGCCGAGAAAAAGGCCGCCTCCCTGCCGCCCAAGCTCACCGTGCCGCTCATCGTCTTCTTCCTGCCGGTGCTGTTCATCGTCATCCTCTCACCGGCCATGATCAAGGTCTTCACCGGCTCGGTGGCCTCCACCATGGGCGGCGGCTGACGGAAGCGGCGGCCAACGCTCCCTTACTTATGAGGGCAGGCCGGCCCTTCGCCTCCCTCTCCTCAAGAAGGGGAACAAAGGCACCGCTGCCCTCAAAACATGAAAGGCGTCAGCTCTTTTCGATGAGGTCCCAGCGGTTCTGCTGGGTCAGCAGCGCCCGCACATAGGCCATGTTGGCCTCGACCTGGTCGGGCGGCAATTCGGCGCCATAGAGCGCCCGCGCCTCGGCGAAGCGCCCCTGCAGGCCCACCACCAGCGCCAGGTTCTGCCGCGTCTTGCTGGTGGCGCCGCGCATCTGCACCGCCCGGCGCAGATGCTTCTCGGCCTGCGGCAATTCATTGGTCATGGCGTAGGAAAGGCCCAGATTGGTCTCGACCGAAGCCTCGCCCGGGGCGATCACCGCCGCCTGGTTGTAGATGCGGCGCGCCTGGTCGTTGCGGCCCATCTGGTCGAGCGTCGCGCCCAGCACCAGCAGCGCGTTCCAGTCCGGGGCATCGGGGCGGATGACGTTTTCCAGCACCGCCAGCGCCTGCTCGAACCGGCCCGAGGCGGTCAGCGTCCTGGCATATTCCACCGACAGCGCCGCATCGCCCGGACTGCCGGCCAGCGCCTGTTCCAGCGCCGCCGCCGCCTGTTGCGGCTGCCCGGCGGCGCGCAGCGCGGCGCTGTAGTGAAGCACGGTGCCCCGGTCCTTGGGATTGGCCCGATAGCGCGCCGTCAGCGCGCCCAGATCGGCCTGGGCGGCGGGCAGGGCGGCATGGTCGGAGGCGCTCATCGGCCCGCGATTGGAGGCGCAGGCTGCCAGCGCCAGCGCCGCCACCCCGGCCAGCAGCAGGGGGCGCAAAATTCCGTTAAGGCGACGAAGATGCGTCACGGCGAGCTCCCGTCGGCTGGCCGATGGGGCCATTTCCTCCGACTTCGCCAGCAATAGATCATTAACCCTAACGCCCGGTTAAGCCCGCCGGCGGCGATTGCCGCCCCCGCCCCGCCTCGCTAGAGCATCGGACCGAAAAGTGCGAAGCGGTTTTCGGACGCATCCGATGCGATAATAAACAGATAGAGCGCTCGATCCGATTCCATCGGATCGTCCGGCGCTCTAGAACCGTCCGGCAAGAAGGAGTTTTGCCATGACCAGCCCAGCCGCCATCCCGGTCCGCTTCATCGCCGAAGGCGCCTTGGACGCTGCCGGGCTTTCTGCCCGCCACGCCGCCTGGGCCGCCGCGCATGGATTTGCCGGCCAGCGCGGGCGGCTGCTGGCCCTGCCCGACGATGGGGGCGGGGTCGCTTCCTGGCTGTTCGGCGCCGGTCCCGATGCCGGGCGCTCGCCCTTCCTTGCCGGTCTTGCCGCCGCCGCGCTCCCCGAAGGCGCCTATGCCCTCGCCGGCGCCTATGGCGATCCCACCCTGGCCGCCATCGCCTTCCGGCTGGGCGCCTATCGCTTCGACCGCTATCGCGAGCCCCGCCCCGTCGCCACCCTGGCCCTGCCCGAGGGCGCCGATGCGGCGGAGGTCGACCGCCAGGTGGAGGCCGCCAGCCTTGCTCGCGACCTCATCGGCACCCCGGCCAACGATCTGGGCCCCGATGCCATGGAGCGGGAGGCGCGCGCCTTCGCCGCCCGCCATGGCATGCAGGTCGAGGTCATCGCCGGCGACGACTTGCTGGCGAGGAACTTTCCCATGATCCATGCGGTGGGCCGCGCCAGCGCCCAGGCGCCGCGCCTCATCGACCTCACCTGGGGCGCGGCCTCGCACCCCCGGGTGACGCTGGTGGGCAAGGGCGTCACCTTCGACACCGGCGGGCTCGACATCAAGTCGGCGGCCGGCATGCTGATGATGAAAAAGGACATGGGCGGCGCCGCCAACATGCTCGGCCTCGCCCATGCGGTGATGTCGGCCGGGCTCAAGGTGCGGCTGCGCGTGCTGCTGCCGGTGGTAGAAAATTCCATCGCCGCCGCGTCCTTCCGCCCCGGCGACGTGCTGCGCTCCCGCGCCGGGCTCAGCGTCGAAATCGGCAATACCGATGCCGAGGGGCGGCTGATCCTCGCCGATGCGCTGGCGCTGGCCGACGAGGAGGCGCCCGACCTGCTGGCCGACATGGCGACGCTGACCGGGGCGGCGCGCGTCGCGCTCGGCCCGGAACTGCCGGCGCTCTACAGCACCGACGACGATATCGCCCGCCAATTGGTGGCGCTCGGCCTTGCTGCCGAGGACCCGCTCTGGCCCATGCCGCTCTGGGCCGGCTACGATACCCTGCTTTCCTCCAAGATCGCCGATCTGGGCAATACCGGCACCGGCGGCCATGCCGGCTCGGTGGTCGCCGCCCTGTTCCTCAAGCGCTTCGTCAAGCGGGCGGCGGTCTGGACCCATCTCGACATTTTCGGCTGGGCCCCCGACGCCCGCCCCGGCCGCCCCGCCGGCGCCACCGACCAGGGCATCCGCGCCCTCTACGGCCTGCTCCGCCAGCGCTACGGGCAATAGCGGCTTTCATGTTTTGACGGAATCGGCGACCAGCGCTCCCTCCCCCTTGAGGGGAGGGTTGGGGAGGGGGTGGGTTTGGCGGAGCACCGAAGGACCCCCACCCCCGACCCCTCCCCTCAAGGGGGAGGGGAGCAAGAAAGCGCTGATCCACTTGACAGTGAAAGGCTCTAGCGGCGCCGGGGGCTGCCCCGCCATTGCCGGGCTCGTCCAATCCCACAGTGTCATTCCCGCTTCCACAGTGTCATTCCCGCGAACGCGGGAATCTCTGTTTCCGGGTTTGGCGGCAAGAACGGGGATTCCCGCCTGCGCGGGAATGACCCCGCGATGGAGACGCCCGCGCCCCATCCCTCTTTCGTCATTGCCGAGCTCGCCCAATCCCACAGTGTCATTCCCGTTTCCACAGTGTCATTCCCGCGAACGCGGGAATCTCTGTTTCCGGGTTTGGCGGCAAGAACGGGGATTCGCTGCACTCACGTCACAAGTGCAACACCTGCTATGGTGTTTGCCGCGATGGGACAGAATTACGTACAATTGAGCCTGCGCGAGCGGGTGCTGGTGGGCCACTGGCTCGGCGAAGGTCGGTCGGTGCGCTGGATGGGCCGGGAACTGGGCCGTGCCGCCTCCACGATCAGCCGGGAGCTGGCCCGCAATAGCCGACCCACCAAACAGTGGCGCAGCCGCTACGAGGGGGAACGGGCCCACGGCCTGGCGCTGCGCCGCCGGCGCTGGGATGCCCGCTTCAAGCTGGCGCGCCAGCCGGACCTGCGCGAGCGGGTCAGGCAAGGCCTTGCGATGGGACACTCACCCGAACAGATCGCTGGCCGGCTGGCGCGCCAGCACGGTCGCACGATCATCAGCCACGAGTCCATCTACCGGTTCATCTATCACCGCTCGGCCCAGAAGGATTACTGGCACCGCTTGCTGCCCCGGGCCAAGAGCCGGCGGGGGCGGCTGGGCCGGGGCGGCGGCTCGTCCACCAGCCTGATCCGCCGCCGCCGGCCCCTCGCCCTGCGGCCCGCAGAGGCAAACGAGCGCGCCGTTCCGGGCCATTGGGAGGTCGACCTGATGGCCTTCTCCAGATATGGCCAGTACGTGCTCGTCACCCATGAGCGGACATCGCGCCGGCTCAGCCTCGAGCGCCTGCTCAACAAGAGCGCTGCCGCCGTCCGTCTGCGCCTGGCGGCGCAGCTGGCGGCCTTGCCGCGCTCCCTGCGCCGCTCGCTGACCTTCGACAACGGCACCGAGTTCGCCCTGCACTACAAGCTTTCCTGCAAGCTCAGCCACGGCACCTTCTTCTGCGATCCGCACGCCCCCTGGCAGAAGGGCGGCATCGAGAACGCTATCGGCCGCATGCGCCGCTCCCTGCCGCGCAAGACCGACCTGGCAACCCTGGGTGCCGACGAGCTCGAGGCCCTCGTCAAGGCCTACAACGACACCCCCAGAAAATGCCTTGCCTTCAAAACACCCAATGAGGTCTTCTGCGAAACAATCAACCGTGTTGCACTTCAAACGTGAGACCACCTTCCCGCCTCCGCGGGAATGACCCCGCGATGGGGACGCCCCCGTCCCCATTACTCGCCGGGCGCGTCCTCCCCGCCGCCGCCCAGCAGCTCGCCCGGATTGGGCAGCAATTCGCGCGGCACCACCTCGTCCACCGCCGTCATCTGCTCGACGGCGATTTCGGTGGCCGGTCCGTGGCTCTTGGGGAACAGCAGCGGCGCCATGGCGAAGCCCGCGACCACCAGCACCACCATGCCCCAGCCGGCCCATTTCTTGTGCCGCTCGATGAATTCGCTGGCCACCGGCCCGAAGAAATAGAACAGGCCGCAGGGCACGAAATAGCGCAGTCCGCGCCCGATCAGCCCGTAGATGATGAAGGTCCACAGATCGAGCCCCGCCACGCCGGAGGTGATGGTGATCACCTTGTAGGGGATGGGCGAGAGCGCCCCGATCAGGATCATCAGCGGCCCGTTGGCCACGAAGCTGTGGCGCAGCGATTCGAAGCCCTCGCCGGCGCCGTAGAAATCGATGATGGCCCGCCCGACGGAATCGAAGAGGAAATAGCCGATCGCATAGCCGGCCAGCCCCCCGGTCACCGAGGCGATGGTGCAGATCGCCGCCAGCCGCCAGGCGCGCATCCGGTCCGCGATGATCATCGGCGCCAGCATGATCTCGGGAAAGATCGGCAGGATCATGGCTTCGAGAAAGCACAGCAGCGCCAGGATCGGCTCGGCGAGGCGGTGGCGGGTCGCCTTTTTCAGGCGGTCGTAGAGGCTGACCTTGGCGGCAGGGGCAATATCGGTCATTCGGTCTCGGACGGATGGGCGTTTCTGTCGCCATGCTTGACCATTATCGTCGTCCCGCACCAGTGAATTTTGTGTGTCGGGCCCGTCCGCCCCGCATAAAGGATGGTTTTCCGCAATAAACTGGCCTCAATAGCCGCGCTTGCGGTCCACCACATTGATCAGCGGCTTGCCCGCCTCGTGATCCTCGAGGATGCGCGAGAAATAGCGCACCCCGCTCGCCTCGTCGGAAATGGCCGCGATATGCGGGGTGATGTAGCAGTTCTCGATGGCCCAGAGCGGGCTGTCCTCCGGCAGCGGCTCGGTCTGGAACACGTCGAGGCTCGCCGCCCCCAATATGCCGGTCTCGAGCGCCCTGGCGATGTCCGCTTCGTTCTGGTGGCCGCCGCGCGCCGCGTTGACGATCACCGGCCCGCCCTCCAGCCCCCCGCGCCGCAGCTTGGAAAAATTCTCCATGTTGAGGATGCCGGCGGTCTCGGGGGTCAGCGGCAGCAGGTTGACGAGGATATCGGTGCCCGCCAGAAAGGCGTCGAACTGCTCGGCGCCGGCGAAGCCCTCGACGCCCTCGACCCGTTTCGGCGTCCGGCTCCAGCTACGCAGCGAAAAGCCCAGCGGCCGCAGCCGCGCCGCCGCGTCCTGCCCCAATACGCCCATGCCCATGATGCCGACGCTGGTTTGGCTGGCCGAGGGCGGGTAGAACTGGTCCCAGCGCCGCGCCTTCTGGTCGGCGCGGAAGCGGGTGAACAGCCGGTGATGCATGCTCACCTGCGCCACCACGTAATCGCTCATGCGCTGGCTCAAATCCTCGTCCACGAAGCGCACGATGGGCGCGTCGGGCAGATGGGGGTGCTGCATCAGCGCGTCGACGCCCGCCCCCAGCGACAGCACCGCCTTGAGATTGGTCAGCCCCGCGAAGGCGTCGGCCCCGGGCTTCCAGACGAAGATATAGCGTATCTCGGCCGGGTCGAATTCGTCGCCGCGCCGCACGACGGGGTAGGGGGCCAGCGCGGCGGCGAAGGCTTTCGCCCAGCTCGCCTCGTCGACATCGGAAAGGTGCAGCAGCAGCATGGTGTCGTCCTCAAGAAAAAGCCGCGCCTCCGGGCGCGGCTCGATGATTTTCCTATCGCAGCCGGCCGTTTACTGGCCGGTGGTCGTGTCCGATCCCGGGGCTTCGGGCGTGGTCTCCTGCACCGGCGTGCCTTCCACCGGGGTCTCGTCCTGGGTGGTGGTGGGGGTCTCCACCGCGCTTTCGGGCGCGGTCGGCTCGGTCGCCTCGGCTTCGGGAATGGCTTCCTCGGCCGGTGCGGCGTCCTCCTCCACGGCCTCCTCGGAAGCCGCCTCGTCCTCGGCCGGGGCTTCCTCGGCTGCCGGGAACGGCACCGGATCGCTCGACAGGGTCTGGAGATAGGCCAGCACGTCGGCGCGCTCCTCGGGCGAACGGATGCCGGCAAAGGCCATCTTGGTGCCCGGCGCATAGCCGCGCGGATTGGTCAGGAAGGCGTCGAGATTCTCATAGGACCAGACCTGGCCCTCTTCGCGCTGCTGCAGCAGGATGTCGGAATAGGCGAAGCCTTCCGCATGCGCCTTGGGGGCCCCCACGATATTGTAGAGATTGGGGCCCTGCTTGGCCGATTCGCCCTCCCCGAAGGTGTGGCAGGACTGGCACTTGCGCACTGCCGAGGCGCCGCGATCGACGCTGGCGCTGGCCAGCAGCACCCCGAGCGGCACTTCCGGCGCGGCCTCGGCCGGCGCGCTGGCTTCGGCCATTTCCGGCTCCGGCAGGACATAGCCCGGCCCGCGGCCCTCGATGGGATGGTAGATGGCTTCGGCCAGGAAGCCGACGCCCATGATGAACAACAGGGTGCCGAGCACGGCGCCGATGATCTTGTTTAGCTCGAACGAATCCATTTGGTCTCTCTGCCGGTCCATCCCCTGTGGGCGAATCGCGTCGCCGGCCCAACTTCCGATCCCCTGGCGGGGTTCTGCCTCAACCGGCCGGTCCGATGCGCGCGGAAGATAGTATTAAGCCCCTCGTGGCGCAACAGGTCAAACCCCCTATGCGACAATTCCCCTCCGGCCCCCGGCGTTCGGGCCGTTCCGGGGCGCAGATTGACACCGGCGGGCCCCCGCGTCAAAACCCGCGGGCCAAAACAGCCACGGATCTTCCATGACCAAGACCATTGCCTTTCAGGGCGAAGCCGGCGCCTTCAGCCACGCCGCCGCCGCCAATGTGTTTCCCGGCGAGGAGTTCCTGGGCTGCGTCACCTTTGAGGAGACGCTGAGCGCCGTGCAGTCGGGCCGCGCCGATTTCGCTG
Source organism: Devosia honganensis (assembly GCF_042648785.1). NCBI lineage: Bacteria > Pseudomonadati > Pseudomonadota > Alphaproteobacteria > Hyphomicrobiales > Devosiaceae > Devosia > Devosia honganensis. The sequence goes on from NZ_JBHRYD010000007.1 coordinate 229,196, forward strand.
TGGTGCCGGTGGAGAACTCGCTTTACGGGCGCATCACCGACATCCATCACCTCCTGCCCGAAAGCGGTCTCTACATCATCGGCGAGACCTATTTGCGGGTGGAAATGACCCTTCTGGGCGTGCCCGGCGCGCGCCTCGAGGATATCGCGGCGGTGCAGTCCCTGTCGGTGGCGCTGGGCCAGTGCCGCAAGTTCATCTCCGGGCGCGGCCTGCGCACCATCAATGCGGTGGACACCGCCGGCTCGGCCCGCGAAATCGCCCAGAAGGCCGACAAATCCGTCGCCGCCATCGCCTCGCGCTTTGCCGGCGAGATCTACGGGCTCGAGGTGCTGGCCGAAAACATCGAGGATGCCGACCACAACACCACCCGCTTTCTCGTGCTCTCGCGCGCCGAGCGGCCCGCCGCCAACCAGGGCCGGGTGAAGACCACCTTCATCTTCCGCGTCCGCAACGTGCCCGCCGCGCTCTACAAGGCCATGGGGGGCTTCGCCACCAATGGCGTCAACATGACCAAGCTGGAAAGCTACATGGTGGGCGGCGCCTTCACCGCCACCCAGTTCTATGCCGATATCGAGGGCCATCCCGACGATGAAGCGGTGCGGCTGGCTTTCGAGGAATTGAAGTTCTTCACCGACCGGTTCAGCATTCTGGGCGTCTATCCGGCCGCGCCCGTGCGTTGACACGCGGCCGGCGCGCTTTATTGTCCGCGCGGCCGCAACGAGGAACTGCCATGTCGCAAGCCCAGCTCGCCCCGCTCATCGACGCCGCCTTCGACAATCGCGCCGATATCGGTGTCGAGACGGGCGGCGAGGTCCGCGAGGCGGTCGAGGCGGCGCTCGAACTGCTCGACAGCGGCCGCGCCCGCGTCGCCGAGAAGGTGGATGGCGTCTGGCGGGTCAACCAATGGCTCAAGCGCGCCGTGCTGCTCTCCTTCCGGCTCGAGGCCAACCGGCCCATGAGCGGCGGGCCGCAGGGCTCCTTCTGGTGGGACCGGGTGCCCACCAAGTTCGCGGGCTGGGACGAGGCGGCCTGGCGCGCGGCCGGCTTCCGCGCCGTGCCCGGCGCCATCGTCCGCCGCTCCGCCCATATCGCCCGCAATGTCGTGCTGATGCCCAGCTTCGTCAATCTGGGCGCCCATGTCGGGGAGGGCACCATGGTCGACACCTGGACCACGGTGGGCTCCTGCGCGCAGATCGGCCGCAACGTGCATCTTTCCGGGGGCGTGGGCATCGGCGGCGTGCTCGAGCCGCTCCAGGCCGGCCCCACCATCATCGAGGACAATTGCTTCGTCGGCGCCCGCTCCGAGATCGTCGAGGGCGTGGTGGTGGGCGAGGGCGCGGTGATCTCCATGGGCGTGTTCATCGGCGCCTCCACCAAGGTGGTCGACCGCCAGACCGGCGAAATCCATATCGGCCGCGTGCCGCCTTTTTCCGTGGTGGTCTCGGGCAGCCTGCCCGGCAAGCCATTGCCCGACGGCTCTCCGGGGCCGAACCTCTACTGCGCCGTCATCGTCAAGACCGTCGACGCCCAGACCCGCGCCAAGACCGCCATCAACGAGCTGCTGCGCGACTAGAGCATCGGACCGAAAAGTGCGAAGCGGTTTTCGGACTGATCCGATGCGGTGAAAAAGATAGAGCATCGGACCGAAAAGTGCGAAGCGGTTTTCGGACTGATCCGATGCGACGATAAACAGATAGAGCGCCCGATCCGATTGCATCGGATCGTCCGGCGCTCCGGGAGACCCGCTTGGCCCTCGATCCGGTTGCCCTGCTCGAACGCCTCATCGCCTGCCCCTCGGTGACCCCCGCGGAGGCCGGGGTGCTCGACCTGCTCGAAACCGAGCTCACCGCGCTCGGCTTCGCCGTCACCCGGCTGCGCTTCGATGGCGACGGCTCCTATCCGGTCGACAATCTCTTCGCCACGCGGGGAGAGGGGGGGCGCCGCCTGCTGTTTGCCGGCCATACCGATGTGGTGCCGCCCGGCGACCCCGCCCTCTGGCGCTCCGACCCGTTCGTCGCGCGTCACGAGGCGGGCCGCATCCATGGCCGCGGCGCCGCCGACATGAAATCGGGCATCGCCGCCTTCCTCGCCGCCTGCGCTGCCCTGCCCCCCGAGGCGGGCACCATCCTTCTTGCCATCACCAATGACGAGGAAGCCGATGCCGTCAACGGCACCGACAAGCTGCTGCAATGGATGGCGCGGAACGGCCACGGCTTCGATTTCGCCGTCGTGGGCGAGCCCAGCTCCGCCGAAGTGCTGGGCGACAGCATCCGGATCGGCCGGCGCGGCTCGTTTTCCGGCGTGGTGACAATTGCCGGCACCCAGGGCCACGTCGCCTATCCGCACCGCGCCAACAATCCGCTGCCGGTGCTGGCCGCCATCGCCTCGGCCCTCGCGGCCGCCCCGCTCGATGCCGGCACCGCCCATTTCCCCGCCAGCAATCTGGAGCTGACCTCCATCGACGTGGGCAATCCCGCCGCCAATGTCATTCCCGCCGCCGGCCGGCTGCATTTCAATATCCGCTACAACGATCTGTGGACCCCCGAAACCCTCGCCGCCTGGGTGCGCGACCGCCTCGCCGCGGTGCCGGCCGGCGGCACCACGGTCGGTTTCGAGATTTCCGGCGTGCCCTCGCGCGCCTTCCTCTCGCCGCTGGGCGAGGACGTCGAGACGCTCGCCGCCGCCATCGCGGCCCGCTGCGGGCGGCAGCCGGACTATTCCACCGGCGGGGGCACCTCCGACGCCCGCTTCGTCGCCCTTTACGGCCCGGTGGTGGAATGCGGCCTGGTCGGCGCCTCCATGCACCGGGCCGACGAGCACGTGCTGGTCTCCGACCTTTTGGGCCTTGCGCAGATCTATGCCGATTTCATGCGGCGCTTCTTCGCGCGGGAGCCGGCATGACCATTCTCCGGGCGCTCCGCCAGGCCGTTTACGGCTGGATCATGCTGCTGCGCGGCGAGGCCGGCTGGCAGCAGCGGTTCCGCCTCGGACCCGCTGGGCTCTCGACGGCGCTGGTGCTGTTCTATCTCTGCGCCTTCCTCGCCATCGTCCTCGCCTCGCTCGAACTGGGCGTGCCCACGCTGCGGGGCGTCCTCGACATCATGCTCGTCCACACGCTGTGGCTGCTGGCGCTGGCGGCGGGCGTCTTCGGCATCCGCCGCGTGCTGCGCGATCGCGGCCCGGCGCTCGGCGTGCTGGTGCCGGGCGTCTATGCGCTGATCTTCTACCTGATCCTGGGGACGCTGATTTCCCTCACCCTCGGCCCGCTGCTGCCCCTGATATGGCTGGGGCTGGCCTTTCTGCTATACCGGCTGGGCCGGGCGGCCGGCGGCTGGGGGCCGGGCGCGTCGGCGGCTTTCGCGCTTCTCACCCTCATGCTGCTTGTCGGCCTGCCCCTGACGCTTTACATGCTAACTGCCCCCGCGCTTCCCGCCGCCTGAGACGAGACCTGTTGCCTTGGCCCAGCCCAACCAGACCTTTCCCCAAGAAGCCCTGAGTGCGGCTGCCGGCTGCTGGGCGCTGGTCCTGGGCCGGCCCGACGCGGCGCGCCACTTCGATTTTTCCCCGCGCGGCGTGCTGGGCAGCTTCATCGCCCTGCTGCTGGCGGTGGCCGTCAGCGTCTTCGGCCCGCAACTGCTCGGCGTTCCCGCCCCCGCCGGCGCCGCCACCAGCGCCGCCATCCTCGCCGCCCTGCTGTTCGCCCTGCAGCTTGGCGCCGCCTATTTCACCCTGCGCGCCATGGGCCGGCTCGACGGCTTCATGCCCTATGTGGTGGCCGACAACTGGGTGAACTTCTTCGTCTCCCTGCTCGGCACGATCAGCGTCGTGCTCCTGGGCGGCAGCGACATCATGCTGCTCGTCGTGGGCATTGTCAGCATCGTGGTCGAGGTCAACATCGCCCGCCGCATCGTCACCCTCGCGCCCATGCAGGTGGCCATCTTCATCGTCGTCCAGATCGCCGCGCAACTGGCCGGCCTGCTCCTGCTCGGTGGCCTCATGCTCCAAGCCATGCCCCCCGGCGCCTGAACCCGCGCCCGTGCACCGCCCCATCCCCTTTCGTCATTGCCGGGCTTGTCCCGGCAATCCATCTTCCGAGGCACCGCCTGGACCACCGGGACAAGCCCGGTGGTGACGATGGGAGAGGTGTGGGGCCGGTCCGAGGGCATCGTCGGTTAGGGATTTCCGTTGGTAAATCACCCCGAACCCCGGCTCACCTTCCCCGCCCCGTCCCCCTTTCGTCATTGCCGGGCTCAGTCCCGGCAATCCACCTTCCCGAAGCGCCGCATGGACCAATGGAACAAATCCGGTGGTGATGATCGGCCCCAAGCCGCCCCTCAGCCGCCGCGCCAGACCGGCTCGCCCATCAGCGGCAGGTTGTAATATTGGCGCACCACGTCCCAGCCTTCCTGGGCGGTATCCACCAGGGTGAACAGTTCGGGATCGGTGGGCGAGATGGTGCCGGCCTCGGCCAGCGCCTCCAGATTGATGACGCGGCTCCAGAAATCCTTGCCGAACAGCAGCACGGGCACGCTTTCCATGCGGCCGGTCTGGATGAGGGTGAGCGCCTCGAAGAATTCGTCCAGCGTGCCGAAGCCGCCGGGAAACACCGCCAGCGCCTTGGCGCGCAGCAGGAAATGGATCTTGCGCGTGGCGAAATAGTGGAAGTTGAAGGAGAGGTCGGGCGTGACGTAGAGATTGGGCGCCTGCTCGTGCGGCAGGACGATATTGAGCCCGATGGAGGGCGCGCCCATGTCGGCGGCGCCGCGATTGCCCGCCTCCATCACCCCCGGCCCGCCGCCGGTGACCACCACGAATTCCTTGAAATCGGTGGCCGCCGAGGTCTGCGCCGCCAGTTGCGCGAAGCGGCGCGCCTCGTCGTAATAGCGCGAGGCCGCCTCCAGATTGCGCTTTTGCGTCTCGTTGCGCGCCGCCCAGGCGGGCTTGCCCGGCTCGGGAATGCGGGCGCCGCCGAACAGCACCACGGTCGAGACGATGCCGTGCTGGCGCAGGCGGAATTCGGGCTTGAGATATTCGAGCTGGAAGCGGACGCCCCGCGTATCCTCGGAGGTCATGAACTCGTCGTCGGCGAAGGCCAGGCGATAGGCGGCGCTGCGCGTCTGGGGCGTGTCGGGCGCCTTGCGCGAAACGGCGATGTCCTGGCTCGACGTGCGCAAGGCGGTGCGGTGGCGGCGTTTGGCCAAATCGGTCTCCTCGGTCCTGGCCCCTAGGGCATAACCAGCCTCGGTGGATCGGGCAAGCAATCGGTTTGGTGCCGGCGCTGTGCGGCAGGCCAATCCAGCCCGACAAGGGGCTGTCGCACAGGAACTCGAACCCGAAAATGGCACCGTCGCCTTCCCCTCCCCCTTGAGGGCTTCGAACTGTCCCGTAGGGTCAATCGCTCCGGTGGAGCGATTGAAAGTGAGAGCTATGCTCGAGTGGCTGGGCCAGGGGTAGGGGTTTGGGATTGTCCGGTAGCTCATAAATCATCCCCTTCCCTGTCGTCATTGCCCGGCTTGTCCGGGCAATCCAGCTTTCGCCGCACCATCGCATGGACCACCCGAACAAGTCGGGTGGTGACGATGGAGGGGGTAGTTCGGGGCGGAAGCAGCGGTTTGCGCCGGATGCCATCCCCCCTGCCTCAAGGGGGAGGGAAGCAAAAGAGCCGGGAGCCTTGTGCCATCCGCCCCCGCCCCCTTGCCATGGCGGCGTTTTCTGCCCATATAGCCGTTGGGAGGTTGGCGCGGACGTGTTCCTCGCCAACCGGGTCAGGTCCGGAAGGAAGCAGCCCCAACGAGATCCTCACGGGTCGTTGCCAGCCTCCTGCCCAATCTGTTCAAAGATGGCATTTCACCAGGGCAAATCCTCTCGGGGCTTTTGCGGGCCGGGCCGTGTTGCCCTATGGTCGGGCCATGACTTCCGGCAGATTCCCCCAAAGGCCGGGTCCCGCAAGACCCGGCAAGGACAGGCAGCATGGCTGACACCCGCACCGCGCCCTATCTGGTGCTGGCGCGCAAATACCGCCCCCGCGACTTTTCCACCCTGGTGGGGCAGGATGCCATGGTGCAGACGCTGGGCAATGCCTTCGCCCAGAACCGCATCCACCACGCCTTCATCCTCACCGGCGTGCGCGGCGTGGGCAAGACCACCACCGCCCGAATTCTCGCCCGCGCCTTCAATTACGAGGACGAAAGCGGCCGCCATCCCACGCTCGATCTCGGGGTCGAGGGCAATCATTGCCGCGCCATCATCGAGGGGCGGCATGTCGACGTGGTCGAGATGGACGCCGCCTCCAATACCGGCATCAACGACATCCGCGAGATCATCGATTCGGTGAAATACGGCCCGGTCTCGGCGCCCTACAAGGTCTATGTCATCGACGAGGTGCACATGCTCTCGACGGCGGCCTTCAACGGGCTCCTCAAGACCCTGGAGGAGCCGCCGCCCTATGTGAAGTTCATCTTCGCCACCACCGAGATCCGCAAGGTCCCCATCACCATATTGTCGCGCTGCCAGCGCTTCGACCTGCGGCGCATACCCGCTGCGGTGATGACCGCCTATCTCGAGGACATTCTGGGGCAGGAGGGGATCGGCTTCGAGCCCGACGCGCTGGCCATGATCGTGCGGGCCGGCGAGGGCTCGGCGCGCGACAGCCTGTCCCTGCTCGATCAGGCCATCGCTCACGGCAACGGCGAGGTCTCGGCCTCGACCGTCAAGGCCATGCTGGGGCTGGGGGACCGGGCGCGGATCATCGACCTGTTCGAGGACCTGATGGGCGGGCGCGTCGCCGAGGCGCTCACCGCCCTGCGCGAGCTCTACGATCTGGGTGCCGATCCGCAGACGCTGCTGGCCGATCTGGCCGAATTCACCCATCTGGTCACCCGCATCAAGGTGGTGCCGGCCGCCGCCGACGACGCCGCCCTGACCCCGGACGAGCGCAGCCGCGGCACCGATCTGGCCGCCCGCCTCACCATGCGCGCCCTGACCCGCGCCTGGCAGATCCTGTTCAAGGGCAATGAGGAGGCGGCGCGGGCCGGCAACGCCTTGCAGGCGGCCGAAATGGTGCTCATCCGCCTCGCCTATGCCGCCGACCTGCCCGGCCCCGACGAGGTGATTTCCCGCCTCACCCAGCAGGGGCAGGCCGCCACCGTCGCGCCCGCCGCCCCGCCCGTTTCGGCCCCGCCGCCGCGCCTGCCCCCGGGCGGCTCGTCGGGCGGCCCCGCGGCCCTGCGCGTCGAGGCGGCGCGGCCGGCGCCGTCCGCCCCCGTGTCGGCCCCCATGCCCGCCGCCGTGCCGCAGGCGCTGGCCCAGCCGGCGCTCGCCAGTATTTCCAGCTACAAGGACCTGATCGCGCTGGCCGCGGCCAAGCGCGACGTGCTGGTCAAGCTGGCGCTGGAAAGCCAGATGCGGCCGATTTCCTTCGAGAAGGGCCGCATCGAGGTGGCGCTGGCCGATGGCGCCGATCCGGGCATCATCGCCACGCTGTCGGCGCGCCTGCAGAACTGGACCGGCGAGCGCTGGCTGGTGATGGTATCCACCCGCCCCCCGGAGGGGCTTACCATCCGGCAGGAAAAGGAGCAGCGCCAGCAGGAGGCGACGGCCGCCGCCCATGACGATCCGCTGGTCAAGGCCATAATCGAGACATTTCCCGGGGCGAAGCTGGTCAATGTGACGGTGCGCGAGGAAGCCGCCGCCGATCCGGACGGGCTGCCGCCGCCACACGAAGAGGACGACGAATGAAAGACATCATGGGCATGATGAAGGCCGCCGGCGAGATGAAGGCGAAGATGGAGGCCATGCAGGCCGAACTGGCCGAGCTGGTGGTCGAGGGCCGCTCGGGCGGCGGCATGGTCACCATCGCCCTGTCCGGCAAGGGCGAGATGCGCTCGATCAGCATCGATCCGGCGCTGCTCAAGCCCGAGGACGCCGGCATGGTCGAGGACCTGATCGTCGCCGCCTTCAACGACGCCAAGGGCAAGAGCGAGGCCGAGATGCAGCGCAAGATGGCCGAGGTCACCTCCGGCCTGCCGCTGCCCCCCGGCATGAAGCTGCCGTTCTAGGGCATCGGATCGTCCGGCTCCGGGGGTTTTGCCGCCCGAGGGAAACGCATATGCACACTGCCATCCTGCACCCCCATCCTCGCCGTCCTTCACGGTGTCATTCCCGCGCAAGCGGGAATCCCTGTTCGGCGGACGGAAGGGAAACGGAGCTTCCCGCTTGCGCGGGAATGACCCGGGGGGATGTTGCATCTTTCTTGTGAGGGGCTTCGCCGCAGCGCCGGGATGTCGCTCCGGCGTTACGGCCTGCACCGCAAAATGCTAACGATGTGCTGGCCTCGGCGCCAGAAAGGCGAACGCGAAAAATGGCTTCCGGCGGACCGGAGATCGAACAGCTGATCCAGCTCCTGGCGCGCCTGCCCGGGCTCGGCCCCCGCTCGGCCCGGCGGGCCGTGCTGCACCTGATCAAGAGAAAGGAGCAGCTCATGCTGCCCCTCTCGGCGGCGCTCGACCGCGCCGTCGCCGCGGTGCGCTCCTGCGAGGTCTGCGGCAATGTCGATACCGTCAGTCCCTGCTCCATCTGCGCCGATCCGCGGCGCGCCGAAAGCGGAATTCTCATTGTGGTGGAAGACGTTGCCGATCTGTGGGCGCTGGAGCGCGCCGGCGTCGGCCAAGTGCGCTACCATGTGCTGGGCGGCGTTCTCTCACCCCTGGACGGGGTGGGGCCGGACGATCTCAACCTCGATGGCCTCCTCGCCCGGGCCCCCGATTACGCCGAGATCGTCCTGGCCATGAACGCCACGGTCGAGGGCCAGACCACCGCCCACTACATCACCGACCGGCTGGCGGGCACTCCCATCAGGGTCACCCGCCTCGCCCATGGCGTGCCGGTCGGCGGCGAGCTCGACTATCTGGACGAGGGTACGTTGAGCCAGGCGCTCAAGGCGCGGACGGAAATCTGACAGCGATTCCAATCGCTTGCCTAATTCATGTCGTGGCGGAATTCCTCGCTGCCGGCCCATTCGTGGTCGTCATCGGCGGGGCCGTCCTCGTCGTCCTCGTAGAATTCCTCCTCGCCGATCAGCGCCTCGCGCGCCTCCACATCGTCGGGCGCGAGCGCGTCGAGATGATCCTGCGGGTCCCTGATCGAGGAGATGTCGAAATCGCCCGTCGCCTCGGCATTGTCCAGGTCGCCCTGCAATTGCTCGATGGCGCGGTCGATTTCCTCGAGCATGGCAGCCGGGTCGCGGCCGCCGAAATCGCCGCTTTCCCGGGCGATGGCCTCGGCCCGCATTTCCCGCAGCCGCGCGATGCGATCCTGTGCCGGGCGGTCGTCGCCGAACAGCAGGTCCTCGATTTCGCTCTGGCTATAGGGCTGGGCGATGCCCGGCGTGTCGGCATTGTCGAAGCTGGTTTCCTGCGGCACCAGACTGCCCGGATGGCCGTGATGCTGAACCATGATCGGTCTCCCTAAGCTGTTGCATAGGGAAGGAACGCATGAGGGCCGCGCCGGTTCGATCACCCTTTCAGGCGAGGTCCCCCGGTTCGTCCTTGACGAGGCGGAGCGCCGGCGGCTCGTCCTCGCCCCCGTCCCAGCCGGCGGGCAGGGCCTTGCTCGACTTGGCGCCCAGATCGCGCAGCATTTCCACCTGCCGGACCAGGCTGCCCCTGCCGGTGGCCAGTTGTCCCTTGGCGTCGTCATAGCTTTGCCGGGCACGCTCGAGATGGGTCTCGAGCTTGTCCATGCTGCCCAGAAACCCCGCCACCTTGTCGTAGAGCGCCCCTGCGCGGGCGGCGATCTCCTCGGCGTTCTGATGACGCTTTTCGATGTCCCAGACATTGCGCACCGTGCGCAGCACGGTCATCAGCGTCGTCGGCGTGGTCAGCATCACTCCCCGCCCCATCGCATATTCGACCAGTTGCGCATCGTGCTGGATGGCGGTGGCCAGCGCCGATTCGATGGGCACGAACATCATGACGAAGTCGAGCTTGCTCCTGGCGTGGCGCTGATAGGTCTTGTCGCCCAATGTCCTGACGTGATTGCGGATGGAGGCGATATGGGCCGCCAGATGCACGTCGCGGTCTTCGTCCTCTCCGGACGTATAGGCGGCGAAGGCGGTCAGCGAGACCTTGGAATCGATGATCAGCCGGTCGTCATTGGGCATCAGCACCTCGACGTCGGTGCGCACCCGCGCCCCGTCCTCATTGGTGTGGCTGGTCTGGGTGACGAACTGCTCGCCCTCGCGTAGCCCGGAGCGCTCGAGGATGGACGACAGGATCATCTCGCCCCAGGCGCCCTGGGCCTGGGAGTTGCCCTTGAGGGCGCGGGTGAGATTGCCGGCCTCGGTCTGCATCTGCAGGCTGGATTCGGCCAGCGCCCGGATCTGCTCCTTCATCGAGGCGCTGTCGCGCGCCAGTTCGCCCTGGAATTCCACCAGCTTGTCGTTGAGCGGCTTGAGCAGCGTATCGACCTGTTCGCGGTTCTGCTTGGTGAAGGTCTCGCTGTGCGAGCGCAGCACGTCCCCGGCAATGGCCTTGAATTCATCGGTCATCTGCTGGCGCGCTTCGGTGAAGCGCTTGAGATTGAGCTCGTTCTGGCGCGCCTGCTCGTCCAGCCTCGTGCGCATCGCCGCCAGCTCCGATTGCAGCCCCGTGCTCCGGTCGCGCTCCCGCTCGAGGCGCAATTCGAGCTCGCTTATGCGGGTGTCGCGTGCCGCGACCTGCTCGTGGAAGCCCGTGCGCAGCGTATCGATCACGTCCTGCCCCGCCGCCTCGGCACGCCTCTGATTGCCCCGCGCCCATTGCACCAGGAGGACGAGGGCGGCGAGCAGCATGATGGCGCCGCCGGCTATCAGCGCCATGGCCAGGGACACCGGCACATCGCCGAGGAAAAACACAATACGGTCGAGTTCGCTCATGCCGCCACTCTACGCCGATTCTCATGTTCGCAAAATGTTCCGATTCCGGCGAGATTGAACCGGCTTGCAGTTGACCGGCGGAACGGAAATAGCCATATCGGGGTCAATCCATTCTTCGCCGGACCTTCTGCCATGGCCATCCGCCCCATTCTGATCATTCCCGATGCGCGCCTGCGCGCCGTAGCCGACCCCATCATCGAGGTCGACGACGAGATCCGGGCGCTGGCCAAGGACATGCTGGACACCATGTACGATGCGCCGGGCATCGGCCTGGCCGCCACGCAGTTGGGCGTGATGAAGCGCATCGTGGTCATGGATCTGGCCGGTGAGGATGAGCCCGCTGCCCCGCTGGTGATGATCAATCCGGAAATCACCGGGTTCGGCGACGAGATGCAGGTGACCGAGGAAGGGTGCCTCAGCATTCCCGAGCTTTATTACGAGGTCGAACGTCCCAGCACGGTGACGGTGAAATATACCGATCTCGAGGGCAAGCAGGTCGATCTGGAGGCCGATGGCCGGCTCGCCGTATGCGTTCAGCACGAGATCGACCACCTCGATGGCGTGCTCTATATCGATTATCTGAGCCGCCTGAAGCGCGACCGGGTGATCAAGAAATTCGACAAGGCCGCCCGGCGCGCGGCCGGTTGATCCGGCTCCGGCGCGATCGCTGTCAAGCCGAGCGTCATCACCGGGCTTGTCCCGGGCAATGACGATGAAACAGAGTCTAGATCGCCAGAGGACATTTGGGCATGCGCGTCGTCTTCATGGGTACGCCCGAATTTTCCGTGCCGACGCTGACCGAGATCGTCTCGGCCGGGCATGACGTGCTGGCGGTCTATACGCGCGCGCCCAAGCCGGCCGGGCGCGGCCAGGCCGAGCGCCGCAGCCCGGTGCATGAAGCGGCCGAAGCCTTCGGCATTCCGGTCTTCACCCCCCGGTCGCTCAAGGGTGCGGCCGAGCAGGCGCAATTCGCCTCGCTGGGCGCCGAAGTGGCGGTGGTGGTGGCCTATGGCCTGCTCTTGCCTGCGCCGATCCTAGGGGCGCCAGAGCATGGCTGCCTCAACCTGCATGGCTCGCTGCTGCCGCGCTGGCGGGGCGCCGCGCCGATCCAGCGCGCCATCATGGCAGGCGACCGTCAGACCGGCATCGTCGTCATGCAGATGGACGAGGGGCTGGATACCGGCGCCATGGGCCCGACGGAAATCATCCCCATCGGCGAAAACATGACAGCGGGCGAACTGCACGACCAGATGATGCGGTTGGGGGCCGATTTGATGGGCCGGGCGCTGGCGGCGCTGGAGCGGGGCAGCCTCGATTTCACCCCGCAGCCGGCGGACGGCGCCACCTATGCGGCCAAGATCGACAAGGCCGAGGCACGGATCGATTTTTCCCGCGATGCGCAAAGCGTCCACGACCTGATCCGCGGTCTCTCGCCCTTTCCCGGCGCCTGGTTCGAGCTGGAACTGGGCGGCAGGAAGGTGCGGGTCAAGGCCTTGCGCTCGGCGCTGGCCGAAGGCGCGGGTGTGCCGGGAACCATTCTGGGTGGCGATCTCGTCATTGCCTGCGGCAGCGGTGCCGTGCGCCTTCTGCAGGTGCAGCGCGAAGGCAAGGGCGCCATGGATGCGGCCACTTTCCTGCGCGGAGCGGGAACGCTGCCCGCCGCATTGGCCTGATGCCGCGCTACAAGCTCACCCTCGAATATGACGGCACCCCGTTCTGCGGCTGGCAGCGCCAGGCCGAGCGGCTGAGCGTGCAGCAGGTGCTGGAAGAGGCGGTGGCGCGGTTTTCGGGCGAGGCCGTCACCAGCCAGGCGGCGGGCCGCACCGATGCCGGCGTCCATGCGCTGGGCCAGGTCGCCCATATCGACCTCGACCGCGACTGGGACCCGTTCCGCATCCGCGAAGCGCTCAACTATCATCTGCGGCCCCATCCGGTCGTGGTGATCGAATGCGACGGCGTGGGGGAGGATTTCGAGGCGCGATTCTCGGCCCTGGCCCGCCACTACGAATACCGCATCCTCAACCGGCGGGCGCCGCCGGCCATCGAGCGCAATCAGGTCTGGCACGTGCCGGTGCCGCTCGACGCGAAAAAGATGCACGAGGCGGCCCAGCTCATTCTGGGCAAGCACGATTTCTCCACCTTCCGCTCATCCGAGTGCCAGGCCAGCTCGCCCATCCGCACGCTCGACATCCTCGATGTCAGCGGCGACGGCGAGGTGATCGCCATTGCCGCCAGCGCCCGCAGTTTCCTGCATCACCAGGTGCGCTCCATGGTGGGGTCGCTCAAAATGGTGGGCGAGGGCAAATGGAGCCCGGCCGATTTCCGCGCCGCGCTCGACGCTGCCGACCGCAGAAGCTGCGGCCCCATGGCGCCGGCGGGCGGGCTTTATCTCATCGGCGTCGATTACCCGTAAGTCCGCCCGCGCGCTTCAGCTCTCGCGGGCGATGGAGCCGTCCAGCCTTCCCTGTTCGTCGGCATCGAGCAGTTCGTTGATGACGTTGCGGATATGGCGGGCCATGGCCTTGTAGGCGGCGTCGGGATTGCGCAGCCGCAGCGCGGCGACGATGGAGTGATGATCCCCGATCCAGAGCGGGCGCACGTCCTCGGCGTGGATGTGCTCGTGCAGCTTCTGCCACATGATCGACTCGTCCCGCTGCGCCCACAGCGCCTCGATCATCGAGAAGATGATGGCGTTGTTGGTCATCTTGGCGATGGTCATGTGGAAGTCGCGGTCGCCCTTTTCGTGCAGCAGCACCACATTGCGCTCGCGTTCCATGCGCGCGATGCATTCTTCCAGCACCATCAAGTCGTAGGAGGTGGCGCGCTCGGCGGCGAGCGCCGCCGCGCTCGATTCGATGGCGAGTCGCGCCTCGAGCAGCTCGAACGGGCCGGGACCGACATCGATGCCGACCAGGTCGAAGCTGATCTGGCCGGACGAGCGCGGCGGCAGGATGACCATGCCGGCCCGCCCACGCACCTCGACGATGCCGCGCATTTCCAGCGCGATGATGGCCTCCCGGATCACCGGGCGGCTGACATTGAGCTCCTCGGCCAGCTCCCGTTCCGAGGGAATGCGCCAGCCCTTGTTGCCGGCATTCTCCTCGATCAGCCGGGCGATGCGGCGGGCGACGACCTGGTAGAGCCGCTGCCCGCCAGCCAGATGTGGGACCGGTTCTTCGCGCATGCGGCCGGGCTCCTTCCTTCCTGCCCGCTAGGGGAGCCAGGACGTATAGAGGGGATGATCGGGGGTGATGGGCAGCGGCGTCGGCTGTCCGGTGCGCTGTGAATGATAGGCGGCGGTCACCAGCTCCAGCGAATTGCGCGCATCCTGCAGCGTCACCGGCGGTTCGCCCCCCTCGACGATGGCATGATGGAACAGCTCGAACTGGCGTGTATAGCCATCCTCCTTCACCTCGTAATCGGCCAGCGCCGCGTCGATCCTGGCCTGGTGCTCGGGCTCGCCGGCAATGAAGGTCCACGGATCGCGGCCCATCGTATAGGGCTCGAGGATGCTTTCGGCCACCATGTCGGCGAAGCAGAAGCGCAGCCGCGAGATTTCCTTGCGCGAGCCCAGCGTCATGGACAATGCCGCCAGCGAGCCGTTCTGCATCCTGACGGAAAGCGTCATGGTGTCCTCGACCTCGATCGGGTTCACCAGGGTCGCGCCATAGGCGAAGACTTCCGCGCAGGCGCCATGGACATAGTTGAGCATGTCGTGCGCGTGGATGGCGTGGCCGAGCAGCCCGCCGCCCAGCTCGCTCTGCCATTTGCCGCGCCAAGGCACCTCGTAATAGGCCGGGCCGCGCCACCAATGGGTCTCGATCGTGGTCAGGAACGGCTTGCCGGTCAGCCCCAGCTCGATCAGGCGCTTGAGCTTCTGCAGCCCCGTGCCGTAGCGGTACTGGAAGATGGGCATGAACTTGCGGTCGGTGCCGGCCACGATCCCGGCCATGCGGTCGACATCGGCGATGGAGCCGAATAGCGGCTTTTCGCAGATGACGTGCTTGCCCGCCTCGATGGCGCGCCGCGACAGCTCGAAATGCGAATCGGGCGGCGTGCACACATCGATGATGTCGAGGTCGTCGCGCTCGAACAGGGTCTCGACATTGCTGGTGAACTCGCCCACGCCGTAATCGGCAACCGCCTGGCGGCCGCGATCCTCGTCCAGCGAGCACAGCACCGGAACCTCGAACAGCTCCTTGTTCCAGTTGTAGCCGACCAGGTGGCGCTGGGCGATGCCGGCGCCGATGACGCCGACGCGCAGTTTACGGGTCATGACGATTATCCTTGCGAGATGGTGACGGCCTTGGCCTGCGCCTCGAGCGACAGGCGGCACACTTCATAGACATGGGCCTGGGTCATCGCCGTTTCCGTGCGGTCGCGCACATCGGCGATGAAGTCGCGGAAATAGTCGAGCTCCTCGCCTGAGCAGTCGATATGCTCGACCCCGGACTTGTTGACGAGGAACAGGTGATCCTTGCCCTCGCGCCCGGCGATGTCGATATATTTGCGCAATTCGATATAGCCCTCGGTGCCCAATATGGTGAGGCGTCCGTCGCCCCAGGTGGGCAGTCCGTCGGGGGTGAACCAGTCGACGCGCACATAGCCCGAGGCCCTGTCGCTGCGCAGCATCAGATCGCCGAAATCCTCGAATTCGGGCGCCTGCGGATTGGCGAAATTGGCCACCTGCGCGGCCACCACCTCGGCGGCCGACGAGCCGGTATAGAACAGGAACTGGTCGATCTGGTGCGAGGCGATGTCGACGATGATGCCGCCAAAGGCGTCGCGCTGCCAGAACCAGTCGGGCCGCGAGCCGCCCAGCCGGTGCGGACCGGTGCCCAGCGTCTGGATGACCCGGCCGATAGCGCCCTCGGCGATCAGCTTGCCGGCCTTGACCGCCGAACGCACGCAGAGCCGCTCGGTGAAGCACACCGAAAAGATGCGGCCGGTTTCGGCAACCGTCTGCCGGACCTGATCGAGTTGCTCGAACGTGGTGACGCCCGGCTTGTCGGTGATCACGTCCTTGCCCGCCCGCATCGCCGCGATGGCGACGCCGGCGCGGTCGCGGGGAATGGCGGCGGTGCAGATGACGTCGATGCTCTCGTCCGCCAGCAGCGTCTCCCGGTCGATCTGCGGCGCGTCGGGATAGGTTTTGGCGAATTGCTCGACCAGGCCCGGCACCGAGGTTTTCGGGCAATAGCCGACGAATTCGGCGCCAGCGCGCGTCAGCCCTTTGACGTGGTCGAAGATATGGCCGTGATCGATTCCGACGACCGCAAATCTGATCATTGAGATACTCCCGCTTGCCCCATGGCCGCCTGTCGGATCGGGTCCTCCGGATGCGGCTTTCTGGTCAAACCAGATCGCATTCAAAAGCCGGTGTCAAGAAGCTGGCTGACCAGATGCGGGCATCGCATGACGACAAAATTCGCTGATAAACCCGCATTTTTCCGAGAAATATACCCCATTTTTCAACGGGAAAATTTTTGGCCTTACCAGCGGGTTGACAATCTGGCCTTACCAGAACAGATTTCGGGACGTGTCGTGGAGGCGGCACCAGTGGAGGAGAGAGATAAATGATACGCAGGAATATGACGACGGCTGCCTTGGCGGTGATCATGGCTGCCGCGCCGTTCAGCGCCCAGGCCCAGCAAATCACCGTCTGGGCCGGCGATACGGGGACGGGCGGCAAGATTTTCGATGAGCTGTCCAAGACCTTCGAGGCGGAAAATCCGGGCGTCGACGTGGTGGTCGAAGAGGTCAGCTACCAGACGCTGGTGGAGAGCCTGCCCGTGCAGCTCGAGGCCGGCGAAGGCCCCGACATCGCCATCATCACCGATCTGGGCGGCCTCAGCCGCTTCTATCTCGACATCGCGCCCTATGTGGATACCGACTATTTCGAACAGGAATGGGGCCAGACCCTGCAATGGCTGCGCGGCGGCGTCCCCAGCAGCACCGCGATCAACGGCATGCCGACTACGCTGACCGTGAATGGCGGCTATGTGAACCTCACCCTGTTCGAGCAGGCCGGCGTCGACGTGCCCGAGGAAGGGGCCACCTGGGAGGAATGGGCCGAGGCCACGCGGCAGGTCGCCGAGGCGACCGGAACCGACTTCCCCATGGAAATGGACCGCTCGGGCCACCGCTTCGCCAGTCTTGCCATCAGCTACGGCGCCGAACTGGTCGATGAGGAGGGCATGCCCGTCGTCGATGACGGGCTCAAGGCCGCCATCGAGCAGTTCGTGACCTGGCACCAGGACGGCACCATGCCCATGGACCTGTGGGGCGCCATCGGCGGGGCGACGCACCGCGAGTTGTTCTCCGATTTCCTCAACGCCGACACGGTCATGTATTTCGGCGGCTCCTGGACCCTCGCGCAGATGGACAGCGAGGTCGGCGATCTGTTCGACTGGAAGGTGATCCCGGCCCCCTGCGGACCCTCGTCCTGCACGGTTATGCCCGGTGGCGGCGCCATGACGGCGTTCTCGCACACGCAGAACCCCGAACTGGCCGGCAAGCTGATCGGCTTTTACGCGCAGCGCGACAATCTCGACTATTATATCTCCAATGAAGTCGAGATTCCCTCGGCGGCGTCGCAGATCGCCGATGGCGTCGATTATCCTTCCGCCTCGCAGCGGACCAGCGAGGCGCTCGCCACCTTCATCAACCAGATCCCCAAGATGGCGCCGGCGGCCTATCGCTTCCAGGGCTGGCGCTACCAGCGCGCCATGATGAACGCGCTGACCACCCGCATCAGCCAGGTGCTCAACAATGAGCTGACGGTCGATGACGCGCTCCTGCGCATCGAGGAGGACGTCAACCTCGCCATCCAGGCTGCGCAGGGCTAGGGCCCCAAGCGTGACGGGCCGCCCAGAGGCGGCCCGTCCATTGCCGTCCGCTTTCCGGAGAATGGTTCCATGAGCGCAAGCACCCCGTTCGCTTCGGCGGCCAGCGCCATCCTGTCCCTGCCTGCCCGCGCGGTCGAGCCGCTCATGTACGGCTTGCAGCGGCTGGTCGGCATCAAGCGCATGCCGTGGGTCTTCCTGATCCCCAACCTCACCGCGGTGCTGCTCTTCGCCCTGTTGCCGGTGTTCATCAACGTCTTCTATTCGGTGAGCGGCAGCGATCGTCTGTTCCCCTGGGACCGGCCGCTGGTGGGCGGCGCCAATTACCAGACGCTGTTCGATTGCAGGAATTTCCTCGATCCTTCCACCTGTTCGCGCGACCTGTTCTGGCGCGCGCTGGGCAATACGATGGTCTTCGTGCCGGTGCAGGTGGTGTGCATGATCGTCATCGCGCTGCTGACGGCGGTATGCCTCAACCGCGACATTCGCGGCCGCGGCTTCTTCCGGGGCGTCTTCTTCTTTCCCGTCATGCTTTCGCCGGTGGTGGTGGCTCTGACCTGGCAGTGGATCCTGCAGCGCAACGGCGCTCTCAACGGCCTGATCGAATCTGTGGGCCTGACCCCGATCAACTGGCTGGTCTTTCCTAATACCGCCTTTTTCTGGTCGGTCTTCGTCACCGTCTGGGCGCATATGGGCTTTTACACCATCATCCTCCTGGCCGGCCTGCAGGCGATCCCGCGTGACGTTTACGAGGCGGCGCGCATGGACAGCGCCACCCCGACTCGGATGTTCTTCCGCATCACCCTGCCGCTGCTCAAGCCGGTGCTGCTGGTGGTCTTCATCCTGGCGGTGATCCGCTCGGTGCAGACCTTCGACGAGCTTTACGTGCTCACCGGCGGCGGTCCCGGCTCGGCGACCATGCTGATGGTTCAATATATCTACGAGGTCGGGTTCGCCTCCCAGCCGCGCAATTTCGGTCTGGCCGCCGCCGCCTCCCTGCTGCTGGGCCTGGCCTTGCTCGTGTTCACCGGCATCCAGATGCGCATTTCCCGAGGTGGGAACAATGACTGACGCCAGCCTCACCCGTTCCGGCAGTTCCATCGGCGAATTCGTGTTCCGCCGGCGCGGCCGCAAGCGCCTCGATTGGACCGACTGGCTGACCTATCTCTACCTCGTGATCGGCCTGCTGGTGATGTTCACGCCAGTGTTGTGGGTGGTGGTGTCCTCGTTCAAGACCCCGGCCAATCTCAGCGAGTTCCCGCCGACGCTGCTGCCCTATGCGGCGGAGACGGTGATGGTGGACGGCCATGACGATCCGCTGCCGCTGTTCGACGTGGTCACCGAGGATGGGGATGTCCAGCGGCTGGCGCAACTGCGCCGCGTCGGCATCCGCGCCCAGATGATCGATCCGGCCAATCCCGAGGAACGGATAACCGTTCCGGTCGAGAACGCGACGCCGGTGCGCCGGATCTATCTGGCGGTCGAAAACTACACCAACCTGCTCTCGAGTTCGGGTGGGCAGATCTGGCGCTATGTCTTCAACAGCCTGTTCATCACTGTGGTGGCGACGCTGATCACGCTGGTGATGAACTCCATGGCCGCCTTCGCGCTCTCCAAATACCGCTTTCGCGGCTCCAATGCCGCGCTGGTGTCGATCTTGGCGACGCTGATGATCCCGGCGACGGTGGTGCTGGTACCCACCTATATGATCGTGGCCCAGCTGGGGCTGGTGGGCAATCTGTGGGGGGTGATCCTGCCCACGGTCGCGACGCCGACCGGGGTGTTCCTGCTGCGCCAATACATGCTGACCATTCCCGATGAGCTGATCGAGGCGGCGCGCATGGACCATGCCAGCGAATGGCGCATCTTCTGGCGCATCATCCTGCCGCTGTCCTCCCCGGCGCTGGCGGTGGTGGCGATCTTTTCCATCCTGTCGCGCTGGAACGACTTCCTGTTGCCCCTGGTGGTGCTGACACGGCGCGATTCCTACACGCTGCAACTGGCGCTGGCCTCGTTCCAGACCGAATACGGCATCCGCTATGAAATCCTGCTGGCGATGACCACGCTGACGGCGCTGCCGCTGGCCTTCGCCTTCATCTTCCTGCAGCGCTACATCACCAGCGGCATCGCTTCCACTGGCATCAAATAGGGTTCCCCGATGGCCAATCTCACGCTCGACAACGTCAAGAAGTCTTTCGGGGTGGTGGAAATCATTCCCGGGGTGGACCTGGAAATCAACGATGGCGAATTCGTCGTCTTCGTCGGTCCCTCGGGTTGCGGCAAGTCCACCCTGCTGCGGCTGATCGCCGGGCTCGAGGAGGTCAGCGGCGGCGATATCCGCATCGACGGCAAGAGCGTGGTCGATACCCCGGCGGCCGAACGCGGTGTCGCCATGGTGTTCCAGTCCTATGCGCTCTATCCGCATATGACGGTGCGGCAGAATCTGAGTTTCGGGCTCGAGAACATCCGCATGGCCCGGCCCGAGATCGAGCGCCGCGTCAACGAGGCGGCGCGGCTGCTGCAGATCGAGCAATTGCTCGAGCGTCGGCCGAGGCAGCTTTCGGGTGGCCAGCGCCAGCGCGTCGCCATCGGCCGCGCCATCACCCGCGACCCCAAGATTTTCCTCTTCGACGAGCCGCTGTCCAATCTGGATGCGGAGCTGCGCGTGCTGATGCGCGTGGAGATCACCAAGCTGCACGAGCGGCTGGGCAATACCATGATCTACGTGACCCATGACCAGATCGAGGCCATGACCATGGCCGACAAGATCGTCGTGCTGCGCAAGGGCGTCATCGAGCAGGTCGGCTCGCCGCTCGACCTCTACAACAATCCCCGCAACCTGTTCGTCGCCGGCTTTATCGGCTCGCCGCGGATGAATTTCATCGAGGGGCGATTGGCGGGCTCCGCCTTCGAGGCCCCCGGGCTGGAGAAGCTGGACCTGCCGGGAGCGCCGGCCGATGGCTCCGGGCCGGTGACGCTGGGCGTGCGGCCGGAGGATTTCATCGTCTCGCGCGATGGTGCCGGCTGGCCGGTCACGGTCAGCGTGGCCGAGCAATACGGCTCCAGCAGCTACCTGCACTGCACCCTGGGCGCCGACATATCGGTGCTGATCCACGAACAGGGCCAGAGCACGGCGGGCCGCGGCGACGTGCTTCACGTCACCCCGCGCGAGGGGCACTGGCACCTCTTCGACGCCGAGGGTCTCACCATGGCCCGGACCCGGAACCGATCATGACGCCTCTTTTCTCCCGGATAGACCATGCTTGAAACCTGGCGCTGGTTCGGCCCCACCGACGTGACCACCATTTCCGACGTCATGCAGACCGGCGCCCGGGGCATCGTCTCGGCGCTGCATCATGTCAGCGACGGCGAGCTCTGGACGCCTGAGGAAATCGCCCGGCGGCAGGCCGAAATCGCCCACACCGCCGACGGGCGGGAATCGGGCTTCAAATGGGAGGTGGTCGAGAGCCTGCCCGTTTCCGAGGACATCAAGCTGCAGACCGGCGATTGGCGCCGGCATCTCGACAACTACCGGCAGAGCCTCGCCAATCTGGCCCGGGCCGGCATCGAGGTGGTGTGTTATAATTTCATGCCGGTCATCGACTGGACCCGCACCGACCTCGCCTGGCGCCTGCCCCATGGCGGCACCTGCATGCGGTTCGACGCCGTCGATTTCGCCGCCTTCGACATCCACATCCTGCAACGGCGCGGGGCGGCGGCGGATTTCCCCGCATCCGTGGCCGCGCAAGCGGCCGAACGCTTCGCCACGATGACGGAGGCGGACAGGCACCGCCTGGTCACGAGTGCGCTGGCCGGTCTGCCGGGCGCCGCCGACAGCCTTTCGGTCGCCGGTGTCCAGCTTTATCTCGACCGCTATGCGGGCGTGGGGCCGGACCGCTTGCGCCGGCACCTGCTGGATTTCCTCGAAGCAGTGGTGCCCACTGCCGCCCGGCTGGGCCTGCGTCTCTGCTGCCATCCGGACGATCCGCCCTTTCCGCTGATGGGCCTGCCCCGCATCATGTCGACCGAGCAGGATTACCGGTCCATGCTGGACCATGTTCCGGACATGGCCAATGGCATCACGCTGTGCTCGGGCGCGCTGGGGGCGCGGCCCGACAACGACCTGCCCGGCATCATGCGCCGGCTCGGCCATCGCGTGCATTTCCTGCATCTGCGCAATGTGCAGCGCGAGGGCGCGGAACTGGGCTGCTCCTTCCATGAATGCGAGCATCTGGACGGCTCGGTCGACATGATCGATCTGGTCGCCGCCATCGCCGAGGAGGAGGCGCGCCGCCGCCGCGAGGGTCGCCGCGACTGCGTCATCCCCATGCGGCCCGACCATGGACAGGACATACTCGACGATCTGGGCCGCGACGCCCAGCCCGGCTATCCGCTCATCGGCAGGTTGAAGGGGCTGGCCGAGCTGCGCGGGGCAATGCGGGCGCAGGAGCGCATGATCGGGCAGGGGATGGCGCCGGGAGCATCCGGCCGCCATTGACCCGACTCGTCCGCTCGCCCACAAACGCCGCGACGGGCGCGAATCTCGGACCGCGCTCCAAGCAGGGAATCGCCGGTGCCGTTGAGTTCGCACGATATGGGTTCGGCCCGGATAGCGCTTCGCCGCCTGGCCGCCGAAAAGCCGGAACTGGGCATCGATCCCGGTCCCATCGCGCCGCCCTTCCTGTCACCGGGGCAAATCGCTTCAGGCCCGGAACTCGATATCTGGCTGGATCGGACCGCCATGCTTTACGGCGGCATGGATCGACGCTCGGCCGCCGCCTATCTCCTCAGCATCCTCGTATGGCGGCTGGGGGAGATTCTGGGTTCGCTTTATCTCTCGGACACCAGGCTGCCGCGCCTGACCGACCGCGATCTGGCCATGGTCCTGCGGATCGAGGGTGCCGGCACCGGCCGCGACATCGATTTCCGCTTCCGCTTCGCGATCCCGGAAGCGGGCCGCCCCCGTGACCGCGCCGCCTTCATCGGCACGCTGGCCGCTATCCACGAGCCCCTGGTCGCGGCGCTGAGCGACCGCACCGGCCTGTCGCGGCGCGCGCTCTGGCGTCTGGTGGGCGACGGGATTTCCGGGGGCATGCTGGCTCATGCCAAGCGCTGCGGCGGGGAGGAAAGGGCGCGCGCCGAGGCGGAAGCGATCATGGCCTCGGAGCCGTTGCGCAACCGGCAGTGGCGTTTCGTCGAAGTCGACGTGGCGGGGGAAGGGGAATGGTTCCGCCTGCGCGGGGGCTGTTGCCGGCTATACCGCACACCGGGGGGCGCCTATTGCAGCACCTGCGTGGTGGTGCCGGCCCCGGACCGGATCGAATGGCTCGCCGCCGCGATCCGGCGCCGGCGCGGCGCATGATCCCGGGGCGGCTTGCCGCGCCGATCCGGGTCGGCTAAGTCATTGAACATCATGACGACACATCGCTTCAGCGCCAGCACCTGGCACAACGTTCTGGGCTCGCTGCCCCCGGCCCTCACCATCGCCTCGGGTGACACGGTCATCACCGAAACGCTCGATGCCCGCGGCTTCGACAAGGACGGGGTGAAGCGCGCCGACGGCTCCAACCCGATGAACGGGCCGATCTTCGTAACCGGCGCCGAGCCGGGCGACGCGCTCAAGGTGGAGATCGTGCGCATGACGCCGATCCGCGAGACCGGCTGGACGCTGGGTTCGCTGTCCGCCCTTGTCGTCGATCCCGAAACCGTGCGCACCCTGCCGCCGCGCGACAAGGTGAACTGGCAGATCGACCTCGAAGCGCTGACCGCGAAGCTGGACCCGCCGGTGCAAGGCCTTGAGGATTTCGTGTTGCCGCTCGAGCCGATGCTGGGCTGTTTCGGCGTGGCCCCCGGCGGCGGGCAGGCCCTGTCCACCGCGACCAGCGCCGAAAATGGCGGCAATATGGACTATCGCGTCTTCGGACCGGGGAGCACGGCGTGGTTCCCCGTCGGCGTGCCGGGTGCGCTGTTCTTCCTCGGCGACGGCCATGCGACACAGGGCGATGGCGAGATCGTGGGCACCGGCATCGAGACCTGTTTCGAGGTCGAGGTGCGCCTGACGGTGGAAAAGAACCGCAAGCTGGTCTGGCCGCGCGGCGAGACCGCCACCGAGATTTTCTCTGTGGGCAATGCCCGGCCGCTCGACCAGGCCTTGCAGCACGCCACCAGCGACATGTTCGCCTGGCTGACCGGCGAATACGGTCTCAGCCCCGCCGCCGCCAGCCATCTCATGGGCCAGGTGGTCCGCTACCATGTCGGCAATGTCTACGACCCGGCCTACACCATGGTCTGCCGGATCGAAAAACGGTGGTTGCCCGGGCGCTGATCGGGCGGCCGGTTAAGCGCCCTACCGCTTGCGGACGAACTCGGTGCGCAGCACGAGGCCCTTGATGGCGTCGTGCCGGCAGTCGATTTCCTCGGGGTTGTCGGTGAGCCGGATCGAGCGGATGACCGTGCCCTGTTTCAGCGTCTGTCCGGCGCCCTTGACCTTGAGGTCCTTGATCAGCACCACGGAATCGCCATCCGCCAGCACATTGCCCGAGGCGTCGCGGACGGCCTCGCTCTCGGCGGTTTCGGCGGCAAGCTCGGAGGCGGGGCGCCATTCGCCGGTCGCCTCGTCATAGATGTAGTCGTCATTATCGCTGGTCATGGGACGGCTATGGCAGCTTGGAGCTGGTTTGCCAATCCCGGGCAGGAGGGCGGCCGTCGCCCAAGGGTTGCCGCTTTCGCGCAATTGTGGCATCGAGGCAGGCATTCGCCCCGGACCCGGTGCAATCCCGGGTGGCTCTTCCGGCCGCCGATCCGCCGGATCAACTCCAGACTACGCAAACCATTTCCGTTTGGCTCGCTCCGCGAACCGCACGTTCTGCGTCCATGGTCCGAATGTCCCTTGCTCACACACTGCGCCGCGACTGGCTTTCCAATATCCGTGCCGATATCCTGTCCGGCATTGTCGTCGCCCTGGCGCTCATTCCCGAAGCCATCGGCTTTTCCATCATTGCCGGCGTCGATCCGCGGGTCGGGCTTTACGCCTCCGTCGTCATCGCCATCGTCATATCCTTTGCCGGCGGCCGCCCGGCGATGATCTCCGCCGCCACCGCCGCCACGGCCGTGCTGTTCGGCGCGCTGGTGCGTGAGCACGGCCTGCAATATCTGCTGGCCGCCACCATCCTTGCCGGCATCATCCAGATCGGGGCCGGCTGGCTGCGCATCGGCTACGTCATGCGCTTCGTCTCGCGTTCGGTCATGACCGGCTTCGTCAACGCGCTGGCGATTCTGATCTTCATGGCCCAGCTTCCCGAACTGATCGGGGTGACCTGGCAGACCTATGCCATGATCGCCCTGGGGCTGGGCGTGATCTATCTGTTTCCCCGGCTGACCCGCGCGGTGCCCTCGCCGCTGGTGTGCATCCTGGTGCTCACCGCGCTTGCCCTCGCCCTGGGCATCGACACGCGCACCGTGGCCGATCTGGGCGAATTGCCCAATGCGCTGCCGGTGCTGCTGCTGCCAGATGTGCCGCTCGACCTCGAAACCCTCCGCATCATCTTTCCCACCTCGGTGGCCGTCGCCGCCGTCGGGCTGCTCGAAAGCCTGCTGACCGCCTCCATCGTCGACCAGATGACCGATACGACCAGCGACAAGAACCGCGAAAGCGTCGGGCAGGGCATCGCCAATATCGCCAGCGGATTGTTCGGCGGCATGGCCGGCTGCGCGATGATCGGCCAGTCGGTGATCAACGTGAAATCGGGCGGGCGGACGCGGCTCTCCACCTTCGTCGCCGGCTCCTTCCTGCTCTTCTTGCTGCTGGTGCTCGGGGATTGGGTGGGGCTGATCCCCATGCCGGCGCTGGTGGCGATCATGATCATGGTCTCCATCGGCACCTTTAGCTGGTCCTCGCTGCGCGACCTGGCGCGTCACCCCCGCCGGTCGAGCGTCGTGATGCTCGCCACCGTGCTCACCGTGGTTGGAACCAGCAATCTGGCGCTGGGCGTGGGGGTAGGCGTCCTGCTTTCCGGCATCTTCTTCGCGTGGAAGGTGTCGCAGATCTTCCGCATCACCGCATCGCTGTCGCCGGATGGCCGGGAACGCACCTATCTGGTGGAAGGGCAGCTCTTCTTCGCCAGCGCGGACGATTTCCTTGCCGCACTGGATTTTACCGAACAGGTGGATCAGGTGCGCATCGATCTGGGGCGGGCCCATCTGTGGGACCTCACCGGGGTCAGTGCCATCGACATGGCGATCCTGAAGTTCCGGCGCGCGGGTACGGCTATTGAAGTCGTCGGGCTCAATGCCGCCAGCGCCACCATCATGGACAAGTTCGCCATGCATGACCGGCCCGGCGCGATGGAGAAGATGCTGGGGCATTGACGTCCCCGGCATTGCTTTTTCCTTGGCAGGCGGCTCCGGAACCTTGGTGCGCCTGGTGGCATTCCCTTGGGGAAAGGAGGCTCCCCATGGAAGACCGCCCTCTAAGGACCGAGCAGGTCGAACGTCTGCCCCTGTTCGCGGCGGACATGGATGAGGTGCCCCGGGCGATGCTCTGGGGTCTGGCCCTGCTGTGCTACGCCCTGCTGATCGGCTTCGTCATCGGCGCGCCCGGTGTCGGGCTCGTCGCCGGAGCGGGCTGCTTTGTCGGCCTGCTGGCCTATCTGTTCGTCCACCGCAGCGACTGGATGCTGCGCTAAGGCGTTTCCCCTGGCGTCGAAGCGCACCCCGTTCCGCTCTCCCTTGAATACTCCCCTGGAGTATGTCAAATTTGGCCGGTCACAGGAGTGGCCATGCCATATTCACCAGAGGAGAAAAGGCGCGCCGTCGCGCGCTTGCGCCGCATTCGGGGGCAGGCCGAGGCCCTGGAGCGGGCGGTCGATGCCGGCACGGATTGCGGAACGTTGCTGCAGCAGATCGCGGCGTTGCGCGGCGCCACCAACGGGCTGATGGCGGAAGTGCTGGAAAGCCATCTGCGTGAAACCTTCGGGGAAGCCGCCAAAGCCATTGCCCGGCCGCCGGACGCCGATCCCGACGCCGAAATCGACACCGTCATGAAAATCCTGCGCACCTATCTGAAATAGGCGCGCCACGAGAACGCATAAAGGGGAAAGCATCATGAAATCACGCGCTGCCGTGGCCTGGGAGGCCAGCAGGCCGCTGTCGATCGAGACTGTCGAGCTGGGCGGGCCGAGGGCCGGGGAGGTGCTGGTCGAGATTATGGCGACCGGCGTATGCCACACCGATGCCTATACGCTTTCGGGTCTCGATTCGGAGGGCAAGTTTCCCGCCATCCTCGGCCATGAGGGGGCGGGCATCGTCCGCGAGGTCGGGGCAGGGGTCACCTCCGTCAAGCCGGGCGACCACGTCATTCCGCTCTATACGCCCGAATGCCGCGAGTGCAAGACGTGCCTGTCGCAGCGCTCGAACCTGTGCACTTCGATCCGCCCGACCCAGGGCCAGGGGCTGATGCCCGACCACACCACGCGCTTCTCGCACGATGGCCGCGACGTCTTCCACTATATGGGCTGCTCGACCTTCTCGAACTTCACCGTCCTGCCCGAGATCGCGGTGGCGAAGGTGCGCGAGGACGCCCCCTTCGACAAGATCTGCTATATCGGCTGCGGCGTCACCACCGGCATCGGCGCGGTGATCTATACCGCCAAGGTGCGGCCCGGCTCCAATGTCGTGGTCTTCGGCCTCGGCGGCATCGGGCTCAACGTCATCCAGGGCGCCCGCATGGTCGGCGCGGACCGGATCATCGGCGTCGACATCAATCCCGCCAAGCGCGCCATGGCAGAGAAATTCGGCATGACCGATTTCGTCAATCCGCGCGAGATCGGCAACGACAAGGTGGTGCAGGCCATCCAGGACCTGACCGATGGCGGCGCCGATTATTCGTTCGATGCCACCGGTAATACCGATGTCATGCGCCAGGCGCTCGAATGCTGCCATCGGGGCTGGGGCGAATCCATCATCATCGGCGTCGCCGAGGCAGGCAAGGAGATCGCCACCCGCCCCTTCCAGCTCGTCACCGGCCGGGTCTGGAAGGGCACCGCCTTCGGGGGCGCGCGCGGCCGTACCGACGTGCCGAAAATCGTCGACTGGTACATGGAGGGCAAGATCAATATCGACGATCTGATCACCCACACCATGCCGCTCGATGAGATCAACACCGCCTTCGAACTCATGGAAAAGGGCGAATCGATCCGCTCGGTCATCGTTTATTGATTTGGGGGACACCGTGGAAACCATCTCGACCGCCAGGAGCTTCGGCGGCATCCAGGGCGTCTATCGCCACCAGAGCGCGGCCTGCCGCTGCGACATGACGTTCGCGCTGTTCCTGCCGCCCCAGGCGCAGGAGGGGAAGGTGCCGCTGCTCTGGTATCTTTCGGGGCTGACCTGCACCCATCAGAACGTCATGGACAAGGGCGAATATCGCCGGCTGGCGGCCGAGCTCGGCGTTGCCGTGATCTGCCCCGATACCAGTCCGCGCGGCGAGGATGTCGCCGACGAGAAGGACAATTGGCAGTTTGGCAAGGGCGCCGGCTTCTATGTCGACGCGACGGAAGCGCCCTATGCCGCCCACTACCGCATGGCCAGCTATATCGCCGAGGAACTGCCCGCTCTGGTGGGCAAGAATTTTCCGCTCGACATGGCGCGGCAGGCCATCTTCGGCCACTCCATGGGCGGGCACGGCGCCATCACCCTCGCCCTGCGCCACCCGGGCAGGTTCCGCTCGGTTTCGGCCTTCGCTCCGATCGCGCAACCCTCGACCGCCGGCTGGTCGCGCCCCGCCTTCGAAAAATATCTCGGAAAGGACGAAAGCGCCTGGCGCCCCTATGACGCGACGCTGCTGATCGAGGATGGCCACCGTCTGCCCGAATTGCTGGTCGATCAGGGCACGGCGGACGGCTTTCTCGATGACGGGCTGCGACCCTGGCTGCTCGAACAGGCCTGCAAGGCAGCGGGCATTCCCCTCACGCTCAACATGCGCGAGGGCTATGACCACTCCTATTTCTTCATCTCGACCTTCATGGACGACCATCTGCGCTGGCACGCCGAGCGGCTGGCGCAGGCTTAGGGACGTTTATTGTCGGGCGGAAGCGGCGGCGGCCGGCGCTCCCCGAAATTTCAGATGCAGAGCGCTGCCCCGCCATCCACCGTCAGATTGGCCATGGTGATATGGGATGCCCGGTCCGAGAGGAGGAAGACGACGGCGTCGGCGATCTCCTCGGGGGCCGCGAGTTTGCCGAGCGGGATGCCGGTCTTGTAGATCTCCGGCGATCCCGCGATGACGCGCTGTGCGCCGTTTTCATCCGCCCACATGCCGGTTTGCATGGGGGTTAGGGTTGAGCCGGGTGCGACGGTGTTGCACCGGATGCCGAAAGGGGCGAGTTCGAGGCCCAGGCAGCGCATGAACATCGAGGTCGCCGCCTTGGAGGCGGCATAGGCTGCCATGCCGTGGCGGGGAACGCTCGCAGCGTTCGATCCGACCGTGACCATGGCCCCGCGCCCGCGCGGCGTCATGCGTCTGGCGAGCGCCCGCGCGACGTGGAAAACGCCATGCGTGTTGACTTCGAAGACACGCCGCCAGGCCGCCTCGCCGGTCTCGATGACCGAACCCGTCGCTAAAATCCCCGCGACATTGACGCCCAGATCGATCGGCCCCCAATCTTGCTCGATAGCGGCAACCGCATCCTCGACGGCCGCGCCGTCACTGACGTCAAGCGTCAGGGCGCGGAGCGACGGGCCGAGTTCCCGGGCCAGGGCCTCGATCCCGTCCGCCTCGATATCGGCCGCCACCACCCGCACGCCTTCGGCGCGCAACTCCCGGGCCACCGCCGCACCGATGCCGCGCCCGGCGCCGGTCACGAAGGCGAGCTTTCCCGCAAGTCCGCTGGGACGGGGATCGACGGTTTCTCTCATCGGGAAAAGCTCCTGTGGGCCAGCCGCTCGTTCAAGGCGCTCGCGACCATTTCCGATGCGGCGGGGCCGGCCATCTGCGGATGCAGGAATGGCAGGTCGATAAGCTCCACCGTCCGTGCGTAGGGCTGCCAGAGCGCAGGCGTCAAACCGCTTTCCCCGTGATCCAGCGCGGCGCGGAAATGGGTCAAAATGCCCTCGAAACGGCGGTGATAATGGCCGCGCACCAGACGATTGACGTCGAGGACCACGCGGATGACCCCATCGAGCGCATCGTCGGGCAAGGCGCCCAGTGGGCTGCTGCCTGCCTTTAGGAAACCGACGATCTGCTCGCGGGTCACCAGATCGGGATAATCCTCGGGGACGTGCCCGGCCACCGCCAGCAGGGCCCGCAGCGCTTCGGTGGGGGTCGGCTCCCGTTCGACGCGCCAGCAGTCGGAGGGATAGGAATCGAGGAGGGCGACGACGCCGACTTCCTCGCCCAGTTCGCTGAGACGCACCGCCATGGCCTGGGCGATGATGCCGCCCACCGACCATCCGGCGATATGGTGGGGGCCACGGGGAGAGACCGCGAGCAGGCGCTCGACATAGCCGGCGGCCAGCGCCTCGAGCGTGTCCGGAACGGCGATGCCCGGTGTGAGCGCGGGAGCTTGCAGGCCGTAAACGGCGCGGCGCGGGGACAGCGCTCGCGCCAGGTGCCGGTAGCACCAGGCGATGCCGCCCACCGGATGAACGACGAACAGGGGCGCCAGGTTTTCGTTGCCTGATCCCAGTCGCAGCAGGGGTTGCAGGCCATCGTCGGAGACGGATGCATCGGCATCGATCCGCTGCGCAAGGCCCGCGATGTCGGGCCGCTCGAACAGCGTGCCCAAGCCTGGATCGACGCCGAACATCTCCTCGATGCGCAGCATGAGCGTGACCGCCAGCAGCGAGTCGCCGCCGAGATTGAAGAAGTCACCATGCGCCGAGGGCGGTTCGGCAAGGCCGAGCAATTCGGCATAAAGATCGGCCAGGGCCCGTTCGGTGCGGGTGGTGGCCGGCCGGCCGGCCGTCTCGGCGAAGCGGGGCTTGGGGAGGGCGGATCGGTCCAGCTTGCCATTGGCGCCGATAGGCAGCGCATCGAGGGTCACCAGCGCGGCGGGGAGCATGTAGTCGGGCAGCACCCCCTGCATATAGGCCCGCAAACCGTCCTCGTCGTAATGCGGCCCCGGCACGACATAGGCGACCAGGCGCTTCTGGCCGGCGCGGTCTTCACGCATGACGATGGCGGCGGCGCCGACGAGGCCGGATGCCATCGCGGCGGCTTCGATTTCGCCCAGTTCGATACGCAGGCCGCGAATTTTGACCTGGCTGTCGGACCGCCCCAGGAAGACGACCGCGCCGTCATCACGCCAGCGGGCCAGGTCGCCGGTGCGATACATCTGCTCGCCGGGCCGGAAGGGGTCGGGCACGAAGCGCTCGGCGGTGAGGTCGGGGCGGCCCAGATAGCCGCGCGCCAGTTGCACCCCGGCCAGATGCAGATGGCCGACCATGCCGGGCGGCACCGGGCGATCCCGCTCGTCAAGGATATAGAGCCGCGAATTCCACACCGGGAAGCCGATGGGAACCGGCCGGTCCCGGGCCCCGGCGCGGACCGGCCAATAGCTGATATCGACCGCGGCTTCGGTGGGGCCGTAGAGATTGTGCAGCTCGGCTTCGACATGGTCGTGGAAGCGGGCGCAGAGATCGGCGGGCAATTCCTCCCCGCTGCTGAACACGCGGCGCAAATGCAGCCCATGCGCCTCCGGCGCGTCGAGAAAAGCGGCCAGCATGGACGGGACGAAGTGCATGGTGGTGACGCCATGCCGGCGCACGAGCGCGGCGATGGCCCTGGGGTCGCGATGGGCCCCCGACGGCGCGACCACCAGCGATCCGCCGCTGATGAAGGGCAGGAAGAACTCCCAGACCGAGACATCGAAGGTGGCAGGCGTCTTCTGAAGGATGCGATCCTCGCCCGAAAATCCATAATGGCGGCGCATCCATTCGAGCCGGTTGACGATGGCCCGGTGCTCGATCATCACCCCCTTGGGCTCGCCGGTCGAACCGGAAGTGTAGATCACATAGGCCAGATCGCCGGGGGCGGCCGCGTTGGGCAGGTCATGGGCCGAAGGCTCGGCGTGCCAGACCCGGGGAGGCAGGGCCGGCGGCGACCCGGGAAGAACATCTTCGCTGGCGGCCAATAACAGCCGCGGCCGGGCCGATGCGAGGATGCGCGCGATTCGTTCGGGAGGGTGCTCGGGGTCGAGCGGGAGATAGGCGGCTCCGGCCCTGATCACCGCCAGCAGCGCCACGACCAGTTCGGGCGAGCGGGGCAGGGCGATCGCGACGATATCGTCCCGGCTTATGCCCCGCGCCTGTAATTGGAGGGCGAGGGCTCGCGTCCGGCGCTCCAGCTCGGAATAGGTCCAGGTCCGGGCGCCGAAGCTCACGGCCGGTGCATGAGGAGTGCGCCGGAGGCCTTCTTCGAGCAGGCCGGCGAGGGTGCTGTCCGGCACCTTATGGGCCGTCCGGTTCACGGTCTCCGTATAGTGGCGAGCCTCATCGGTCGTCGCCATGGGCACCTCGTCGAGCGTCGAAGCCGTCAGCGCTCGCTCGATGAACCCGGCCAGCCGCGCGGCCTGAGCCGCGCCGTCGCGGGGCGCATAGAGGTCGGGATTCGTATCCACCTCCAGGGCCAGGGCGGTTCTGCCGTCGCCGCGGAAGGTGATGGTGACGTCGTCCACCGGCCCGGTGCTCAGCGTTTCCGTGTTCACCTCGATCCCCTCCAGCCGCGGCGGCACGTCGAACGGCAGCACGTTGACCAGCGGCCCGTAGAGGCGGCGGTGCCCTCCGAGGAGGCCGAGGTCGCGGCGCATCTGCTCGCTGCGATAGCGCCCATGGCGGCGGGAGGCCGCGAGGGTTTTGGAAACGGCGGTGACGAAATCCTCCATCGGCATCGTCTCGCTCGCGGAAAGTCGAAGGGGGAGCACGTTCATCACCATGGCCGGAACACGGGCGGCGGCGCTGCCGAGGCGGCCCATATGCGGAACGCCGACGACGATCTCCGGGCCGCCGGCAAAGCGGCGGCAATAGGCGGCCGTGAGGGCGGTCAGCAGGTCCGGCCAGGGAAGGTTCCACTCCCTGGCCCGCAACTGCAGGCTTTGCAACAGCCTCGCATCCAACATCCGCGTGGCGCGATCGAAGCGATGCGCGCTGACCGCCCGGCCCGGAACCATGCCGCCAATGTCGGGCAGGTTGGCGAGGTAAGTCTGCCAATAGGCCCCGTCCTCGCGGCGCCGGTCGCCCTCGCGATAGGCCATGTCCTCGGCAAAGACGGCATCGATGGGCGGGAAGGCCGGTCCTGCGGCATGGCCGGTCCGGCAGGCGTTATAGAGCTCGGCGACGCGGGCATTGAGCAATGCCATGCCGTAGCCGTCGATGGCGAGGTGGTGGACGCGCCGATACCAAAGGTGATGCCGGGGCCCCAGAACGAACAGCTTTTCGGTGGCGAGCGGGGCAGCCGCCGGATCCGTGGCCGTGCCGATATCGTCTGCGATCGACGCCAGGGCCTCGGCATGGGGGTCGTCCCGCCCTGCAAGGTCGATGATCTCCAGACGCAACCGCCTGTCCGGAGCCGGTGCCTGCCAAGGTCCGGCCAGGCCCTCGTTTATTCTGAGGCGCAACGCATCGGCCTCGGACAGCATCCGGTCGGCGGCGGCGCGGAAGGCGTCGCGGTCGAGGGGGCCGCGAAGCTCGGCATAGTGCCCGGTATTGAACAGGGGATTGGCCGGGTCGAGCCGCTGGGCATACCACAGCCCCTCCTGTGCTTCGGTCAGCCGATAGCCCCCAACTGCGGACGACTGGCCGGAGGCGCTTCGCTGGCTTAACGAGGGTTTCACCGCGCGTCCTGCCGGGCCTGTGCATGCGCCCACCAGCCCGCCAGCGTGGGCTTTTCGGCGAGAGCGGAGAAATCGAGCTCGACGCCGGCCTCGCTCCAGGCGAGCACCAGATTCATGGCGCGCATGGAATCGAGGCCGAGATCCATGAGATTGTCTTCGAGCCCGATATTGCCGGGCTCTTCATGAAGCATGCGGGCGATGTCGGCGCGCATCGTCTCGAGCGTCAGGGTCATGGGTTAAGCGCCGCGGTCAGTTGTCGCGTGGTCATGGGAACGCCGCACCGTTCCGCCACATAGTCGACGGCCATATCGTGCCGGTCGCGCGAGAAATCGGCGATGGCGTCGGCGATGAAGAATACCTCGATATCGCGCTGGAAGGCCTCGGCGGCGGTCAGCATGCACCCGATATGGCCATAAACACCGCAGATGACGATCTGGTCGCGGCCGCGGGCCCGCATCAGGGTTTCGAGGTTGGAGCGCTGGAAGGCGCTGTAGCGGTGCTTGACGAGGACGAAATCCTCCGGCTGCGGCGCGAGCGCGGCCGTGATGGCCTGATGCTCGGGCGCGCTCGTCATGCCCGGCCCCCAGATGTCAGCCTGCAACCCCCGGTCGCGGCGATCCTGGTCGCCGTTCTGGGCGGTGTAGAACACCGGGATACCCGCCAGGCGGCACGCGGCGGCGAGGGCCGCGATATTGGCGATGACCGGCGCGATGGGCGAAGTGTCGACGGCATAGACGCGCAGAAAGTAGTTCTGCATGTCGTGGACGAGCAGCGCGGCACGGTCGTGGGCGAGGGTCCAGGGACCCCGCGCCTTGGGCAGTTCGGCCTCGCCGGGCAGCGGATAGGGGGCGATCTGCGGCAGTCCCATCAGGCGGTCTCCTGCTCGGCGAGGAAGGTTTCGCGCAGGCGGGCCCGCAGTTGCTTGCGGCTGATCTTGCCCACCGCCGTGGTCGCGAAGCCCGGCACGAGGACGATCTGGTCGGGCACTTTGAAGGCGGCCACGTCGCGCCGGCGCATCCAGCCCTTGAGCGCAGCAGGCCTGGGTTCGGCCCCGGCATGGGGGATGACGAAGGCGCAGCTACGCTCGCCCAGCGCCGGATCGGGGATCGAGACGACGACTGCGTCGAAGACGTCGGGGTGGGCGAGTAGGTGGTCCTCGATCTCCTCGGCCGAAATCTTCTCCCCGGCCCGGTTGATGTGATCGGTGGCCCGCCCCTGCACGACGAGGTAACCTTCCGGCGTGCGCTTCACCACGTCGCCGGTTCGGTAGAAGCCGTCCGAGGTGAAGGCGCGCAGATTGGCCTGGTCGTCATTGTGATAGGCGCGGATCGTATAGGGGCCGCGCGTCAGCAAATGGCCGGGCTCGCCCTCGACAACCGGATTGTCCTCCTCGTCGACGATTCTGATCTCGTCGGCGGGACTGATGGGCCG
Source organism: Devosia honganensis (assembly GCF_042648785.1). Classification (NCBI taxonomy): domain Bacteria; kingdom Pseudomonadati; phylum Pseudomonadota; class Alphaproteobacteria; order Hyphomicrobiales; family Devosiaceae; genus Devosia; species Devosia honganensis. The sequence continues at coordinate 264,211 of NZ_JBHRYD010000007.1, forward strand.
GCCCTGGGTTTGGGTGACGAGATGGTCGGGATCGTCGAGCCGGGTATAATTGACCAGCCCCTCGGCCATGCCGAATACCTGCTGTAGCTGGCAGCCCAGTTCCGAGCGCACGCGCCGGGCGGCCTCGGGCATGAGCTTGGCGCCGCCGACTTGCAGGATTTCGAGACTGGAGATGTCGTCCCTGCGCGACTTCGCCGCCTGCATCCACAACAGCGCCAGAGGCGGCACGAGCCCGGTAATGGTGACCTTTTCGCGCGCGATGAGGGGAAAGGCGACTTCCGGGCCGGGCGCGGGCGAAAGGACGATGCGGCTGCCGGTCCACAGTGCTCCAAATACGCCGGGCGAGCTCATGGGGAAATTGTGCGCCACCGGCAAGGCGGCGAGATAGACGCTGTTTTGGTCGAGAAGACAAATCCGTGCGCTTTCGCGGACGCTGTAGAGATAGTCGTCATGGGTGCGCGGGATCAGCTTGGAGAGGCCCGTGCTGCCCCCGGAAATCTGCAGGAACGCCACATCCGAGGGTGAGGCGTCCGGCGGAAGCGGGCAAGCATCGACACGAAACCCGGCCAGTGGGGTGAATTCGGCGGCATCCCCGGCCACGACCACATGGCGGATGGCGGGCACCGCGGCACGAAGCTCGCGCGCCAGGCCGCGATAGTCGAAGCCGCCGAAACTGTCGGCGCAGACATAGGCGGCGGCTTCCGCCTTGCGCGCGAAATGGGCGATTTCGGTGAGCCGGTGCGCCGGAAGGGCATAGACGGGGATGAGCCCGGCCCGAAACAGGCCGAAGACGACTGCGAAGAATTCCGGGATATTGGGCAATTGCACGACGACCCTGTCGCCGGGCCGCAAGCCAAGGGAGAGCAATCCGGCAGCGGTTCTTTCGGCCTGCCCGAGAAGCTCGCGATAGGTCCAGCGTATCTCGCCGCCAACGATGATCACACGATCGGGCCACAGCGCCGCGCGCGCCCTCAGCATCTGCGAGAAGGTCTCGCCTCTCCAATATCCGGCGGCGCGATAATGCTCGGCCAGGTCATCGGGCCAGGTCTGCCGGAGCGGCTTCATGAGATCGCATCCACAAGCGGGCGGCCAAGTTCATCTATGCCCAGAGCATGGAGCAGGGCGAGGAACTTGGCCGAGGTTTCCTCGGCTTCGGCAGCGGGATCGGAGCCGGCGACGATTCCTGCGCCCGCAAAGAGCGTGATGCGGCGATCGGAGATTTCGCCGCATCGCAACGCGATGTGCCATTCGCCATCGCCGCCGGCGTCGGTCCAGCCGATCGCGCCGGCATAAAAGCCCCGATCGAAGGGTTCGAGCTCGCGGATCAGCGCTTGCGCCCTGTCGCGCGGAAAGCCGCATATGGCCGGGGTCGGATGGAGCCGCGCGACGAGGTCGGTGCAGGAGATGCCATCGTCGCGCAACCGGCCCTCTATCCGCGTGCCCAGGTGCCACATGGAGGCCGTCGCGTGCAGTGCCGGGCTTTCGGGTGCCTTCAATTGCACGCAACAAGGCGCCAGCGCGTCCATGATCGCTTCGACCACCACGGCATGTTCGCGGCGATTCTTGTCGGATGCCTCGAGCGCCGCCGCCGCAGCCAGGTCGGCGGATGCATCGGCCTGTCGCCGGGCGGAACCGGCGAGGGGATTGGAGCGGATGGCGCGCCCGGTCTTTTCGAGCAGCAGTTCGGGCGTCGCGCCGACCAGTGTGCGCGCCGGTCCATCCAGCGATACGGGCATCACGAAACTCGTGATGCTGGGATCGCGGCCCAGGCGCATCGCCACCGCCCGGGGATCGAACGCGGTGTCCGTTTCGACCATCAGGGTTCTGGCGAGAACCACCTTGCTCAGGCCGGCATCGCTGCCGATGAGCTCCAGCGCCCGGGCCACCATTTCTTTATAATCGGCGGGGCTTGGATGCATGGTCACGCGCCGGCGCCCTCCTTGTCCCTGCGCGGACATCGCGAGGGAAGGCGGTGGCATGATGTCGGCTATGGAAAGTGGCTGGAAGAGGCAGTCGGGCTGCGTGCGGTCGAATGGCAGGGCGCCGAGCAGGAGTTGCGCCCCAGGCGACGAGCGAAAGAAATCCCTTACCCGTGCGCCCAGCGTATCGAGCGGTCCCGGGGGCAGCGCGGCGCCCACGCCTTGCGTCGAAAACTGATTATTGGCCGAGCGGAAGATCGCGTGTGTCGCAGGATCGGGCATCTGGTGCATTTGATTTGGCACGCTGGTAATCGTCATACGTCCCGTCTTGCATGCGCCGCTTGGTGGTTTGTTCCACCGGAAGCGTGGGGGTGCGGCCTGAAGGATTTCTTCGCGGCGAACCACGAGGCAGCGCAACATGACTCGTGAACTCAAGTTTTTCAAGAAGTAATATGATTGAAACGATCATGATTATGTTCTAGGGGACCCATCGGCCACGACAGACAGGCATCGAGCGTGACAGGCTTTCCCCCTCCCATCGCCGCGGATTGGCCGTTGGCAACCATCCCCGACACGCAAGTGCGGCCCATGTCCGTGGGCGGAATCGACTATCGGATCAGCATCGCCCTGCCTGACGGACCTGTCCCCGCGGGAGGATTTCCGGTCTTCTATCTGCTCGATGCCGATGCCGGGTTCGCGACTGTCGCCGAAACCCACCGGCGGCTCAGCCGCCGGCCCGACGCCACCGGCGTCGCGCCTGCGGTCATTGTCGGGATCGGCCATGGTTCCGGCGCTCTCTACGACACCAGGCAACGGGAGCGGGATTACGTGCCCAAGGGCCTGCAACCAGCGGGCGAGGGTGGCGCCGAAGCCTTTCTCGATTTCATCGAAACCCGTCTGAAGCCGGAGATCGGCGCGGCGCTTCCCCTCGATCCCCGGCGGCAGGCCCTTATCGGGCATTCGCTATCGGGATATTTCGTGCTGTGGACCATGGTTCGGCATACCCGGGCGTTCCAGAGCTATGTGGCGATCAGCCCCTCGCTATGGCGGGACGCAGGATTGGAAACGGATATCCCCGCCATCCGAGGGGAGATTTCGCGCGTCTTCATCGCCGTTGGCGAGTGGGAAGAAGCTCTGGCGCCCTGGCAGGCGGGCCGCGGCGATACGAACGACATTGCCAGCCGCCGCGCGGCGCGCAGCATGGTGGGCAACGCCCGCGCGTTTGCGGCAAAGCTGGGCGGCCATATCGGGGCCGGACGTGTGCGGTTCGAAATCTTCCCCGACGAGGACCACGCCTCGGTCTTCGGTATCGCCGTCAGCCGCGCCATGCGCATCCTGTCCGAGGCGCATTTAACTTGACATTCTATATCAAGTTATGGCTGCTCCGCTGTGGCGAAACGCAAACCGGGAGAGATGCCATGCCTATCCTTCGTACCCGTTTCAGGGGCGCGCTTCTGGTCGGTCTGAGCGTAGCCTCTATGCTTTTGTCGGCTGGTGCCGCGTTGGCCCAGGATATGGCCGGCTGGCCTCGCTCGTTCGGAAACGCCGATGGTTCGGTTACCGAGATACCGGCGCAGCCGCAGCGGATTCTCTCGACATCCGTGACCATCACCGGCACGCTGCTGGCGGTCGACGCCCCGGTGGTGGCGAGCGGGTCGGCAGGAAACGGCACCTTCTTTGCCCAATGGGCAGAGCTGGCCGAGGAGCGCGGCGTCGAGAACGCCTGGCCCGCCGGCAGCGTCGATATCGAGGCGGTCTATGCCGCCGCGCCCGATCTCATCATCGTTTCCACCTCGGGCATGGATTCCGCCCTCGATCAACTCGATGCCTTCCGTACCATCGCGCCCACCATCATCCTCGATTATGGCGGACAGACCTGGCAGGACCTTGCCATCGAGCTCGGCGAGGCCATCGGCATCGAGGATCGGGTCGAAGGCGCGATCGACGAATTCGACGCCTATGTCGAGGAGGCGCGCCGCTCGATCACCATTCCCGAGGGCACGGCCAACATCATCTCCTTCAACGGGCCGGGGCAGGACAACCCCATTGCCCGCGCCGGCAGCGTTCATGGCCAGTTGCTCACCGCGCTCGGCTTTACCCTCGAAGACCCCGATCCCGAATGGCACGCCCAGCCCAATCTGCGCGAGGACTTCGTCTGGGCGCCCTATGAAAACCTCGTCGCACTGACCTCGGCGACCACTTTCCTGCTTCGCGTTGACGATGGCGGCGTCGCCCCCTTCGTCAACGAGCCGACCCTCGCCAATTTGCCGTCGGTCCAGGCGGGCCAAGTCTATGGGCTGGGCGCCAATTCGTTCCGCATCGATTATTTCAGCGGACGGGAAATCATCGACGGGATCGTCGAGAAGTTCGGCAATTGATGTCGGCGGGGCGCGCGAAAGGCACGGCTTTTGTGCGGCCTTCAGGACAGGCGCATCGATGACGGCGTCCTCGCCGGCGATTCCGTCCTCGTCCGGGCGCAAATTGCGCGTCGCGGGACTGCTCGTCTTGCCGTGCCTTCTGGCCGTCCTGATGCTGCTCAGCGTCGGCATCGGCACGCGATCCATCCCGCCCTCGGTGACATGGGATGCGCTTTTTGCCTTCGACCCCGCCAATTCCGATCATCTTCTTGTCCATCACCTGCGCCTGCCGCGCACCTTGCTCGCCGCAATCGTGGGGGCTGCGCTGGGGCTGGCAGGCGCCATCATGCAGGCGCTGACCCGCAATCCGTTGGCCGATCCGGGCATTCTGGGGGTAAATGCCGGCGCCTCGGCGGCCATCGTCGCCGCCATTGCCTTTCTGGGGATCGCCGATGTCACGGCCTATATGGCGTTCGGCCTCGCTGGGGCCGCCCTGGCCGGCGGCGCGGTCTATGCGCTGGGCAATCTCAGCCGGACCGCCAACCATGTCCGTATCGTGCTGGCCGGCGCCGCGCTCACCATCGTGCTCTTGTCGCTGACCCAGATCATCCTCATCAACAGCGAGGAACAGGTGTTCAACCAGTTCCGTCATTGGAGCGTCGGCTCATTGCAGGGCCGCGGATATGGAGTGTTGGGACCGGTCTTCGTGCTCGTATCCATGGGGTCGTTCGCCGCGCTCTTCCTGACACGGGCGCTCGATACCGTCGCGCTTGGAAACGATCTGGCCCGCACGCTTGGCGGCAGCCCCGCTCTGATCTGGAGCACATCGGCTATCGTCGTCGTCGTGCTGGCGGGCGGAGCCACCGCAGCGGCGGGGCCGATCGCCTTTGTTGGGCTCACCGCTCCCCATGTGGCGCGGCTCGTCACCGGCCCCGGCCACCGCTGGGTTCTGCCCTATTCCATGCTCCTGTCGGCGATCCTGATGGTGGCCGCCGATACGCTGGGGCGGATCGTGGCCCCGCCGGGAGAGGTCGGGGTGGGCATCATGGCGGCGCTCATCGGCGGCCCATTCTTCATCGCGCTGGTCCGGCAGCGGCGGATCAGCCAGCTATGAGCGCGCCCGAAACCCTGAAGCCGTCTTCCATTGGGGGGATCGTCGTCAGGAACGCCGCCATGTCGCTGGTCGTCAGGCCGCGTATCGTGGCCGTAACGCTGGTTATCTGCGCCCTGGCCCTGTTCTGCGCCGCCTATGCCATCACGGTCGGACGGGTCGCCATCCCTCTGGGCGAGGTGCTCGCAACATTGCTGGGCGGAGGCGCAGGCGGAGTTTACGATCAGATCATCTTCAACGTCCGCCTGCCACGCGTCCTGACCGCGATCTTCGTGGGGGCCGCCCTGGGCGTGTCGGGCGCCGTCTTCCAATCGGTGTCGCGCAATGTGCTGGGCTCGCCCGATGTCATCGGCTTCACCACCGGGGCGGCGACTGGGGCTCTGTTGCAGATCATCGTGCTCGAGGGCGATGGCTTCGCCGTTGCGGCTTCCGCCGTTTGCGGCGGCTTGCTCACCGCCGCAGCGGTCTATCTCCTGTCGGTCCGGAATGGGACGACCGGCGGATACCGGCTCATTCTCGTGGGCATCGGTGTCGGTGCGGTCCTCCTGGCACTCAACAATCTGATGCTGGTGCGCGGCGACCTCGACAGCGCCATCGCCGCCAATCTGTGGCTGGCCGGCTCGCTGAATGCCCGCACCTGGTCGCATGTCGTGCCGGTCATGGTCGGCACCATCGTCATCGTGCCGCTGGTCGGCCTTGCCGCGCGCAGCCTCTCGATGATCGAGATGGGCGACGACATCGCGCGGCAATTGGGCATAAGGGTGGAGCGGACCCGCATCTGGATGATGTTCTGCGCGGTGGCGCTGGCCGGGCTCGCGACCGGGGCCGCCGGCCCCATCGCCTTCGTCGCGCTTGCCGCGCCGCAACTGGTCCTGCGGCTGACGGGCGCGAAATCGCTGCCCGTGCTCAGCGCGGCGGCAATGGGTGCGCTGCTGCTGGTCCTCGCCGACCTCGTGGCGCAGATGATGCCGCTCGACCTGGTGCTGCCGATCGGCCGGATGACCGGTCTCGTGGGCGGCCTCTATCTCATCTGGCTGTTGACGCGGACACGGATGCGCTGAACGAGGTCAGTCGGCGTTCTCGAGCGGGACGACCAGCGGCGTGTGGCTGACCGGGTCCTCGATGATCATGCAGTCCAGGCCGAAAACCTCCTTGAGCAATTCGGCGGTGACGATCTCCTCCGGCGTCCCGCTCGCCAGGATGCGGCCCGCGCTCATCGCCACCATGAAATCGGCGTAGCGGCACGCCAGGTTGAGATCGTGCAGCACCGCCACGATGGTGGTTCCCTCCTGCCGATTGAGGCGGCGCAACAGATTGAGCAATTCGACCTGGTGGGCGATGTCGAGAAAGGTGGTGGGTTCATCCAGCAGCAGGAGCGGCGTTTCCTGCGCCAGCACCATGGCGATCCAAACCCGCTGCCGCTGGCCGCCGGAAAGCTCGTCCACGGCACGTTCCGCCAGATCCTCGACCCGGGCCAGACGTAGGGCGCGATCCACCGCCTGCTCGTCGGCCACGGACCACCGATGCAGAAGGTTCTGATGCGGATAGCGCCCGCGGGAGACGAGGTCGGCGACGCTTATTCCGTCCGGCGCCGATGACGCCTGCGGCAGCAGGCCGAGCCGCCGCGCCACCTGCTTGGGGGGAATGTCGGAAATCGACTGCCCGTCGAGCAGCACCGCGCCGGCATGGGGTGCGAGCAGGCGCGACAATGCCCGCAACAGCGTGGACTTGCCGCAGGCATTGGGGCCGACGATGACCGTGAAGCCTCTGTGGGGGATATCGAGCGAAAGGTCCCGTGCGATAATTCGGCGCTCATAGCCGATCGTTATGTCCTGCGCGCGCAGGCGGGATGCCTGGGCATGGGCCGGAGCGCCGGAATTGGGGCTGTGCATGGGAGATGTCCTCTTCCTTCCTGCGCGCCATGATTGTCCCCGGCCCCGATGAGGTCGGCCGTGAAGCGCCCAGCCTGCGGCCGCCTTACTCGGCTTCGACCAGCGTTATCCGGAGGGTGGGATTGCGCACCTTGTCGTTATCGCCCAGCGCTCCGGTTAGCAGATGGATGGTGTGCTGCTCGCCGGCGCTCCAGCCGGCATCCTCCGGATAGGGCAATTGGGCCGAAAACGTCCCGCGTCCATCGGCCGTGATGCGCGCCCAGATATCGTCCATCTCGTCGACCGGATCGGAGGGAACCACCTCGCCGAAATCATATTTGACGCCGATCACCGAACCCCGGTCGCCCGCATGGGTGGTCCAGTTCTCGCCCTCGATGGCGAGCGGCTCCCCGATCACCCAGACCGGGGGCAACTGGAAAGTGGCGCCATCCAGCGTCGAGCCGGTGACGGGATCCTGCGCGACGGCCGGCGCGAGGAGCAAGGCGAGGAAGGCGGCGGCTGCGGCGGAGATCCGCACCGGTACGGGCATGGTCATGGTGAAAGCTTCCTTGGATATGGAAAACCGACACCGTCGGCAGGGATGCCAACGGGGCCGGAGCGGTATCGAACGGGAGGAAGCCGGGCGGGCCCGGCTTCCGCTTGGTCAGGTCTCACTCACCGGCATAGGTGAGGGTGAACACGTCGGTGACGCTGGCCTGCGAAAAGTTCGAGACCCAGGCGTCGCGCGTGACCGGATCGATGCCGATATTGAGCGCATTGCCCGTGGTGGGCAGGCGGTGCAGTTCCTCGAAGCTCTCGGCGTCATAGACCACGACCTCGCGGTCGCCCAGATTGGCCGAGTAGAGCAGGCCGCGCTCTCCATCGACAGCAACGGCATTGGTCGGGCCGGTGGTGATGGTGTCGATCACTTCGCCATAGGAGGCGCTGTCCGTGTCGGCATCGACGACGGTGATGGTGCCCTCGGGGCTGGCATAGGAGGAGATATAGAGACGCTGCAATTCGGGGCTGTAGGTGGGGCGCGCATTTTCCGGAACCGAGGCCGGCAGCAGGGTCACTGCGTCGGCGTTGAGCTCGAGATCGGCCGGGTCGCTGTTATCGAGCGCGCCGGCGTCGATCACGTAAAAATTCTCGCCCACGAGCGAGCCGACATAGACGAGGTCGCGTTCCTCATCCACGGCGACGCCGATGGCCCCGCCTTCGGGGATCGCGACGCGTGCGTCGACGGTCCTGGTGGGCAGGTCGATGACCACGACGAAGCCGGGGCGGGCCTTGTCGCCGCGCGCATCGGCGAAATTGGTCACGAACGCCTTGTGCGTCCGGGTGTTGACCGCTACGCGCCGCACCCCGTCGAACACCGGCGAGCCGTCCTCGAGCTGCCAGATGCGGTCGGCATCGGTCGGATCACCCTGGGCGGGGTTGAACACCACCACATGCCCGCCATAGCCCAGTTCGGCGTCGCGGCCGCGCGCCGTCGTGGTGATGACCAGCGGATCGCCGCCATTATAGTCGACGGCGATGCCATAGGGCGAGAAATGGGTGCGCATGGACGAGAGCGATTCGGCGTCGACGCCGCTCCAGTCGAATGCATCGCCTTCCGTGCCGTTGCCGTCGCTGCGCGCCAGGCCGAGATAGGAATAGACATTGTCGATCGCCCGGGTTTCGGCGTCGAATTGCACCAGCTTGCCGGTTGCCCGCTGAGTCACCGTGACCTTGCCGTCGGCGTCGCGGGCTTCGGTCCGCCAGCGCGTATCGGCGAAATAGACCTGGCGGCCTTCGGGATCGAAGGCGAGCTGATAGCCGTTATTGACGCCGGTGGCGATCCTTTCGACGGTGTAGGCCCATCCCGATTCCGCCACTTCCTGGGCGAAGGCCGCCGGCGCGAGCAGTCCTGCGGCCGTGATGACCAAAGCGGCCGCGCTCAGACGGCGTCCCGTGGATAAAGCGATCGAAGTCATTGAAATTTCTCTCGTGTTGCGGGGCGCTCCGCACGAGCGGCCCATTGCCATGCCGGTTGCGAAGCGCTGCACAGGGCCCCGCGACCTATGAAGCACCCGGTTCCGCGAAAAGCGGCAAACACGCGGAGCGACGGATGCGGGAAAATTTATGACTCTTGAGGTCAGGTTATGCAAGTCTATTATGATATTAAAAGTCATAATATAGCTTTTCCCCGAAGGGTAATGATGGCAAAGTCCCTCCCATCATGGCGGTCCGGGTGGTTTTCCGGGCCGCAGATCGCTGTCCATGCCCCGCCTGACGTAAAATCCGGATTGCCCATGAGTACCGAGCCGCAGACCATGGCCAGAGCCGGGAGGCCCTTGCCCTCAGCCTATGACCCGGTGGCCAAGACGCTGCATTGGCTGATGGCGCTCGCAATCCTGATGCTGATCGGGCTCGGGCTCTACATGACGGCGCAACCCCCATCGCTGCGGACCTATCGGCTGTTCGACATGCATAAGGCGGTCGGCCTGTCGCTGATGGTCCTGGCGGTTCTCAGGCTTGGCTGGCGTCTCTATCGGCCGGCGCCGCCGATGCTGACCGAGGGCGCCAGGCCATGGGAGCTATGGTTGGCGCATATTGTGCACGTCGCGCTCTACGCCCTGATGATCGCAATTCCGGTGGTGGGATGGGTCGGGGCGTCGGCTTCCGGCCTGCCCATGACCTTTTTCGGTCTGTTGCCCATCCCCGCGCTTCTCGACCCCAGCAAGCCGCTGCAGGAAATCGCGCTGTCGCTTCACGGCTGGCTCAACAAGCTGTTCATGGTCGTGATCCTCCTGCACGTCGCCGGCGCTTTGAAGCGCCACTTCATCACCCGCGACGCCACGCTGCGCCGCATGCTGCCCTTCGGATCAACCAGAACCTGATGGATTGTCTGCCATGACCTTTCGAATGCATGCCCTCGGCTTCATGTGCGCCGCCGCCCTGGCCGGAGCGGTAACCGAGATCCAGGCCGCGAGCTGGACCATGAGTCCGGAGGCCAGCACGGTGAGTTTCGCAGGCACCCAGACCGGAAGCGAGTTCACGGGCCAGTTCAGGCGCTTCGAAACCGCGATCGTCCTCGATCCCGCGGATCTTTCCGCCGCCACGATCGAGGTGGTCGTCGATATCGCCTCTTTCGCCTCGGGCTCACCCGATCGCGACAGCGACTCCCAGAACAGAAGCTGGTTTCACGTGGCCGCGTTCCCGCAGGCGCGGTTCACGTCCAGCGAGGTCGTGGAGGCGGAAGACGGCAGTTACGTGGCGCTGGGCACGCTGGAGATCAAGGGCGTCGCTCGGGAGATCGAGCTCCCCTTCACCCTCACCATCGATGGCGACAGTGCCGTGGCGGACGGTACGCTCTCCCTCGATCGCCTCGATTACAATGTCGGCGATATGGACGAGGACGTGGAAGAAGAGCTCGTCGGCCATGGGGTGACCGTGACCTTCCACATCGAGGCGACCAGGACAGGCTGACGGCCCGATCCCGGCATCGTTCCAGTTCGGGCGATGTAGCTGCGCGGATCGGACGTCTTCGCGCCTCCGGAATCCCACCGGATCAATCTTCCGGCGTGAACCCCGCCTCGGCCACCAGGGCCTGGTAGCGCGCGTCGCCGTGCAGCCCGGCCAATGCCGGCTCGAGCCTGATCCCCAGTATATCGGGCTCGCGCCGCCTGATGGACTGGACGAGGAAATCCAGGGCGGCGGCCTCCTCGCCCAGCATGGCGGCGGTCAGCGCCAGCTTGAAGGCCGGCTCGTTATCCTGGGCGTGCTGGCGCTGTTGCTCGGCGAACATGCGCCTGAGCATTTCCGGCCGCCCGCCTGCTCGCAAGCCGGCTTCCGCCGCCGTCGCTATGGTCGAGGCGGACCGGTTGCCCGAAATCTCCGCCGCCAGCCGATATTCGCGCAGGAAGTCGTTGTCCCGTCCGGTCGCCAGGTAAATGGTGGCGAGGTAGGCCGGCGGGGAGAGCAGGGTTGGCTCGTTCTGTTTCAGCGGGCGCAGGATATCGAGCGCCGCCTGCGTCTGGCCGGCATGGAACAGGATCAGTCCCTTATTGGCGAGGATCGAGGGAGCATGTGGATCGAGCCGCTGGGCGAGGGCAATCTGCTCCAGCGCCACGGTGAAATCGCGGTTCTGCATGGCGATCAGCGCGTACCAGTGATGCGCACGCGCATTGGCCGGGTCCAGCGCAATGGCTTTGTGCATCAGCGCCATCGCCGCCTGCGGGTCGCGGCTGTGATAGAAGGTATAAAAACCCAGCGCGGCATGAGCGGGGCCGTTTCCGGGGTCGAGCGCGATGGCGCGTTCGGCGGCGGCCCTGGCCTTGGGATAGCTCTCCTCGGCGCTGGCCGGGGTATATTGGCTGACCAGATTATAGGCGTCGGCCAGGCCGACATAGGCGGAGGCGAAACCGGGATCGGCGGCGATGGTCTGCGCGAAGAGCCCCAGCGCCCGCGCGATGCCGTCGGCGGTGCGCGTCTCCAGGTGATAGAGACCGTCGAGATAAAGACTTTCGGCGCTCGATACCGCCGCGCCCGACGGCATCCGCTCCTCCGGCTGCAGCAGGCGCCAGCCAACCGCCCCGGCAAGGCCGAGAACGAGGCAGGCAGCGCACAGGGCGGCGATCCATCTAGCGCCGGACCACCTGGGGGCAAGTGGTGCGACAGCCGGGCTTTCCACCACATGGCCGTGATTGACCAGCCAGCGGTTGAGGTCGGCGACATAGGCGAAGACCGGGCCGCTGCGGTCCCCGTTCACCCGATGCACCGGCAGGTCCCGCGTGGCGGCCCAGCGGCGCACGGTACGCTCGTCCTTGCCGAAATAACCGGCAATGGCTTTCCAGCCCGTCAGCGGGCGATTTGCCCTTTCGTCCACTCCCTTAAGCTCCCCCATCGGCCGATGTCCGCTTTTGCCCCCTCATGTCCGCTCATGTCCGGTTGCCCGGGCACGGCGCGCCATTAGCTTAACAGAAGGCTAAGAGCCTCGGAAAGCGCGTCGTCGCGGAGCCATGGCGGCGCGCAGGGCGGAGGAGTCGACATGGCGAACGGCAGGAAAAAGCGCATGAGTGGTTTCGTGCTTGCCGGCGCCGTCCTGCTCGTTCTTCTGCTGCCTGGCCCGGCCCAGGCGCAATATCTGACATTGGGCGGCGACGACATGGATGCCTGCGCCTCCAATGGGGTCGTCGTCGGGCTCGGGGCAGGGGACGACGATTTCCTCGCCGTCCGCGCCGGGCCGGGTGCCGGTCACGCGAAAATCGACCGTCTGCACAATGGCGACGCGGTCTTTGTCTGCACCGGCGCCGGCGCATGGGATGGCATCGTCTATGGCGGCGGCCGCGAGTGCGGCGTGAGCAGCCCGATCGTCCCCGCCCGGCTCTATACCGGGCCATGCAAGTCCGGCTGGGTGGAACGGAACTTCATCGCGGTAACGGCTGGATGAGCGCCATGAAACATCTCCTTGCAGCCCTGTTCACCGCCGTCTTGGCCGTTTTCGCCGCCCAACCGGTCATGGCGCAGGAAAGCGGGCTGCATGTAACGCCCACTGTGCTGATGCATTCGGACATGGCGGCGCTTCGCGGTTTCATTCCGTCCGGCTGGCGAAGCGAGGGCGGGCTGACCTGGGGCGACCCGTGCAACGCCTATGGCTACAACGTCAACTGGACCGCCCGGTCGCCCGACGGCCGCTACGGTCTGGGCTTTTTCCCCAGCCTGGGCTGGGGGCGCGGCGAGTTCAGCAATTGCCGGCAGACGCCGTTCACCTCGCTGGAAGACCTGCTGACCTATGAGGCGCAGGCGATCTGGCCCGACGCCCGCATGATCGATTTTCGTCGCCGCCCCGATATCGTGGGCGGGCAGGCGGTGCCCGCCGAGTTCCCGGGGCTGGGGATCAGCGCGCCGGGCATCTCCATGCAGTCCTGGCTCGACGCCGGCGAGGCCATGTTCGCCTTTACCGGTTCGGACGGGCAGGACATGCGCGGCGCCATCCTGGGCAGCGCCCTGTTCAGCCGGTCGGTGCTCGATCCGGCGGCGTCGGGGCTGATGATCGATCCCTCGCTGTTTCCCGGCCTGCCCATGCCGGCCCCGCCGCCGGCCCAGACCTTTCTGGGCGGCTCCAGCGAATGGAGCTTCGTCGTCTGGGCGCCGGCCGGCCATCTCGATCTCGCCGCCAGCGAGGCGATCCGCAAATCCTTCCTGCCGACGGGCGAATGGTCCGACTTCATCCTGCAGCACCGTGCCGTCATCGACGGGCAGAACATCCAGGGGGCTGCCGAGCGCGCGGAAATCCGCCGCCGCACCAATGCGGAAATCGCCGGCATCATCATGGATGGCTACAACGAGCGCATGGCCATCCAGGACCGTATGCACCGCGAAACCATGGAGGCGGTGCGGGGGGTGGAGACCTATCTCGACACCTCCGGCCGGCCGGTGCAGCTCGACTACAATTACCGCAATGCCTGGCAATTGCAGGACGGCAGCTATTTCCTGACCAATGACGACAATTTCAATCCCAACTCCGTTTTCAACATGGATGGCCGGCAATTGCAGGCCGCGCCCTGACCCAAGCAAGAGGACCGCATCGTGAAAAAGGCCGTTTTCATCGCCATGACCGTGACCCTGTTGGCCTCTGTGCCGGCGCTGGCGCAGGACGGGTTCAACCAGGCGCCCAATACCGGGTTCATGACGCAAAACCCGAGCATGCAGCCGCAGCCGAACTTCCAGCCCCAGCCGCAACCCAGTTTCCAGCCACCGCAGCCCTCCTTCACACCCCAGCCGCAGACCGACTTCCAGCCCCAGCCGTCCTTCCCCCAACCGCAACCACAACCGCAGCCTCAGCCGAACCAGACCGATATGATGGTGCAGCAATTGCAGCAGATGGCGCAGATGGAATTGCAGGATTACGGCGTCCAGCCCACCCAGCAATTGCATGACGGGGCCATGCACGGCCCCACGCCCAGCTCCATTCCCGGCGCGCGCGTCACCACCACGGCCGAGCTGTTCCAGCTGGTGATGAGCAACCAGCAACCCTATCTGCTGTTCGACGTGCTGGGGGGCGACCAGACCCTGCCGGGGGCGATCATGGCGGTCAACGCCGCCCAGCCCGGCTCCTTCCAGGATCAGACCCAGCAGGGTTTCGGCCAGTTCCTGCAACAGGTCACCGGCGGCAGGCAGGATGCGGCGCTGGTGTTCTACTGTGCCTCCACCCAGTGCTGGATGTCCTATAATGCCGCGCTGCGCGCCGCCAATCTGGGTTATCGCAACGTGCTCTGGTATCGCGGGGGGCTGGAGGCCTGGTCCTATGCCGGCCTGCCCACCATGCCCGCCGGCGGCGGCATGATGCCGAATCCAGGTGGCGGCGGCATGGCGCCGAATACGGGTGGCGGCATGATGCCCAATATGGGCGGCGGCGTGATGCAGCCCATGGGAAACTGACCGCGGGCTGCTCACAGGTGGTTCGGGCCAGCTTGGCAGTTCCCAGCGTGTCGGAGGAGGCGGCGTCGTGCTGAAATCGACCGCCCTTGCATTCGCCATTTTCCTTCTCCCTGTCGCCTCCTATGCGCCGGAAAGGGGACTGAGCGCCGCTGGGCTGTTCCGTATCTGCGGGGCGCCGGAGCCGACATGGATTGGCGTCTGCTATGGCTATGCGCTTGCCGTGGCCGAAATGTTCGACACGGCCGGAACCCGGTTCTGCATCGTGGACGTGGAGCCGGAAAAGGTCGTGGAGGCGATCCGAAAGACGCTGTACGGCCAGACTGATCTGCATTTCATGCCGGCT
This sequence comes from Devosia honganensis, assembly GCF_042648785.1. Taxonomy (NCBI): domain Bacteria; kingdom Pseudomonadati; phylum Pseudomonadota; class Alphaproteobacteria; order Hyphomicrobiales; family Devosiaceae; genus Devosia; species Devosia honganensis. The sequence continues at coordinate 279,237 of NZ_JBHRYD010000007.1, forward strand.
TACCGGGCCATCGTCTCGGCGCTCGACGACCATTTTCCGTGCCGGGTCGATTGAATGGATGATGGAGGGCGGCTGATCTATCGACGCCGCACGGGGCGGGCCATATGGCTGCTCCTTCTGGGGCCGCCGATTGCCGCCATGGCGGCGGCGATTGACGATCGGGGCTGGGAGGCAGGCATCCTGCCCGCGGCGATCGCCTTTGCCGGCATCGTCGTGGTCTTATGGATCGCCATTGGCTGGAGCGGCCGCACCAGGCTTGCCGAGGTCCATCTGCGGGATGGCATCCTCATCGTCCGTCGCAGCCACATATTCGATCGCGGCAAGGTCCTGCATATTCCCTTGTCCGAAACCAGGGACTGGAGCGCCATCATCGAACGATCTGGCAAGCACCGTCTTGAAGTGGCCCGGTTCGATCATGGGGACACCGCCTATATCCTGCAGATCGGCGGCGCTGAATATGCGGATCTGGCGACGCTCAATGCCTGGATTCAAAAAGCGACCGCCGACGGCCATGATCGCGCCTGATCCGGGGAGGCGGCATTGACGACGAGAACGAAAGGTGGCGCATGCTTGACGCGCTCACCGGAATGGCGGCTATGCACCCCATTCCGGCCGTTCTGCGTGGTGAGCAAATCCCGCAATGGTCGCCGGAAAAGGAATCAACCGTCAAGCGCTTCCACCACGATAGCCATGACCAGTTGCGCCGGCATCTTCAGGACGTCATCGACGCCTACAATTTCGGACGCGGCCTCAAGACCCTCAAGGGTCTCACCCCCTACGAATTCATCTGCAAGCAGCGGACATCAGGCGGCTTAGGTTACTAGTGCCCATCTTTATCTCAAAGATGAGAAAATCTATGTAATATCAAAGGATTAAGAGAATGGCGCACCCGACAGGATTCGAACCTGTGACCTCTGCCTTCGGAGGGCAGCACTCTATCCAGCTGAGCTACGGGTGCAGGCCGGAATCGGGTTTTGAGCCCGTTGGAACGGGCGCAAACTAGTGCAAGGGTAGGGAATGCGCAACTGTGGAAATCGGCGTTCGCGATATCGGGTTCGCGGCGATCGCCCCGGGCCTTTGAGGAGGCGTCCCATTTTTGCCATCAAGCCGCCGTGATTGGAGCGTAGCCGGCCCCTGAGGGATTGGCGCAGGCGGAAAAGGAAGACGTATGACGGCTCGACCGCTCCCCATTGCGGGCACTCTGGCCTTGGCCGTGGTTCTGGCCGGGTGTTCCATCGCCGGGGTCAAGCCCCTTCCGGGCAACCGTTCCGCCCAGGCAGCCATCGCCTCCCTTGCTCCTTCGGCCCCCACCCCGGCCGGCCATGTGCCGCGCGCCGCCGCCGTTCCGGCTGCTCCGACCGACATGCTGCTGGGCTATGCCGGCAGCGAGCGGGGCCATCTGGATGGGCTGATCGCCCATTACGCCGCCGAATACGACGTGCCCGAGCGGCTGGTGCGCCGGGTCATCGTGCGCGAAAGCGGCTACAATCCGGCCGCCCGCAACGGTCCCTATTGGGGCCTGATGCAGATCAGCCACGCCACCGCGCGGGGCATGGGTTTTTCCGGCGACCCGTCGGGCCTGCTGGATGCCGAAACCAATCTGCGCTATGCCGTGCGCTATCTGGCCGGCGCCTATGTGACGGCCGGCGGCAACGAGGACCGCGCCGTGCAATTCTATGCCGGCGGCTATTACTACGACGCCAAGCGCCTGGGCCTCCTGGAAAAAAGCGGGCTGCGCTGAACCGGCCGCCCTATTCGGCCGCCGTTCCCAGCAGCTCGGCGATCCGGCGCGCCAATTCGTCCGCGCGGAAGGGCTTTTCCAATCGCGGCAGGTCGCAGGGCGTGCCCTCGGGCAATTCGGCATAGCCGGTGGCCAGCAGCACGGCGAGGCCGGGCCGCAGGGCGCGCGCCGCCGCCGCCAGCTCCACGCCGGTCATGCCCGGCATGGCATAGTCGGTGATCAGCACGGCGATTTCGGCGCGCTGCTCCAGGATGCGCAACGCCTCGGCGGCGGAATAGGCCTCGAGCGCGACATGGCCCATCTCGGTGAGGAGGTCGACCGTGTTGAGGGTGATCAGGGCATCGTCATCCACCACCAGAATGGTGACGCGCAACCTCGCGGGCGGGTTGAGCTGCACGAAATTTCCTTTCGGCTCCATAGCCGTTCGAGCCGGGCGGAAACGCCGCCCCCCGTTCAATTTTCGGCCACTAGAATAAGAAAATGGCCGAGTTGGGTCCATTGGGAAAAACCACTGCCGGACGATCCCGCCCGGGCCCTGGCAAAATTGGGTGCCATCGCGGCGCCCGAGGCGATAGAGTCGCGGCCGACCGCAAGAGGGAATCGTTTCATGCATCTGCTGCTCGTCGATGGCTCGGGCTACATCTTCCGCGCCTTCCACGCCCTGCCTCCGCTCAGCCGCAAGTCCGACGGGCTGCCGGTGGGCTGCGTCCAGGGGTTCTGCAACATGCTGTTCAAGCTGACGCAGGATCTCGAGGGCGACGAGGCGCCCACCCATATGGCCGTCATCTTCGATGCCAAGGGCAAGACCTTCCGCGACGACATCTACGACCAGTACAAGGCGCAGCGTCCGCCCCCGCCCGAGGAACTGGTGCCGCAATTCCCGCTGACCCGCGCCGCCACCCGCGCCTTTTCCATCCCCGCCATCGAGATGGAGGGGTGGGAGGCCGACGACATCATGGCCACCTATGCCTGCCTGGCGCGCGACCGGGGCTTCAAAGTCACCATCGCCTCCTCGGACAAGGACCTCATGCAGATGGTCGAGCCCGATGGCTCGATCCGCCTGCTCGACACCATTCCGCGCCCCGGCCAGCCGCCGCTCAGATGGATCGGCGCCGAGGAGGTGTTCGCCAGGTTCGGCGTCACCCCCGACAAGGTGATCGACGTGCAGGCGCTGTGCGGCGACAGCGTCGACAACGTGCCGGGCGTGCCCGGCATCGGCGTCAAGACCGCGGCCGAGCTCATCAACGCCTATGGCGACCTGGAGACCCTGTTGGCCCGCGCCGAGGAGATCCGGCAGCCGGCGCGGCGCCAGCGGCTGATCGAGCATGCCGAGCTGGCGCGCATCTCCAAGCGCCTGGTGACGCTGGAGCGGCAGGTGCCGGTGACGCTCGATCTCGACGCGCTCGCCCGCGAGCCCATTTCCCCGGCCTCGCTCTTTCCCTTTCTCAAGGCGATGGAGTTCAACACCATCACGAGGCGCCTCGCCACGCTCCTCGAGGCCGACCCGGACCTTTTCGAGGCCGATCCGGCGCTCAGGGCAGGGGGCGACGCGCCCCTTGCCGGCGTGCCGCAGAAATCCACCTCGCTGTCGGTGGCAAAGGCCAAGCTGGCCGCCAATGTCGTGCCCGGCACCGGCCCGGCGCGCCATGCCGCCGAGGAACATGCGCGCGTCAAGGCCATTCCGGTCGATCACGGCGCCTATGAGATCGTGACGACGCCGGACCGGCTCGCCGCCTGCATCGCCAGGATCGTCGACAAGGGCCGCGTCGCCATCGACACCGAGACCACCGGCCTCGATCCGCAGCAGGCCGATCTCGTGGGTATATGCCTCTCCACCGAAATCGGGGAAGGCTGTTATATTCCGGTCGGCCACGCCAAGCCGGGGGATCTGCTGGGTGGGGACGGGCTGGTCGAGGGGCAATTGCCGGTGCGCGAGGTGCTCGAGGCGCTTCGCCCGGTGCTCGAGGATCCATCCATCCTCAAGATCGGGCAGAACGTCAAATACGACATGGAGGTGCTGTTCCGCTACGGCATCGTCATGACGCCGGCCGACGACACCATGCTCATCTCCTATGCGCTGGACGGCCCGCGCTATAACGGGCTCGACATCCTGGCCGAGCACTGGCTCTCCCACAAGACCTTCACCTTTGCCGAGCTGGCCGGCACCGGCAAGGCGCAAAAGAGCTTCGACCAGTTGGAGATCGCCGCCGCCGCCCGCTATGGCGCCGAGGACGCCGACATCACCCTGCGGCTCTGGCACGTGCTCAAGCCCCGCCTCGCCGCGGAAAACGCCACCACCCTCTATGAGACGCTGGAGCGGCCGCTGGCGCCGGTCCTCGCCCGCATGGAAGCGCGCGGCATCACCGTCGACCGGCAAATTCTTGCGCGGCTTTCGGGCGATTTCGCCCAGCGTGCAGCCGCTTTCGAGGCGGAAGCGCATGCGCTGGCCGGGGAGAGCTTCAATCTCGGCTCGCCCAAGCAGCTCGGCGATATCCTCTTTGGCAAGATGGGGCTCGAAGGCGGCACCAAGACCAAGACCGGCGCCTGGTCCACCGGCGCCGACGTGCTCGAGGATCTGGCGCTCAAGGGCGTGCCGCTGGCCCGCACCGTGGTCGACTGGCGGCAATTGACCAAGCTCAAGGGCACCTATACCGATGCCCTGCCCACCTATATCAACCCGCGCACCGGCCGGGTGCACACCTCCTACAGCCAGGCCAGCGTGCTCACCGGGCGCCTCTCCTCCAACGATCCCAATCTGCAGAACATTCCGGTGCGCACCGAGGACGGCCGCAAGATCCGTTCGGCCTTCATCGCGCCGCCCGGCAAGGTGCTGGTTTCCGCCGACTATTCGCAGATCGAATTGCGGGTCCTGGCCCATATCGCCGATATCCAGGCGCTCAAGGACGCCTTCGAGGAAGGGCTGGACATTCACGCCATGACGGCGAGCGAAATGTTCAAGGTGCCCATCGAGGGGATGCCCTCCGAGGTGCGGCGCCGCGCCAAGGCCATCAATTTCGGCATCATCTACGGCATTTCCGCCTTCGGCCTCGCCAATCAGCTGGGCATCGCCCGCTCCGAGGCCGGCGACTACATCAAGACCTATTTCGAGCGTTTCCCCGGCATCAGGGACTATATGGACGCCCAGAAGACACGGGTGAAAGCCGATGGTTTCGTCACCACCATCTTCGGGCGCAAGGTGCAGTTCCCCAACGCCAATTCAGGCAATCCGTCCGAACGGGCCTTTGTCGAGCGCGCCTCGATCAACGCCCCGATCCAGGGCTCGGCCGCCGACATCATCCGCCGCGCCATGATCCGCATGGAGCCGGAACTGCACAAGGCCGGCGTCGAGGCGGACATGCTGCTCCAGGTCCATGACGAGCTGATCTTCGAGGTGCCCGAGGGCACCGAGGACCGGGCCATTCCGGTGATCCGCAAGGTCATGGAAGGCGCCGCCGAGCCCGCCGTCCGGCTGACCGTGCCGATCAGGGTGGACGCCCATGCCGCACGGAACTGGGACGAGGCGCACTGACGGGTTCGCGCCGCGCACCGCGCTATTTGTTCACCCGGCCCCGTCGCTGCGGATCGATGCTGCCATCGGCTTCGGTGTCGTTCATCACGTCGCCCTCGATGGTATTGTCGCCTTCCTCGTCCTCGAAGGTCATTTCCTCCTGGTCGATGCCGCGCGTCGTCTGGCCGATCCCCGGATTGCGCTTGAGGTCGAGATCGTTGGGGTGGCGGGTCTTGGGCTGATTGGTGGACATGATCGCTCCTTTCCGGCCCTCGCCGGGTCAATCCTTCCCGGCAGGCGGCGGTTGCGCCGCGGGCGATCACGATTGGCAACCGGGCGGATGCTGAGCCGTTTGTTCCTCGGGGGCGAAAATGGAGAAGGTCATGGCCCAGCAATCCACTACCGAGCCCCGCGGTACGGAAAAGACCACCGGTCCGCGTACGCGGGAGCAGCGAAAGGCGATAATCGAAAAGCGCGAGCGCAGCGACGGCGTCGAGGTCGACCCGCATGCCAGATCGCTGGCCGAGGCACGGCGGGATACCGAGCAGCCCGCCGGCGAGTTCGAGATTTCCCATGGCGACCGCTCCATCCAGCGCGGTGCCAACCAGGAAAGCGAACATCATAAACGCCGGCAGCAATAGCGTTCCCCTCCCTCTTGAGGTGCAGGGGAATTGCATATGAGCCTGACGGCGCAATGGCCGCTGTCGTGTTCCCCTCCCCCTTGAGGGGAGGGGTTAGGGGTGGGGGTTCCGCGCCGTCGATTTTCTCGATGGATCAGTCGGATTCCCGAACAATCCCGAACCCCCACCCTGGCCCAGCCATTCGAGCATAGCTCTCATGGCCTTCTCACCTTCAATCGCTCCACCGGAGCGATTGACCCTGCGGGACAGTTCGAAGCCCTCAAGGGGGAGGGAGGCGAAGGGACCGGCCTCACAGATTTTTCCATATGCGATTGCCCTGCCCTTGAGGGGAGGGGGTGGGTTTGTGAGTCACCGTGGAAACCGCAGGGCATGCCACCGGGCTCCCTCATCCCGGATATGCCCTACCGCCGTTCGACCCGCGCCTGCCGGCCCTCGCCGCCGGGCGGCACGGTCAGCGTCACGCGCAGCGTTGCCGCCGCCGCGATCTCGGGGGCGCGTTCGGACCATTCCACCAGCACGATGGCGTCGGAATCCTCGAGCAGGCCCAGTTCCTCGACCTCGCTGGCCTCGGCCAGCCGGTAGAGGTCCGCATGCAGGACCGGGCCGTTGGGCGTGTAATAGGGCTGGACGAGGGCAAAGGTGGGGGAGGGCACCTCGAGCTTGGGATCGGCCGCCAGGGCCCGGATGATCGCTCGCGCCAGCGCCGTCTTTCCCGCGCCCAGATCGCCCTCGAGGCGCACGACGTCCCCCGGATGCAGCAAGGTGGCGAGTTCCGTGCCGAACGCGGCGGTGGCCGCATCGTCGGGGAGGAATTTTTCGAAGAGGAGTTGCTCTGGCACCTTGGTTCTTTCGTCAGGGTCCGGGCAGGCCGGACATACCAATGGACCATCGGACAGCCGGGCGGTGACGAGGGCTATTTTTGCAATGCCCGGAGGCTTTTGCAATGGCCGGCGAGCGTTCCGCCGCGCCTCGGTGCTATTCTGCGACGCCCGCCAGGGCGCTGTCCCGCGGCAGGCTGACAATGATGCGGCTGCCCTTGGGTTCGCGTTTTTCGGCCGAGATGGTGCCTCCGTGCAGATTGACGAAGGTGCGCACGATGGACAGGCCCAGCCCGGCGCCGCGCTGGCGGCCGCCGGTGGCGGGATTGTCCAGCCGGGTGAGGATGGCCGATTTCATCTCGTCGGTGATGCCCGGCCCTTCGTCCTCGATGACGAACACCATGCGATCGGCGCGATGGCTGACCGAGAGGCGGATTTCTCCTCCGGGCGGGGAAAAGCGGGCGGCGTTGGACAGCAGGTTATAGAGCACCTGCACGATGCGCGTGCCATCGGCGACGAAGGCCGGCAGGTCGGGCTCGATCTCCACCACGACGCTGGGCGCCTCGCCCGAAACCTCGGGAAAGGTTGCCGCAAGGCCGGCCCTGGCCTTGTCCACCAGCGCTTCCACCACCAGCGGTTCGGGATTGAGCTCGGCGATGCCGGCATTGACCGAGGCAAGATCGAGGATGTTGTCGATGAGCACGCCCAATGTCACCGACGAGGCGCGGATATAGTCGATATAGTCGCGCTGCCGGGCGTCCAGGCCGTGCTCGGTTTCCCCCAGCAGGTCGGCGAAACCGATGATATTGGTGAGTGGCGAGCGCAGTTCGTAGGAGACGTTCTCGATGAAGGCGTCCTTCAGCCGGTCGGCGGCGACCAGCGCGTCGTTACGCTCCTTGAGCACCTTTGAATAGGAAGCGCTCTCGGTCACGTCGAGGAAGGTCATCATGGTCTGCCCGTCCGGCAGGCGCGTTATGGCATAGTCGATCAGCCTTCCATCCGAGCGGTTGATGCGGCCGGTCTGGTCGGTGCGGGTGGGATTGAGATCGATGATGCCGCGCTTGAGGTTCCGCCAGATCGCCGTCCCATCCTCGGGAATGGCGCGGCTCGAGATCTCGGCGATCTGGTCGATATGGGGCGCCGTACCCAGCGCGTTCGCCGGCAGCTTCCATAGTTTTTCGAGCTGCGGGTTGGACAGCGTCAGCCGGCCATTGGTGCCGAACACCGCCACCGCTTCGGACAGCGCATTGATGGTTTCGCGCTGCACATTGGTGAAGGCCTTGTTGGTGGATTCCAGCTCCAGCCGCTCGGTCAGGTCCTCGAACACGTAGATGACGCCGCCATTGGGGCCGGCGGGGGCGGAGATCACCTTGATGGTGCGGCCGTCCGGCAGGTGCCAGGGATCGGCCTCGAACGGCTCCCTGCGGCCGTAGCTTTCCAGATGCTTCGCCCGCCAGGTGTGATAGTCGACCTGATTGGGCAACTGCCCCTCGGTGCGCAGCTTGTCGAGAATGGCGCGCTCGTCGAGCCCCGGGGTCAGGAAGAGCGGGTCGAGATTCCACAGCTCCGCGAAGGCCCTGTTGAACTGCACCAGTTCGCGGCGGGCGTTGAAGATGGCGATGGGCGTCGCCAGGGCGTCGATGATGCCGCCGATATGGCTGAGGCCGGCTTCCCCCGGCACCGGCGCATGGGCGGTTCCCGCCGCGGGGCAAAGATAGCCGGCGCGGCCGTCGAGCACGGAAAATTCGACCAGCTCGAATTGTCCATGCGTGCCCAGGTCGAGCGGCAGCCGCACCGGTCCTTCGCCGGCGGCGCAGGTGCGCAGATGGTTGTCCAGTGCCGCCGCGTCGAGCAGTTCGGGCGGCCGGCCATCCTGTGCGGTTCTGCCCAGCGCCTTCCCGAGCGCCAGATAGGCCGGATTGGCATAGGCCAGCCGGTCGCTCCCGTCGCGCAGGAAGGCCGGCTTGGACAAGAGCTCCAATATGGTGCGGGCGCCTTCCCAGTCGCCGGCCGTGCTGGCGTCGGCCAGGTCCGGCGCCAGCGTAGCGGCGCCGAAGATCGGCCGCAGCCGCAAGGCCGCCGCACTGCCCAGCACCCAGCCATCGGTGCGGACGCGGCGCCCGTCCAGCGTCTCGAGACTGGCCGAGAAGGCATGGCCGTGCATGCGCAGATCGTCCAGCAATGCCGTCAGCCGGTTGGCTTCGGGAGCGCCGAGCCAGCTATGGAAATTGAGCACGCTTTGCGGCTGGCGGCCGGGCGGCAGCACTGCGGCGGCCTGGCCCAGTATGCGGGGGGTGCCATGCCCCTGACCGGCCCAGAGCACGGTCAATTCGCGGCTGCCGGCGATCAGGTTCTCATATTCGTCGACGAGGGCCCGCAGGCCGGCGATCTGTTCGGCGGCGCGGCGCCGGGCGGCGCGGCCATCCTTGAGCAGGGAGCGCACCAGGGCCATAGACAGTAGGGCGAAGCCCCCGGCGCCCACGGCGATGGCGGCGGGCGCGATGCCGTTGAGGCTGGCGGGGACAAAACCCTGCGCCAGGGCCGGAGCCGTCATGGCCAGGGCCAGGGGCGCCGAACGCAGCCCTGCGAATCCCAAACGCTTCCGGAAACGATCCGGCGCCATACCAGCCCTCTTTTGCTCGATTTGCGCTGTCGATCCGGCCGGGATGGCCGGTACGCCTGGACTTGAGAAAAGGCCGCCTGACGCGGAATCGTCAGTGGATTCCGGCGTGCCCCCAAGGACCGGCCCGCCTAACCCCCGCAGGCCGAATCACCCAGACCATAGCGGGCCGGGGAATCGGGAAAAAGAGTCTTCATGCCTGTGCGTTGCGGGCAAAGGGCAAGGAAAGGGCTTGACGGAGAACGAAACAGAAACCTTTAAAAAGCGTAAAGGCCCGCATGAAAAATGCGGGCCTCCACCGGAATTTTGCGGCGCTTCAGCGGGTTCAGTAGCGGTATTCGCCCGATTTGAACGGGCCTTCGACGGGAACGCCGATATAGTCGGCCTGCTTTTTCGTCAGCCTGGTCAGCTTGGCGCCGAGCTTGGCCAGATGCAGTTCGGCGACCTTCTCGTCGAGATGCTTGGGCAGCACATGCACCTTCTTCTCGATTTGCTCGCCATTGGTCCACAATTCGATCTGCGCCAGGGTCTGGTTGGAGAACGAGGCCGACATGACGAAGCTGGGATGGCCGGTGGCATTGCCCAAATTCACCAGCCGCCCCTCGGACAGCAGGATCAGCCGCTTGCCATTGGGCTGCTCGATCAGGTCCACCTGCGGCTTGACATTGGTCCACTTGAAATTGCGCAGGCCCTGCACGTCGATCTCATTGTCGAAATGGCCGATATTGCATACGATGGCCATGTCCTTGAGATTGCGCATGTCGTCGACCATCAGCACGTCGCGGTTGCCGGTGGCGGTGACGACGATATCGGCGCGGTGGGCGGCCTCCTCGAGGGTCACCACCTCGAAGCCTTCCATCGCCGCCTGCAGCGCGCAGATCGGGTCGACCTCGGTGACCAGCACCCGGGCGCCGGCCCCGCGCAGGCTCTCGGCCGATCCCTTGCCCACGTCGCCATAGCCGCACACGATGGCGACCTTGCCGGCCAGCATCACGTCGGTGCCGCGCCTTATGGCGTCGACCAGCGATTCACGGGTGCCGTATTTGTTGTCGAACTTGGATTTGGTGACCGAGTCGTTGACATTGATGGCCGGGAAGGGCAGTTCGCCGCGCGCATGCAACTGGTAGAGCCGCATCACCCCGGTGGTGGTCTCCTCGGAGACGCCGCGGATATTGTCGCGGATGGTCGAATAGAAATTCGGCTCCCGCTCCAGCCGCTTCCGGATGGTGGCGAAGAAGATTTCCTCTTCCTCATTGCCCGGCTTGTCGAGGATGGACGGATCGGTTTCGGCCTTGGCGCCGGTGAGCACCAGCATGGTGGCGTCGCCCCCGTCATCGAGGATGAGGTTGGGGGTGCCGCCGTCGCCCCATTGCATCATGCGGTCGGTGAATTCCCAATATTCCTCCAGCGTCTCGCCCTTATGGGCGAACACCGGGATGCCGGCGGCGGCGATGGCGGCGGCGGCGTGGTCCTGGGTCGAGAAGATATTGCACGAGACCCAGCGCACATCCGCGCCCAGCGCCACCAGCGTCTCGATCAGCACCGCCGTCTGAACCGTCATGTGCAGCGATCCGGCGATGCGCGCGCCCTTGAGCGGCTGGGCGGCGGCATATTCCTCGCGGATGGCCATCAGGCCGGGCATTTCGATTTCGGCGATGGCGATTTCCTTGCGGCCGAAATCGGCGAGGGCAATGTCCTTGACCGCATAGTCGGTCGGGCTGCTGGTCATGTCTGGCTCCGGATGCGTAAAAACCTTGCCCTTCCTATAAGGGAGGGAGGGTGGCCGATCAATGACGGACATAAAGCTATGTTTATGTCTTCGAGCCGTCCCTTGGGCCAGGCGCGCCAGTGGCGCGACTGGAGGCGAGAAGGCCGCGAGAGCTACGCTCGAGTGGCAGGCCGTCCCCCGGGCCAGGCGCGCCGCTGCGTTCCCCTCCCCGTTGCGGAGGAGTGTTTACTTTGGACGCTTCTGGTTTGATCGTTGTTGCCCGCACCAACGCTGTGCTGCCCTCGGGCTCGACCCGAGGGCCGGCCTGGGAGCCCCAAAACCCGAGTTTCTTGCACGTGGACAGAGGCCCTCGGGTCACGCCCGAGGGCAGCCCGGTGTGAGGGGACGGATTGAGTCAGGAACCCCAAATGAACACTTCCCCCTTGTGGGGAGGGGCTAGGGGCGGGGGTCCGCGCCATCGGTTTTCCCCACGAATCAATCCGCTCCGCCTCCGGCAGCCGCTGTCACGCCCGGTGGATCCGCCGGCGCCGGAAGGGCAGGGCGCAGAAGCGGATCAGGCCCGAGAGCGCCAGATAGCCCAGCATGAAGCCGCTGCCGGCATAGAGAATGCCTTCCATGGTCACCGGCATGGCCGGCTGGTAGTGTTCCAGCGTCCGCCGGCCGATATCGGTATCGAGAAAGGCGGGCAGGGCCTGGAAACGCTCGACCGGCCCGGCGCCTTCGATCCGCGCCAGCGTGCGGCTCAGTTCCTCATAGCGCGCGAAAGTGCGGGTCATGCTCTGGCCCTGTTCGGCCAGAAAGCCGTCATCGGCGAGGCCGTAGCGCGCCAGCGCCGCTTCCCGGTCCAGCCCGCCGGCCTGCGCCGCCCGGTCGAACTCCGCGGTGATGATGCGCAACTCGTCGACCGCCCCGCCCAGCCGCTGGGTATATTGCTGGGCATATTCGGGAAACTGGCCGAGCACGGCCGCAAGCAGAATTCCGCCTGCCCCCGCTATCAATCGCCGAACCATATTCGCCTCCGTCTGCGCGATAGCCGCATCATTGCCCCAGCGAAACGGCAATAAAGAGGTCGGGCCGGCATGGCCGGAAACGCTTAGAGCCTTTCATTGTCAGGCGGAAGCGGCGACCAGCGCCCCCTT
>NZ_JBHRYD010000007.1:291460-330892 GCF_042648785.1 Devosia honganensis
CGAGAGGCGCTGGTCGCCGCTTCCGTCAAAAACTGAAATGATCTAGTCGCTGCCCGCGCCCTCCACATCCTCGTCAAAGCCGTTATTGACCAGCTCGACTATGGCCTCGAGCGCTTCGCGCGCCTGCCTTCCGGTGGCCTGCACCAATATGGTGGCGCCCGGGCCCGCGCCCAGCATCATCAGGCCCATGATGGAATCGCCGGCCACCGACGTGCCGTCCTTGATGACGTTGATGGAGGCGTCGAAACATTCGGCGGTGCGCACGAAGCGCGCCGAGGCCCGGGCGTGCAGGCCCTTGCGGTTGACGATGGTGAGCTGCTGGGCCACCGCCCTTCCGGCATGGCCGGCACCGTCCATCGGGTCAGGCTCCACCCAGGATGGAATTGGCGACGGTGATATATTTCCGGCCCGCCTCCTGGGCCAGGGCCACCGCCTCCTCCATGCCCATTTCGCTGCGGATGCGCCCGAGCTTGACCAACATGGGCAAATTGACCCCGGCGATCACCTCCACCTTGCGGTTCTGCATCACCGAGATGGCCAGGTTCGAAGGCGTTCCCCCGAACATGTCGGTGAGCACGATGACGCCGGCGCCGGTATCGGCCCGGTCGATGGCGGCAAGGATATCCTCGCGCCGGGCCTCGGCATGGTCCTCCGGCCCGATGGCGATGGTTTCCATATATTCCTGCGGCCCCACCACATGCTCCATCGCCGCCTTGAATTCATCGGCCAGCGCGCCATGGGTCACCAGAACCAAACCGATCATGCAAAATCCCCAGATGACCGTCGCCGAAAAATCCGTGCGACGCTCTTAGAGCCCCCAGAGCCGTCCCCCCGCCGGAGGCCGGCGGGCAGGTCGGGGCAGTCTTGCCCCCAGGCCTTCTGGTTGCAAGGGGTAATTTGTCACGATGCGGCCGGCTGCGTGCTGGCGCGAACCGCCTCGACCACCAGCAGCTCCTGATGGCCCAGGCTGACCACGCCCGCCTGCGGCACCGGAGCGCGCGCCAGCACATGGCCGAGCAGCTCGGTCTGCAGCTCTTCTTCCTCGATCATCCGCGTCAATTCGGGCACGAGGTCGATGACCAGATGCAGCCGGGCCCGCTCCCGGTGGGGGCGGGAGACGATGCCGCGCCCGCGCAACTCGATCAGCCCGGCCAGCCTGGGCGGGGCCAGCATGGTCAGGCCGCCCTCTTCCTGGATGATATCGACCCGGTCGTCGGCGACCAGGAAGGCGGGCTGCCCCCGGCCTTCCCAGCGGTCCAGCAGTGCCATGGAGAGCACCGATTTGCCCGCACCCGAGGGGCCGCGCAGCAAAACCCCGACATCGCCCAGAACCAGGCCGGTTCCATGTATATTGACAGGCTTGTTCATCCGGACAGCTTATTTCCGGGCTCGCGGCAGCACAATTGTAAAAACCGCGCCGGTGCGGTCGGGCCGGTTCTGCGCACCGATCGTGCCCTTGTGCGCGTCCACGATCTGCTTGGAGATGGACAGGCCCAGCCCCGAATGATTGCCGAAGCTCTCGGCTTCCGGACGGTCGGTGTAGAAACGCTGGAAGATGCGGCTGGCGTCCCCGGTAATGCCCGGGCCCTCGTCACTTACCCTGACGATGATGGAATCGCCTTCGGTGGCGACCGTGGCCGTGACCGTGCCGCCGGGCGGGGAAAAGGATACGGCATTGTCGATGAGATTGGCCAGCACCTGTGCAAGGCGGCTTTCATGGCCGTTGATCACGGTGGAGCCGCGCCCGGCGCGCTTGCCCATGATCACGGCGACGTCGCGACCCGCGGCCACGTCCTTCTGGATGGCCACCATGGCCTCGGTCAGCTTTTCCACATCCACCAGTTCGACGCTTTCGCGCGCCAGTTCGGCGTCGAGCCGGCTGGCGCTGGAAATGTCGGTGATCAGCCGGTCGAGCCGGCGCACGTCGTGCTGGATGATATTGGTCAGCCGCTCGCGGTCCTCGGGTTTTTTCGCCAGCGGCAGGGTCTCCACCGCCGAGCGCAGCGAGGTGAGCGGGTTCTTGAGTTCATGGGCGACGTCGGCGGCGAAGCGCTCGATGGCCTCGATGCGGTTGTAGAGCGCATCGGTCATGCGCCGCAGCGCCCCGGAAAGATGGCCGATCTCGTCGGCCCGGTCGGTGAGGTCGGGAATCTCCGCCCTTGCATCGCCCGCCGTCTGCACCCGCTCGGCCGCCGCCGACAGGCGCCGCATCGGGCCGGCTATGGTCCCGGCCAGCAGCAGGGAAAGCGCGATCTGCACCCCGGCCGCGATCAGCGCGATGCGCAATATGCTCCAGCGCTCCTGCGACACCACCGAATCGATGTCGCCCGGCTCGGTGGAAAGCAGGATGGCCCCGACGATGGCCCGCAGCCGCTGCACCGGCACCGCCACCGACACGACGAGCTGGTTATGGGCGTCGACGCGCACGAAATCGGCGGGCGCGCCCTGCAGGGCCGAAGCGACCTCCGGATAGCGCGTGCCCTCATCGGCCTGATATTCCTGATAGGTGGGGTAATTGTCCCCCGGCGCCCAGGAGATCAGGGCATTCCACCAGTCCAGAAGGAAGAAGCTGGTCTGCTGCGAGGTGTCGATGGCCTGGCGCAGCACCTCGCCGCGCGCATAGATGTTCTCGCTGTCGAGGATCAGCAGGCCCTGCTGGTCGTAGATGCGGGCGCGGGTGCGGGTGGGGGTGATGAGGTTGCGCAGCAAGGGCGCGACCTGTTCTGGGTTGATGGGAAATTCCAGGGTCGGATCGAAATAGGAGAGGGGCGAGACATTGCCCGCCTGGGCGTCCAGCAGCCGGTCGGGGTTGATGGAGATGATGTCGCTGTCGACCCGGGCCGAGGCGGCGATGGCCGCCGCGATGATCTCGCCCTGCACCCGCAGCGACTGCACCCGCGCCTCGATCAGCCCGGCCCGCCACTGGTTGAGGTAGAGAATGCCCACCACCAGCACCAGCAGGCCCGCCATGTTGAGCACGACGATGCGGCGGGTGAGGCTGGAAAAGATGGTGAAATCGAGGAAGCGGCGAATGGCGGTGATCAGCTTGCCCGGCGGCACCAGCATCAGACGCCAGCCCCGCCGGCCGGAACGCGGCGCGTCCCCGGCCGATTGTGCCCCCTCCTGGGTGTCCGGCTGATCCAGATGCGGGTCGAGCGTCGTCACAGCCCTTTCTTCATTGCTCCTTGAAGCGATAGCCGACGCCGTAGAGAGTCTCGATCATCTCGAAATCGTCGTCCACGGCCTTGAACTTCTTGCGCAGCCTTTTGATGTGGCTGTCGATGGTGCGGTCGTCCACATAGACCTGGTCGTCATAGGCGGCGTCCATCAGCGCGTTGCGCGACTTGACCACGCCCGGGCGCAGCGCCAGTGCCTGCAGGATGAGGAATTCGGTGACCGTCAGGGTCACCCGCTGCCCCTTCCAGGTGCAGGTATGGCGCTCCTCGTCCATCACCAGCGCGCCGCGCTCGATCAGCGCCTTGCCCGGCGCCTGCTCGCCCCCCGACGTGCCGTTGGCGGAGGCGTCGCGCGGCGCGGAGCGGCGCAGGATCGCCTTGACCCGCTCCACCAGCAGGCGCTGGCTGAACGGCTTGGTGATGAAATCGTCGGCGCCCATCTTGAGCCCGAACAATTCGTCGATCTCCTCGTCCTTGGAGGTGAGGAAGATCACCGGCACATCCGATTTCTGCCGCAGGCGCCGCAGCAGTTCCATCCCGTCCATGCGGGGCATCTTGATGTCGAGAATGGCCAGGTCCGGCTTGTCCGTGGTCAGGCCCTCGAGGCCCGAGGCGCCGTCGGTATAGGTGGCGACCTGATAGCCTTCCGCTTCCAGGGTCAGGGAAACGGAGGTGAGAATATTGCGGTCGTCGTCCACCAGGGCGATCTTTGGCATGGGATGCCTTTCTCTTCGTGACGCATTCGTCGGCTCGGAGCGTTTCCGGGTTCGCGCGACGTTGCAAGCGACAATTACGCATTAAATAAGGCGCGGCCAAGTCTTCCGCCACATCTCGCCTCTGCCGAAGCCGGCTGCAACTTCCGTCTTACGACCCTTTTCCGGATGGCTGGCGCGGGAATGCCTCCCCTATTTTGGCGCCACTCGGCCGCCCGGCGGCGGCATAGCGGAAAGGCAGGAAATGACAGCGTTCGATCATGAAGCCCTCAGGGCCGGGCTGGCGGCAGCGGCGGCCTCGCTCGAGGACAACGCCCTTGTCCCGGCGCTGGTTGCGGCGGCGGTCGCGGAGGGGAGCGGGGTGCTGACCGCCCATGGCGCCCTGTCCGTCCACACCGGCGCCTTTACCGGCCGCTCGCCGAAGGACAAATATATCGTCCGGGACGCGCTGACCGGGCCGAGCGTCTGGTGGGAAAATTCCGGCGCCATGGCACCGGCGGCCTTCGACCTGCTGCTGGCCGATATGCGCCTTCACCTGGAAGGCCGGCCGCTGCACCGCCAGGACCTGCTCGCCGGGGCCGATCCGCGCCACCAATATGCGGTCACCGTCCTCACCCCCAGCCCCTGGCATGCCCTGTTCATCCGCAATCTGCTGATCCGGCGGGGGGAGGGTATTCCCGCCGCCGCGGACGCCATGCCGGTCACCATCGTCCATGCCCCCCATTTCAAGGCCGATCCCGCCCGTCATGGCTGCCGCAGCGAAACGGTCATCGCCCTCGACATGAGCCGCAATCTCGTCCTCATCGGCGGCACGCTCTATGCCGGGGAAATCAAGAAAAGCGTCTTCTCGCTGTTCAATTTCCATGCCCCGGCACGGGGGGTGTTGCCCATGCATTGCTCGGCCAATCTCGGGCCGGATGGCGAGGCGGCACTGTTTTTCGGCCTGTCGGGGACCGGCAAGACCACGCTCTCCAACGACCCCGCCCGGCCGCTCATCGGCGACGACGAGCATGGCTGGAGCGATGACGGCATTTTCAACCTCGAAGGCGGCTGTTACGCCAAGACGGTCAACCTCAGCGCCGAGGCCGAGCCGGAAATTCACGCCGCGACGCGCCGTGTGGGCACGGTGCTGGAGAATGTCGTGCTGGATGCTAACGATGTGCCAGCGTTCGAGGACGTTTCGCGCACGGAAAACACCCGCGCCGCCTACCCCATCGACGTGCTGCCCTCCATCGCCAGGGGCGGCGTTGGCGGCACCCCCAGGACCGTGGTTTTCCTTACTGCCGACGCCTTCGGCGTCCTGCC
Source organism: Devosia honganensis (assembly GCF_042648785.1). Taxonomy (NCBI): domain Bacteria; kingdom Pseudomonadati; phylum Pseudomonadota; class Alphaproteobacteria; order Hyphomicrobiales; family Devosiaceae; genus Devosia; species Devosia honganensis. The sequence continues at coordinate 296,655 of NZ_JBHRYD010000007.1, forward strand.
GCCGCTGGCACGGCTGACCCCGGAACAGGCGGTCTACCATTTCCTCTCCGGCTATACCGCCAAGGTCGCCGGCACCGAACGCGGCATCACCGAGCCGCAGGCGACTTTCTCGGCCTGCTTCGGTGCGCCGTTCATGCCCCTGCATCCGGTCGTTTACGGAGAAATGCTGGAGGCGCGATTGCGCCAAAGTGGCGCGCAGGCCTGGCTGCTCAACACCGGCTGGACCGGCGGGGGCTATGGCAAGGGAAAGCGCATCGACATCGCCTCGACCCGGCGCCTGCTCACCGCGGCGCTCGATAACTCCCTTGAGGACGTGGAAATGCGTCTCGATCCGCTGTTCGGCTTTGCGGTGCCCGTGGCGGTTCCCGGAGTCGATCCCGGCCTTCTGGATCCCCGGCGGACCTGGTCCGATGGCGACGCCTACGACCGCCAGGCGATGAAGCTGGTGGATTTGTTCCGCACCAATTTCCGCAAGTTCGGTCCCGAGGTCGATGCCTCCGCCGGGCCGCAATTGCAGATGGCGGCCGAATAGGCCGCCATATCGTCAGGGCGCGTAGAAAATGTGCGAATCGACTTCGGCCACACGCGAGAAGGTGTTGGACCAGGAAGGCCGCACCGCCGTGGTGTGATAATAGAGGGCGGAGCCCGGTACGGCGCCGATCTCCCTGCCGGTGGCGAATTCGGCATAGACCTCTTTGGCCAATGCCTTGGAGCGGAGCCAGGCGCTGCGTTCGCCGGGCGTGTCGTCGCGCCCGTCGCAGGCAAAGGTGAACTGGCACCGATAGCGGCCCTGGTCGGCGTTCTGGTAGATCACGCCGCATAGCGAGCCGGGAAATTGGCCGGAGCGGGCGCGATTGACGATCACATTGGCCACCGCCAGCTGGCCGGTCGCCGATTCGCCGCGCGCTTCGTGATAGATGGCCTGGGCGAGACATTCACGCTCGCTATTGGCATGTTCGACGCGCTTCGCGGTCGGCTGGTAGCCCGTTTCGACATAGGTGCGGAGCGCCTCGGAGGTGACCGAGGGAAGGGCGCGCGGTGCGGGCTGGGTGAAGCTGGCAATGGCCGAAAGCGCATTGTTGCCGCCGCCCAGCGAGCCGCGGCTGATATAGCCCATCAGCATGTCGCTGGTCAGTTCCGGCTGCGGCCCCGCGAGGGTCACGTCCACGGAGCGCAGTTCCTGCTGGCGCTTGACGTAATTGGCTAGCAGCGCTTCGGTCAGGGGTTGTTCGCCCGGAGCAGGGGGAACGACTGTAGGACCTAACGCCGGCTGCAGGCGAAGCTGGGAAACCGTATCGGGCATCGGGGCAGGCAGGGCGACATCCGTATCGGCATGGGCGGGTGACAGGGTCACGAACAGCACCAGCGCGGCAGCGCCAATCATGAGCACGGGCGAAACGGCTCGTGCGACTTTCTGCTGCCAGTCAGGTCTCAATGCCCCGTCCTTACCCCTGAGCCCGTCCGGCCATATCCGGTGGACCTTCTTGGCGGGACCTCGAAAGCAGGCCCCTGAACTTCCGGTGGGCACACTAGCCAAGCCGGCGCCGGGATGGAAGTCGAAATTTACGGCTGGTTAACCATAACCCTTAGCGACTTAAAGTACCGTTAATGGAGTGACGGTCCAAAGCAAAGCCTAGAATTTTCCGGGGTTTAGCTGTGCTGAACGCAGCCTTTCAGACTTCGATAAAGCTTTATCGAATGGTCCGGATGGTTAATCGGCCGCAGTCGGGGCGAGGTTCAATCGCGCAGAAAGGCCGCCAGGTGCACATCCACCAGGCTCTCCATGACGAAGGCGCCGAGCGCCTCGATTTGCGCATCGGGATGCACCAGATCGGGCACCATGACGGTCTGCATACCCGCCGCATGCGCCGCTTGAACGCCGGCATGGCTGTCCTCCAGCGCCAGGCAACGGGCCGGGTCGATGCCGAGCCGTTGGGCTGCCATCAGATAGGGTTCGGGATGCGGCTTGGGGTTGATGACGTCATCGCGCGTCACCACGGTGTCGAAGAGATCGAGCAATCCCGCCGCGCCCAGATGATGGGCGGCATGGGGATTTCGCGAGGAGGTCGCGACGGCCGTGGGAATGCCACGTGCGCGCAGATCGGTGACGAATTCGCGGGCGCCCGCCTTGACCGGAACGCCCTCATGGCTGCGCTCACGCATGATGACGCGGCATTTCTCGTCGAACAGGGCATAGGGGAAAGCGACCCCATAGGCCTCGATCAGCAGGCGGTTCGTCCGTTCATGGCTGGAGCCGACCATGGAACGATGCACGTCCTCGGTCATTTCGAAGCCGAGCTCCGAGCACACGTCGAATACGATGGTCTTGAATACGGCCTCGGTGTCGAGCAGCGTGCCGTCCATGTCGAAGATGGCGGCCTCGAACGGGGCCAGGCGGGTCATGTCCGGCTGGAGTTTCATCCGGACCCATATAGGCCGATTTGGCAACAATCGCCAGACGGCCCCGCGCAGACCAGCTCTGCACCGGCCGGGCCATCCGATCCCTCGCCACTTTTCCGGGCCGCTGCCCGGGAAAGCATTCCCTCCCGCGCCACCATGTTCTAGCACTACCGTCATGACCGATTTTCATCCCGCCCGCAGGCATGAGCAACTGGGCACCCCGTTTTTCGTTCGCACCGAGCCGGCCGATTTTCCTCGATTGGTGCTGCGCCACCGGGATCGGCGCTGGGCCGGGCGTTTGGGGCTGGGAGAATTGAGCGAGGCCGAATGGCTGGATCGCTTCGGGCGCTTTCAGCCCTTTCCTGGCTCGCTGCCGGCGCCGCTGGCGCTGCGCTATCACGGCCATCAGTTCCGCACCTATAATCCCGACCTGGGAGATGGCCGCGGTTTTCTGTTTGCCCAGTGTATCGATCCGGTGGATGGACGCCTGCTCGATTTCGGCACCAAGGGCTCGGGCAAGACGCTCTGGTCGCGTGGCGGCGACGGACGCCTGACGCTCAAGGGCGGGGTGCGCGAGGTGCTGGCGACGGAAATGCTGGAAGCCCTGGGAGTCTACACCTCCAAGAGCTTTTCCCTTATCGAGACCGGCGAACAGCTCTGGCGCGGCGACGAACCTTCGCCCACCCGCTCGGCGGTGCTGACGCGCCTCAGCCACAGCCATATCCGCATCGGCACCTTCCAGTTCCTGGCCTATCGGGAGGACGAAGAAAATCTTTCCCGCCTCCTCGACTACTGCATCGCCAATTATTATCCGGAATTGGCCGGCGCCGGGGACAGGGCCGCCGCCCTGCTCGAAGCAATCGCCTTCAATGTCGCCCGGCTGGGGGCGCAATGGACCGCCGCCGGCTTCGTCCATGGCGTGCTCAACACCGACAACATCAATATTACCGGGGAGAGCTTCGATTACGGCCCGTGGCGGTTCCTGCCGCATTACGACCCGGCTTTCACCGCGGCCTATTTCGATGAGACCGGGCTTTATGCCTTCGGCCGCCAGCCCGATGCATTGGCCTGGAACCTGACGCGCCTGGCCGAATGCCTGCTGCCGCTGTCGAGCGTGGAGAAGCTGGAAACGGCGCTCAACGCCGTCTGGCCCGCATTCCGGAAGCAATTGCCCCATGAGATCCTGCGCCGGTTGGGCCTTGTGCCCCGGGACGCCGATGCGGACGGCGCTTTCGTTACGGCGCTGTTCGGGTTTCTCGCGGCCAGCAAGGCGCCTTATGAGCAGTTCTTCTTCGACTGGCGCGGTGGCGCCTTGAGCGCCGGACGCGCGGCCGAAAGCCCCTCCGCCGGGATTTATGCCGCAGAAACCTTCCGACCCGTCGCCGACCTCATGGAGGATTTCGCTCCGGCGGCTGGCGTCGATCTGGACCACGCCTATTTCGGCCGGCAGCGCCCGCGCACCATGCTGATCGAGGAGGTGGAGGCCATCTGGGCCCCGATCGCGGCCGAAGACGATTGGGAATTGTTCGACAACGCTCTTTCGGAAATCGCCGTGATGCGCGATGCCTATGGCATTGAGCCTTAGGAGAAAGCCATGCCCGTTTACACCATCGATGGCATTGCGCCGCGGATCGATCCGGAGGTGGCCTTCATTGCGCCCAGCGCGGTTCTGGTGGGAGACGTGGTGATCGGTCCGGATGCAGGAATCTGGTTCGGCGTGGTCGCCCGCGGCGATCTCGAGATCATCAGCATCGGGGCTCGCACCAATGTGCAGGAAAACTGTGTGCTTCACACCGACAGTGGTTATCCGCTGGTCATCGGGAACGACGTCACCATCGGCCATGCGGCCATCGTCCATGGCTGCACCATCGGCGACAACAGCCTGATCGGCATGGGTGCCACCGTGCTCAGCGGCGCGAAAATCGGCAGGAACTGCCTGATCGGCGCCAATGCGCTGGTCACCGAAAACAAGGTCATTCCCGACAATTCCCTGGTCGTGGGCGCACCGGCCAGGGTGGTGCGCGGGATCGATGAGGAGGGCGTCAGGGCCCTGGCCGCCTCGGCCGAGCGCTATGTGCAAAACGCCAGACGCTTCGCCACGGGCATGAAACCCGCAACCGGACATGGGCCGGATTTCGAGCCGGCCTGAAGCGCGCATCTTTCGGCCCGATGCTTTAGCCGATCTCGTAAGGCACGATGCTGCGCCGGTCCGCCGGCACGGATATCCCGGCGGCCAATGGCGGCACCGATCGCTGCGGGCAATTGCGTCTTTCGCAGATGCGGCAGGAAACCCCGATGGGATCGAAAGCGGCCTTCGCCAGATCCAGATCGTCGGCATAGACGAGCCGCCCGGCATGGCTCACCTCGCAGCCCAGCGCATAGGCGTAGCGCCGGGTGACGCCGCGAAATCCGCCGAGCCGCTTTTCGCCCGACCAGGCAAGGCACAGATAACTCTTGCCGTCCGGTGTCTGCGCTAATTGCCGGATGATTTCGCCCCGCGCCTCGAAGGCGCGGTGCACGTTCCAGAGCGGGCAGGCGCCTCCGAAACGGGCGAATTGCAGCGCCGTCGCCGAATGGCGCTTGGTGATGGTGCCGGCGGCGTCGACCCGGGCGAAGAAGAAGGGCACGCCCCGCTCGCGCGGCCTTTGCATGGTGGAAAGGCGGTGGGCGACCTGTTCCAGACTCGCTCCGAACACCCGCGCCAGTTCCTCGATGTCGAAGCGGTAGGAATTCGCGGCCCTGAGAAAGGCGCCATAGGGCATGTGCAGCGCGCCGGCGAAATAATTTGCAAGGCCCATGCGCGCGATGGCGCGGGCCTCCGGCGCCTTGAAGCTGGCCTGATCGAGCAGTTGGTCGAGAAGGGTGGCTTGCTCCAGCCCGCAAAGCACCGCGGCGATGCGGAAGAACTGGCTGGTCGGCTCGAGATGGCTGTTGACCCAGAGATCGCGGCTGGTACGGTCGAATTCCACCAGCTTCTCGCCGCTGGCGGGCGCGCTCAGAACCACGCGAATCTGATGCATGTCGGCGCAGTAGTCGATCAGGCGCCGCAGCCGGTCGGGGCCGAACTCGCCCAATTCGCCCGCCAGCGTCTCGGCGGCGCGGTCCAGCGGATCGATATAATTGTCGGCATAGTGGAAGAAATCGCGCACTTCCTCATAGGCGGTGGTCACCCCGCTTTGCGGGTCGCGCGCCAGGGCAGCGTCCATGCCCGCCAGCCGCTCATTGCCCTTGCGATAGGCCTCGTAAAGCTGCAGCACCGCCCGCGCCATGTCGGGCGCATTGCCGGCGACGATCTTCAGTTCCTGCAGATTGGGCGCCGTGTCCCCGAAGACCGGATCGGCCAGTGCCTCGCGCAGATCCACGACCAGCCGGTCGGAGGCATCGGTGGCCAGGCTGGTGAGATCGAGATCGAAGCCATCGGCGAGCGCCAGCATCACCGAGGCGGTCAGTGGCCGCTGATTGGATTCGAGCTGGTTGACATAGGAGGCGGAAATATCGAGCCGGGCCGCCAGCTCCGCCTGGGTGAGCCTGTGCTGGCTGCGCAGGGCGCGAAGCCGCGCGCCGGCAAAGACCTTTTTTGGGGCCAATATTCACAACTCCACAATATTGCAGAACTAGCGTTGTGTAATTGTAGCAGGATTGCCTTTTCCTGTCTTGGGCGGCTTGCCCCGAAACGTTAAGCTCGGCGGGCAGACCGGCTCGGAGGCTTTCATGCAGGACATACTTTCCGCTCTCGAGGCAAGGCGCGACGAGGCGCGGCTGGGCGGCGGGCAACGGCGCATCGATATCCAGCACGGCAAGGGCAAGCTTACGGCGCGCGAGCGGCTGGACGTGCTGCTCGATCCGGGAAGTTTTGAGGAATATGACATGTTCGTCACCCATCGGGCGACGGATTTCGGCATGGAAAAGACCATTATCGCCGGCGATGGCGTGGTCACCGGCTGGGGGACCATCGAGGGGCGGCTGGTCTATGTATTTTCGCAGGATTTCACCGTCTTCGGCGGCTCGCTGTCGGAAACCCATGCCGGGAAAATCTGCAAGATCATGGACCTCGCCATGCAGAACGGTGCCCCGGTCATCGGGCTCAACGACAGCGGCGGCGCCCGCATCCAGGAGGGCGTCGCCTCGCTGGGCGGCTATGCCGATGTGTTCTGGCGCAATGTGCAGGCCAGCGGGGCCGTGCCGCAGATTTCGGTGATCATGGGCCCCTGCGCCGGCGGCGCGGTCTATTCCCCGGCCATGACCGATTTCATCTACATGGTGGAGGATACGAGCTACATGTTCGTCACCGGCCCGGATGTGGTCAAGACCGTCACCAACGAGACCGTTACCCAGGAGGAACTGGGCGGGGCCTCCACCCATACGAGAATCTCTTCGGTGGCCGATGCCGCCTTCGCCAACGATATCGAGACCCTTCTCGAAGTGCGGCGGCTCTTTTCCTACCTGCCGCTGGCCGCCGGGCAGAAGCCGCCGCGCCTTCCCACCCATGATCCCATCGACCGGCGCGACGACAAGCTCGACACCATCATCCCCGATAGCGCCAACAAGCCCTATGACATGCGCGAGGTCATCGAGACTGTCGCCGACGAGGGGGAGTTCCTCGAGCTGCAGAAGGACCATGCCGGCAATATCCTTGTCGGCTTTATCCGGCTCGACGGCCATACGGTGGGCGTCGTCGCCAACCAGCCGCTGGTGCTGGCCGGATGCCTCGACATCAATGCCAGCAAGAAAGCGGCGCGCTTCATCCGCTTCTGCGACGCCTTCGATATTCCCATCCTTACCCTTGTCGACGTGCCGGGGTTCCTGCCCGGCGTGGCGCAGGAATATGGCGGCATCATCAAGCATGGCGCCAAGCTGCTCTTCGCCTATTCGCAGGCTACGGTTCCGCTCGTCACCGTCATCACCAGAAAGGCCTATGGCGGCGCCTATGACGTGATGGCTTCAAAACACATCAAGGCCGACGTCAATTATGCCTGGCCCAGCGCCGAAATCGCGGTGATGGGCGCCAAGGGCGCGACCGAAATCCTCTATCGCTCGGAACTGGGCGACAAGGACAAGATCGCCTCCCGCACCGCCGAATATGAAGCGCGCTTCGCCAATCCCTTCGTTGCCGCCGAACGCGGCTTTGTCGACGACGTCATCATGCCCCACGGCACACGGCGCCGCGTCATCCGCGCCTTCTCGACCCTTAGGCACAAATCGGTGCGGGACCCGAAGAAGAAGCACGACAATATTCCGCTGTGAGGAGAGGCGTATGAAAATCCAGAAACTCCTCATCGCCAATCGCGGCGAGATCGCCTGCCGGGTCATCAAGACGGCCAGGAAAATGGGCATCGCCACGGTGGCCGTCTATTCCGATGCCGACAAGGAGGCCCTGCATGTGCGCATGGCCGACGAGGCGGTCCATATCGGGGCATCGCCCGCCAAGGACTCCTATCTCCAGATCGACAGGATCATCGCGGCCTGCAGGCAGACCGGCGCCGAGGCGGTGCATCCGGGCTATGGCTTCCTCTCGGAAAATCCGAAATTCGCCGAGGCGCTGGACGCCGCGGGCATCGTCTTCGTCGGCCCCCCGGTAAGGGCCATCGAGGCGATGGGCGACAAGATCACCAGTAAGAAGATCGCCGCCGAGGCCGGCGTTTCCACCGTCCCCGGCCATATGGGACTGATCGCGGATGCCGAAGAGGCGGTGACCATCAGCCGGTCCATCGGCTATCCGGTAATGATCAAGGCCTCGGCCGGCGGTGGCGGCAAGGGGATGCGCATCGCCTGGAACGACGACGAGGCGCGCGAGGGGTTCGAGCGCTCGAAATCCGAGGCGGCCTCCTCCTTCGGCGACGACCGCATCTTCATCGAGAAATTCGTCACCGAGCCGCGCCATATCGAGATCCAGCTCATCGCCGACGCCCATGGCGATGTTCTCTACCTCAATGAGCGCGAATGCTCGATCCAACGCCGCAACCAGAAAGTGATCGAGGAAGCCCCCTCGCCTTTCCTCGATGAGGCCACCCGCAAGGCCATGGGCGAGCAGTCGGTGGCGCTGGCGAAAGCCGTTGGCTACCGCAGCGCCGGAACGGTGGAATTCATCGTCGACAAGGACAGGAAATTCTATTTCCTCGAAATGAACACCCGCCTCCAGGTCGAGCACCCGGTGACCGAACTCGTCACCGGGCTGGACCTGGTGGAATTAATGTTGCGCGTCGCCAATGGTGAAAGGCTGCCGCTGACCCAGGACGAGGTGCGACTGCATGGCTGGGCCATCGAGAGCCGGCTTTATGCCGAGGACCCCTATCGCAATTTCCTGCCCTCGACCGGGCGGCTGACGCGCTATCGCCCGCCGGAGGAATCGGCTTCTCCAACGCTCGCCGTGCGCAACGATACCGGCGTCTTCGAGGGCGGGGAGATTTCCACCTTCTACGACCCGATGATCGCCAAGCTCTGCACCTGGGCGCCGACGCGGCTCGAAGCCATCGACGCCATGGCCGCCTCGCTCGATATTTTCGAGGTCGAGGGCGTGGGCAACAACCTGGCTTTCCTTTCCACCGTCATGGACCAGCAGCGTTTCCGCGACGGCGCGCTGACTACGGGTTATATCGCCGAGGAATTCCCCGAGGGCTTCACGGGGGCCGGGCTTGGGGCCGATCATCGATTTGACGTGATCGCAGTGGCGGCGCTGCTGATGGCCCGGCGTGACGAGCGCCGGGCCGGCGCCGAAGCGGAGAGCCACTGGCACGTGGAAGTCGGCGGCAAGGCCGAAACGGTGGTGCTCCATCGCCATGGGCTTGAAACCGTGGTGGATGCGGGCTGGCGCTCGGAGGCGGCGCGTCTCGACTGGCAGCCGGGCGAGCGTCTCGCGCGCCTCTCCTGGTCGGGTGGACGCGTGGCCCTGCTCAAGGTCGATCCCACGACGTCGGGCGTGCGCATCCGCTATCGCGGCGCCGACCTCGACCTGCTCGTTCTCAAGCCCCATATCGCGCGGTACCTCAAGCACATGCCGATCAAGGTGCCGCCCGACATGAGCCGGTTCCTGCTCTGCCCCATGCCTGGCCAGGTGGTGCGCATCGATGTCGGGGAGGGCGATATCGTCGAGGATGGCCAGACCCTGGCCATCGTGGAAGCCATGAAGATGGAAAATGTGCTCAAGGCCGAAAAGCGCGCCCGCATCGCCCGGGTTCACGTCAAACCCGGCGCAATATTGGCGGTGGATCAGGTGATGATGGAATTCGAGGCATTGTGATGAAGGAAGAGCCCGACTTCGCCCGCTGGGCGGCCATTGCCCAAAAGGAGTTGCGAGACACGCCCCTTTCCGCGCTCGATCGGGACTATGGCGGCATATCGGTGAAGCCCGTCTATCTCGGCTCGGACGGGGAGATTCCGGGTTTGGAGCCGTTCACGCGCGGTGTCCGGGCCACGATGTATGCCAACCGTCCCTGGACCATTCGTCAATATGCCGGCTTCTCGACGGCAAGGGAGAGCAACGAATTCTACCGGCAGGCGCTGGAAAAGGGCCAGAAGGGCCTGTCGGTCGCTTTCGATCTTGCTACCCATCGCGGCTATGACAGCGACCATCCGCGCGTCGTGGGCGATGTGGGCAAGGCCGGTGTCGCCATCGACAGCGTCGAGGACATGAAGGTGTTGTTCGACGGTATTCCGCTCGACCGCATGAGCGTGTCGATGACCATGAATGGCGCGGTGATCCCGGTACTGGCCATGTTCATCGTCGCTGCCGAGGAGCAGGGCGTGCGCCAGGAGCAACTGGAAGGGACCATCCAGAACGACATTCTGAAGGAGTTCATGGTCCGCAATACCTATATCTATCCGCCCGGGCCATCCATGCGGATCGTGGGGGACATCATCGCCCACACCGCCCGGCACATGCCCCGGTTCAATTCCATCTCCATTTCCGGCTATCACATGCACGAGGCCGGGGCGACGGCGGTGCAGGAGTTGGCCTATACCCTGGCCGACGGCATGGAATATGTGCGCGCTGCCCAGCGGCGGGGTCTCGATATCGATGAATTCGCCGGGCGCCTTTCGTTCTTTTTCGGCATCGGCATGAATTTCTTCCTGGAGGTCGCCAAATTGCGCGCGGCGCGAAGGCTCTGGAGCGAGATCATGACCGGGCTGGGGGCGAAAGCCCCGCGCTCCAAGATGCTGCGTACCCATTGCCAGACTTCGGGCGTGTCGCTGACCGAGCAGGACCCGCACAACAATATCGTGCGCACCACCATCGAGGCGCTCGCCGCGACCCTGGGGGGCACGCAGTCCCTGCACACCAACAGCTTCGATGAAGCCATTGCGCTGCCCACGGAATTCTCCAGCCGCATCGCCCGCAATACCCAGCTCATTCTCCAGCATGAAAGCCGTATCACCGATGTGGTCGACCCGCTGGGCGGCTCCTATTACGTCGAGGCGCTGACCGATGCGCTGGTCGAAGAGGCCCGGGTGCTGATCGGCAGGGCCGAGGCCCTGGGCGGCATGACCGCGGCCGTCCAGTCCGGCCAGCCCAAGCTCGAGATCGAGGAGGCCGCGGCCCTGCGCCAGGCACGGGTCGACCGTGGCGAGGACGTCATCGTCGGGGTCAATCGCTACCGGGTCGAGAGCGAGGAGAAGATCGAGCTTCGCGAAATTGACAACGCAAAGGTCCGCGCCGAGCAGATCGTCCAGCTCGACCGGGTCCGGGCGGGCCGGAACGAAGACCTGTGCCGGTCCCGGCTCGCCACCTTGCAGGAATTTGCCGCCATGGATGGAGGAAACCTGCTCGAGGCGGCCATTGAGGCGGCGCGCGCTCGCGCCACGCTGGGCGAGATCTCCCAAGCCATGGAAGACGCTTTTGGCCGCCACCGTGCCGTTACCAAGGTTATTTCCGGCGTCTATGCCGGCGATTATGGCGACGATCCGCAACTGAAATCGGTTGTCGGCAGGATCGCTGCCTTCAAGGCGGCGCGGGGGCGCCCGCCATCCATCTTCATCGCCAAGATGGGACAGGACGGACACGATCGCGGCGCCAAGATCATCGCCTCGGCCTTTGCCGATCTGGGCTTTGCCACCCATATGGGTGATCTGTTCGAAACCGCGCCGGAGGTGGCGGCTCACGCCGAAGAATTGCAGGTCGATGCCGTGGGCGTCTCCTCGCTGGCGGCCGGTCATAAGACGCTGGTGCCCGAACTGATCGCTGCGCTCGAGGCGCGCGGATTGGGCGATGTCACGGTGGTGGTGGGCGGGGTCATCCCCGAGCCGGACTACGATTTCCTCTACAAGGCGGGCGTCGCCGCCATTTTCGGGCCCGGAACCAACGTGCTCGATGCCGCCTTTTCGGTGCTCGACGAGATCGAAGGGAGGCTCTCCAACAGATGATCGGCCGCCTCAATCATATCGCCATCGCCGTTCCCGACCTCGATGCGGCAGCGGCGAAATATCGCGATCAACTGGGCGCCCGCATCGGCATGCAGCAGCCTTTGCCCGAACATGGCGTCACCGTCGTCTTCATCGATACCGGCAACACCAAGGTGGAACTGCTCGAACCCCTGGGCGAGGGCTCGCCCATTGCCGCCTTCCTTGAAAAAAATCCCGGCGGGGGAATGCATCACGTCTGTTTCGAGGTGGCCGATCTGGCCGCTGCGATCGCCCGGTTGCAGCAGGCCGGAGCGCGAGTTCTGGGCGATGGCCGCCCCCGGACCGGTGCCCACGGCAATCCGGTGGTTTTCCTCCATCCCAGGGATTTCGACGGCACCTTGATCGAGCTGGAGGAAACCGGCTCCTGATTGCGGGCGTCCCGTTTGTGCCGCGTTTACCAAGCTGTCACATCGCCTTGGTGGTAAGGGTCTCATCAATGTCCGCCACCTAATCTCGCCCGACACACAGGAAGTGTGCCGAAGATGCGCAGGCGGCGGGATGGACGAGGGACGGACCGAACGGCATGGCGGGGACTGGAGGCGCATCATGCTGGTGCCCCTCCTGGTCGCCATAGCGGTGATGCTGGTCGCCGGCATCCTGCTCGACCGGCAGAACCAGCAGATCGTCGAGAGCCGGTTGCGGGCGGAAACGCTAGGCAAGGTGTCGGTGATCCGCGCCAAGCTCGAGGGCAATATTGCCAGCAATATCCAACTGGTGAAGGGGCTGGTCGCCACCATTTCCACCGAGCCGGACATGAGTGCGGCCCGCTACGATGCGCTGGCGCGCAATCTGTTCGAGGAGGAGAGCCAGCTTCGGTCGGTGGCCGCCGCACCCGACCTTGTCGTCCGCATGACCTATCCCCTGACCGGAAACGAGGCGGTGATCGGCCTCGATTACCGCACCGTTCCCGACCAGTGGGATGCGGTGGAGACGGTGCGTCGTACCGGCCGGCTGAGCATTGCCGGCCCCGTCGATCTGGTTCAGGGCGGGCGCGGTTTTATCGGTCGCTTCCCGGTCTATGCCGGCGAGGGCGGTGCGCGCCGGTTCTGGGGCATCGTCGCCGCCGTGGTCGACGTCGACCGGCTTTATGCCGATAGCGGCCTTGCGGAAGATCTCGGTCTCGATATTTCCATCACCGGGCACGACGGCACCGGTGGCGCGGGGCGGCGCTTTTACGGTCCCGATCTTAGTGGGTCCGCCCCTGTCCTTGCCGATGTGGTGCTGCCCGCCGGCACCTGGCAGATCGCCGCTGTGCCCAAGGCGGGCTGGGCCCCCGATGCGGCGGCGATATGGGCTTTGCGCGGCATGATCCTGGCCGCCGGCATGCTGGTCCTGCTGCCGATCGTGGTCACTGCCCGCATGATGGCGGAGCGTCACGACCATATCCGCGAAATGGGCCGGCGCGAGGGTCAACTGGCGCGCCTGACCCGCAGGCTCAATCTGGCGCTGGAAGTGTCCAGGATCGGCGTCTGGGAGTTGAATCTGACGACCGGTTCGGAGAACTGGGACGAGCGGACCAACGAGCTCTATGGGCTCCCCAATGACGGCGGCCCGCGCGGGCACGAAAACTGGCTGGCGGCGGTGCATCCGGAGGATCGCGAGCGCGCCGAGGCCGAGTTCCGCAGCGCCATCGGGGAGGGGCGCTACGAGTCCCAATACCGCATCCTGCTTCCCGACGGTAAATTGCGTCATGTGCGCTCGGTGGGAGCGCTGTTCTCCGAGCCGGGCCAGGCGGACAAGATCGTCGGCGTCAACTGGGACGTCACCCCCGATGTCATGCTCAACGAGGATCTGCGCAGCGCCAAGCGGCTCACGGAAGCGCGTAATCGCGAGTTGGAAGCGGCGCGCATCCGCATCGAGCACAACGCCCTGCATGACAGCCTCACGGGCCTGCCCAACCGGCGTTATCTCGATGAGATGCTCAAGAGCCATGCGGCGGACGGCTATCATGGCGCCGGCTCCATCGCGCTGCTGCATATCGATCTGGATCGCTTCAAACAGATCAACGATACGCTGGGCCATGCCGCGGGCGACGCCATGCTGATCCATGCCAGCAAAGTGCTGCGCGCCAATTGCCGCGAGACCGATTTCGTCGCCCGCATCGGCGGCGATGAATTCGTCATCGTCTCCAGCGCCGGCTCCAGCAATCGGCGCCTGAACCGGATTGCCGAAAGGATCGTGCGGGAAATGCGCCGGCCGGCCGTGCATGACGGGCATGAATGCCGCTTCGGCGTCAGCATCGGTGTCGCCGTCTCGCGGTCGGCCGATATCGACGTCGAGCAATTGCTGATCAACGCCGATATCGCGCTCTACCGGGCCAAGGCGCGCGGCCGCAACCGCCATGAGTTCTTCTCTGAAGTGCTTCAGGCCGAGGTCGTCCACACCAAAAAGGTGGCTGACGAGATTCTCAGCGGCCTCGATAACGATGCGTTCCTTGCCCACTATCAGCCGCAGTTCGATGCGCGCACGCTCGATCTGGTGGGTGTCGAGGCGCTCGCCCGCTGGCAGCATCCGGTCGAAGGGCTCAAGGCGCCCGACAGCTTCATGTCCATTGCCGAGGAACTCAATGTCGTGGCGCAGATTGACCGGCTGGTTCTCGACCAGGTGCTGTCCGACCTGGAAAGATGGGACCGAATGGGGCTTCGGGTCCCGCGCGCCTCGGTCAACGTCTCTTTGCGCCGTCTGCACGATGACGGGCTGATCGACAGCCTCAAGGCGCTGCCGCTGGCGCCGGGGCGGCTGGCGTTCGAATTGGTCGAATCCATCTATCTCGATGAAAGCGACGGCGTGGTCGCCTGGAACATCGACCAGATCAAGGAATTGGGTATCGATGTTGAGATCGACGATTTCGGCACCGGCTACGCCTCGATCGTGTCGCTGCAAAAGCTCTATCCGCGCCGGCTCAAGATCGACCGGCAACTGATCCTACCTATTCTCGACCAGCCCGCGCAACGCCAATTGGTCGCTTCCATCGTCGATATCGGCAAGTCCATGGATATCGAGATCGTCGCCGAGGGTGTCGAAACCATGCAGCACGCGGTCATTCTTCGCGATCTGGGCTGCGACATCCTGCAAGGCTACGCCTTCGCCCGTCCGATGAGCAGCGACGCTCTCGAGGCTTTCCTTCGCCAGGAGGCCTGGCGCGCAGGGTAGTTCCGCGCCCGGCCTCGAGGCCAGGCGGTTCAGTCGACGAGGAAATAGGTGATGGTGGTCACCACGCGCACCTTCTTGTCGATCTGTTTTTCAGGACGGTCATTGGGAATTTCCACCGCCGGCAGGATTTCGAACACGCCCTGATTGGCGGTCTGGATGTCGCCCACCTGTGCACCGGACTCGACCGCGAACTGTTCCGCGGTCTCGCGGGCGCGCTGGGTCGCCTCGGTGAGCATCTCGCTTTTCAGATCGTTGATGCCGGTGAAGACGAAGGATGCGCCGGCGCTGTAGGCGTCGGATGAAAAGACCACGCCCTGGCGCAAGAGATCGGCCACCGAGCGGCTGGCATCGGCCAGATCCGTCACCTTGTCGGTGGTCACCAGCATGTCCTCGGTCAGAACGAAGCGATATTCGTCGTTCATCGAGGAGGCGTTGTAGCCGGCCGCCCGATCCTCGACGAGCACGTTCTGCACCTGGATTTCGGCTTCGGCGAAGCCGCGTTCGGCAAGGAAATCCCGCACCGCCTGTTCGGACGCTTCAAGGCTGGCCCGCGCCGCCTCCAATGTCGGCCCGGTGGCGACGAAGCGGATGGGCCAGAACCCCAGATTGGCCTGGACGGCGCGCTCGGAGAGCCCCTTGACTGTCACCACGCGCAGGGGCTGGCGGCTTTCCACCAGCGAGGTGCCGACGAACCAGCCGGCCAGGGCAATGCCCACGGCGACCAGAAGCGCTGCAACAATACCGACGAATTTCATGCTAGGTCCCCCTTGGTGCCCTTGCGGCAAGTAGAATGCGACGATGATGGCGCGTTGATGGCATAGAAGGAGGCGGCTGAATGCGGGGTGAACGAAAAAAGCTCGGTCTGGGCGTGGTGGGTGCGGGCATGGCGGCCAAGCCGCACGCCCTGGCGCTGAATGCCCTGCGCGACCGCGTCAGTGTGCGTGGCGTATGGCGGCGCAACAGGCCGGAACTGGAGGCATTTTGTGCCGAGTATGATTTTCCCGCCGCACCGGACTACGAGGCGCTGCTGGCCGACCCGGAAATCGACGCCATACTGGTGCTGACCCCGCCCAATGCGCGCGAAAGCATTGCCGCAGCGGCCGCCGGGGCCGGCAAGCATGTGTTGATGGAAAAGCCGGTGGAACGCACCACCGAGGCGGCCGAGAGGATCATCGCCAATTGCGAGAAGGAAGGCGTGACGCTGGGCATCATGTTCCAGCATCGCTTCCGCGCCGCTTCGAAGGCGCTGGCCGCGAAAGTGGCCGGGGATGAACTGGGCGCGCTTCATGCTGTTCATCTCGTGGTTCCCTGGTGGCGGCCGCAGGAGGGTTATTATGACCAGCCGGGCCGGGGCAGTTTCGCGCAGGATGGCGGCGGGGTGCTGATCACCCAGGCCATCCATTCGCTGGACCTGATGCTGAGTCTAGCGGGCCCCGTCAGCGCGGTGACCGCCCTTGCGGCCACGACGGGCCTGCATCGGATGGAGACCGAGGATTTCGTCGCCGGCGGGCTGGAATTCGCCAATGGCGCGGTGGGCGCGCTGATGGCCACCACCGCCAATTATCCGGGTGGGGCCGAAAGCCTGACCTTCAATTTCGACAAGGCCACCGCCACGCTGACCGGCGGAAACCTCACCCTCGACTGGGTCGATGGGCGCCGCGAGACGGTCGGCGAAGCCAGCAAGGGCGGCGGCGGCGCCGATCCGATGGCCTTCCCCTTCGACTGGCACATGGCCCAGATCGCCGACTTCGCCGACGCGGTGCAGAATGGACGCCAGCCGCTTTCCACCGGCCGGACGGCGCTCGCCGTGCATCGCCTGATCGACGCCCTGATCCGCTCGGGCCGGGAGGGCAGGCGGGTCGAGGTCTAGCGGCTGCCTGAGGGGGCAGGGGAGGCCCCTGTCCTCAGGCCACCTTGGAAATGTCGGGCACCGCGTCGAGCAGCATCCTCGTATAGTCGGCCTGCGGGTTGTCGAAGATGGCGTCGGTTTCTCCCTGTTCCACCAGCACGCCATTGTGCAATACGCCCACCGCGCTCGACATCTGCCGCACCACCGCCAGATTGTGGCTGATGAGCAGATAGGTGAGGCCGAATTCGTCCTGCAACGCCTTCATCAGGTCGAGCACCTGCGCCTGCACCGACACGTCGAGCGCCGAGGTCGGCTCGTCGCAGACGATGAATTCGGGCTGGCTCGAGAGCGCCCGAGCGATGGCGATGCGCTGGCGCTGCCCGCCGGAGAATTCATGCGGGAACTTGCGCATGGCCGAGGGATCGAGCCGAACCTTGGTCAGCAGTTCTGCCACGCGATGCTCCACCTCGGTGCGGTTGCGCGCGATGCCCAGGGTCCGCATCGGCTCGGCGACGATGTCCGCCACGCGCCAGCGTGGATTGAGGCTGGCATAAGGATCCTGGAAGATCATCTGCACCCGCTTGCGCCGTTCCCGATGCCCGGCGCCGCCCGCCCAGATGTCGTGATTGTCGACCAGGATCCGCCCGGAAGTCGGGCGGACGAGGCCCACGATCATCTTGGCGCAGGTGGATTTGCCCGAGCCCGATTCGCCCACGAGGCCGAAGGTCTTGCCTTTCTCGATGGAGAAGCTGACTTCATCGACGGCCCGGAAGATCTCCGTGCCGCCGCGCAACCGGCGGATCAGGCCGCCGCCGCCGATCTCGAAGTCACGGACGAGATTCTTGACCTGCACATAGGCGCCGTCGTCATTGGCGGCCATTGCCGGGGCCACCGCGCCGTCCTGCCGCTTGATGGTGGGAATCGAATTGATCAGCTTGATCGTATAGGGCTCGCGCGGACGGCGGATGATGTCGCCCACGGTTCCGGTTTCCACCACCTTGCCCCGGTGCATCACCACCATGCGGTCCGCCGTCTGGGCGATGACCCCCATGTCGTGGGTGATCAGCATCACCGCCGCGCCGCGGCTGGAACACAGCTTTTTCAGCACCTTGATGATCTGCGCCTGCACCGACACGTCGAGCGCCGAGGTCGGCTCGTCGGCGATGATCAGTTCGGGCTCCGCCGCGATGGCCAGGGCGATGACCACGCGCTGGCGCATGCCGCCGGAAAACTGATGCGGATAGCTGTCGATGCGCTCCGCCGCCTTGGGAATACCCGCTTCCGCCAGAAGGTCGATGGCCTTCCGCCGGGCCTCGGCTTCGCTCAGGGGCAGATGGGCACGGATGGTCTCCACCAGTTGCGCCCCGATGGTGAACAGCGGGTTGAGGCTGGTCAGCGGGTCCTGGAACACCATGCCGATGCGCTTGCCCCGCAACCTCGCCCTGGCGGCCTCGGGCAGATTGTCGATGCGTTCGCCCTGCAGGCGGATTTCGCCGCCGGCGATGCGCCCCGGCCGGTCGATCAGGCCGATCACCGCCGATCCGGTCATCGACTTCCCGGCGCCGCTCTCGCCCACCACGCCGACGACTTCGCCGGGCATGATGTCGAAGGAAACGCCATCGACGGCGCGGAACACGTCTTCGCGAAACGGAAATTCAACGACGAGATCGCGGATGGAAAGCACGGGTTCGGACATCAGCGCAACTTCGGGTTGAGGGCGTCGCGCAGCCAGTCGCCCAGGAGGTTGACCGAAAGCGCCAGCAGCACCAGCGTGATGGCGGGAAAGAGCAGGATCCACCATTCTCCGGAGAAGAGGAATTGCTGGCCGATGCGGATCAGCGTTCCCAGCGACGGCTGGGTCGGGGGCACCCCGACACCGAGATAGGAGAGCGTCGCCTCCTCGATGATGGCGAGTGCCAGCCCGATCGTGCCGATGACCAGAACCGGTCCGGTGACATTGGGCAGGACGTGGCGCACCAGTATGATGAACGGATTGACGCCCAGAATGCGCGCCGCCGCCACATAGTCCTTCTGCCGTTCCACCATGGTGGCGCCGCGCACCGTGCGCGCGAACTGCGCCCAGTTGGCCAGCCCGATCGCCAGGATCAGCACCCAGACCGCGGCGCCCTCTTGCTGGCTGGGCGGTATGAGCCCGCGCGCGATGCCGAAGATCAGCAGGGCGATGAGGATGGCGGGGAAGGAGAGCTGCACGTCGGCGATGCGCATGATGACGGCATCCCACACGCCCCCCGCATAGCCGGCGACCAGGCCCAGCCCCACGCCCATGATCATGGCGAACAGGGTGGCGGAAAAGCCCACGAACAGGGAAATCCGCGAGCCGTACATGATGGTGGAGAGCACGTCGCGGCCCTGATTGTCGGTGCCGAAGACGAAATATCTGCCCGAGAAGGACGAGGAATTGGGCGGCGTGAAGCCGTCCATCAGGTTGAGCGTCGCCGGATTGAACGGATTGTAAGGTGCGATCCAGGGCGCCAGCACCGCCATCAGGATCAGCAGGGTCGCCACGATGGACGCAACGATGGTGACCGGGGAATGACGGTAGGACCAGACGATGTCGGAGGTGATGAAGGTCCTCCATCGCGAGGTCTTCGCCGCCACCACGGGTTGTTCGGGGGAATGGGGCAGATCGGTCATGCGATGCTACCTCCCGGACTTGACGTCGTCGCGCAGGCGCGGATCGACGATGAAATAGAGGATATCGACGATGAGGTTGATGACCACGAAAACCAGCGCCACGAAGACGAGATAGGCGGCCATCACCGGCACGTCGACGACGGCGACGGAATTGACGAAGAGCGAGCCCACTCCGGGCCACTGGAACACCGTTTCGGTGATGATGGCGAAGGCGATCACCGACCCGAGCTGCAGTCCGGTGATGGTGATCACCGGCACCAGTGTGTTCCTCAGCGCATGGCCGAAATTGACCGCCCGCTGCGACAGGCCTCGCGCCCTGGCGAAGCGGATATAGTCGGTGCGCAGCACTTCGAGCATTTCCGCCCGCACCAGCCGCATGATCAGGGTGAGCTGGAACAGGCAGAGCGTGATGGCGGGTAGGATGAGCGAGCGCAGGCCCGATTCGGTCATCAGGCCCGTCCGCCACCAGCCCAGGTCGAGCACCTGGCCGCGCCCGAATGAGGGCAGCACTTTCAGCTCGACGGCGAAGACGTAGATGAGCCCGATGCCGATGAGGAAGGTCGGCAGCGACACGCCGATCAGCGAGGCGGTCATGATGACGCCGGAAGAAAAAGCGTGCGGTCTCAGGGCGGTATAGATGCCCAGCACCACGCCGAAGACCACGGCGATGATGGCCGAGGCCAGCGCCAGCTCGATGGTGGCCGGCAGGCGCTCCATGATCAGCTGGCTCACCGGCTGCTGCAGCCGGTAGGAGATGCCGAACTGCCCTTGCACGGCGTTGACCACGAACTGGTAGAATTGCACGTAGAACGGCTCGTTGAGCCCCAGGCGCTCGCGCAGCGCCTCGTGGTCCGCCATGGTGGAATCCTGGCCCAGCATGGAGCTGACCGGATCGCCGACATAGCGGAACACCATGAAGGCGATGAACGCCACGACGAGCATGACGACGACCGACTGGGCCAGTCGTCGAGCGATGAAGGCCAGCATGCGGCGTCCTCCGAATTAGCAACCGCCGCGAGGGCGAGGGTAAACTCGCTCCGCGCGGCGGTCAGGGGTCGCTGGGTTCGCTGACCCGATCAGTCGAAGCTCACCGTCGTCATGCGCGGCTGGTCTTCCGGATGCACGGGCAGCGTCACGCCGTCACGCATCGCGTAGGACAGGACCTGGTTGTGGATCGGCAGCAACACGCGGTCGGCCTTCACCACCTCCCAGATCTCGGCAATGGTGGCATTGCGCTTGTCCAAATCGGTCTCGGTGCCCAGCGAGACGATCTTCGCGTCCAGCTCGGGGTTCGAGTAGAGGCCGACATTATAGGTGCCGAGCGTCTCGGTCTTGGTGTGCACCAGATCGTTGAACACATAGGCGCTGTCGAAGGTCGGAACGCCCCAGCCGAGCAGGTAGAAGTCGGACTCGTTGGCCAGGATCACCGGGCTGTGCTCGGCGACCGGGCGCGAGGCCAGGGACACGTTGATGCCGATCTGGCCCAGCATGCCGACATAGGCGGTGGAGATGGCCTCGTCGTTGACATAGCGGTTGTTCGGCGTGTCGAGCGTGACGGTGAAGCCGTCGGCATAGCCCGCTTCCGCCATCAACGCCTTGGCCTTTTCCACATCCGGAGCCGGATAGGCGTCGAGCTCGGGCGTCCAGCCGTTCACGAAAGGCGGGTTGGGAATGCCGGTGGGGATGGAATTGCCCCGCATCACCACCTGCCGGATCGCGTCGCGGTCGAGCGCCAGTTCCATGGCTTCGCGGACCCGGGGGTCGTTGAAGGGGTTGGAATCGGTGACGTTGGAGGATTTGAGCGGCTCGTCGCCGAACCGGTAGCCGAAATAGATGAAGCGGTTTTCCGGGCCGGTCTCGACTTTGAAGCCCGGCGAATTGCGCAGGCGGTCGATGTCCTGGACCGGCACGTCCTGCACGATGTCGACGTCGCCAGAGAGCAGTGCCGCGATGCGGGTGGCCGCGTCGGCGATGGGCAGGTAGACGACCTCGGTGACCGCGGGCGCCTCGTCCCAGTGGCCGTCAAAGGCGGTCAGCACCGTGCGCACGTCCACTTCGCGCGACTGGAGGACATAGGGGCCGGTGCCATTGGTGTTGAGCACGGCGTAATTGCTTTCGCCGGCGGCGAAGTCCTGCACTTCCTGCAGGTCGTGCTCCTCCGACCAGCCCTTGTCCATGATGAAGGTGTTGGTGATGTTGTTCGGATAGAGCGGCGAGGGGCCGCCCATCTGCACTTCCACGGTGTGGTCGTCGATGGCGCGAATTTCGGTCACGTCGGCGTGCAACTGCTTGAGGTTGGAGCCTTCCGAGCGGGCGCGGTCGAAGGAGAACACCACGTCCTCGGCGGTAAAATCCTCGCCATTGTGGAACTTGACGCCTTCGCGCAGCTTGAACACCCAGACGGTGGGATCATCTTCCTTGATGAACCACTCGGTGGCCAGGCGCGGCTGCAGATTGCCGTCGGTGTCGCGATCGAGCAGGGTTTCGTAGATATGGTGCGACATCGTGTGGGTGACGCCCTGGTTCTGCGAGTGCGGATCCAGCGTCAGCGCGTCCGAGGCACGCGCCCAGCGGATCGTCTCGGCCTGGGCAACACCGGCGAGCATCGTCGAGGCAACCAGAAGTGCCGCGATGCGGGTCAGTGAAGAATGCATGAATAGTCTCCCGTTCCTGAAATTAGGCGCCTTCTCAATGATCTCCCAAGAGGCTTGGCGACACAAAAGCGTAGAATGACTGGGAGCGCAACGAGAATCATTGACCGTTTGGTCAACAAGGCGCCGCGACGGGGCGCCTATCCACAGGAATGGACGGTTCGGCGCCGAACCGTTCGGTGTGTCCGTGCAAGGCTTGACCTGTCGCCGGCCGCGCGCAATCGTTGCCGGAGCGGGCCGGCAGGCCCTTGATAGTCAATGGAGATTCACGATGAACCGCCGCCCCCTCGGACGCAGTGAACTGGTAATCGAACCGCTCGTGCTGGGCGGCAACGTGTTCGGCTGGACGGTCGACGAACAAAAGGGGTTCGACATCCTCGACGCCTATGTCGATGCGGGGTTCACGGCCATCGACACGGCGGAGGGCTACCCCGACTGGGTGCCCGGAAACCCGCCCGGCATGAGCGAGACCATCATCGGCAAGTGGTTGAAAGCACGAGGTAATCGGGAGAATGTCCACATCTTCACCAAGGTCAATTCGGGCAGGCGGCCGGGCGGGCTGAAGGCCGAGGCGATCCGCGAGGCGGTCGAGGCGTCGCTGCGGCGCTTGCAGACCGATTACATCGATCTCTATTTCAGCCACTGGCCGGACGCCGAGGCCAGCCACGAGGAGACGCTTTCGGCCTATGACACGCTGATCCGGGCCGGCAAGGTGCGCACCATCGGCGCTTCCAACTACAGCGTCCCGATGATGGAGGAGGCCCAGCAGACCGCGATCGTCAAGTCGCTGCAGCGCTACGAGGTCACCCAGCCGCGCTACAATCTCTACGACCGCGCCGAATTCGAGGAACTGCGGCCCTATCTCGTGAAAAACGAAGTGGGATCAATTGTTTACTCCAGCCTGGCTTCCGGCTTCCTGACCGGGAAATATCGCGGCGAGGCCGATCTGGGACAGTCGCAGCGCGGCGGCGGCGCTGGCCGCTACCTCACCGAAAAGGGCTTCAAAATCCTCGCGGCGCTCGACGCGGCGGCGGCGGAACTGGACGCGACGCAGTCCGAAGTGGCGCTGGCCTGGCTGGTGGCGCAGGAGGGCGTCAGCGCGCCCATCGCCTCGGCGAGCTCGGTGGAGCAGGTGGAAAGCCTCGCCCGCGGCGTCCGTCTGCAACTGCCGGCGAGCGTCAGCACATCGTTAGCAATGGCGGGTGCATAGAGCCGCGCGGGAGTCACGTCGCGGCCGCCAGATGGGGACGGCCGGCCGGCGCTAATGCGGGTGCAGATCCCCGGGCAGATCCCCGGCCGGGCGATGGAGGGGCTTCCTCTCGAGCGAGCGGCGCAAATGCCCGCTGGGGATCAGGATGACGGTGCGGTGGGGCGCGATGCGGTGCCGGTCGCCATTGCGCGGATTGCGCCCGACCCGCTCGGCCCGGTCGCGCACCTGCAAGGAGCCGAAACCGGTGAGCTTGACCGACTGACCCTGCATCAGCGTGTCGCGGATCAATTCGAACATCCGCTGGGCGATATGGGAAACGTCGTGGCGGGAGGACCCCGTCGCCTCGGCGACGTGCTCGTTGAGCATCACGCGCGTGACCGTCTTGCCCATTTCGAGTGTCCTTCCTCGTTTAAATTCATACGCGGAATGAATTCTTTTGTCCAGTGCAAACGTTTCCCTTGCGTTTTCCGGCCCTTTCGAGCGCGCCAAAAACCTGATTTGCCGTTTCAAGATTAATTGACATTTTTTAGAATGGTTATAAGCTACGAGCCGCGCTATGAGAGATGGCGCCCCGATCCGCCGCCGTCCGCCGTCATAGAAAGGTTCCTTCGTGAGACTGACCCGCCAATCCAACTACGCCATCCGCACCCTGGTCTATTGCGCCGTCAACGGGTCCGAGCTGAGCCGGATCGGGGAGATCGCCAAGGCCTACGGCATTTCCGAGCTGTTCCTGTTCAAGCTGATCAAGCCGCTGGTGGAGAACGGGCTGCTCGAAACGGTGCGCGGCCGTCATGGCGGCGTCCGCCTGGGCAAGCCGGCCGAACAGATCACCCTGCTCGACACCGTCCGCCTCACCGAAGAGAGTTTTGCCCTGGCCGAATGCTTCGAGGACGGCGCCGACTGCCCACTAATCGGGGAATGCGACCTCAACGGGGCACTGCGCGAGGCCCTGGGCGCTTTCTTCGAGGTGCTCAGCCGCCACACCATCGCCGACCTCGCCAGCAGGAAGCGCTCCATCCGCGAGCGGCTGGGCCTGAGCGTCGAGGAGGCGGTGAACGCGGCCTGACCGGCATCCGACCGCCTCTGCCTCAAATATGAGTTTGACAATCATGTTTGGTCGTGATTGATAGGGCGCAGGCGCTGCGACCCCTTGGGGCCTGTGGGTCCGACGCCTGAACATGACGGGGCTTGCTGCTGCCGTCTCCCCGGGCCGGTCAGGATCCTCAACGTCCTGTCCGGCCTTTTTCGTGCCGCTCCGCAAATCCATGACGCCCGCCGGCCCGGCGCATTGATCTGGCAGACGGGCCATGCTTAAGAGCGGTTCACATTTTGACGGAAGCGGCGGCTTGCGCCCCTCCCTCCTGGGGGAAGGGGAGCGGCAGGAAGCGGATCGTGCGCCCCGCCTCGCCGCATCGGGGATCGCCGCAAGCCGCTTCGCATCGTTCGGCCCGATATTCCCTCCGGGCCAGTTTTCAGGGTTGTCCATGGCCGCGCCTCCGCTTCTTTCGCTTCAGGACGTTCATCTCACCTTCGGCGGCACGCCGCTGCTGGAGGGGGCTGAGCTGATCGTGTCGCCCGGCCAGCGCATCGCGCTGGTGGGACGGAACGGCTCGGGCAAGTCCACCCTGCTTAAAATCGCCGCCGGCATGGTTCGGCACGATGGCGGCACGCGCTTCGTCGAGCCCGCCGCCACCATCCGCTATCTGCCGCAGGAGCCCGACCTTTCGGGATTTTCGACCACGCTCGCCTATGTCGAGGCCGGGCTGGCGCCGGGCGACGACCCCTATCGCGCCCGCTACCTGCTGGAGGCGCTGGGGTTGGCCGGGACGGAGGAGCCGGGGACGCTCTCGGGCGGCGAGGCCCGCCGCGCCGCGCTGGCGCGGGTGCTGGCGCCCCGGCCCGACGTGCTGCTACTCGACGAGCCCACCAACCATCTCGACCTGCCGGCCATCGAATGGCTGCAGGCCGAACTGAACCAGATGCGCTCGGCCATGGTGCTGATCAGCCACGATCGGCGTTTCCTTGCCGATCTGTCGCGCGCCACGGTCTGGCTCGACCGGGGCGTGACGCGGCGCCTCGAACAGGGCTTTTCCGCCTTCGAGGCCTGGCGCGACGAGGTGCTGGAGCAGGAGGAGCAGGATCGCCACAAGCTCGACCGGCAGATCGTGCGCGAGGAGCACTGGCTGCGCTACGGGGTGACGGCGCGCCGCAAGCGCAATGTGGGCCGGCTGGAAAAACTGGCCGGCCTGCGCCAGCAGCGGCGCGAGCAGCGCCGCGCCGCCGGCACGGTGACGCTGGCGGTGAGCGAGGGCCGGGTTTCGGGCGCGCTGGTGGTGGAGGCGCAAGCCATCGCCAAGAGCTTCGGCGAGCGGGTGATCGTGGAGGATTTCTCCACCCGCGTGCTGCGCGGCGACCGGGTGGGGATCGTCGGGCCCAATGGCGCGGGCAAGACCACGCTGATCAAGATGCTGACCGGGCTGCTCGAGCCCGATAGCGGCACGGTGCGGCTCGGCGCGGCGCTGGAACTGGCCATGCTCGACCAGGGCCGGGCGCGGCTGGAGCCGGAGACGCGGCTCCGCGATGCGCTGACCGGCGGCGGCGGGGACACGCTGACCATCAACGGCGCGCCCCGGCACGTGGTGGGCTATATGAAGGATTTCCTGTTCACCCCCGAACAGGCCAACACTCCCATCGGCCGGCTGTCGGGCGGCGAGCGGGCGCGGGTGGCGCTGGCCCGGGCCCTGGCGCTGCCGTCCAATTTCCTCGTCCTGGACGAGCCCACCAACGATCTCGACCTCGAAACGCTCGACCTGCTCGAGGAGATGGTGTCGGACTATCCCGGCACGGTCATGGTGGTCAGCCACGACCGCGATTTCCTCGACCGCGTCGCCACCTCGGTGATCATGGCGGAGGGGGCGGGCCGCTGGACCGAATATGCCGGCGGCTATTCGGACATGGTGGCGCAACGGGGCGCCGGAGTGGCCGCCCGCCCGGCGGAAAAACCCCGGGCCGCCCGCCCTGCGGGCAAGCCCGCCGCGCCCCCGCCGCAAGCCAGGCGCAAGCTCAGCTTCAAGGAAAAACACGCCCTCGAAACCCTGCCCGGCGAGATCGACCGGCTGGACGCAGAGATCGCCGCGCTGGGCGAGGCGCTGTCCGATCCCGGGCTTTACGCGCGCGATCCCGCGGGGTTCGCCGAAAAATCATCGGCGCTGGAAGCGGCCGAGGCGAGGAAGGCCGCAGCCGAGGACGAATGGCTGGAGCTGGAAATGCTGCGCGAGGAACTGGAGGGGTAGGTTCGCGCCCGAGGGTAAACTTGGCCCGGGGGTCCATGCGTTGCCTCGGGAAAGGGGGATTGCCGGGACGAGCCCGGCAATGACGGGGGATGGCGTATAGGAGCGCCGATGCGTTCCCCTCCCCCTTCTGGGGGAGGGTTTACTTTGGACCTTCCTGGATCGATATTTGTTGCCCACACAAGCACTTTGCTGCCCTCGGGCTTGACCCGAGGGCCGGCCTGGGCGCCCCGAAACCCGGGTTTCCTGCACGTGGACAGAGGCCCTCGGGTCAAGCCCGAGGGAAGCCCGGTGTGGGGATAAATTGTGCCAGCAGCCCATTGTAAACAATCCCCCTGGTGGGGAGTGGGGACGGGCTGGGAAGGGCACCGGCGCTGGGAACTCCCGACGGACCAACCCGGCGAATCTCAATCCTTCCAGTCGAAGCGGGGGCGGGCGACGGCGTGCAGGTTTTCGGTTTCTCCGGCGATGCGGCGCAGCAGCAGGGCGCCGAGGTCGCGGCCGGCGGCGATGAAGTCTTCCTCGACGGTTTCGGCGGGGGGACGGAACTGCATGAACATCGAGGTGGACTGCTTGGTGACCACATGGGCGGTGCGGCCCACCTCGTGGCCGGCATCGGTCAGCCCGCCGATCACCGCCAGCGCCGAAACCTCGGAGGCGCAGACATAGCCGTCCGGGCCGTCGGGACGCCGCGAGCGCTTGATGACGTAGTTGCGGATGGCGTCGGTGGCGCTGTCGAGATTGACGTCGGCGGCGAATTCATGGGCGATGCCGGCCTCGCGCGCGCCACGCTCCATGCCCGATTTGAGATGCTCGGTATAGGTGAGGGCACTGTCGGGCAGGATGATGGAGACCCGGCGGCAGCCGCGCGCGGCCAGCCGCAGCGTGGCGCCGTGGGCATAGGCCTCGTTGTCGAAATCGACGAAGGGATGCGCCTCGGGCCAGTGGCTGCGGCCGTGGCTGACAAAGGGGAAATCATGGTCGAGCAGGAAGCGGATGCGCTCGTCGAAGGTTTCGGCCTTGGAGAAGATGACCCCGTCCGCCATGCGGTTGCGCACGATGTGGCGGATGGGCTCGATGGGCTGCACATTGCGAAAGAGCGGGGTGATCACCAGGTGATAGGCGGTGTCGCGCAGCGCCTCGGTGATGCCGGTGACGAGGCTGGTGCCGAAGCCGTAGATCTGCTCGTCCGGCTCGAGGATGAGCGAGATGACATTGGTGCGGCCGGTCTTGAGGCGCAGCGCCGCCCGGTCGGGCAGATAGCCGATCTCGGCGGCGATCTTCTGCACCCGGTCACGGGTCTCCTGCGCCAGCTCGGGCGCATTGTTGAGGGCGCGGGAAATGGTGGTGACGGCCAGGCCCGTCATCTGCGCGATGGTCTTGAGGGTGGGTTTTCCAGATGGCTTGACGCCCCGCTTGCCGCGCGGTGCGGGCGGCGCTCCTTGCTCTGACACGAATATTTCCTCCACCCGCCGACCGCCGGCGGGGACGCTTGCTCTGACGGAAAAGAACAACAGATTGAAGCGGAACGCGCAAGGCGAATGGCGGTCCCGACCGGCGCATTGTCCGAATCATCTTGCCCCGGCCGGTGCCGCGGCGAGGAGGGTTTTCTCCTTTTCGCCGATTTTTTGCATCCCCGCGCACTGGCAAAATCGCCCCGGCCCGCCTATCTTGCCTTTGCCGTGCCGCAATGGTCCGGCTTAGCTGCCGTCCAACGCCCGCAAGGAGAGGAATCACGATGACCGCATCGACGAGCTTCACCATCCATGCCGCGCGCGCGACCGTAGCAACCTGCACCACTGGCGCCAAACGACGCCAAGGGACCTGTCGCCAGAAACGAATGTGACCGCCCGTCACAGCTTCGTCTCAAGAATCCGATAGTCCCCGCGTCAACTGGCCGATGGCCGCCCCCCAAGGGAGCGGACGTCGCACCGACCGGCGCGCAAGTGGAGAATCCTCCCATGCAGGAAAACAGTCTGAACCGGGCCGAACGGCTGAGGCCCACAATCATCGAAGTCGCCGGCGAGCCCCAGGGCGTCGTGGTGCCGGATGCGGACGGCTACAGGTTCGTCGCCGTCAAGCTCCCGGCCTTTTCCATCGATGGCCAGCATTTCCCCTCGGTCGAGACCGCCCATGCGGCGGTGGCCCTCGCCGTGCAGGACGGCGCGGGCGAAGCGGCCTGAAACGGCCCGCCGGCGGCGCGGCAGGCCCGATCAATCGTCATTGGTGGCGTTGAGCTCGGAGGGATGCCGGCCCGCGGCGGCGGGCGGCCGGGCCTCGATGGCCGCCTCGGCCGCCCCCGCCAGGGCCTCGATGTCGATGCGCGAGGCGCCGGCCCGCGCCTGCCGCTCGATTTCCGCCGCCAGCGCCGTGACGATGGCCCGGTGGCGGGAAGGGGAGCGGTCCTCAGCCGTTTCCATCGATGGAAATCCCCTGTTCGTCCACCCGCACCTCGATGCCGGGGCGCTGTTGCTGCTGCTGATAGGTGTAGATGCCGAAAACCACCACCGCGACGACCAGGATGGCGATCACGGCGTAAAGACCATTGCGGGACATGCGAACTCCTGACGCTTTGAAGGACAATCCCCCCAACGCGCGAAGCCGCAAAGGGTTCACTCCCCCGCGATCGCCCGGAGGGCCATGGCGAAGGCGGCGATGCCGGCGGCGGCCGAGCTGGAATTGTCGATGACCAGCGGCGCGACGCCCTCGGGCAGGATCGCGCCCTCGCGCGCCAGCCGGGCCGCGATCTGGTCGCGATCCTCGCGCCCGCGCCGGGCCAGCCGTTCGGCGCGCAGCGAGATTTCCGCCGAGATCTCGACGATCCGGCACCTGGGATAGCGGGCCAGCGCCGCCCCGACCGCGTGGCGGGAGATATTGGCGATCACCACCCGGCCCAACGCCAGATCGGTATCGACCCCGATGGGCAGGGCGTAGTCGAGCCCATGCGCCCGCCAGGACAGGGCGAAGCGGCCGGCAGCGGCGGCGGCGGCGAATTCGGCGGCCTCGAGGCTGACATGGTCCTCGAAGCCGGCATCGGCCGGCCGGGTGACGAGGCGGCGCACGAAGCTGAAGCGCCCGTCCCCTTCCAGCGCCTTGCGGGCGCCCTCGATCAGCGTGTCCTTGCCCACCCCCGAGGGGCCGACCACCAGCACCAGCACCCCGGTCGGAAGCGTGCTCAACTGACCCGCCGCCCCTCGCGCCAGACCCCGCGCACCACCGGCAGCGGCGCATCGGCGGCGACGCGCACCAGATCGGCGCGCTTGCCCGGCGCGATCTCGCCGCGGTCGTCGAGCCCGGCGGCGCGGGCCGGATTGCCGGTCACCGTGGCCAGCGCCCGGGGCAGGGTCAGCCCCTCGACCCGCCCGGGCAGCACGAAGGCGGCCTGTAGCAGCGCGAAGGGCACGTAATCGGAGCTGAGGATGTCGAGCAGCCCCGCCGCCACGAGATCGGTGGCCGAGATATTGCCCGAATGGGACTTGCCGCGCACCACGTTGGGCGCGCCCATCAAGATGGCGAGGCCCGCATCGTGGGCCGCCGAGGCCGCCTCGAGCGTGGTGGGGAATTCGGCGATGGCGATGCGGTCCGCCGCGGCTTCCTCGACATGGGCAAGGGTGGCGTCGTCATGGCTGGCCAGCGCCAGGCCCAGCTCGTGCGCCCGCGCCACGATGGCGCGGCGATTGGCCCCGGCATAGCGCTCGTGCTCGGCAAGGCGCGCCGCGATATAGGCGTCGCCCTCGGCGGCGCTGTGCCCGAGCTGGCGGGCATAGAAGCGCTTGTAATCGGCGATCGAGCGGAACTGGCGCTGCCCCGGCGTGTGGTCCATCAGCGAGGCGAGGCGGGTCGCGGGGTGGTCGGCCAGCGCCTCGAAATGGGCGATGACGTCGTGGCTGGGCAATTCGCAGCGCAGATGGATGAAATGCTCGGCCCGCAGCCAGCCCGCATCGCGTCCCTCGCGCACCGCCCCCACCAGCTTCTGGGCATGGGCCAGCATGTCGGGCAGGTCGGTATCGGAGCCGATGCGCACCGCGTCGAACACGGTGGTGATGCCCGAGCCGGCGATCTGGGCGTCATGGGCGTGCAGCGCCGCCAGCGGATCCCAGAACACGCCGGGGCGGGGCCGGTAGTGGTTCTCCAGATGGTCGGTATGCAGCTCGATCAGCCCGGCGATGAGGTAATCGCCCCCCAGGTCCTCGCCGCTGCGCGCCGGCCCGGCATCGATGGCGGCGATCCGCCCATCGGCGACGACGACGCTGCCCTCGACGATCTCGTCGGCCAGCACGATGCGGGCATTGCGAAAGACCACGGACCCCCCGTTCATGGCCGGCCCAGCCCGTAATCGGCAAGACGGCGGAACGGCGCGCCGCGCTTGGGCTCATGGAACAGCACCAGCCGGTCCAGCACCATGTCGCGCTCGAGCACCGGGCCGAACCAGGTGCGCGCCGCCGCGAGCACCTCGTCCCGGTCCTCCTCCGCCAGCCGGTCGGTGAGGGTCATGTGGAAACGGAATTCGTCCAGCACGTAGGGATAGCCATAGGCGGCGAGCAGTTCCTGCTGCCGCGGCGTCAGCCCGGCGGCGGCGCGCTCGGCCCGCTCGCGTTCCCCCAGCGGCGCCCGGAACGGCTCGAACGCCTCCACCACGCCGGCGGCGAAACCCGCGAGGGCCGGATCGTCCTCCGCCGGGACCAGGGCGAGAAAATCGCCGATAAAGGCGAGACGCAGCCGCCCCAGCGGCACCGGCGCCATCTCCCGCGCCGCCTCGGCCAGCGCCGCTTCCAGCCCCTCGGCCGATCGTCCCTCGGCCAGCGCCATGGGCGGCTTGATGGTGGCGTGAAAGCCGTAGCGCGCCGCCGACTGGGTGAGGTTGAGCAGGCGCGACCGGTCGAGGCCCGCGACCGCGCCCTCGAAAAAAGTGGTGGCGGCGGCATCGCGCCCGAGCCAGACCGAGGCCCGGTCCCAGAGCGTGTCGGTGACGTCCGGGGCGTAATAGATAGCGAATCTTTGCAGCATCGAAACTCCTGGAGACTGGCTAGTGGACCTCTATGTCGGCGGTTTGACAAGCCGGAAGGACTGGACAAATCCGCTTCGTCTGGCGACAAGGATCGGCCTTTTCCCGCCCGGACCGGGATTTCTCCCGGGTTTTTTGCCGCATTCGCCAGGATCAGCCCAAGGATCTGCCATGGATGACCGCGCCCTGCTTGAAACGCTTTTCCACCATGCCGTGGCCCGGGCGCAGCCGGCCCTGGCCGTGGCGCGGCACCTGCCCGAGCCGCCGCGCGGCCGCACATTGGTGATCGGCGCCGGCAAGGCCTCGGCGCAGATGGCGCGGGCGTTCGAGACGGCCTGGCCCGGGCCGGTCGAGGGGCTGGTGGTGACCCGCTACGGCTATGCCGAGCCCTGCGAACGCATCGAGATCGTCGAGGCCGCCCATCCCGTGCCCGACGCGGCCGGGCAGCAGGCGGCGGCGCGGCTGCAGCAACTGGTCGCCGGGCTGACCCCCGACGATCTGGTGGTGGCGCTGATTTCGGGCGGCGGCTCCTCGCTGCTGCCGGCGCCGGCCCCCGGGCTGACGCTGGAGGACGAGCAGGCGGTCAACCGGGCGCTGCTCGCCTCGGGCGCCCCCATCGGGGCCATGAACCTCATCCGCAACCAGTTTTCGACGATAAAGGGGGGGCGGCTGGCGGCGCTGGCGGCGCCGGCGCGGGTGGCCACCCTCGTCGTCTCCGACGTGCCGGGGGACGACCCGGCGCTGGTGGCGTCCGGCCCCACCCTGCCCCTGGCCGGCGGCCGCGCCGCCGCCCGGCGGCTGGCGGCGCTCTATCGGCTCGACCTGCCCGCGGCGGCGGCCGCACTGCTCGCCGGCGAGGACAATCCGCCCCCCGATCCGGACGATGCGGTCTTTGCCCGCAACAGCGTCGTCACCATCGCCTCGGCCGCCCTGTCGCTGGAGGCGGCGGCGGCCCTGGCCGGGGAGCACGGCGTCGAGGCCGCCATTCTCTCGGACGCCATCGAGGGCGAGGCGCGCGACGTGGCGCTGGTCCATGCGGCGCTGGCCCGCGAAATCGTGCAGCGCGACCGGCCCTTCGCCAAGCCCGTGCTGCTGCTTTCGGGCGGGGAAACCACGGTGACGCTGCGCGGCGCGGGCAGGGGCGGGCGCAATGGCGAATTCCTGCTCTCGCTGGCCATTGCGCTCGACGGGGTGGGGGGGGTGACGGCACTGGCCGCCGATACCGACGGCATCGACGGCTCGGAAGACAATGCCGGGGCCTTTGTCGACGGCGGCACGGCGCAGCGGATGCGCGAGGCCGGGATCGACCCGCAGGCGGCGCTGGCCGACAACGACGCCTATACCGCCTTCGCCGCCATCGGCGACCTGCTGGTCACCGGCCCCACCGGCACCAATGTCAACGATTTCCGGGCGATTCTGGTGCGGTAGGGGGAGCGCATCGGCGCTCCTCTCCTCGAAAGGGAACAAAAATCATACTTTCCCGGCGCGCGGGTCTTGGCAGACCGGGCGTGGCTCTGCTCTATAGCCGCGCCTGATACAAAGTGGGGGAATGCGGCATGGCCAAGCGGAAGATCGCGGTGATCGGCGTGGGCAAGATCGCGCAGGACCAGCACCTGCCGGTGATCGACGCATCGGACGATTTCGAGGTCGCGGCCACCGTGTCCGCGCGGGGGGTGGCGCATCGGGACCTGCCGGTGTTCCGCACGGCCGCGGAGCTTTATGCGGCCATGCCCGAGGTGAAGCTGGTGTCCATCTGCACCCCGCCGGGGGTGCGCCATGCGCTGGTGCGCGAGGCGCTGGACGCGGGCAAGGACGTGATGATGGAAAAGCCCCCCACCACCACGATCTCGGAGCTGGACGACCTGATCGCCCATGCGGCGCGGCTGGACCGGGTGCTGTTCCAGACCTGGCACAGCCAGTACAACGCCGCCGTCGAGCGCACGCGCGTCCTGTTGCAGGAACAGGGGGTGCGTTCGGTGCGCATCGACTGGCGCGAAAGCGTGCGCAAATGGCATCCCGGCCAGGACTGGGTCTGGGAGCCGGGCGGCTTCGGGGTCTGCGATCCGGGCATCAACGCCTTTTCCATCTTCACCCGCATCATGCCCTTCCCGGTCTTCGTGGAGCAGGCGAAGCTGACCTTCCCGGCCAACCGGCAGACGCCGGTGGACGTCGAGATCGGGTTCAAGTCCGGCCAGCCGCATCGCCCGGAGCTGTCGGCCGGCTTCAACTGGCTGGAGGAGAGCGGTGAGATCTGGACCATCCGCATCGTCACCGGCACGGGCGACGACATCGCGCTCGAACATGGCGGACGCACCCTGCGCGACAATGGCGAAGTGGTGCTGGAGCATGGCGACGCCGAATATGCCGGCATCTACGACCGCTTCGCCGACCTGCTCGATGCGCGCCAAAGCGACGTCGATGCCGCGCCGCTGCGGCTGATGGCGGACGTGTTCCTGATGGGCGCGCGCGAGAACGGCCCGGATTTCGAGTGGTAGGAGCGGGCTCCCCAGGGCTTTCAAGGTTTTGACGGCAGCGGCGATCAGCGCCCCTCCCCCGTGAAGGGGAAGTGTTCATTTCGGACTGCTGGCACAATTTATCCCCCACACCGGGCTTCCCTCGGGCTTGACCC
>NZ_JBHRYD010000008.1:0-53843 GCF_042648785.1 Devosia honganensis
ACGAAGTAGAATCAATGTCATGCACGTAGTCCAGAAAATTTAACCGGACAGCAGTGGGTCAAGCCCGAGGGCAGCCCGGTGTGGGAGAAAAATCGAGCCAAGAGCCCTAAATGTACACCCCCCTCGAGGGGAGGGGAGAAGGCGCTTATTCCCCTTTATGAAAGGCTTTAGGGCTCGAGCTCGATGTCCCAATAGAGATAGTCGAGCCAGCTTCGGTGCAGGTGGTTGGGGGGGAAGGCGCGGCCGTTATTGTGCAGGTCATGCACGCTGGGCGCGTAGGGAGCCTGGTGCGGGAACATGCGGATTTCGCTGGGCAGGCGGTTGGCCTTACGCAGATTGCAGGGCGCGCAGGCGGCCACCACGTTTTCCCAGGTGGTCAGCCCGCCCTTGGAGCGGGGGATGACGTGGTCGAAGGTCAGCTCCTCCCGCGCCCCGCAATACTGGCACTGGAAGCGGTCGCGCAGGAAGACGTTGAAGCGGGTGAAGGCGGGGTGGCGCGCCGGCTTCACGTAATCCTTGAGCGAGACCACGCTGGGCAGGCGCATCTGGAAGCTGGGCGAATGGATGATCGTATCGTATTCGGAAACGATGTTGACGCGTTCCAGGCACACCGCCTTGATCGCATCCTGCCACGACCACAAAGAGAGTGGATAATAGCTGAGCGGCCGGTAATCGGCGTTCAGCACCAGAGCGGGACAAGCCTCAGGCGACACATGTATGGTCACTTGAGTCTCCCGAAACGGGAATCGCGTAAGTCCATAACCCGTCTATACTAAACCCTTTGTGTCGGGCGTGTGAAGCGGGCGCGGAAATCTTATTTCGCGGCGATCTTTTCGATGAAGCGAGTGGCGGCGGCGAGGCCGTCGGGGGCGATGCCGTGCCCCACGCCCCGGCTGACATGGTGGATCACCTCGATGCCGGCCCCGGCCAGCAGGCGCTCGGCCGCCGCGCTGAGGGCGGGATCGACCACCTCGTCCAGATCGCCATGGACGAGGCAGACCGGCGGGCGCGCCAGCCCTTCCCCGCCAAAGCCCTCGGGCGGCAGGAAGGCGCCCGAAAAGCCGATGACCCCCATCGGGGTCCGCTCCGCCGGCAGGCTCAACCCCACATGCAGCGCCATCATGGCGCCCTGGCTGAAGCCGGCGAGCAGGGTGCGTCCGGGGGCGATGCCGGTCTGGGTCCACAAATCCTCGAGAAAGCCGGCCAGCACCGGGCGGGCGGCGGCGAGCCCGGCCTGGCGGCTGGCGACGCGGTCGCCCTCCCAGTCGATGGCGAACCATTGATAGCCGCTCATGCCGGTGGCCTGGGGCGCATGCGGGGAGACGAACAGCGCCCCGGGCAACAGGTCCTGCCAGTGCGGCGCCAGCCCGATCAGATCGTGCCCGTCGCTGCCATAGCCGTGCAGCAGCACCACCGCCGCATCGGGCGCGCCGCCATGGGCGGGAGCCAGCATGGGTCCGGACAGTTTGGTCACAACAGGCTTCCTTCCCGCTTCCTGATCGCCGCGAAATAGCGCCAGAACATCAGCGCCGCCACCGAACGGTGCGGGGACCAGTCCCGGGCCAGGGCGATCATCTCCTTGATCGTGGGGCGGGCGTCAAGGCCGAGCCCGTGCTGGGCCGCCTTGAGCAGGGCCAGGTCCCCGGCGGGGAAGATGTCGGGATGGCCGGCGCAGAACAGCAGGTAGATTTCCGCCGTCCACGGCCCCACGCCCCTGAGCTTCACCAGCTCGGCCACGGCGTCCTCGGCGGGCAGCGCCTCGACCCGGGCGAAATCCAGCTCTCCCGACAGCACGGCCCCGGCCACGCTGCGCAGGGCGAGGAACTTGCCGCGCGAGAAGCCGGTGGCGCGCACCGTCTCCTCGGCGAGCCCGAGATAGGGTTCGGGCTCGAGCGCGCCGGGCAGGGCCTCGAACCGCCCCCAGATGGCGGCGGCGCTGGCCACGGAAAGCTGCTGGCCGCAGATCGCCTTGGCCATGCCGGCAAAGCCCTTCGGGTTGATCCGGGGCGGAACCGGCCCGGCCGTCAGGCGCATGGGCTCGAGCAGCGGCGCCCGGCCCACCAGCGCGTCCAGATGCCAGGTCACCCCTTCCTCGGTGTCGATCCGCGGTGTGACGCGGGCAATTTCGGTGCTATCGTTCATATCCATGTCCAGGCCACTGCTTCGTTTCGCCCCCAGCCCCAACGGTCCGTTGCATCTGGGCCATGCCCTGTCGGCGCTGGTCACCTGGGATGCGGCGGAAAAACTGGGCGGGACCGCCCTATTACGCATCGAAGACATCGACCGTCTCCGCTGTAAACCCGAATTTACCGACGCCATCTTCGAGGACCTGCACTGGCTGGGCCTCGACTGGCCCGAACCGGTGATGCGCCAGTCCGAGCGTTTCGGGGCCTACCGGGCGGCGGCGCGGGAGCTCGAGGAGATGGGCCTGCTCTATCCCTGTTTCTGTACCCGCGCCGATATCGCCGCCCGGGCCGAAGGCACCGATCCGGACGGCGCGCCGCTCTATCCGGGCACCTGCCGCCATCTGGGCGCAGCCGAGCGGCAGGCCCGCCTCGCGCGCGGCGAGAAGGCGCAATACCGGCTCGATACCGGGGCGGCGCTGGCGCGCACCGGCGCTCTCAGCTTCACCGTGATCGGCCCCTCCATCCTCGATCGCCCGCAAATCCGCTATGCGCGCCCCGAACGCTGGGGCGACGTGGTGCTGCAGCGCAAGGACGTGCCCACCAGCTATCATCTGAGCGTGGTGGTGGACGATGCGGCCCAGGGCATCGCCCATGTGACGCGCGGCCGCGACCTCGAGGCGGCCACCGATATCCACGTGCTGCTGCAGATGCTGCTGGGCCTGCCCGAAATCCGCTATCATTTCCATCCCCTGCTGCGGGGCGCGGACGGCGAGAAGCTGTCCAAGTCGAAGGGCTCGCCCAGCCTGCGGCAATTGCGGGATCGGGGCTGGACGCGCGCCGATATCCTGCGACAAATTCGCCGCAACTGAATCGCTTCCCCAAGCCTTGCATGGCGCGCTTGGCTTGTGTTAGAGCGAGCGCAACTTTCAGGGGGTCCGGCTCGCGGCCCGTTTCCGAGTACGTCCAAGCGTTCATAAGCCACCCCGGTTCCGGCCTGCGGAACCAGTCCAGGGGCCGGCCAGAAAGAGGGTGAAGCGGCATTGGCAGCGCAGAATTCAGTGCTTACCCAGATCGCACGGCCATATGCGTCGGCGCTGTTCGATCTCGCCCAGGGCGAGAACCAGTTGGCCCAGGTCGAGACCGGGCTGTCCGACATCTCCCGGCTGATCGGTGAAAGCGAGGATTTCTCGCGCTATCTCCGTTCCCCCGTCATTTCCGGCGACGCTAAGGCCACGGCGCTCGACGCCATTCTGGGCAAGGCCAAGGTCAATCCGCTGGTGGGCAATTTCCTGCGCGTGGTGGCCGGCAATGGGCGCCTGTTCGCGCTCGACCAGATCATCGCCGTGTTCCGCGAACTGGCGGCCCGGGCGCGCGGCGAGATCACCGCCGAGGTGACCTCGGCCGCGCCGCTGACCGAGGCGCAGGCCGGCGCGCTGGCCGAGACGCTCAAGGCGCGGCTGGGCAGCACCGTCACCCTCAATCAATTCGTTGATCCCTCGCTGATCGGCGGCCTTCAGGTGAAGGTCGGCAGCCAGATGATCGACTCATCCCTCAAGACAAAACTCGCTGCGATGAAGATCGCCATGAAAGAGGTCGGATAATGGACATCAAAGCCGCGGAAATCTCTGCGATCCTCAAGGACCAGATCAAGAATTTCGGACAGGAAGCCCAGGTTTCCGAAGTCGGCCAGGTGCTCTCGGTGGGCGACGGCATCGCCCGCGTCTACGGCCTCGACAAGGTGCAGGCCGGCGAGCTGGTGGAGTTCCCCGGCGGCGTCCAGGGCATGGCGCTCAACCTCGAGACCGACAATGTCGGCGTGGTGATCTTCGGCAATGACCGCTCGATCAAGGAAGGCGACGTCGTCAAGCGCACCGGCGCCATCGTGGATACCCCCGTGGGCAAGGGCCTGCTGGGCCGCGTGGTCGACGGGCTGGGCAATCCCATCGACGGCAAGGGTCCCATCGAGCACACCGAGCGCCGCCGCGTCGACGTCAAGGCCCCGGGCATCCTGCCGCGCAAGTCGGTGCACGAGCCCATGTCCACCGGCCTCAAGGCCATCGACGCGCTGATCCCCATCGGGCGCGGCCAGCGCGAGCTGATCATCGGCGACCGCCAGACCGGCAAGTCGGCCATCATCCTCGACACCTTCCTCAACCAGAAGCCCGCGCACGACGCCGGCGCCTCCGATACCGAGCGGCTCTACTGCATCTATGTGGCCATCGGCCAGAAGCGCTCGACCGTTGCCCAGTTCGTCAAGCAGCTCGAGGAATCGGGCGCGCTGCCCTATTCCATCGTCATCGCCGCCACCGCCTCGGACCCGGCGCCGCTGCAATATATCGCGCCCTTCACCGGCTGCGCCATCGGCGAGTGGTTCCGCGACAACGGCCAGCATGCCGTGATCGCCTATGACGACCTGACCAAGCAGGCCGTGGCCTATCGCCAGATGTCGCTGCTGCTGCGCCGCCCGCCGGGCCGCGAAGCCTATCCGGGCGACGTGTTCTACCTGCATTCGCGGCTGCTTGAGCGCGCCGCCAAGCTGAACGAGGACCACGGGCTCGGCTCGCTGACCGCCCTGCCCGTCATCGAGACCCAGGCCAACGACGTGTCGGCCTATATCCCCACCAACGTGATCTCCATCACCGATGGCCAGATCTTCCTCGAGACCAACCTGTTCTTCCAGGGCATCCGCCCGGCGGTGAACGTGGGCCTGTCGGTGTCGCGCGTGGGCTCCTCGGCCCAGGTCAAGGCGATGAAGCAGGTGGCCGGCTCGATCAAGGGCGAGCTGTCGCAGTACCGTGAAATGGCTGCCTTCGCCCAGTTCGGCTCCGACCTCGACGCCGCGACGCAGCGCCTGCTCAACCGCGGCGCCCGGCTGACCGAGCTGCTCAAGCAGCCCCAGTTCTCGCCGCTGCGCACCGAGGAACAGGTCGCGGTGATCTTCGCCGGCGTCAACGGCTATCTGGACAGCCTGCCGGTCGACAAGGTGGGCGATTTCGAAAAGCACGTGCTTTCGAACCTGCGCGCCCGCCATGCCGGCCTGCTCCAGACCATCGCCACCGAAAAGGCGCTGAGCGACGAGAGCCGCGCCAGCCTCACCGCGGCGCTGGACGAGATCAAGAAGACCTACGCGGCCTAAGCCCTGAAGGAGACGACAGGCAATGCCGTCGCTAAAGGACCTCAAGAACCGGATCGACTCGGTCAAATCGACCCAGAAGATCACCAAGGCCATGCAGATGGTCGCGGCCGCCAAGCTGCGCCGCGCCCAGGAGGCCGCCGAGGCCGCCCGCCCCTATGCCGAGCGCATGGGCCGGGTGCTCTCCAGCCTCGCCGCCGTCTATGACGGGCAGGAGAACGCGCCGGTGCTGCTGGGCGGCAATGGCCGCGACCAGGTGCACCTGCTGGTGGTCGCCACCGGCGAAAGGGGCCTGGCCGGGGCGTTCAACTCCTCCATCGCCCGGCTCGCCCGCGAGCACGCGCTCAAGCTCCAGGCCGAGGGCAAGACGGTCAAGCTGCTGACCGTCGGGCGCAAGGGCAACGACATCCTCAAGCGCCAGTTCGCCGATCTCATCGTCGAGACCGTCAGCTTCCGCGAGGTGCGCAATGTCGGCTTCGAGCAGGCGGCGCTGATCTCGGAAAAGGTGCAGGCCATGTTCGCCGCGGGCGAATTCGACGTGGCCACGCTCTATTTCGCCAAGTTCAACTCGGTCATCAGCCAGGTGCCGCAGGCGGTGCAGCTCATCCCCGCCCGCATCGAGAGGGCCGAGGGCGAGGGCGAGGCGGAAGCCGCCGCCGTGCCCTATGAATACGAGCCGAGCGAGGAAGCCATCGTCGAGGACCTGCTGCCGCGCAATATCAGCGTGCAGATCCTGCGGGCCCTGCTCGAGAACAGCGCCTCTTTCTACGGTGCGCAGATGTCCGCCATGGACAATGCCACCCGCAATGCGGGCGAAATGATCGACCGGCTGCAGCTGAGCTACAACCGCCAGCGCCAGGCCCAGATCACCAAAGAACTCATCGAAATCATCTCGGGCGCCGAAGCGCTCTAACCCATCAGCGAGGACGAACAAATGGCAGAGAAGAAGGCCGGTCGCGTTTCGCAGGTCATTGGCGCCGTCGTTGACGTGGTGTTCGACGATCACCTGCCCGCCATCCTGAACGCGCTTGAAACCACCAATAACGGCCAGCGCCTGGTGCTGGAAGTGGCCCAGCACCTGGGCGAGAACGCCGTGCGCACCATCGCCATGGACACCACCGAAGGCCTGGTGCGCGGCGTCGACGTAGTCGATACCGGCGCCTCGATTTCGGTGCCGGTGGGCGACGAGACCCTGGGGCGCATCATCAACGTCATCGGCGAGCCGATCGACGAGGCCGGCCCGGTGGACGCATCCGCCCGCCGCGAAATCCACCAGGAGGCCCCCAGCTTCGTCGAGCAGAGCCCGGAAAGCCAGGTCCTGGTCACCGGCATCAAGGTGGTCGACCTGATCGCCCCCTATGCGCGCGGCGGCAAGATCGGCCTGTTCGGCGGCGCGGGCGTGGGCAAGACGGTGCTGATCCAGGAGCTGATCAACAACGTCGCCAAGGCCCATGGCGGCTATTCGGTGTTCGCCGGCGTCGGCGAGCGCACCCGCGAGGGCAACGATCTTTATCACGAAATGATCGAATCGGGCGTGAACAAGGACCCCAAGGCCAATAACGGCTCGGCCGAGGGCTCCAAATGCGCCCTGGTGTTCGGCCAGATGAACGAGCCTCCAGGGGCCCGCGCCCGCGTGGCGCTGACCGGCCTGACGCTGGCCGAGCATTTCCGCGACCAGGGCCAGGACGTGCTGTTCTTCGTGGACAACATCTTCCGCTTCACCCAGGCCGGCGCCGAGATGTCGGCGCTGCTGGGCCGCATCCCCTCGGCGGTGGGCTATCAGCCGACCCTGTCGACCGACATGGGCGCGATGCAGGAGCGCATCACCACCACCACCAAGGGCTCGATCACCTCGGTGCAGGCCGTTTACGTGCCCGCCGACGACCTGACCGACCCGGCTCCCGCCACCACTTTCGCGCACCTTGACGCCACCACCGTGCTCAACCGCGCGATCTCGGAAAAGGGCATCTACCCGGCGGTGGACCCGCTGGCGTCCAACTCCCGCATCCTCGACCCGCAGGTCGTGGGCCAGGAGCATTACGACGTCGCCCGCCGGGTGCAGGAAGTGCTGCAGAAGTACAAGGCGCTGCAGGACATCATCGCCATCCTGGGCATGGACGAGCTGTCCGAGGAGGACAAGCTCACCGTGGCGCGCGCCCGCAAGATCGAGCGCTTCATGAGCCAGCCCTTCGACGTGGCCGAGGTGTTCACCGGCTCGCCGGGCGTCTTCGTGCAGCTCGAGGACACCATCAAGGGCTTCAAGGGCCTGGTGGACGGCGAATACGACCACCTGCCCGAGGCCGCCTTCTACATGGTGGGCACCATCGAGGACGCGGTCGCCAAGGCCCAGAAGCTGGCCGCCCAGGCCGCCTAAAATTCCGATTGGGCCGCGCTGGCGGCCCAGTCTTTCTCGACATGGGGCCCGGATGCGAGTTCGGGTCCTTTTGCCAAAGGACCGAAAGAATGGCTGAAGGCCTCAGAATCGAGATCGTGTCGCCCGAGCGGCTGGTGCTGTCCGAGACCGTCGCATCGGTCACCGTGCCGGGCACGGAAGGCTATTTCACCGTCATGCACGACCACGCCCCGTTCATGACCACGCTGCGCCCCGGCTTCATCACCGTGTCCCGGGACGGGGGCGCCGAGGTCTATTTCGTCCGCGGCGGCTTTGCCGACGTCTCGAGCAAGGGCCTCACCATCCTCGCCGAGCAGTCGGTGCCCTTCACCGAATTCGACCATGGCGACCTGCAGGCCCAGATCCGCGCCGCCGAGGAAGAGCTCAACCGCGCCCAGACCCCCGAGGATCGCTCCTATGCGCAGGAGGTCGTCTCGGCCCTGCTCAACCTCGCCATCGAAGCCCAGCATATCGACGGCGCCCACGTCCACTGACGAGGGTGCCGTAGAAGCGTCCTCGCCATGAGGTCTGGCGGAAACCCGTGACGCCCAGCGCTCCGGCTCCGTCCCTTCCCCATCGTCACCACCGGACTTGTTCCGGTGGTCCATGTGAGATCGCCGCGAACTGGATTGCCGGGATGAACCCGGCAATGACGAAGGGGCGGAACTCCCCCCACACAAATTTCATCCCGATTCCGTCGAAGGACGCGGCCCCCGGCGTCATCCGGCCTCGTGGTTCGACAGGCTCGAGCCTTTCACTGTCAAGCGGATCAGCGCCTTCTTGCTCCCCTCCCCCTTGAGGGGAGGGGTCGGGGGTGGGGGTCCTTCGGTGATCCGTCAGATCCACCCCCTCCCCAACCCTCCCTTCAAGGGGGAGGGAGCGCTGGTCGCCGATTCCGTCAAAAACATGAAAGCCTCTCGCCACGCGGTCTGGCCCCGCTCACCCCCGGAAAGTATTCTCCCGGATCGATTCCGGCTTCATCTGGATGGAGAAGCCGGGGCGCTCGGGGGGCATATAGGCGGCGTCGCGGATGACGCAGGGGTCGAGGAAGTGCTCGTGCAGATGGTCGACATATTCGATCACCCGCCCCTCCTTGCTGCCCGAGACCGCCAGATAGTCGATCATCGAGAGATGCTGCACATATTCGCACAGGCCCACGCCCCCGGCATGGGGCCAGACCGGCTTGCCGTATTTGGCCGCCAGCAGCAGCACCGAAAGCACCTCGTTGAGCCCGCCGAGACGGCAGGCGTCGATCTGCACGATGTCGATGGCCTCGCGCGTGATGAACTGCTTGAACAGGATGCGGTTCTGGCACATCTCGCCGGTGGCGACCCTGACCGGGGCGACCCCCTGGCGGATCTTGCGATGCCCCTCGACATCGTCGGGGCTGGTCGGCTCCTCGATGAAATAAGGCGAGAAACGCTGTAGCGCGTTGACCCAGGCGATGGCCTCGTCCACCTCCCAGACCTGGTTGGCGTCGATCATCAGATAGCGGTCCGGCCCCATGATGGCGCGGACGATTTCCAGCCGCCTGATATCGTCCTCGAGATCGCGCCCCACCTTCATCTTGATATGGGTGAAGCCGGCCTCGACCGCCTCGCTCGCCAGCCGCGTCAGCTTGTCGTTGGAATAGCCCAGCCAGCCGGCCGAAGTGGTGTAGCAGGCATAGCCCTCGCGGCGGAGCGTCATGATGCGCTCCTGCTTGCCCTTTTCGGCGCGCCGGAAGATCTCCAGCGCCTCCTCGGGCGTGATGGCGTCGGTGAGATAGCGGAAATCGACGATGGAGACGAGCTGTTCGGGGCTCATCTCGGCGACATGGAGCCAGACCGGCTTGCCGGCCCGCTTGGCCAGCAGGTCCCAGACCGCATTGACCACGGCGCCGGTCGCCAAGTGCATGGCGCCCTTGTCCGGCCCGATCCAGCGCAACTGGCTGTCGCCGGTGACATGGCGCCAGAAGCGGCCCGGATCGGCTTCGATCCAGTCGAGCTCCAGCCCCACCACGCGGCCGGCCAGCGCCTCTATGGCGGCGCAGACCACCTCGTTGCCGCGCCCGATGGTGAAGGTCAGCCCATGGCCCTCATGCGCGCCATCGGTGCCCAGCACCAGATAGGCGGCGGAATAATCGGGGTCGGGATTCATCGCATCCGACCCGTCGAGAGCGGCGGAGGTGGGGAACCGCAGGTCGTGGGTTTTGAGGCTGGTGATCTTCATGTGCGTCTCCGGGATGCCCCTTCCCGCAAGGGAGAGGGGGGCATCGTGGCTGTGGCGCGCAGCGCCGGATTGGGGGGCTACGCCGTCCAGCCCCCGTCGATGATGTGCACCTGTCCGGTGGTATAGGTGGCGCCGGCCAGATAGACGGCCAGATCCGCCACTTCCTCGGGCCGGGCGATGCGGCCGATGGGCTGGCGGGCGATGAAGGCCTTGCGGGCCGCCTCGAAATCGCCGGTCGCCTGCCAGCGCTCGTGCAGGCTGGGAGAATCGACCGTGCCCGGGCAGATGGCGTTCACGCGGATATTGGCACTGGTGTAGTCGGCGGCGATGGACTTGGTCAGCCCCACCACCGCCGCCTTGGAAATGGTGTAGGCGGCGCGGTTGGGCACGCCCTTCACCGAGGAGGCGACGGTCGCCATGTTGATGATGGCGCCGTCCCGGCGCTCCAGCATTTGCGGCAGGACGGCGCGGATGGTGCGGATCTGCGCCTTGACGTTGAGATCGAGCGCGAACTCGAGATCGGCGTCGCTCATCTCCAGCACGGTGCCGGAATGGACCACGCCGGCACAGTTGAACAGCACGTCGATCTGGCCGATTTCGGCCACCGCCGTCCTCACCTCCGCCGCGGACAGCACGTCGAGCAGGCGGGTCGAGACATTGTCCATCCCGGCGAGCCCGGCCAGCTTGTCCGCATTGATGTCGGTGGCGATCACGCGCGCGCCGGCGCGCGCGAACGCCTCGGCGGAGGCCCGGCCGATGCCCTGGGCGGCGGC
Source organism: Devosia honganensis (assembly GCF_042648785.1). Lineage (NCBI taxonomy): Bacteria > Pseudomonadati > Pseudomonadota > Alphaproteobacteria > Hyphomicrobiales > Devosiaceae > Devosia > Devosia honganensis. Next base: position 10,636 of record NZ_JBHRYD010000008.1, read on the forward strand.
GGTGATGAGAACGGTCTTTCCGGTGAGGTCGGTCATGTGGCGGTCCTGGAATGAGAAGGCATGGCCCACCCCTCCGCGCGGGAAGGGGCGGGCCATGCCGGCAGGCGAGGCTTAGTCGTAAAGGACGGCGGCGATTTCCGGGTTGTCCATGTTTTCGGCGTTGTAATAGTAGAAGCCGGTGTCGATGACGGGCGGCAGTTCCTCGCCGTTGAGGGCGGCGACGGCCGCCTGCACGGTCTGGTAGCCGATGCCGACCGGGTTCTGGGTGATGGCGCCGGCCATGAGCCCGGACTGGACCATGCTTTTCTGCGCCGCGCCCGAATCGAAGCCGATGACGACGACGTCGCTGCCCAGCTCCTGCTTGCCATTGGCGACGCCGATGGCCGAGCCCTCATTGGTGCCGAAAATGCCCTTGAGATCGGGATTGGCCAGAAGGATCGACTTGGTGATCTCGGTCGACTGCAACTGGTCGCCGCCGCCATACTGGACCGAGACGACCTCGATATTGGGATAGGCCTCGGCGATGCGGTTGAGGAAGCCGTCGCGGCGGTCGATGCCGGTGCGGCTGGTCTGGTCGTGGGCGACCACGGCGATCTTGCCCTCGCCCCCGATCAGCTCGCCCATGACGTCCGCGGCCAGCGCGGCGGCGGCGGCGTTGTCGGTGGTGGCGGTGGTCAGCGGAATGTCGCTGTCGACGCCCGAGTCGAAGGCGATGATCGGGATGCCGGCGGCGTCGGCCTGCTGCAGCAGCGGGATGGCGGCCTGGCTGTCGAGCGCGGCGAAGCCGATGGCGTCGGGCTGGCGCGACAGGGCGGCGGCCAGCATGTCCATCTGCCGGTCGACCTGGGTTTCGCTTTCCGGGCCCTCGAAGGTCACCGAGACGCCCAGATCGGCGGCGGCCTGATCGGCGCCGGCCTTCACGGCCTGCCAGAACTGATGCTGGAAGCCCTTGGACACGAGGGCGATATCGTAATTTTCCTGCGCCAGGGCCGGCGTGAGGCCGGTGGCCAGCATGGCCACGGCGCTGATGGCGCCGAGCAGGGTGCGGCGGTTGAACATGGTATTCCTCCCAGATGCTAAAATGGATGTGCAAGGCATTGGCATTGCCCCTTGTTGGCGCGGGACGCGCGTTGAAGACCGGCGCCTAAAGTTTGCGGCGCCGCAGTATGTCGGCATAGACGGCCAGGATGATGATGGTGCCGGTCACCACCGTCTGCCATTCCTGGGCCACCGAAAGGATGCGCAGGCCATTGGCCAGCACGGAAATGATGAGGGCGCCGATCAGCGTGCCGAGCACGGTGCCGCGCCCGCCCGACAGCGAGGTGCCCCCGATGACCACGGCGGCGATGGCGTCGAGCTCGTAGCCCTGGCCGAGCGCCGGCTGGGCCGAGTTGAGGCGGCTGGCGATGAGCAGGCCCGCCACCCCGCAAATGGCGCCCGCCACGGCATAGACGGCGATCTTCCAGCGGTCGACATTGATGCCGGACAGGCGCACCGCCTCCTCGTTGGAGCCCAGCGCGAAGGTGTAGCGCCCCAGCGCCGTCTTGCCGAGCACGAAGGCGGTCAGCAGAGCCACGGCGAAGAGGATGAGCACGCCATTGGGAATGGGCATGGCCGGAACCAGGGCGCCCACGATCGAGCCCTGCGAAAGCTGGGTGAAGCCGGGCGTGTCGTTGAAATAGATCGGCCGCGTGCCCGAGATCACCAGCGACAGGCCCTTGAGGATCAGCATCATGCCCAGCGTGGCGATGAAGGGGGGCACCTTGAGCTTGGCGATGACCACGCCCGAGACCAGCCCGCTGGCGGTGCCGGCGAGGATGGCGGCGAGGATGCCCAGCGGCATGGGCATGCCCCAATAGGTCAGCACCACGCCGGCGATGACGGCGCAGAAGGTCATCAGCGTGCCCACCGACAAATCGATGCCGCCGGTGATGATCACCAGCGTCGCGGCGATGGCCAGCACGCCATTGACCGAGGTGGCCTGCAGGATCGCCAATATGTTCTGGGTCTGCATGAAATTGGGCGAGGCGAGCGAGAACACCACCACCAGCGCCAGCAGCCCCGAAAAGGCGAGCAGCCGGTGGAAGGCGCCGGTGATGCGGATTCCGGATTTCTGCGCCGGAGCGGTGGCGTCGGTCATGCAGACCTCCTCATATTCGCTGGATCGGAGGCTGTCGCCCCACCTCTTCCCATGGGGGAGAGGTAAAGAAAGTGGTCACCCCGCACGGCGCACCTCCATGGCCGGCTCGCGCATGGTGGCCAGCCGCATGATGTCTTCCTGGCTGGAGCCGCCGGGCAGGATGCCGGTCAGCCGCCCCTCGCACATCACCGCGATGCGGTGCGAGAGCCGCAGGATCTCGGGCAGTTCCGAGGAAATAACGATGATGGCCTTGCCCTCGGCGGCCAGTGCGTTGAGCAGCTTGTAGATTTCGGATTTCGCCCCGACATCGATGCCGCGCGTGGGCTCGTCGAAGATCAGGATGTCGCAATTGCGCAGCAGCCATTTGGCGATCACCACCTTCTGCTGGTTGCCGCCCGAGAGCAGGCGCGCCTCCTGGGTGTCGCTGGGCGTCTTGATCGCGAGCTGGCGGATATAGCGGTCCGCCGCCGCCTGCATGCCGGGCTCGTCGAGCACGCCCATGGGGCCGGTGAAGCGCTCGAGGCTGGCCAAGGCGATATTGTTGCGCACGTCGAGCCCGGTGGCGAGGCCGAACAGCTTGCGGTCCTCCGAAAGATAGCCGATGCCCTTTTCCACCGCATCGCGCGGCGAGACGATGCGCACGCGCTGCCCATGCACGAGGATGTCGCCGCCCTCGCGCCGGTCGGCGCCGAAAATGGCCCGCGCCACCTCGGTGCGGCCCGCCCCCATCAGCCCGGCCAGCCCCAGAATCTCGCCCTGGCGCACCGAGAAGCTGACCTCGCGGATCTCGCGGCCGCGATTGAGATTGTGCACCTCGAGCGCGATCGGGGCGTCCGCCGTATCGGGGATGGCCAGCGCTTCGTCGGTCAGCTTGCGGCCCACCATCATCGAGATGATGGTCTCGATGGGCGTTTCGGCCGCCGGCACGGTGCCCACATATTCCCCGTCCCGCATCACCGTCACCCGGTCGGAGATGCGCTTGATCTCGTCCATCTTGTGGGAGATGTAGACGATGCCGACGCCCTCGGCCTTGAGCCGGTTGATGATGGCGAACAATTCGGCGATCTCGGCGTCGTTGAGCGCCGCCGTCGGCTCGTCCATGATCAGCACCCGCGATCGGTAGGAGAGCGCCTTGGCGATCTCCACCATCTGCTGCTTGGCGATGGTGAGCGTCTCCACCAGCACGGTGGGGTCGAGCTTGAGGTTCATCGAGCGGAAGATCGCCGCCGCGCCGCGATTGAGCCGGCCCTCGTCCAGGATGCCGAAGCGGCGCGGCTCGCGGCCGATGAAGATGTTCTGCGCGGCGGTGAGGTCCCGCATCAGCGCCAGTTCCTGATGGATGATGCCGATGCCGGCATCCTGCGCCTCGCGCGGCGAGGCGATCTCGGCCGGCCGGCCATAGAGCTCGAGGCTGCCGGCATCGCGTTGATAGACGCCCGAAAGGATCTTCATCAGGGTGGATTTGCCGGCGCCGTTCTCGCCCATCAGGGCATGGACCTCGCCGGGCAGCAATTCGAACTGCGCCTGCGACAGCGCCCGCACGCCGGGAAAGGACTTGTCGATGCCGCGCATGACCACCAGCGGCGACGGCGCGGCGTCGGACGTCTCTCCCACCATGATCAGCCTCCCCTGCACCGGTTCCGGTCTTGGCACTGCTCGGCGCCGGCCCGCTTGCGGTGGAGAGCTAAGGGCAAGAGTGTGGGGCTGTCAAGCGGTCTGGCCACTAGACAGGTGCGGCCCCCGACGATATGAAAATCCCGAGGGGGCGCGATGAAGCTTCAGGCCGTATCCAACCGCAAGCTCTATATCCAGATCGCCGACCAGATCCGCGATCAGATTCTGGGCGGGGCGATGGCGCCGGGCCGCCAGCTACCCTCCGAGCGGGATCTGGCGCTGGGCCTGGGCGTGTCCCGCCCCACGGTGCGCGAGGCGCTGATCGCGCTGGAAGTGGCGGGTCTGGTCGAGGTGCGGGTGGGGGTCGGTGCCTTTGTGCGCCAGCGCGAGGCGGCGGGCGACGCCCTGCCCGAGATGAGCGCCTCGCCGCTCGAGATCATGGCGGTGCGCCGCCTGCTCGAGCCCGAGGCGGCGGCGCTGGCCAGCCGCCATGTGTCGCCCGAGGGCACGGCGCGGCTCGCCGAGACGCTGCGCCGCATGCGCGCCGAGACGGCAGCGGGGCAGTGGTCCTCGGAAAGCGACCGCACGCTGCACATGACCCTGGCCGAATCCTCGGGCAATGCGGTGCTGCGCGAGATGCTGGACGGGCTGTGGGCCTCGCGGCGCGGCGCGGTCGATACCCGCTTCCACCAGCATCTGGCCGATATCGGGGCGGTGCGCGCCCATATCCTCAACGATCACGAAGCCATCGTCGCCGCCATCGTCAGCGGCAATGACGACGAGGCGCGAAGCGCCATGGCGCGGCATCTGCAATTCGTCGCCGACGCCATGCTGGAGGCCTGGGAATAGGCCGCCGCAATTTCATTGCCCCGGCGCGCCGCGTTTGAGGCCGCTTTTTCCCTTCCGGCCCTGCTTTTGGCATCGGCCCACGTCGCTTTGCCGCGCCGTCCGCGATAGTTTCGGCTCGGATCGAATACGGAGTTTTCCCATGCGCCTCGCCGCTCTCGCAGCCGCTTTCGTGCTGGTCGCCGCGCCCGCCGCCGTCCAGGCCCAGGATGCCACCCCGCTTGTCGATGCGGAATGGCTCAAGGCCCATGCCGGCGACGACAATCTGGTCATCCTCGATATCCGCGACAATATCGAGGGCACCGATCTGGGCGAGCTGCCCTATATCGCCAATGCCGTGGTCGCCCCCTATGCCAGCGCCGGCTGGCGCGTCGAGGTCGAGGGCGTTCCGGCCCAGATTCCGCCCGCCGAGCAGATCGCCGGCCTCATCGGGGGCCTGGGCATCGATGGCGACGACCATGTGGTGATCGTGCCCTGGGGCACCGATTCCTCCGAGTTCGGCGGCGCCACCCGCGTCTACTGGACCTTCAAATATCTCGGCCACGACGCCGTCTCCATCCTCGATGGCGGCTGGCGGCAATATGACGCCCAGGGCGGCGAGCGCGTCGCCGAGGCGGCCACCCGTCCGGCCACCGACTTCCCCTTCGAAATCCGCGAGGAGCTGCGCGCCACCACCGCCGATGTCGAGGCGGCGCTGGCCCAGGGCATCACGCTGATCGACGCGCGCCCCGAGGAGCAGTATCTGGGCCAGTCCAAGAGCCCGGTGGTGCGCGTGGAAGGCACCATTCCCGGCTCGCGCAACCTGCCTCACTCCAATTTCTACAGCGCCGAATATGCCAGCTTCGCCCGGCCCGAAACCATCGACGCCCTGCTCAAGGGGCTGGAAGTGGCCGAGGGCGAGGACAATATCGTCTTCTGCAATACCGGCCACTGGGCCTCGATCGCCTGGTTCGCCCTGGCGGAAGTGGCGGGCAACGAGCACACCGCCATGTATGACGGCTCCATGGCCGAATGGGCGGCCGACCCGGCCCGTCCGATCCAGTAGGCCGGACCGGACCGCCGCCTCCCGAGGGCACCATCGACCGGATGCCGCGCCACGCGCGGCATCCTGCGGCTTTTTCCGACAACCCTTTTCGTGGACCCATGAGCGACATTTCCGTTTCCGCGCCCAAATACCTGCCCGCCGTCACCGTCGATCGCTGGCCCCTCGTCATTGCCGCCGCCGTGCTGCTGGCCGGCTTCCTGTTCATCACCAATGCGGTGGACCTGCGCCAGGGCGGGCTCTTCCTCATCGGCGGGGCGCTCGGGGCCACGCTCTATCACGGCTCCTTCGGTTTCACCGGCGGCTGGCGCCGCATGGTGGTGGAAAAGCGCGGCCGCGCCATGCGGGCGCAGATGCTGATGATCGGCGTCGCCGCGCTCGCCATGATCCCGCTGGTCGCCGCCGGCACGATCGGCGGGCAGGCCATGGTCGGCGCCATGGCGCCGGTCGGGGTCTCGGTGCTGCTGGGCGCGGCCCTGTTCGGCCTGGGCATGCAATTGGGCGGCGGCTGCGGCTCGGGCACCTTGTTCACCGTGGGCGGCGGCTCGGCCCGCATGCTGGTGACGCTGGCCTTCTTCATCATCGGCGCGCTGATCGGCACCGCCCATCTGCCGTTCTGGCTCGAGCAGCCCTCCCTGCCCGCCATCAGCCTGGGTGCCGAGCTGGGCGTCGGCTTCGCCCTCGCCGCCACCATCGCCGCCCTTGCCCTGGTGGCGCTGGTCACCGCCCTCATCGAACGCCGCGCGCACGGCAATATCGAGCGCGAGCCGGCCCCGGCGCGGCAGGGCTGGAGCTGGATTCTCTACGGCCCCTGGCCGCTGGTCGGCGCCGGGCTGCTGCTGGCCCTGTTCAATATCGCCACCCTGCTGCTGGCCGGCCACCCCTGGTCGATCACCTATGGCTTTGGCCTGTGGGGCGCCAAGATCGCCCAGGGCGTGGGCATCGACGTCGCCTCCTGGGAATTCTGGACCTGGCCGGCCCAGGCCCAGGCGCTCAATTCCTCGGTGCTGGCCGATACCGTCTCGGTGATGGATTTCGGCCTGGTGCTGGGCGCCGCGCTCGCCGCCGCCATTGCCGGCAAGTTCGCCCCCAGGGCGAAGCTGCCCTTGGGCTCGCTGCTGGCCGCCATTGTCGGGGGCCTGCTCATGGGCTATGGCGCGCGCCTCTCCTTCGGGTGCAATATCGGGGCGCTGTTCTCCGGCATCGCCACGGGCAGCCTGCATGGCTGGCTGTGGTTCGCCGCCGCCTTTGCCGGCTCCTTCGCCGGCGTCTGGCTGCGTCCCGTTTTCGGCCTGGATGGATTGACCCGCAAATGAGCGCCAGAAATACCCTGCTGTTCGGCGCCGCCCTCGTCGCCACCACCGCCGCCATCGCCTATGACCATGTGACCAAGCCGGTGCCGCCGCGCCCCGCGGCGCAGGCGACGGGCACCGTCGCGGGGGCCGCGCCCTGTGCCGCCGGCGCGCCGGCCCTGGCCGCTCCCCCGCCGCCCCCGGCGGCCAGCCCGCAACTGACGCCGCCCCCGCCGCCGCCCGCCCAGGCCGCGCCGGCGCCGCAATTGGCGCCGCCACCGCCGGCCCCGCGGCAGAAGCCGGCGGGCGAGGAAGCGCCCGACCTCGTCGTCACCGGGGGCTGACATGTCCGCAGCCCGGGAGCAGGCGCGCAAGGAGATCGCCTTTTGCGAGGCCATCCTCGCCAAGGGCGGGCTCAACGTGCTCACCGAAACCTTTCGCGGCGTCGCCGACATCGCCGCCTGGGACCATTATCCGCCCGGTGACGTCTTCGACCCGCAAAGCAATGCGCAATGGTTCTACCATTGCCACCCGGCCGAGGAGGGCGCCGCCGAGCACGGCCATTTCCACTGCTTCCTGCGGCCCGAGGGACCGGAAGGCCCCATCCATCACCTCGTGGCCATCGGCGTCGACGCGCATGGGCGCCTGCTGCGCCTGTTCACCGTCAATCAATGGGTGGTGGGCGACGACTGGGCCGATGCCGAGGCCACCATCGCGCTGCTGCCGCGCTTCGACATGCAGATGCCCAGCCCTTCCTATCTGGTGAACCGCTGGCTGACCGCCATTTTCGCCGCCTATGAGGACGAGATCGTCGCCCTCGTCCGCCGGCGCGACGCGACGATCGCCGCCCATGACCCGCCCCAGGGGGTTCCCGCGCGCGAGGATCGCGCCCTGGAGGTCACCTCGGAGTGGGCGCTGCCGGCCTGAGGTCGCGCCCCGGTCAATCGGGATGGGTGCCGTTCTTCGCCAATATGTCGCCGGCCAGATAAAGCGAGCCGCAGATAAGGACGCGCGCCCCCCCGATCCGGGCGGCTTCGCGCAGCGCCGCGCCGACCGAGCGCTGCGGCCTTGCGGCAAAGCCGGCTTTTTGCGCGCGGGCGGCCAGTTCGGAAGCGGTGTGGGCGTTGGGCTCGCCGGGAATGGCCAGGGTCAGCACCGCCGCCGGGGCGAGCGCCCGGAAGGCATCGAGGAAATCCTCGGGCGGGCGGTTGTTCATCATCCCCATGACCAGAACCAGCGGCCGGGGCGGCAATTGCGCGATGGCGCGGGCAAGGGCGGCGGCGCCATGGGCGTTGTGCCCGCCATCGAGCCAGAGCTCGTGCCCCGGCGGCAGCAGGGCGCGCAGCTTTCCCTCGGTCAGCGCCTGCATCCGCGCCGGCCAGGCGACGCGCCGCAAGCCTTCGGCAAAGCTGTTCTCATCGACCTCGAGGCCGAAATGGCGGCAGGCGGCGATGGCGAGGCTGGCATTGTCGATTTGATGCGGGCCGGCCAGCGCCGGCGGCGGCAGGTCGAGCAGGCCCGCCTCGTCCTGATAGACGAGGCGTCCGTCCTCCGCATGGCCGTGGAAATCCTCGCCCTGCCAGAGCGGGACGATGCCGAGCCGGGCGGCGGCGCGGGCCAGCACCTGCCGCGCCTCGTCCCTTTGCAGGCCCATCACCGCCCTGGCGCCGCGCTTCAATATGCCGGCCTTGCTGGAGGCGATCTCGGCCAGCGTGTCGCCCAGAAATCCCTGATGGTCGTAGTCGATGGGGGTGATGACGGTGCCCAGCGGCTGCTTCACCACATTGGTGGTGTCATAGGTGCCGCCCATGCCGGTTTCGAGCAGCAGATAGTCCGCCGGCGTTTCGGCAAAGAGGCAGAAGGCGGTGACGGTGGTGACCTCGAAAAAGGTGATCGGATCGCCCGCATTGACCTTTTCCACCCTTTCGAGCGCCAGGTTGAGCCGGCGCGTGGAGACCAGCTTGCCGGCCAGCCGGATGCGCTCGTTGAAGCGCACCAGATGCGGCGAATTATAGACATGCACCGTCTTGCCCGCCGCCTCCAGAAAGGCGCGCAGATGCGCGATGGTCGAGCCCTTGCCATTGGTGCCGGCGACATGGATGACCGGGGGCAGGCGGTCCTGCGGATTGCCCAGCCGCTCCAGCAGCGGCAGCATGCGCTCGAGGCTGAGATCGATCAGCCGCGGATGCAGCCGGCTGAGGCGGGCGAGAATGGCGTCGGTGCGGGACAATTCGGGCTTCCGGAAATGCGGCGAACAGGACCATCGATAGGCTTCATCACCGGGCTTGTCCCGGTGTTCCATGGTCGCAACAGCATGGATTGCCCGGACGAGCCGGGCAATGACGAAGCCGGGGGGAGCTTGAAGATTAGGTCCGCAATTCTCCGCCCGTGCTCTTGGTGACGGCAGCGACCACGGCGGCGGCGACCTTGTCGATTTCCTCGTCGGTCAGGGTCCGCTCGTGTGGCTGCAGGGTCACCTCGATGGCGACCGACTTCCGGCCCGCGCCGAGATGGGTGCCCTCGAAGACGTCGAAAATGCCCACATCGCTGATCAGCGCCTTGTCGGCGCCGCGCGCCGCCCGCAGGATCGAGGCCGCCGGCACGTCGCGGTCCATGACGAAGGCGAAGTCGCGGCTGACCGGCTGGAACGGCGACAGCTCCAGCGCCGGCTTGGTGCGAGTGGCCTTGCGGCGCGGCTCGGGCAGGGCATCGAGGTCGATCTCGAAGGCGGCGACCGGACCGTCGATATCGAGCTCGGCGGCCAGCGCCGGATGCAGTTCGCCGAACCAGCCCAGGGTCAGCTTGGGCCCCAGGGCGACGCGCCCGCCCCGGCCCGGATGGCTCCAGCGCGCCGGCTCGGCCAGCACCTGGGCCTTGTCGATATCGACGCCCAGCGCATCGAGCACGGCGGCCAGATCGGCCTTGGCGTCCCAGACCGAAACCGCTTCGGCCTTGCCCGACCAGTGCCGGCCGGCGCCGGTCAGCTTCGCCGTGCCGGTGCGCACGCCCGAGGCATGGGTATGCTGGCCCTCGGGCCGGTCGGAGAGGAAGATCTGCCCCACCTCGAACAGCGCCACGTCCTCGAAGCCGCGATTGGCGTTGCGGCGGGCGCCGGCGAGGAGGCCGGGCAGCAGCGAGGGGCGCATGTCGGTCATGTCCGAGGCGATGGCATTGGCGAGCTGGCGGTCCGCGGAGCCGCCCCCGAAGCGCACCGCGTCGTCATGGGAGATGAAGCTCCAGGTGACCGCTTCGTCGAGGCCCCGCGCCGCCAGCGCCCGCCGGGCGATGCGGCGGCGGTTTTGGATCGTGGTCAGCATGCGCGGGGCGACGTGGTCGAGGCGCAGCAGCGGCTCGACCGGCACCTTGTCCACCCCCACCATGCGCATGACTTCCTCGACCAGATCCGCCTTCTGCGTCACGTCCGGCCGCCAGGACGGCACCTGTACTTTCCGCACCTCGCCACCGCCCTCGACGCCAAAGCCGAGCCGGGTGAGGATGGCTTCGATCTCCGCGGCCGAAACCTCGAGCCCGGTGAGGCGGCGCACTTCGGCAAGCGGGAAGTCCACCACCGTTTCGGGGAAGACGTCCTCGCCCGAAATGGCGGGCTCCATCGGCTCGCCGCCGCACAGTTCCAGGACGAGGCGCGTCGCCAGCTCCATGCCCGGCTCGGTCAGGGCCGGATCGACGGAGCGTTCCAGCCGGTAGCGGGCATCCGAGACGATGCCGGTCTTGCGGCCGGTGCGGGCGATGAGCTGGGGGTCCCAGGAGGCGCATTCCATGAAGACGTTGACCGTCGCCTCGGTGACGCCGGACCTTATGCCGCCCATGACCCCGCCGAGGCAGAGCGGGCCCCTGTCGTCGGCGATGACCGTCATGGTCTCGTCGATCCGGTAGATCTTGTTGTCCAGCGCGTCGAACTCCTCGCCGCGCCCGTTGCGCAGCACCATCTCGCCCTCGACGCGGTCGGCGTCATAGGCGTGCAGCGGCCGGCCCCAGCCCAGCGACACCAGATTGGTGATGTCGACGATGGCGTTGATGGGCCGCAGGCCCACGGCGCGCAGGCGCTGTTGCAGCCAGTCCGGCGAGGGGCCGTTCCGCACCCCCCGGATATAGCGCCCGGCGAATTTGCGGATGGCTTTGGGCTCGTCCGCCGCGAAGCGATGCGGCAGCGGGAGAATGGGGCTGGGGCCCTGCGAGGGCACGGGCGTGAAGTCGGTGGTTTTGAGCGTGCCGAGGCCGAAGGCGGCCAGGTCCCGGGCGATGCCGTAAACGCCGGTGGCATCGCCCCTGTTGGGGGTGATGGAAATGTCGAAGACCACGCCGTCGAGCCCGGCATAGTCGACATATTTCGTGCCCACCGGCGCCTCGGCGGGCAATTCGAGAATGCCGTCATGGTCGTTGGACAGCTCCAGCTCGGCCCCCGAGCACAGCATGCCGTTGGAGGGCGCGCCGCGAATGACCACGCCCGCCTTCAATTCGAAATCCTTGCCCGGGATATAGGTGCCGGGAAAGGCGAAGACGGATTTCATCCCCGTCCGGCAATTGGGCGCGCCGCAGACCACGTCGATCAGCTCGCCCGTGCCCGCATCCACCTTGCAGACGCTGAGGTGGTCGGAATTGGGATGGCGCTTCGCCTCCACCACATGGGCGACGACGAACCCGTCCAGCGCCTTGCCCTGGCTGTCGATCGATTCCACTTCCAGGCCGATCATGGTGAGGGCGGTGCCGATCTCGTCGGCGGAAGCCTGGGTGTCGAGATGGTCCTTGAGCCAGTCGAGGGTGAATTTCATGTTTGCAACCTTTAGCGGAAATCGCTGGCAGAGCCGGTGATGGGCGGCAGCGCGGAGGAGAGCTTGAACAGTTCGACCAGCACATTGGCGAAGCCGCGCGCATCGTCGATGGCCTTGTGGGTATGGGCGATATGGCCGTAGAATTCGGCCGGCAGCTTGCTCATGCCCCAATCCAGATAGGGCGCGCCGCGCAGCGTGCCGGCCATGGTATAAAGGCATACCCCGCCGCCGCGAAAGATCTGCCTGCCCTTGAACGGGCCGGAAAGCGCGCGGGTGCCGGCATATTCGTCCAGATAATGATCCATCCACAGCCCGTCGAAGATCATCGGGGCGGCGACGAAGACTTTCGGACCGGGCAGGCTTTCGACCCAGTCGGCAAAGCGCGGCATGACGATGGCGGGATCCTCGGCCCCCTGCGTGGCCGCGTTCCAGGCCTCGGGCTGGGTCGCCCACCACGCCATGGTGGTTTCATTGGCGACGCGATCCGGGCGCGGGGTCAGCACCGCCTCGAATTCGCCATGGCGCCCGCCATCGGCGGCGATGGCGACCGAGGCGAAGCTGAGCATGGAATTGTGCAGCGGGGTGGGCCCGTCCGACTCGATGTCGGTGACGATGAAGAGCGGCGTCGCCACCCGATCATAGACCGGCCGCCCGGCCGGGAGCACCTGCACCAGCCGGAAGGTTTCGCACACGATCTGCATGTCCGGCGCAAAGCCGCCATTGCGGGCGAAATAGGCCTCGTGCCCTTCCCGCCATTCGGCATAGGAGCCCTCGCCCTCCTTGTCGGTGAAGGCAGGCGGAATGGCATCGAAGCGCATGGTCTCGACAAGGACCGTCTCGATGACGCAGGCCTCCTGCCCCGCCCCGTCGAGCACGATGTCGCGGCGGCCCGGCTGCGGCATCGGCTCGCCCGCCTCGAAATCGCGCAGCGCGCCGCAGGTGGCGGTCTTCTTGCCGGCAAGCACCAGCGCCAGCAGGCGATCGGCCAGTTCGGGACTGTCGCCGAAACTGAAGCGGACGGCGCCTTCAAGTGAAGCGGGGAGGGAACTCACGAATGTTTCTTCACATGCTCGATAAGGATGTCGTTGATGCGGCTCTGCCAGCCGGGGCCGGTGGCGCGGAAATAGTCCACCACCTCGCGATCGAGCCGCAGGCCGACGCGGTCCTTGGTTTCCGCTCTTTGCGGGCCGCGCTGGCCGCGCCGGGCGCGGGCGTTCTCGAGCGCCTCCTGCAATTGGGGGAAATCCGAGATCGGCCGGGCGCGCTTGAAATCTTCCTCGCTCCATTCGGGCGCGTCATCACCCACACGCTTTTCGAATTCATCGAGCGTTTCACCGGGCCTTATGCCCTCCATCGTCCCCGGCTCCCTATCGCGCCTGGTATTTCTTGCGTTCGCGGTCATTGGCTTTCCTCATGGAAATGATGCGGATGCGACCATTTCGCGGCGTCCAGCAGAAGTTGATGAGTGTCGCATGCAGATAGGCAAAGCTCGAAAACCGGGATTCGCCGTAATCGCGGCGACCATCTCTTTCGGAGATCAGGCTGGCCGGGTCGGTCAAGGCGATGTCCGCAAAATCCAGCTGCCGGTTTTCAAGCGTCCATTGCCTCTTGCCTTCATCCCATTCCAGTTCCACATCCTACACCATTTAATTGTGGCCACAATTAAATCAAGAGCTCAGGCCCCCGAACAGGGTCGGCAGGTCGAGCGGGCGGAAGCCGTAATGGTCGATCCAGCGCTGGTCGGCGTCGAAGAAGGCGCGCAGATCCGGCATGCCGTATTTGAGCATGGCGATGCGGTCGATGCCGATGCCCCAGGCAAAGCCCTGATAGATATCGGGGTCGAGCCCGGCATTGCGGATCACATTGGGGTGGACCATGCCGCAGCCCAGGATTTCCAGCCAGTCGCTGCCCTCCCCGATCCTCACCTCGGCGCCGGAGCGGTCGCATTGCACGTCCACCTCCATCGAGGGCTCGGTGAAGGGGAAGAAGCTGGGGCGGAAGCGCAAGGTGACGCTGGGCACCTCGAAAAAGGCCTTCAAGAATTCTTCCAGCACCCAGCGCAACTGGCCGATATGGCTTTCCTTGTCGATGACGAGGCCCTCCACCTGATGGAACATCGGGGTATGGGTCTGGTCCGAATCGTTGCGATAGGTGCGGCCGGGCATGACCACGCGGATCGGCGGGTCCATGGGCGGGGTGAGATAGGACGCCGCCGGCTTTTCGTTGCTCTTTTGCATGACGCGCATCTGCACCGGCGAGGTGTGGGTGCGCAGCACCTTCTTCTCCCCGTCCGGGCCGGGCTTCATGAAGAAGGTGTCGTGCATCTCGCGGGCCGGATGGCCCTCGGGGAAATTGAGCGCGGTGAAGTTGAAATAATCGGTCTCGATATCGGGCCCTTCGGCGATGGAAAAGCCCATATCCGAGAAGATGGCGGTGATCTCGTCGATGGTCTGGGAAATGGGGTGGATGCGGCCGCGCGCGGTGGGGGCCGGGGGCAGCGGCAGGGTGACGTCGAGCGTTTCGGCCTCGAGCCGGGCTTCGAGCGCCAGGCGCTTCAACTCGCCCCCGCGGGCCTCGATCAGCGCGGCGATCTCGGTCTTGAGGCCGTTTATCGCCGGCCCCGCGCTCTTGCGCTCCTCGGGCGCCATGCCGCCGAGCGTCGCCAGCAGGGCCGAGACCGACCCCTTCTTGCCCAGCGCGGCGACGCGCACGGCCTCGAGCGCGGCTTCGTCGCCGGAAGCGGCAATGGCTGCGGACAGCTCCCGGCGCAGGGTTTCGATCTGGGTTTCTAGGGACATCTTCATCAACTCGGACAATGTGGCGCGGCTGGAGCGGGCGGCGGGAACCGGCCCGGGAGCGGCGCCCCGGACCAAACAAAAACGCCCCGCGCCAGCCCCTTTCGGAGCGGCGCAAGGCGCGGATTCGACCTCAGCGAGGCTGAAAGCCTAGGCGGTGACGCGGGCGTGGGTCGTCTGTTCGACGTCCTCGAGATAAGCCAGCGCCGCCTTGGCCTTGGCGACGAGCGCCGCGAACGCCTCGGGCTGAGTGATCGCGAGATCGGACAGCACCTTGCGGTCGACGGCGACCTCAGCCTTGCTGAGGCCGTCGATAAATCGGTTATAGGTCAGGCCCTGGTCGCGCACGGCGGCATTGATGCGCTGGATCCACAGGGCGCGGAAATTGCGCTTCTTGTTGCGGCGGTCGCGATAGGCATATTGCGCTGCCTTTTCCACCGCCTGCTTGGCGGTGCGGATGGTATTCTTGCGGCGCCCGTAATAGCCCTCGGCTGCCTTGAGGACCTTCTTGTGGCGGGCGTGGGCGGTAACGCCTCTCTTAACGCGCATGTCTCAATATCCCTTCAGCGTCAGCGATTGTACGGCATGTACCACTTGACCAGACCCTCATCGCCTTTGGAGAGGATCTTGGTGCCGCGGTTGGTGCGGATGTACTTGGCGTTGTGGCTGATCAGGCGGTGGCGCTTGCCGGCGACGCCGACCTTCACCTTGCCCGTGGCGGTGAAGCTGAACCGCTTCTTGGCGCCGGACTTGGTCTTCATTTTGGGCATTTTGCGGGTCCTTGGTGTTCTGGGATAGGATTGCAGGGCCTATCGCGTTCAAAGACCGCCACGGCATGCCTTTTGGCCGGGCGGTCCGGAGATGCGGCTCTATAGGAGGAAGTGGCGGCAAAGGCAAGTCCCGCCGGCGTCAGCCCTTGCGTGCCGCGGCCAGCATGGGCTCGATATGGTCCTCGAACAGCAGGCCCGGCCGCGCCGCAAGGGCGGCGCCATAGCCGGCCTCCGCCGCCAGCGAGACGCGCAGGAATGCGGCGAGCCCCTCGACATCGGCCGGGGCGAGCCCGTAATGGCCGCTCTCCAGGCGCCGCAGGATCTCGGTTTTCGAGGCGATCATGCCGGCGGCGACGTCCTTGCCGTTGCTCATCGAATTGTCGCGCTTGACGTAATCGTGCAGCGGCGTGCCCAGATGCAGGCCCTGGGCATTGGTGCGATAGAGCTGCAGGAGGAATTCCAGGTCGGTCATGTTGCTCAGGCCCGGATCGTAGCGCTCCTCGCCGCGCCGCCGGTCCCAGGCGATCATCGAATCCATCGACAGGTTCACCCATTTGTGCGCCCCCGGGCGCAGTGCCCGGTCCGGCCCCGCCCCGACATGGCGCAGATGGGTGAAACCGGCATCCATGACGTCGAGCGCCGTGGTGACGATGCCATGCCTCGTCAGCGCCGCCAGCACCATTTCGAGCTTTTGCGGCTTGAGCCGGTCGTCGGCGTCGAGAATGGCGGCATAGGGCGTCTCGAGCGCCTCGAGCGCCGCGTTGCGGGCGACCGAGGCGCCGCGCCCCACCCCGCCGCTGGAGAGGAACACCTGCCGCGGATCGGCCAGCCCGTGTTCGGCCAGCAGGGCCGCGTAGTCGAGCCCGTCATCGGCGATAATCCAGTGCTGCCAATGGGCGTGGGTCTGCCCGAGCACGCTGCGCACCGTCTCGGGCAGGGTGGCGGCGGCCCGATAGGCCGGGGTGATGACGGCGATCGTCTGGCGCATGGGCATGACCGGGGCTGGACTTGAACCGATGGGACCTCCGACCCATATCTGGCCCGTGCCGCCGATGCCACTGTTTCCGGGTCGGCGCACGACGTTGCTTGATGATCAAGGACGACCAGTGCATGTCGCGTATCTCGGTATTTTCCGCCCCCTTCCTCCTCGGCTTCGACAGTTTCGAGGAGCGCATCGATCGCCTGGCCCGCGCGGCCGACGGCTATCCGCCCTATAATATCGAGCGCAGCCAGGATGCGGACGGCGCCGAGACCTTCCTCGTCTCCATCGCCGTGGCGGGTTTCGCCCGCAGCGAGCTGGAGGTGAGCGTCGAGGACAACCAGCTCCAGGTGCGCGGCAGACAGAAGGACGAGCCGGAGCGCGACTATCTGCATCGCGGCATCGCCTCCCGCCAGTTCCAGCGCAATTTCCTCCTCGCCGACGGCATGGAGGTCAAGGATGCAACCCTGGACCATGGCATGCTCGTTATCACCCTTGAGCGCCCCCGCGCGCCCAGGATCGCCCGAAACATCGACATTCGCTCAGCGTGAGGAAGTTCAGGAAAGGGCCGACGCAATGATGGACAAACGCAATACCGAGATCGCGGCCGAGGCCGCCAACCCCCTGCGGCACCTGACGCGCGCCCAGTTCGCGGCTCTGGGCGGCGACGCGGTCGCCTATATCAAGCCGGTTTCGGGCCTGGTGCTCTCGGGCATGATCCGGGACGCCGAATTCGACGCCACGACGCAATATCACCTGGTCATGTCCGCCGACGGCACGCCGCTCATGGTGGCCGACACCGCCGAGGCGGTCAGCGAATGGCTGGGCGACCAGAATATCGGCGTGGCGACGCTGCACTGATCGCCGGTTCCGGTTTCAGTTGATTGCACCGATAAACCAAAACCCCCGAGGCCGGCGCGGCCTCGGGGGTTTTGTTTCATGTCGGTCTTTGGCCCGGCTCAGGCGGCGCAGGCTTCCAGCGGCGTGATCAGCACGGCGTGGAGGCGGGCCGGGTCGGTTTCGGCCCGCAATTGCTCCACCACGGATTCGGTGCGCAACAGGCGCGCCACGCGCGAGAGCGCCTTGAGGTGGTCGGCGCCGGCCCCCACCGGGGCCAGCAGCATGATCACCAGGTCCACCGGCTGGTCGTCCACCGCATCGAATTCGATCGGCTCGTCCAGCCGCGCGAACACCGCGGTCACGCCGGTGAGGCCGCTGATCTTGCCGTGGGGAATGGCGATGCCGTTCCCCAGGCCCGTGGAGCCCAGTTCCTCGCGGCCCAGCAGGGCCTCCAGGATCACCGCCTGCGGAAAGCCCGTGAGCTCGGCTGCCTTTTCGGAAAGGATTTCAAACAGCTGGCGCTTCGTGGTCACGCCGGTGCAGGTGAGCACCGCATGCTCCGCCAGTATATCGGCCAATTCCATCAATCTGCCTTAGGATTTTACTCGCTCGCGTGTTGGCATGGCGCGCGCGTCAATTGGCGCCCAGGGCCGGATCGATCCAGCCGATATTGCCGTCAGCGCGGCGGTAGACCACATTCAGGCCGCCATGTCCAGCGTGGCGGAACATCACAACCTGCTGACCGCTCAGGTCCAGGTCCATCACCGCCTCCTCGACGCTCATCTGGCGCAGGTTCTGGGTCGATTCGGCGATCACCGGGGGCGCGTAGTCCTCGTCGAGCTCGTCCACCCCCTCCGGAGCGCCGAAAACCGTGTGCTGGGCGGTGAAGCCGTCGAGGCCGGTCGTGCCGTTGCCGCGCCGGTGCTGCTTGAGCTTGCGGTTATAGCGCCGCAGGCGCTTTTCGATGTTGAACGCCATCACTTCATAGGCGGCGGTGGCGTCGCCCGCCTGGGCGCTGGCCTGCAGCGTGGCGCCCGAATCCAGATGCACCACGCAATCGGCGCGGTAACCAATGCCGTCCGGAGTCAGGGTCAGATGGCCGTCATAGCCGCCGTCGAAATATTTTCCGACAACATTGGCGAAATGCTCCTCCGCCTTGCCCCGCAGGGCATCGCCGACATCCATATTCTTTCCCGAAACGCGTAAGGTCATGGCTCGTGTTCCTTTCGGTCGTTTGGCTCGACGCGAAATCCGAAAGCCGTTCCCGGCTTGACGGGATCACGCCTGCCGATACCTCCGATGTGGGGTCTCGACATTCCGGATGCTAGTCCCCGTCCGGCCCGGCTGTCCATCGCCAAACCCGCCCATCGGGGCAATTCAGGGGGTGACAGCCCGGATCATGCCACATAGCCTTCGTCCGTGCTGATTTGCGCGCCGGCGCCGCTCAGCCGAGCGCTGCCGCGTCCCGTTTCCGGCGCCGGCGGATGACCGAGGAGGGAATGTTCATGCCCTCGCGATATTTGGCCACGGTGCGGCGGGCCAGTTCGATCCCCTGCTCCTCGCGCAGCATGTCGGCGATGGCGTCGTCCGACAGGACGGCATGGGCCGGCTCGGCCTCGATGAGCTGGCGGATGCGGTGGCGCACCGCCTCGGCCGAATGCTCCTCGCCGCCATCGGCCGCGGCGATGGCCGTGGTGAAGAAGTATTTCATCTCGTAGAGGCCGCGCGGCGTCGCGAGATATTTGTTGGCGGTGACGCGGCTGACGGTGGATTCGTGCATGTCGATGGCGTCGGCGACCAGCCGCAGCGTCATCGGCTTCAGATGCGCCACCCCATGGGCGAGGAAGCCATCCTGCCGGCGCACGATCTCGGCGGCGACGCGGGTGATGGTCTGGGCCCGCTGGTCGAGGCTGCGCGTCAGCCAGTTGGCGCTGGCCAGGCATTCGGAGAGGAAGGTCTTTTCCGCCGGGTCGCGGGCCTTGCCGCTGACCGTGGCATAATAGCGCCGGTCGACCAGCACGCGCGGCAGCACGTCGGCATTGAGCTCGACCTGCCAGCCCCCGCCGGGGGCGGCCCGCACGAAGACGTCGGGCACTACCGCCTCGACCGGCCCGCTGTCGAAGGCGAGGCCGGGCCGGGGGTCGAGCCGGCGCAGTTCCTCCAGCATGTCGGCCAGGTCCTCGCGGTCGCAGCCGACCGTCCCGAGCAGCGCCTTGATGTCGTGGCTGGCCAGCAGCGGCAGATGGTCGAGCAGGCGCTGCATCATCGGGTCGAGGCGGTCGCGCTCGCGGAGCTGGAGGGCGAGGCATTCGGCGAGCGAGCGGGCGAAGATGCCGGGCGGATCGCAGCCTTGCAGCGCCGCCAGCACCGCCATCACGTCCTCGGGCTCCGCTCCCAGCAGCGCGGCGACGGCCTCGGGCTCGACCCTGAGATAACCGGCCTCGTCGAGCCCATCGATCAGGTGGCGGGCGATCAGCCGGTCGGCCGGATGGCGCAGCATTAGCTGCGCCTGGGCTTCCAGATGATCGGCCAGGAGCGGCCGGCTGGCGACGAACTGGTCGAGATCGGGGGCCTCGCCGCCTTCGAACGAGCCGCTGCGGTCGGGGCCGGTGCCCAGGCCCAGTTCGCGCGGCACCGCGTCGGGAAAGACGTTCTCCACCGCCGTATCGAAGCTCTCGGCGATCTCGCCGGCGTCCCGGATGCGCTCGCCGGCGGCGACGGCGTCCTCATGCCCGCTTTCCCCGGCCGGCTCGGGCGCCGCCGCCGGCTCGCCATCCCCGTCGCCCTCCTCGCGCTCGAGCAGGGGATTGCGCAGCAATTCGGCCTCGACGAAGGCGTTGAGCTCGAGATGGCTGAGCTGCAGCAGCCGGATCGACTGCATCAGTTGCGGCGTCAGCGTCAGGCTTTGGGACTGGCGGAACTCCAGCCGCGGCGTCAGCGCCATGGTTCCCGGCCTCTCGTCTGGTGGGGCGATTCGAGCCGACCATGGCGCAATTTTCCCCGCCCGACAAGTGTCGAAGCAAGTTCCGTGCCAGGGCGCCGTGTTCCCTCTTTCCTTCTCTCCTGGAGCCTTTCACTGTCAAGCGGATCAGCGCCTTCTTGCTCCCCTCCCCTCAAGGGGAGGCGGGGATTGTTTACAATGGGCTGCTGGCACAATTTATCCCCCACACCGGGCTTCCCTCGGGCTTGACCCGAGGGCCTCTGCCCACGTGCAGGAAACCCGGGTTTCGGGGCGCCCAGGCCGGCCCTCGGGTCAAGCCCGAGGGCAGCACAGCGTTGGTGTGGACAACAACGATCAAACCAGAAGCGTCCAAAGTAAACCCTCCCCTCAAGGGGGAGGGAGCGCTGGTCGCCGATTCCGTCAAAACATGAAAGCCTCTAGATGGAAAAACTGTCGCCCAGATAGACGCGGCGGGCTTCGGGGTCGGCGGAGATGGTTTCGGGGCGACCCTGGATCATCACCCGGCCGCCATGGATGAGATAGGCGCGGTCCACCAGGCCCAGCGTCTCGCGCACCGCATGGTCGGTGATGAGGACGCCGATGCCGCGTTGGGTGAGCTGGCGCACCAGGCCCTTGACCTCGGCCACGGCGATGGGGTCGACCCCGGCGAAGGGCTCGTCGAGCAGCATGAACACCGGATCGGCGGCCAGCGCCCGGGCGATCTCGACGCGCCGCCGCTCGCCGCCCGAGAGCGCCAGCGCATTGGCGCGGGCCAGATGGGTGATGGAGAATTCCTCGAGCAGCGAGTTGAGGCGGCCCCGGCGCTCCTTGCGGTCGCGCACCGTGTTCTCCAGCACCGCCATGATATTGTCGGCGACGGTGAGGCCGCGGAAGATGGAGGGTTCCTGCGGCAGATAGCCGATGCCCAATTGCCCGCGCTGGAACAGCGGCAGGCGGGTGATGACCTCCCCGTCGAGCAGGATCTTTCCCCCGTCGGGCCGCACCAGGCCCATGATCATGGTGAAAACCGTGGTCTTGCCCGCCCCGTTGGGCCCCAGCAGCCCCACCGCCTCGCCGCGCCGCACCGCCAGCGACACGTCGCGCACCACCGCCCTCTTGCCAAAGCTCTTGGCGAGGCTGTGGGCGACCAGCCAGCCCGTCTGGTCGATGCGCGGGCGGGCCTCGGTGCTCATTGCGAGGTGAACACCCCGGTGACGCGCCCGCTGCCCGAGGAGGTGAAGGTCGAGACATTGGTAGCCAGGTTGACCACCAGTTCGGTGGCGTCGACCGTGCCGCTGGCATTGACCACCCGCACATTGCCGGTGAGGCGCAGCAACTGGTCGCCCGGCGTATAGAGCGCCTGGTCGCCGGTGGCGTCCTGGTCCTTGGTCTTGAGGCGCACATTGCCGCCCGAGGCGAGGAAGGTCTCGATGTCGGAGGTGCCGCCCTCGCCATAGGTGGCCACGACCCGGGGCGCCCAGACCGTGACATTGGGGTGGACCACGACGACATTGCCGGTGAACACCGCCTCGTGCTCGGCCTCGTTCATCACGAACTGGTCGGAGGTGATCTCGACCGGGCTTTGCGCCAGCGCCGCCACGGGCGCGAGCAGGGCCGCGAGAATGGGCAAGGCCAGGCGGTTGCGCATCATGGGTCTCCGTCCGCGGCGGGCGCGTCCTCGCCGGGGGTCGTAGGCAGGGTGACCCTCGAGCGGGTAAAAGTCCAGACGATCGCGGCGGCGTCATAGGTGAGGCCCTCGGCCCGCACCGTGGAGCCGTCGGCATAGTCGATGGCGACCGGTCCCCGGCTGGTGAGCATCTGCGCATTCCAGTCGAACACCGAATCGTAGAGCGTGCCCACCGTGCCGGTGGAATCGGCGACATCGGCCAGGCCCGGCACCAGGGTGAGCTGGCTGGTGGTGTCGAGCTGGGCCCGCGCCGCCTGCGCCTCGAGCTGCACGCCGTCGATGCGGCTGAGCACCAGCTCGGCCTCGAACAGGTCGATGAGGTCGGTCCGCGCGGTGGCGGCGCGGGCTGAATTGGCCCAGACCCGGTAGACCGAGCCGTCTTCCAGCACCCCCACATATTCGGGCGCGTCGATATTGATCGCCTCGGGGGTGACGGTGACCTGGCCGATCTCGAAGCGGCCGGTGAAGCTGGCCAGATAGATCTGCGCTCCCAGCGCCAGCAGCACCAGCGCCCCCAGCGCCGGCACCATCAGGCGCAGCCCCGCCACCACGCGGTTTCGCCGGGCCAGGCGGCGGTGGATCTGGGGGGAGGCGGCGGCCGGCACGGGTCCCGTCCGCTCAGCTATGGGCGAAGATGTCGGTCTCGTCCCAGCCCAGAAGATCGAGCGCGCAGCGCGTCTTGAGGAAATCGAAGCAGGCGCGGGCGAGCTCGGTGCGCCCCTCGCGGGCCAGCATGCGGTCGAGATGGCGCTTGAGGTCGTGCAGGTAGAGCACGTCGGAGGCGGCATAGTCGAGCTGGGCGTCCGAGAGTTTTTCCCCGCCCCAGTCCGAGCTCTGCTGCTGCTTGGACAATTCGACATTGAGCAGTTCGCGCACCAGGTCCTTGAGGCCGTGCCGGTCGGTATAGGTGCGCACCAGGCGCGAGGCGATCTTGGTGCAATAGACCGGGCCGGTGACCACGCCGAACCGGTGCTGGAGCACGGCGACGTCGAACCGGGCATAGTGGAAGATCTTGGTGACGCCCGGATCGGCGAGCAGCTTGACCAGGTTGGGCGCCTCGGTGGCGTCCTGCGGAATCTGCACCACGTCGGCGCTGCCGTCGCCGGGCGAGAGCTGCACCACGCAGAGCCGGTCCCGGTGGGGGTCGAGGCCCATGGTCTCGGTATCGATCGCCACTTCGCGGCCGTAATTGGAAAGATTGGGCAGATCGCCGCGATGCACTCTGATGGCCATGTCGGTCCCGCTTCTGGTGTCCGGCCCTTCCTTGGCACAGAGCGCCGGCCAAGAAAAGGCGTCAGCGCCCGGCCCGGGGGCGGAATATTCCCCGCAGCGGCCCCTATCGATATAAAGCTTTCTTTATGTCGCTATTGCTTTCCGCCCGAGGACCTGCGAAAACCGGCACCGAAAGTGTGGGGAAGCTGTCCCCACGCGCGCACTCCCGCGTGCGCCCTCGCCACTTGCAAAGAGGTTTAACGTGGCCCGCTCCAACTATCTGTTCACCTCGGAATCGGTTTCCGAGGGCCATCCCGACAAGGTCTGCGACCGCATTTCCGACGAGATCGTCGATCTGGTGTTCAAGGAAGCCCGCAAGACCGGCATGGACCCCGCCCAGGTGCGCATCGCCTGCGAGACCCTGGCCACCACCAATCGCGTGATCATCGCCGGGGAAGTGCGCGTGCCCGACAGCCTGCTGCGCAAGGGCAAGGACGGCAAGGTGCTGCTCGACGCCGCCGGCGCGCCGGTGGTCAATCCGGCCCGGTTCCGCTCCGCCGCCCGCCGCGCCATCCGCTCCATCGGCTACGAGCAGTCGGGTTTCCACTGGAAGACCTGCCGCATCGACGTGCTGCTGCACGGCCAGTCGGCCGATATCGCCCAGGGCGTGGACGAGGCCGGCAACAAGGATGTGGGCGCCGGCGACCAGGGCATCATGTTCGGCTATGCCAGCCGCGAGACGCCCGAATTGCTGCCCGCCCCGATCTATTACGCCCACAAGATCCTGGAAACCCTGACCGAGGCGCGCAAGGCCAATCACGGCCCGGCCGGCAAGCTCGGCCCC
Source organism: Devosia honganensis (assembly GCF_042648785.1). Lineage (NCBI taxonomy): Bacteria > Pseudomonadati > Pseudomonadota > Alphaproteobacteria > Hyphomicrobiales > Devosiaceae > Devosia > Devosia honganensis. The sequence continues at coordinate 34,428 of NZ_JBHRYD010000008.1, forward strand.
GACGCCAAGAGCCAGGTGACGGTGCGCTACGAGGACGGCAAGCCGGTGGGCGTCACCCAGATCGTGCTCTCGACCCAGCATCTGGACGAGACGCTGACCTCCGCGGATGTGCGCGAGATCGTCGAGCCCTATATCCGCGCCGCCCTGCCCGAGGGCTGGATCGGCGCCGACACCATCTGGCACGTCAATCCCACCGGCAAGTTCGTCGTCGGCGGCCCCGACGGCGATGCGGGCCTGACCGGCCGCAAGATCATCGTCGACACCTATGGCGGCGCCGCGCCCCATGGCGGGGGCGCCTTTTCGGGCAAGGACCCCACCAAGGTCGACCGCTCGGCCGCCTATGCGGCGCGCTACCTGGCCAAGAACGTCGTCGCGGCGGGGCTGGCCGACCGCGCCACCATCCAGCTCTCCTACGCCATCGGCGTGGCCGAGCCGCTCTCGATCTATGTCGACCTGCACGGCACCGGCAAGGTGGAGGAGGAAAGGCTGGAAAAGGCGCTGGCCCAGGTGATGGACCTGACCCCGCGCGGCATCCGCACCCATCTCGACCTCAACCGGCCCATCTACGCCAAGACTGCCGCCTATGGCCATTTCGGCCGCAAGGCCGGGCGGGACGGTTCCTTCTCCTGGGAAAGGACCGACCTGGTCAAGGCGCTGAAGGAGGCGGTCCGGTAGCATTGCGTCCCCGGATGGATTATCACCGGGGCGCTCCATTCGCTTCAAGGCTCGCATGACCGCGCATCAGCTTCCCAAGACCCGCGCCGGCGCGCCGCGCGCCTTTTTCGGCCGCCGCGCCGGCAAGACGCTGCATGGCGGCCAGAAAGCGCTTGTCGAGGAATTGCTGCCGCAGGTGGAGATCCGGCTCGCCGGCGCGCTCGACCCGGCATCGCTGTTTCCCGGGGCGGAGCGCATCGTGGTCGAGATCGGTTATGGCGGGGGCGAGCATCTGGCGCGCAAAGCCGCCGAGGAGCCCGGGACCGGCTTTATCGGTTGCGAGGTCTTCACCGGCGGCATCGGCAAGATGGTGCAGGCCATCGCCGCCGGGGGCCTGGACAATGTCCTTCTCTATACCGACGACGCGCTCAAGCTGCTGCTGGCCCTGCCCAGGGCGTCGCTGGACGCGGTCTATCTGCTCTATCCCGATCCCTGGCCCAAGACGCGCCACCACAAGCGCCGCTTCGTCTCGCCCACGACGCTGGCCGAGCTGGCGCGGGTGCTGCGCCCGGGCGGGCGGTTCTACTTCGCCACCGATATCGAGGATTACGCCGACTGGACCCTGGCCCATATCCTGCGGACGCCGTCCTTCCGCTTCGCCCCCGAGGCGCCGGGCGGGTGGCACGAGCCCTATCCGGGCTGGCAGCCGACCCGCTATGAGCGCAAGGCGCGGCGCGAAGGGCGGCTGACGAGCTTCTATTTCGCCTTCGTGCGGACCTGAGCGGAACCGGCCCCGCCTATTGCCTGTTGTCCACACAGCAGGAGGCAGGCATGCAGATCAGCGTCACCATTCTCGATACCGTTCCGGTCACCCACAATGTGCGTCACTACCGGCTGGAGCGGCCCAAGAACTACGGCTTTTCCCCCGGCCAGGCGACGGAAGTGAGCATCGACAAGCAGGGGTGGCGCGACAGGAAGCGGCCCTTCACCTTCACCTGCCTGCCCGATGCCGAAACGCTCGAATTCACCATAAAAAGCTATTTCGACCATCAGGGCGTCACCAACCAGTTGTGGTCGCTGGGGGCCGGCGACCGGCTCATCCTGCGCGACGTCTGGGGCACGATCCAGTATCGCGGGCCGGGCACCTTCATCGCCGGCGGTGCCGGGGTGACCCCGTTCATCGCCATATTGCGCCATCTCGACGCCACCGGAAAGATCGCCGGCAACCGGCTGATCGTCTCCAACCAGACGGAGAAGGACATCATCCTGCGCGAGGAGTTCGAGGCCATGGAGGGCCTCGACGTGCTCTGGACCGTCACCGGCGATCCCGGCTCGAGCCTGTTGCAGGAACGGATCGACGCCGGTTTCCTCGAGCGCCACGTCAAGGATTTCGGCGGCAATTTCTACCTGTGCGGCCCGGACGAGATGGTGAGCGACCTGCGCGGCCTGCTCGAGGATGCCGGCGCCGACGTCGCCAACGTCACCTGGGAACGCTGACCCGGATTTTCCGGCCCGGCGGCGAATCCCCCTTGCGCTGCCGGGGCAATCGCGCCATATACGCCCCCGGTGCGGGGCTGTAGCTCAGTTGGGAGAGCGCGTCGTTCGCAATGACGAGGTCAGCGGTTCGATCCCGCTCAGCTCCACCATTCCGGCCTGGAAATCATTATTCAATTGAGTTTTTGCTGGCCGGCGTTCCGGCGCCGCTTGGGCATGCGCAAAAGGTCGCCGCCCTCGCGGCCTTGCATCCGCTTGGCCGGTGCTATTTCGTCCTGTGACGAAGCACGTCAATGACCAGTGCGAAGGCCGGGTTCATTTGCCTGCGGCTCGGGTAATAGAGGTGGAAGCCGGAGAAGGGCTGGCACCAGTCGTCCAGCACTTGCACGAGCGCGCCGGTTGCAAGGTGAGGTTGCGCGCTGTCCTCGGGAATATAGGCAATGCCGAACCCCTGCAGCGCCGCGTTGACCATCGGGCGGATGGTGTTGAAGGTGAACTGTCCATCGACCTTGACCCGCAAGGGGTGGCCATTTTTCTCGAATTCCCAGGCATAAAGGCTGCCGCCGGTCGAGAGGCGCAGATTGATGCAGGTGTGAGCCACCAGCTCCTGCGGCGTTGCCGGCGCCACGCGGTCGGCAAGATAGGCCGGCGATGCCACCGCCACCATGCGCATATCCGGTCCGATGCGGACGGCGATCATGTCCTTCTCGACGCTCTCGCCCAGCCTCACCCCGGCGTCGAACCGTTCGGCGGCAATGTCGGTAAAGCCATGGTCGATGAACAGCTCGACCCTGACGTCCGGAAAGTCGACCAGGCCGGCGGCCAGCTTTGGCCAGAGCACCGTCTCGGCGGCGCGCTCGCTGCAGGTGATCCGCACCAGGCCGGCCGGGCGGTCGCGCAGCTCCCCCATTGCGGCGAGTTCGGCCTCGATCTCCTCAAAACGAGGGGCGATGGCGGCCAGCAGGCGTTCGCCCGCCTCGGTGGTGGAGACGCTGCGCGTCGTCCGGGTCAGGAGCCGGTAGCCGAGCCGCTCCTCCAGGGCGCGCATGGTCTGGCTGAGCGCCGATGGAGAAACCCCGGTCTCGGCCGCGGCGCGGGTGAAGCTCCTGGCGCGGGCGATGGCCGCGAAGGCCGCGAGATTGTTGTAGTCAGCACGAGCGATTTTGAAGCCCTCCTAACAAGCAGATTAAGATTATAGCGCCTAATCGGCAGTGAAGGGCAGGGCTATCTTTCGGGTCACGACGGCAAGGACACCCAAGGAGGGAGAATGACGGTTCCGGCCTTCACATTGAACAACGGCGTGACCATGCCGGCTCTGGGTTTTGGCGTCTTCCAGACGCCGCCCGATGAAACCAGGGCCGCCGTCGCCGAGGCCCTGCGGGTCGGCTATCGCCATATCGATACGGCTGCCTCCTATGGCAATGAGCGCGGCGTCGGTGCCGCCATAAAGGCCTCCGGCCTGGCCCGGTCCGACGTTTTTGTCGAGACCAAGATCTGGATCAATGATTACGGCTATGACGAAACGCTCCATAGCTTCACCAAAAGCGCCGGCAAGCTCGGTGTCGAGCAGATCGACCTGCTGATCCTGCACCAGCCGCTCCCCTCGGCCTTTGACAAGACGCTCGCGGCCTACCGCGCCCTGGAAACGCTGCTCGCCGACGGCAAGGTCCGCGCGATCGGCGTCAGCAATTTCATGCCGCAGCATCTCGAGCGATTTCTCCCCGAGATCAAAATCGTGCCGGCGGTCAACCAGATCGAGGTCCACCCCTATTTCCAGCAGCCCGAACTGCAGGCGCTTCACGCCAGGCACGGCATCCTGACGCAGGCCTGGGCGCCGATCGGCGGCATCACGTTCTACCGTCCGGGCTTTTCCAGGAGCACGCTCGAAGATCCCGTGATCCTGGGCATCGCCAAGGCGCACGGCAAATCCGCCGCGCAGGTGATGCTGCGCTGGGGCGTGCAGGAAGGCCGTTCGGTGATCCCCAAATCGGTCCGGCCGGCGCGTATTGCCCAGAATTACGACATTTTTGATTTCGAGCTGACGCCGGAACAACTGGCCGCCATCGACGCCCTGAATACCGATGAGCGGGGCGGCCCGGTGCCGGACAACATCACGCTCGAAACATTCAGCCGCGAAATTCCGGAAGCTTGAGGAGAAAACGATGAAGAAACGCACACTGGGACAAGGCCTTGAGGTGTCTGCCATTGGGCTGGGCTGCATGGGCATGAGCGCCGCCTTCGGGCCCGCCATGGACAAGCAGGAGGCCATCAAGCTGATCCGCGCTGCTGTCGAGCGCGGCGAAACCTTCTTCGATACCGCTGAGGTTTATGGACCCTACGCCAATGAAGAACTGGTCGGGGAGGCCCTGAAGCCGGTCCGCGAGCAGGTGGTCATCGCCACCAAGTTCGGCTTCGACATCGAGGGCAGCTCGGGCTTCGCCCGCCAGCCGCTCAGCAAGCCGGATCATATCCGCAAGGTCGTCGAAGGCTCGCTCAAGCGTCTGCAGACCGACTATATCGACCTCTATTACCAGCACCGCGTCGATCCGAACACGCCCATGGAAGACGTGGCGGGCGCCATCAAGGAACTGGTGGACCAGGGCAAGATTCGCCATTTCGGCATGTCCGAAGCCGGCGTCCAGTCGATCCGCCGTGCCCACGCCGTTCATCCGGTCACGGCGCTGCAGAGCGAATATTCGCTCTGGTTCCGCGAACCGGAACAGCAGATCATTCCGCTGCTCGAGGAACTGGGGATCGGCTTCGTGCCGTTCGCGCCGCTGGGCAAGGGCTTCCTGACCGGCACGGTCGGCGCGGACCGGAGCTTCGGCGCCGACGACTTCCGCAGCAAGCAGCCGCGCTTCTCGGCTGAAAACCGGCAGGCCAACCAGGTCTTTGTGGACGTGATCAACAAAGTGGCGGCGGAAAAGCAGGCAACGGCCGCGCAGATTGCGCTGGCATGGCTCCTGGCCCAAAAGCCTTGGATCGTCCCCATCCCGGGGACCACGAAACTGCATCGGCTCGAAGAGAATATCGTCGCCGCGGAAATCGTGCTCGATGCCGCCGACCTCAACTCCATCGAAGCGGCCCTGGCCGGCGTGGAAATGGCGGGGGACCGCTACCCGCCCGAGAACAAGGCCATGGCAGGACGATAAGCAAGGGGCGCTACGGCGCCCCGAACTTTATCGGCTATGTCGGTCCGCTTTCGGGAAGCCGCCCGACCGGATTTTTGGCGCAACCCGGCCGCATCGAGCGGCGTTGACCCCGTGTCACCCGAAACCATCGAGCCGAAAACCGGATGCCGGTTTTCCGGGTGGTTTCGCATCGGTAATGGCGAGCGGAGGGCGCCGAAGCAGACGGAGAACCGACATGACCATTGCAAGGATCATCCTCGCCGCCGGGGTGTTGCTGGGCGCCGCGGCGGCGCCCGCCCTGGCCGATCCCGCCGATATCAACGGCCGCTGGATGGACGCCGAGGGCACCACCTTCACCTTTTCGCTGTGCGGCGACGGCACCACGCTATGCGGCGTGCTCAACGACATCCAGGGCGAATCGCGCACCCCCGAGAACATGGCCTATGTGAACCAGCAGGTGGTCGAGGCCGAGCAGATCGCGCCCAACAGATGGGAAGGCACCGTGCTCTATGAAGGGCGCCGGGCCGCCGCCAAGGTGACGCTGACGACGCCCGACACCGTCGAGATCACCGGTTGCCAGGTGGTGATCTTCTGCGAGACGCTGGTATTCTATCGCGTGTAACCGGGCCCGGCCTCAGCACACGCTGGCCACCCGCTCCTTGATCACCGACAGCACCTCGTCGCCGGGCCGCTTCCACCAGTTCTCGGTCGAGAAGATTTCCACCTCCTGCGGGCCGTGATAGCCGGCCTCCTCGATCATGGCGCGGATGGATTTGAGATCGATCACCCCGTCGCCCATCATGCCGCGATCGTTGAGCATGTCGCGCGTCGGCACCAGCCAGTCGCAGATATGATGGGCGAAGATGCGCTTCATCCGCCCGGCGCGGGCAATGGCGCGCGCCAGATAAGGGTCCCACCAGACGTGATAGACGTCGATGGCGACGCCCACCGTCTCGCCCAGCGTCTCGCAGATGTCGAGCGCCTGGTCGATGGTGTTCACGCAGGCCCGGTCCGCCGCATACATGGGATGGAGCGGCTCGATGGCGATCCTGACCCCCGAGGCCCTGGCATGGGGCAGCATGGCGGCGATGCCCTCGGCCACCTGGGCGCGGGCGCCGGGCAGGTCCTTGGAGGCGCCCGGCAATCCCCCCACCACCAGCACCAGGCAATCGGCATTGAGGGCCGCCGCCTCGTCGATGGCGCGCAGATTGTCGTCGATGCCGGCCTGCCGTCCCTGCGCGGTTTCGGCCGGGAACATGCCGCCCCGGCATACCCCGGTCACCTGCAGGCCGTTGTCGCGCACGATGCGGGCGGCCTCCTCGAGCCCGATCGCGGCGATCTGGTCGCGCCAGGGCGAGATGGCGGTGATGCCGGCCCTGAGGCACCCCTCCACCGCCTCGGCAAAGCCCCATTGCGCCCGCGTCGTGGCCAGGTTGAGCGAGATTTTACTCATGTGAAATGCCTCGGTTCATGTCTCCCCTCCCCCTTGAGGGGAGGGGTCGGGGGTGGGGGTTGGGGATTATCCGGGAGTCCGAACCCTCCCCTCAAGGGGGGAGTGTTTACTTTGGACGCTTCTGGTTCGATCGTTATTGCCCACACCAACGCTGTGCTGCCCTCGGGCTCGACCCGAGGGCCGGCCTGGGAGCCCCGAAACCCGAGTTTCTTGCACGTGGACAGAGGCCCTCGGGTCAAGCCCGAGGGAAGCCCGGTGTGGGGGATAAATTGTGCCAGCAGCCCATTGTAAACACTCCCCCTCAAGGGGGAGGGAGGCCAAGACCAGATCCTCCGGGTTCACGTGGACAGGCCGTGAACGGCCAGCACCGCCTGCATGCGCCTGGTCGCCAGCTCCGGATCGGCCAGCACCCGCGCCTGGTCGGCGAGGCGGAACAGTTCGGCCAGATGCTGCAGGGAGCGCGTCGATTGCTGCCCGCCCACCATGGTGAAATGGTCCTGCAGGCCGTTGAGATAGGCCAGGAACACCACGCCGGTCTTGTAGAAGCGGGTCGGGGCCGCGAAGATATGCCGGCTGAGCGGCACGGTGGGCTCGAGAATGTCGAAGAATTCGTTGCCATTGCCGCGCCCCAGCGCCGCCAGCCCCGCCGAGGCGGCGGGAGCGATGGCGTCGAAAATGCCCAGAAGGGCGTGGGAATAGCCCTCCTCGTCGCCGGCGATGAGCTCGGCATAGTTGAAATCGTCGCCGGTATACATCTTCACCGACGCCGGCAGCCGCCGGCGCATGGCGATTTCCTTTTCCGCCGAAAGCAGGGAAATCTTGATGCCGTCCACCTTGTCGGCATGGGCGGCGATGACGTCGAGGCAGACATCCATCGCCTCCTCGTGGCTGCCCTTGCCCCAATAGCCGGCCAGGGCCGGATCGAACATCTCGCCCAGCCAGTGCAGGATCACCGGCCGGTTCACCCGGCCCAGCACATGGCCATAGACCCGGGCGTAATCGTCCGGCGAGCGGGCGGCGGCGGCCAGCGCCCGGCTGGCCATGAGGATGACCTGCCCGCCCTCGCCCTCGACGAAATCCACCTGCTCGTCATAGGCCCTGACGATGTCGTCGATGGTGACCTCGGGGCCGGGGGCGAGATGGTCGGTGCCGGCGCCATAGGCGATCAGCGCGTCGTCGCGGGTGCGCGCCTCGGCCTGCGAGCGGCGGATCAGTTCCTGCGCTTCGGGCCAGCCCAGCCCCATGCCGCGCTGGGCCGTATCCATGGCCTCGGCGACGCCGAGGCCGAGGTCCCAGAGGCGATGGCGGAAGGACAGCGTCGTGTCCCAGTCGATCGCCGGGGTCAGCCAGGGATCGTTGCCGGCCAGCGGGTCGGCCACCACATGGGCGGCGGCGAAGGCCACGCGCGGAAAATCGGCGGCCTTGACCTTGACGAACGGAATCGGCTCGCCGGTCAGCCTGTAGGGCGTGACGCTGCGGTCGGGATTGGGCAGGTTGATACTTGGCATAGCGGCCTCCAAAAGGCCCCCTCGCCCGGCGCTGCGCGCCGACCTCTCCCCCAGGGAGAGGTGAAGAGGGGCACGATGACTAGTCTTGCGTCGCCTCTCCCCGGGGGGAGAGATCGGCCCCGAAGGGGGCGGGTGAGGGGGCCTTTGCCCTGCCCTCAGAACTCCAGCTTCGGCACGTCGAGCCAGCGGCGCTCTTCCCAGCTCCGCAATCCCAGCTCGGCCAGTTGCACGCCCTTGGCGCCGGCCTCGAGGCCGTATTCCCAGGGAGCGTCCTCGGCCACATGCCTGAGGAACATCTCCCATTGCGCCTTGAAGCCGTTATCGGCCGGCCAGTTGTCGGGAACCTCCTCCCAGTCGGCGAAGAAGTCCATGGTCTGCGGCTGGTCGGGGTTCCACACCGGCTTGGGCGTGTTGACCCGGTGCTGGGTCCAGCATTTGTGCAGCCCCGCCACGGCCGAGCCGTGGGTGCCGTCGACATGGAAGGTGACGAGGTCGTCGCGGCGCACCCGCGTGGTCCAGCTCGAATTGATCTGGGCGATCACGCCGCCCTCGAGCTCGAAGGTGGCATAGGCGGCGTCGTCGGTGTCGCAGTCGAACACCTTGCCGTTCTCGTCGACGCGCTGGGGGATATGCGTCGCCCCCAGGCACGAGACCGCCCGCACCTCGCCGAACAGATTGTCCATCACATAGCGCCAGTGGCACAGCATATCGAGGATGATGCCGCCGCCATCGTTCTTGCGATAGTTCCAGGAGGGGCGCTGGGCCTTCTGCCAGTCGCCCTCGAACACCCAGTAGCCGAACTCGCCGCGCACCGACAGGATCTTGCCGAAAAAGCCGCTGTCGCGCAGCATTTTGAGTTTCAACAGCCCCGGCAGGAACAGCTTGTCCTGCACCACGCCATGCTTGAGGCCGGAGGCGCGGGCGGTCTTGGCCAGATTGACGGCGACCTCCAGATCGTCCGAGGTCGGCTTTTCGCAATAGACGTGCTTGCCAGCGGCCAGCGCCCGCTCCAGCAGGCCCGCCCGCATCAGCGTGGTGCCCGCGTCGAAGAAGATCTCGTCGTCGGGATTGGCCAGCGCCGCATCCAGGTCGGTCCCCCAGCGGGCGATGTCGTGCTTTTTGGCCAGCGCCTCGATCTTTTTGGGGTCGCGGCCCACGATGATCGGGTCGACCACCAGCCGGTCGCCATTGGCGAGCGCGATCCCGCCCTGGTCGCGGATGGCCAGGATGGACCGCACCAAGTGCTGGTTGTAGCCCATGCGCCCGGTGACCCCGTGCATGATGATGCCAAGCCGTCTCTGCGCCATGCGATTTCCTCCGAACCCCGGCCCTGTGTGTAACTGATTGGTTACTTGCTACATGACTTCCGGCCCGCCCGTCAAGCCGGTAGCCTGTCGGAGCCTAAAGCCCCAGCACCATCTTGAGCCCGATCAGCCCCAGGAAGATCAGGATCATCCGGTCGAAGGCGCGGCGGCTGAGGCGCGCGGCCAGAACCTGGCCCACGGGCATGAAGATCAGCGTGGGGATCAGCGCCAGGACGCCGTCGAGCAGTGCCGCCCCGCCCAGCACGCCGGCCGTCCACAGCGAGGCCATCTGCGCCAGCGCGAACAGCAGGAACATGGCGGACATGGAAAACACCAGCGCCTCGCGGCCCAGCGACATGGCGTGGATGAAGGTCGCCCCGATGGGCGCGGAAATGCCGGTGGCGCCCTGCAATATGCCCGCGCCCAGCCCGGCCGCCGGCCCGATGCGCCGGGCGGTCTCCGGGCCGATGACCCAGTGGGGCGCCGCCAGCCGCAGCGCCACATAGAGCAGCAGGATCAGCCCCAGCGCCAGCACCAGCGCCCGCTCGGGCAGGCTGGTCAGCGCCCAGGTGCCGATGGCGACGCCCGCCGCGCCCCCGACGAGGAAAAGCGGCAGGAACCCGAGGCGCGGCTCGCGCGCCGTCTCGCGAAACCGCCAGACCTGGAACAGATTGGTGTAAAGGATCGGCACCGTCATCAGCGCCACGGCGTGCTGCAGGCCGAAAAACGTCGTCAGCACCGGCAGCGCCACCAGCGGCAGGCCCATGCCCGTCGCCCCCTTGACCACCGCCCCCGCCGCCAGCGCCACCCCCATCAGCGCCAGCCGCCCGATGTCGAATTCCATGCCCCTGCTCCCCTTTCGCGGCGAACGCCCCGGTTCGGCTCTCCCCGGCCCGGCCAGTGGTATCACCGGAAGTCCTTGGTATCAAAGGGGTAGTTCCCGCGTCGACCAGCCCCGTCAATCTCACCGTGCAGTTACATCGCTCTTGACTCGCTGTTTCTTCGGTCGCAAGCTTTGTGGGCGCGGACTGTCGGGAGGCGGCTCCGCATCCATTGGGAGGAGATATGATGAAGCAGCCCCTGCGGTATATCCTGGCGTCGGGCGCCGGCCTGTTGGCGCTTGGCGCGGCCATGACCACCAGCATGACCTTCGCTCAGGAATGGAAGCCCGATCATCCGATCAACCTGATCGTGCCCTGGGGCGCCGGCGGCTCGACCGACCAGGTCATCCGCGTCACCGCGCCGATCGTCGCCGAGGCGCTGGGCGTCGACGTGGTGGTCGTCAACCAGCCGGGTGCTTCGGGCGCCATCGGCACCCAGGAAGTGCTCAACGCTCCGCGCGACGGCTATACCTGGGGCGCCGGCGCCATCGGCGACAACGCCACCTATGCGGTGACCGGGCTGATCCCCGATACCGACATCGACGACTGGCACGTCTATCTCTCGGTGGCCAACGTCGCCGTGGTGGGCGTTGCGGCCGATAGCGAGTTCGAGGATTTCGGCCAGTTGCTCGAGGCGCTGCGCGAACGCGGCAACGAGATCACCGTGGCCACGGCCGGCGTCGGCTCCTCGGGCGGGACGGCCATCGCCTCGCTCGCCGAGCAGGCCGGCTTCGACTACAACATGATCACCTATGACGGCGGCAATCCGGCCGTCATCGCCACGGCGGCCGGCGAGGCCATGGTCACCACCCAGCTCGCCGTCGAGCAGGTGGAGATGATTCGCGGCGGCCGCCTGCGCGGGCTGGCCGTGCTCTCCAGCGAGCCGCTGGTGGTGGCCGGCGTCGACCCGATCCCGCCGATCACCGACTGGCTGCCCGACATGCCGCTGGCGATGAACTATTTCGGTATCTTCCTGCCGGTCGGCGTGCCCGACGAGGTCGTGACGACGCTCGACGCGATCTGGGCCGACCAGGTGGAGAACTCGCAGACGCTGCGCGACTATGCGGAGAATTTCGGCGCCGTCTTCGATCCGTCCTATGGCGCGGAAGCGCGCGCGGCCGCCATGCCGATCGTCATCGACAAGGCCTGCGCGGCGGTGCAGCGCGGCGAGGCCGTGATCGATCCGGTCGAGATCGGCGTCGATTGCGCCACCCGCACCGAAGTCGGCGCCAACTGAGGCGCCCGGCCCGCCGTCATCGACCCGGCCCGTCCCGCGCCCCGTGGCGCGGGGCGGCAGCCCGTGGCGGCGGCGCCAGCCCGATTCAAGAACCAGGCCAGCCATGTCAATGCCCGACAGCCAGGATGCGACCCGCACCGAAGACGCCATCCGCGTACGCGCCGATGTGATCACCGCCATCGTCTGGATCGCGCTCGGCCTGACGATCACCTATCTGTCCTGGACCATGGACCGGCTGGAGATCCGCCGCATCCATCCCTCGACCATACCCGGGCTGGTGCCGCTGTTCCTGGGCGCGGGGCTGACCCTGTGCGGCGTCCTGCTGGCCGTGCGCTCGGTGCGGCTCGAGGTGAAGGGCGCCGGGGCCGCCCTGCTGCGCCTGCTGCTCTCCTGGCCATCGGTGCGGGTGGGGGCGGTCCTGGCCATGGCGCTGTTCTACACGCTGGTGCTGGTGGGCCGCATGCCGTTCTGGCTGGCCTCGGCCCTGTTCATCTTCACCTTCATCGTGCTGTTCGAGACCGTCCTGGCCGACCGGCCCGGCTCGCTGCGGCGGACCCTGTTCTGGGCCTTCGTCGTCGCCCTGGCCGCCGGGATCGGGGTCCATTACGTGTTCGGGCAGGTCTTTCTCGTCCGCCTGCCCTGAGGAGAGCCATTCATGTTCGACGGTCTCATCCTCCTGGGGCAGGGGATTGCGCATTTCCTCACGCCGGCGGGCCTGTTCAACGTCGCCTGGGCGACGCTGCTCGGCCTGGCCATCGGCATATTGCCCGGGCTCACCGCCACCATGGGCGTGGCGCTGCTGGTGACGCTCACCTACAAGATGGCGCCGGACCAGGCCATCCTGACGCTGATGTGCGTCTATCTGGGCGCCATCTACGGGGGCAGCCGCACCGCCATATTGCTCAACATCCCCGGCACCCCGGCCAATGCCGCGGCGACGCTCGACGGCCATCCCCTGGCCATGCAGGGCAAGGCGGGCCTGGCCATGGGCCTGGCCACCACCTCCTCGACCCTGGGCACGCTGGTGGGCATCTTCTTTCTCGCCATCATCGCCCCGGTGCTGTCCGAGGCGGCGCTGCGCTTCGGCTCCTATGAATTTTTCTGGCTGGCGCTGTTCGGCGTCGTCATCTCGGGCCAGATGACCGGCTCGGACACCCCGCTCAAGGGCTATGTCTCGGGCATTCTGGGCCTGCTGGTGGCCATGGTGGGCATGGAGACGCTGCACGCCTATCAGCGCTTCACCTTCGGCATTCCGGCCCTGGGAGGCGGCGTCGACCTGATCCCGGCCATGGTGGGGGCCTTCGGCCTCGCCGAGATCCTTTCCACCATGAAGCGCACCGCCGTCGCCCATATCGCCCCGGTCAACGACCGGGTGATCCCCACCCTGCGGGAGATCTTCCAATATTGGAAGACCATCATCCGCTCGGGCATCATCGGCACCTTTGTCGGCATCATCCCGGGCGTGGGCGAGGATGTGGGCGCCTGGAGCTCCTATGCGGCGGCCAAGAAGACCTCGAAGCACCCCGAGGAATTCGGCAAGGGCAGCCAGGAAGGGCTGATCGCCGCCGAAACCGGCGACAATGCCGTGGTCTCGGCCTCGATGATCCCGACCCTGACCCTGGCCCTGCCCGGCTCGGCGGCGGCGGCGGTGCTGATCGCCGCCATGATGATCCACGGCATCCGCCCCGGCCCCATGATGATGATCGAGAACGCCCCCTTCCTCTACCAGGTGGTGGGCATGCTGCTGCTGGCGACGCTGGCCAATCTGGTCTTCGGCCTGTCGCTGACCAAGGTGTTCATCAAGGTGCTCTCGGTGCCGCGCGAGCGGCTGATGGCGGTCATCTACGTGCTGTGCGTGGTGGGGTCCTTCGCCATCACCCAGCGCATGTTCGACGTCTATGTCATGCTGTTCTTCGGCGTCGCCGGCTTCATCCTGCGCGAGATGAAATATCCCATGGCCCCGCTGGTGCTGGGCATCGTCCTGGGCGACCTGCTCGATCTCAACCTGCGGCGGGGGCTGGCGCTGACCAATGGCGATCCCACCCCGTTCTTTACCCGTCCGATCAGTGCTGTTATCTGCCTCGTCATCGTCCTGACCATCCTCATGTCCATCCCGGCGGTGTCCACCCGTGTCAGATCCATCTTCACCCGTGGCCGCAAGGCCCCGGCGAAAAGCTGAGACGCCCAGGCGGCCGCGCAATTCGGCCAAGACCAAGGCATCCATCCTCGCGGCGGCGCGGGGGGAATTCGCCGATCGCGGCTTCGAGGGCGCGCGCGTCGACGCCATCGCCGAGCGGGCCGGCGCCAATAAGCGCCTGCTTTACCACTATTTCGGCAATAAGGAGGATCTCTACCGGGCGGTGCTGCTCGACGCCTATCAGGAGATCAGGCGGGGCGAGCGGGCGCTCTCGCTCGACCAGTACGATCCCGCCCAGGCCATGGACCGGCTGGTCCGCTTCACCTTCCGGCATTTCCTCGCCAATCCCTGGTTCCCCAGGCTCCTGGGCGCCGAGAACATCGAGAATGCGCGTTTCCTCAAAACCCTGCCCGATATCGGGGCGCTGCATTCGCCCCTGGTCGGGCAGATCGCCGCCATCATCGAGCGCGGCAGCCAGGCCGGGGTGTTCCGCCGCGACGTCGACCCGGTGCAGCTCTATATCTCCATCGCCGCCCTGGGCTTTTTCTACGTCTCCAACACCGCCACGCTTTCGGTCATCTTCGACCGCGACCTGTCGAGCATCGCCATGGTCCAGGAGCGCGAAGGCCACGCCGTGCAGATGGTGCTGGATTTCCTCAAGACCAAGCCGGGAGGCTGAGGGGGAATGTTGCGTTCGAACTCATGAGCCGACGACCCCTCTCCCAGCGCCCCCGGTGCTTGTGGAAAGTCCTCCCGGGAAACGCATCGGCGCTGTCCTGCGCTCGATCATGAAACGCCCTACAGATTGAACACCCGGCGCGGCTTGAACTGGCCGAATTCGACCGTGCCGGTGGCCACCACCTGGCCGCGGAAGCTGGCCCAGCACTCCTCGAGCGCCAGCGGGGCCGTGGCGCCGGTCAGCAGGATGGCATTGCCGTGGGCGACGGCCCCGGCCTGTCCCGCGTCGAGCCGGATTTCGGGCAATTGGGCGAGCCCGGCGGCGACGGGGGCGAGGAGTGCGTCGCGGGCGGGGCCGGGATCGGCGGCCTCCAACTGGGCGAGCGTGACCGCGTCCGCGTCGGTGAAGGGCCCCACCGCCGAGCGGTGGAGGCGGGTGACGTGGCCTTCCGTGCCCAGCGCCGCGGCGATGTCGCGGGCCAGGGCCCGCACATAGGTGCCCTTGCCGCAGGTGACCTCGAGCAGGCTTTCCTCCGCGCCGTGCTCGAGGAGGCGGATGGCCTCGATATCGACGGGGCGCGGCGCCAGGTCCAGCTTTTCGCCGGCCCGGGCCAGGTCGTAGGCGCGCTCGCCAGCGATTTTGATGGCGGAAAAGGCCGGGGGCTTCTGCATGATGGTGCCGGTGAAGCGCGGCAGCACCGCCTCCAGCGCCTCCGCGCCGGGGCGGATGTCGGAGGTGGCGATCACCTCGCCTTCGGCATCGTCGGTGGAGGTGGCGCGACCCCAGCCGATGGCGAAACGATAGATCTTGGTGCCGTCCTGCACCTGAGGCACCGCCTTGGTGGCTTCCCCCAGGGCGATGGGCAGGATGCCGGTCGCCAGCGGATCGAGCGTGCCGGCATGGCCGGCCTTGGCGGCCGAGAACAGCCAGCGCGCCTTGCCCACCGCCTGGGTGGAGGTCATGTCATAGGGCTTGTCGAGCACCACCCATCCGGAGATGGGGCGCTTTTTCGCTCTGGCCTGGGTCAAAGGTCAGCCTTCGTCGCTGTCGTCGGGATCGGTGTCGAGATCGCGCCGCACCCGCTCGGAGCGCAGCAGGGCGTCGATGCGCCCCGCCTCCCCGAAGGTCTCATCGACCAGGAAGCGGATTTCGGGGGCGAATTTGAGCTCGACCTGCGGGGCGATGCGGCCGCGGATATATTTGCGGTGCCGGTTGAGCGCCGCCACCGCCGCCTCGGCATGCTCGCCCCCCAGCGGCATCACATAGGCGTTGGCGATCTTGAGGTCGGGCGTCATGCGCACCTCGGGCACGGTCAGCACCATGCCGCGCAGCGCCTCGTCCTCGATGTCGCCGCGGGCGAACAGCGCCGCCAGCGCGTGGCGAATCAATTCGCCGACGCGCAGCATGCGCTGGCTGGGACCGGCCGGTTTGGGTTGCTTTTTCATGGGCAAGCGGCTTAGGCCGTCCACGCCCGCGCGTCAATCCGCGCGGCTCAGCCCCGCTGCCGATTTCAGCCGGGCGAACTGCCCCTCGACCGTCTCGGGCGAGACCGGCCAGCTCGATTGGTCGGCGGGGTCGAAGGCGGCGCCGCGCCATTCCCGATAGACCATGGCCATGCCGGTCTCGGACTTGTAAAAGCCCACCACCATCACCTCGCCCCGGCCCTCATAGCCGGGCAGGCCGTCGCGATAGGCGCCGCAGACGAAGCCCAGGGGCGGAATGTCGTCGCCCGCATCCGGCTCGAGCTGGAACAATGCCACCGTCTCGGGCCGGCAGGCGCGGGCATAGATGCCGATCACCAGCGAGCGGAAATCGGCCAGCACCGGCGCGGCGCTGCGGCTGATGCGGGCGCCGTAAAGCGTGGTCCAGAACGCCTCGCTCTCCCCGCGCGGATAGATTTCCAGCCGCGCCTGCCCGCCATCCTCGGCATAATAGGTGCTCGTCTGCTCCGCCAGCGACGCCCCTTCGGCGAGCCAGTCGGGGCGCGGCAGGGTGAGGCGCTGGCCCAGCGCGTCGAGCACCAGTTCCGCGCCCGCCTCGGCCAGCGGCGGGCCGTCCTGCTGCGCCAGGGCGGGGCCGGCAAGGAACGCGGCGGCAAGCAGGAGCGGAAGCAGGATCTTCATCGGCGGCACAGGCTCTCCTCGCGCCCGGAACGAGACGGGCCGGTGCGGGCGCTGCGCATCACCGGACATAAGGGACGATTAGGGGCAGGGGGCGCGGGCGGCAAGAGCGCGGGCCCCGCCTGCGGCATCGAGGGCCCCGATTGGGGGTTTGGTGCAACACTCAGCCCCGGGCGGCGCGCGGCTGGGGCATGTCGGGCAGCAGCCGGTGGGGCGGCTGGTGGCCGTCCATGAAGGCGCGGATATTGACGATGACCGCCTCGCCCATCTCGATGCGGGCCTCGAGCGTGGCCGAGGCCATGTGGCCGGTGAGGATGACCCGATTGGCCTCGGCCAGGGCCAGCAGGCGCGGATTGATGCCGTGGCGGTTGTCGAAGACGTCGAGCGCCGCCCCGGCCAGGCGCCCCGTTTCCAGGAACGCGATCAGCGCCGGCTCGTCGAGCAGTTCGGGGCGGCTGACATTGACCAAATAGGCGTCCGGCTTCATCCGGGCCAGCCGCGCCGCCGAGAGGATGTCGCTGGTGTCGCGGGTCAGCGGCGTGTGCAGCGAGACGATGTCCACCGTCTCCAGCATGGCGTCCAGATCGTCCCAATAGGTGGCCTCGAGCGGCCCTTCGACGCCCTGCGGGCGGCGGTTGCGGGAATAATAGTGGATGGTGAGGCCGAAGGCCCGGGCCCGCTGGGCGACGGCGGTGCCGATGCGGCCCATGCCCACTATGCCCAGCGCCTTGGAGCGCAGCCTGTGGCCCAGCATGGAGGTGGGCGACCAGCCGGCCCAGGCGCGGTCGCGCAACAGAATCTGCGTGCCTTCCACCAGCCGGCGCGGCAGGGCCAGCATCAGCGCCGTCGCCATGTCGGCGGTATCCTCGGTCAGCACCGATGGCGTGTTGGTGACGGTCAGCCCGGCCCGCCAGGCCGCCTCGAGATCGATATTGTCGACCCCGTTGCCGAACTGGGCGATCAGCCGGACGCTGGCGGGCAGGCTTTCGATGAGCCCGGCATCGATGCGGTCGGTTATGGTGGAGACCAGCACGTCCTTGCCGGCGAGGCCGGACAGGATGTCGCTTGCGGTCAGGGTCTGGTCGGCCTCGTTGACGTCGGTTTCGAACAGCGTCGCCATGCGGGCCTCGATGCTCGCGGGCAGCCGCCTCGTCACCAGGATCTTGGGTTTGCTGGATGTCATGCGGGACCAAATCGGCGTCGCACGGGCGGGCGGCACCGTCCTTCAGCGACCATTAAGGATCATGGACTAGTGATAAGGCAATTCCAACCCGCCTGCAAAGTGATGTTGCACCAGCCCGTCCATCGGGGCCGCGCCCCCTTCGTCCTGCTCGTCCTGCTCGGTCTCCTGTCCGGGCTGGCGGCGCAGCCCCTGCCGGCCGCCGCCCAGGACAATCCCAGCGGCCTCAAGCTGCCGCGCTTCGTCTCCACCCGCTCCAACCCGATCAATGTGCGGGTCGGGCCGGGCACGAAATACGACATCGCCTGGAATTACCTGGTTTCAGGCGTGCCGGTGGAGATCGTCCAGGAATTCGACACCTGGCGGAAGATCCGCGACGTCGACGGCGACGAGGGCTGGGTGCATCAGAGCCTGCTGGTGGGCACGCGGGCGGGCTATGCCACCCCGCTTCTGGCCAATGGCGAGGTGGCCATGCGCACCGGCCGCTCCGAGGACGCGGCGCTGCGCGCCCGCCTCGCCCCCGGCGTCCGGGTATCGATCAGCCGCTGCGACGGGGCCTGGTGCAACGTCTCGGCGACGCAGCCGGGCGAGCGCGCCGCCTTTTCCGGCTGGGTGCGCCAGGAAGAGCTCTGGGGCGTCTATCCGGACGAGGAATTCGACTGAGCCGGCCCCCCTATTCCGCCGCGTCCAGCTCGGCGATGGCATCCTGTTTCTGCCGTTCGCGCCACAGCGCCCCCTCCTGCCGGGGGCAGGAAGCGCAATAGGTGCCGGGAAAGGCCAGATAATCGAGGCAGCAGCCCTTGCGGGCGACGATCGCCGCCTGCCGCCCGCCCGGCAGGTCGATGGTTTCGAGGCTCCCCTGGCCGGCCAGGCCCATCGCCTCGAGCCAGAGGGCGCAGTAGCGATGCTGCTCGGCGATGCCGGTGCCGGGCCGGTACTGGGCCAGCCGCACCATCAGCCCCAGCATGCGGTCGGCCAGGAGCCGCATCGCCGGCAGGCGCTTCAGCCGGGTGACGGCGTTGATCTCGACGAGGACCGCATCGGCCATTCCGCGCAATTCGCCCCCGGCGCGGGCGATCATCGCCTCGGTGCCGGCGCGGTATTGGGGGCCCGGCTCGAGCCGATAGCCGTCGATATCGAGGTTCTGTCGCGCCTGCGACAGGCGGGCGAGCGCCGGCAGCGCCCCGTGCACATGCACCCCGATGACCGCCAGATAGGCCGGCTGCCAGAGCAGATTGGTCCATAGGCGCACCGCGTGAAAGGGCTGGCCGGCCTCGGGATAGGCGGCGGCGAGCCGCGCATGCAGCGTTTCGATGAAGGCGCGGTTGTCCCGGCCCGGCTGGTGCCAGCCGGGCAGATGGCCGCCCGGCGCACCCTTGAGAAAGCCGCTGGTCGAGGCCGCCAGGGCGATGAAGCGGGTCAGCGCCACGTCGTCGCTGTCCTGGGCGAATAGATAGTTGCGGACCTTCACCTCGGCCTTTCCCTGCGCATATGCCACCAGGCGCCGCCTTGGGCGCGAGGAGTGTTCATTTCGGGCTCTTGGCTCAATTTATCCCCCACACCGGGCTTCCCTCGGGCTTGTGTGGACGATTTTTGCTTTACTGCTTGCATCAGCCGGGATGCGCATCCCGGCTGATG
>NZ_JBHRYD010000009.1:0-50454 GCF_042648785.1 Devosia honganensis
ACGAAGTAGAATCAATGTCATGCACGTAGTCCAGAAAATTTAACCGGACAGCAGTGGGTCAAGCCCGAGGGCAGCAAAGTGCTTGTGTGGGCAACAAATATCGATCCAGGAAGGTCCAAAGTAAACCCTTCCCCATTGCCGCCTCCGGCCGGCCGGCTCAATAACTTGATATTCTGAGTCATATTTTTGCCACAACGAGGCATTTTCCCGTCATATTTTAAACATGACTCTAATTATCAGGTTAACTCTTCGAGCTCGCTGATCCCAAGAAGGCGCGGCCCCGATCGCCCTTAATGCCTGCAAGGCCATAGTTTTTTGTAAGGATCATCCATGTCTCGTTCACCGTGGAGAAGCGGGTGCATGACCGCGCTCGCACTCGTTCTCGGGGTCACCACCACACAGGCGCAGACTTTCGAAATTCTGTCCGATGCCGAAGAGACCGTGCTTCAGACGCTCATCGTGCAGGCCGCGTCGCGGGAACTGAAACAGGCGCTGGGCGTGTCCACGATCACCTCGGAGGATCTGGAACGCGTCCCGGTGGGCCGGGACCTGGCGGAGATCATCCGGACCATGCCGGGCGTCAATTTGACCGGCAACACCTCCTCGGGACAATACGGCCAGCAGCGCCAGATCGACCTGCGCGGCATGGGGCCGGAAAACACGCTGATCCTAATCGACGGCAAGCCGGTCCTGTCGCGCAATTCGGCTCGCATGGGCCGGCATGGCGAGCGCGACACCCGCGGCGATTCCAACTGGGTCCCGCCCGACCTGATCGAGCGGATCGAGGTCATCCGCGGTCCGGCGGCGGCCCGCTACGGGTCGGGGGCCGCGGGCGGCGTAGTCAACATCATCACCAAGCGGCCGACGCGGCAGATGACGACGGTATCGACCTATATGTCGGTGCCGGAAAGCGACAAGGAAGGGGGCACGCAGCGCGCCAGCATCACCATTGGCGGGCCGATCAACGACATCTTCTCCTATCGCCTGGCGGGCAATGTCAGCATGACCCAGCCCGACGCCATCGACATCAATGAGCAGGCAGCCGCCGATGCCGGCGCGGCGAACATCGTCGCGGGCCGGGAAGGCGTCGTGCAATACGACCTCAGCGGCCAGTGGAGCGCCCAGCTCAACGCCGACCACCGGCTGGACCTCGATCTCGCCTGGAGCCGCCAGGGCAACCGGTTCGTGGGCGGGCAGCCCAGCGGCGTCGTCGATCCCGGCGGCGCCGGCGTCATCGACCAGCTCGCCCAGGCCAATGCCGAAACCAGTTCCCTGCAGCGTTCGACCGTTTCGCTCACCCACCAGGGCATCTACGATTTCGGCGAATCCAGCAGCTATGTGCAGTGGGAGCATACCCAGAACCGCCGTGTCCGCGAGAACACCGCCACGGGCGGTGGCGAGGCGCAGTTCAACCGGCTCGACGAATATCGCACCAGCTATCTGGACAATCTCGCCGCCAAGACGGAATGGGACTTCCCCATATTCGCCCTCTGGAACCAGACGGTGACTTTGGGCGCGGAATATCGCGGCGAATTCCTGCAGGCGCCGATCGCCAATGAATCGATGAACGACGACACGCTCGACAGCGTCAACGCGCATCTGCTGGGCCTGTTCCTCGAGGACAATATCCTCGTCACCGACCAGTTGACCGTGACCCCGGGGCTGCGGGCCGACTTCCACAGCAATTTCGGCGCCAATCTCAGCCCCAGCCTCAACGCCTCCTACGCCCTGACCGACGAGATCACCGTCAAGGCCGGTATCGCGCGGGCGTTCAAGGCGCCAAATCTGTTCCAGCTCAGCCCGGACTATTATTACAACACCATGGGCATGGGCTGCCCGGCCTGGAACCCCGGCGGCCCCTGCCGGGTGGTGGGCAATCCCGATCTCGACCCGGAAATCTCGGTGAACAAGGAAATCGGCATCGCCTACGCCAATGCCGACGGCCTCGCCGCCAGCCTGACCTACTACCATAACGACTACGAGAACAAGATCACCTCGGGCGACGTGCTGGTGCGCATGGAGAACGGAGCCAAGATCTTCGCCTGGGAAAACAGCGGCCCGGCCGTCATCTCCGGCCTCGAGGGGAGTCTCACCATTCCCCTGCACGAAACGGTGAGCTGGACGACCAATTTCACCAAGGTGCTCCATTCCGAACGCGAGGCGATGGCGCGGCTGGCCGACGGCACCGACGCCCTCGTCAAGGTCCCGGTCTCGCTGGTGCCCGACTACACGATCAACACCTCCTTGCGCTGGGAGCCGATGGAAAGCCTCGGGCTCACGCTGTCGGCCACCCATTACGGCGAGATCAAGCCGTCGAACCGCACGGTTCTGGGCGCCGAGATCGCCGAGAACGACCAGATCGCGAAGGACCCTTATACGACGGCCAGCTTCTCGCTCGACTATCAGGTCAACGAGAACGTCAAGCTGGCCGCGGGCGTCAACAACCTGCTGAATACCCGGCAGTTCGCCACCTCCGGCACGACGGGCAACGCCAATACCTATAACGAGCCGGGCCGGTCCTATTATCTGTCGCTGACCGGGTCGTTCTGATCCCGATCGATGACGCCGCCTGTCCCGCACCCGCGGGGCAGGCCTTTTTTCGGGCGGCGCCGCCCCGAAAGGATGACACATGGCCCGGGCTCACGCCGGCTACCTGACCGAAACGCCCTATATCGCCCAGTTCTGGCGCGAGCATGCCCCGCTTTGGCTGGGCGCCACGCTCGCGGCCCTCGGCCGGTCCGCGCCGGCCCGGTCGGGAACGCGCTGGTGCGAGTTGGGATGCGGACCGGGCGTCGGCCTGCTCATCCATGCGGCGAGCAATCCCTCCATCGACTTTCACGGCGTCGACATCAATCCCGACCATATCGACGAGGCCCGCGATCTCGCCAGGGCGGCGGGAATCGGCAATGCCCAGTTCCACCTCGCCGATTTCAGTGCGGCCGGCGCGCTTCCGGACTTCGACTACATCATTTCGCAGGGCGTCTATTCCTGGGTCTCCCCGGAGGTCCGGGCCGCCATCCGCGCCTTCATGGGTCGCAAATTGCGGCCCGGCGGCGTGGCGCTGCTGCATTACCTGTCGACGCCCGGCGCTTCCGACCTCGTCGCCCTGCACGGGCTGTTCCGGGCGCTGCATCGCCAGCCCGGGGCCACGCTGGAAGGGGCCGTGGAACAGGGCCGCGCCATCATCGAGACCCTGCTGGCGAACAAGGCGGGATATTTCACCGCCCATCCGGCCGCCGCCTACAAAGCGCGCCAGCTCGCAACCGACGCCCTCAACTACGCCATCCACGATTATCTCAACGATTTCTACGCGCCGCAGCCGAGCGCCCGGGTGATGCAGGAGATGGGCGAGGTGGGCCTGCATTTCGCCGGCAGCGCCGTGCCGGAAAACAATATCGACGATTTCAGCGTCCCGCAGGGCCTGCGCGCCCTGTTCGCCCGGCAGGCCAGTCCGGAACTGCGCGAAACCGTCCGCGACCTCGCCGGCAACCAGTTTTCCCGCATGGACCTTTATCTGCGCGATGGCGCGCCCCTGTCGGCGGACCGCCATTTCGCCGCCCTGCACCGGCTGCGGTTCCGGGCGCTTCCCGGCCTGCCGCCGGAGGGAAGGGTGACGTTTTCCAGCCTGATCGGGCCGATCGAGGGCCCGGCGGACGTGTTCGGCCCGGTGCTGTCCCGACTGGCGCGGCAGGAAGCCGTTTCCTATGCCCAGATCGAGGCCCTGCCGGCGCTGGCCGGCAGCCCGGCACTGGCCAACCAGATCCTGCACTCCCTGATGGGCGCCGGGGCCATCCATCCCGAGGCCGATCCGATGCCCGCGCCCGATGCGGCGCGGCGGCTCAACGCGGTTCTGCTCGAGCGGCACCGGCAGGGCGGGTTCGTGCCGGCGCTCGCCGCCCCGGCGCTGGGCTCGGGCCTTTCCCTCGACAAGGCGCTGCTGGACGATCTGGCTGCCGGAAAGCCGGTCCCGGCGGCGGTCGCGCGGCTCCTGCCTGACCCGGCATGACCGGGACCGCTGCAGGTCAGTCGGAGGTCAGGGCAAGCGCGCGCCCAAGGGCATTGGCGATGCCGGACAGCGATGCGGAAAGGGTGATCGTCTCGCCGCTATCGGCCAGCTTGCCGATGAAATTGATGGCGTTGCCCCGGCGCAAAAGCTCCATCTCGGCCTGGCTGAACACGAGGTTCACATGGCATCCGTGCTCATAGCAGACCTGGAAAGGCCGGGCTTCGCCGACAAAGGCGGCATCGGCCTGGATTTTTATGCCTTCGGTCAGCAGCAGGCCGAACGGCAGCAGCAGCGTGCCCGTCGCCGCCCCGGCGCCGGACGGCTCGAGCTCGACGGACAGCAGGCGCTGGCCGTTCTGCTCGTCCGCCAGCGTCTGCGTCACCAGGCAGGTCCTCGCCTGCGCGACGAGGCCGCACAGCAGTTCCCAATCGCCATGCGCCTCCGTGATCGAACGTGCGCCGCCGGGAAAGGCGGCCGGCGCCGGGGCAGCGTCCTGGGCGAGCGCCGCCGAGATAAAGAGGAAGGGCAGCGCGGCGAGGGCGGCAAGGCGGGTGGGGGAAAGCGGGGACACGGGGGAATCCAATCATCTCGGTTGGCGAAAACTATAGTTGACTCCGATTATCATGTTTATTACTCGACACAAGGGCCTAAAAATCCTGGGCTTTCTCCAAGGCCCGCTGCCGGCGCCAGGCGCCCTTGCTATCCAGACAGAAAGTTGTTCCGCTATGGTCACAGGCACGCGTAATCCGAACCGCACATTGCAGGCGCTGCTCGGAGGCCTCGCGGTTGCGCAGGCCCTGGCCCTGCCCGCGCTCGCCCAGCAGGCGCCGGACGAGATTTTCGCGCCCGCGGCCACCGAGGCGGCGCCGGGAACGGGTTTGGGGACGGCTCCGGCCGGAAGTGTCGAACTGCCGATGATCGAGACCGGTCTGGGCGGGCATGACCTGTCGCCCTACGGCATGTTCATGGCCGCCGACTACGTGGTCAAGGCGGTGATGCTGGGCCTGCTGGCCGCCGCCGCCATCACCTGGATCGTCTGGATCGCCAAGAGCCTGCAACTGGCCGGCGCGCGCCGGCGGGCGGCACGCGCCCTGCGCGACGTGGTGCGGGCCCAAAGCCTTGCCGATGTCACCACCGCCATGACCCGGCGCCGCGGCATGGGCGTGCTGATGGTCAGGGCCGCCGCCGAGGAACTGGAGGCGTCGGACGATCTGGTGGGCAAGGTGGCGCCCGAGGGCATCAAGGACCGCGTGGCCTCGCGCCTGTCGCGGATCGAGGTGGCGGCGGGGCGCAAGATGTCGCAGGGCCTCGGCGTTCTGGCCTCCGTGGGGTCGGTCGCGCCGTTCGTGGGCCTGTTCGGCACCGTGTGGGGAATCATGAATGCGTTCATCGGCATCGCCGAATCGCAGACGACCAATCTGGCGGTGGTGGCGCCCGGCATCGCCGAGGCCCTGCTGGCGACGGCCTTCGGGCTCGTGGCCGCTATTCCCGCCGTGGTGATCTACAACGGCTTCGCCCGCTCGGTGACCGGCTATCGGCAATTGCTGGCCGACGTGTCGGCGGGTATCGAGCGCCTGGTCAGCCGCGATCTCGACAGGGCTTGCCTGCCGGCGGCTCCCTCCATGGCCCTGGCGGCGGAATAGCGCCATGGCCGGACGCACGAAGGACCTCCCGGGCGACGAGCTCGACGTCAATCACGACATCAACGTGACCCCGTTCATCGACGTCATGCTGGTGCTGCTGATCATCTTCATGGTGGCCGCGCCGCTTGCCACGGTGGACATCAATATCGACCTGCCCGTCTCCAACGCCACCCCCGCCCCGCGGCCCGACGAGCCGCTCTATCTGACGCTCAAGCAGGACCTGACCCTGGCGCTGGGCAATGACGTGGTGGGGCGGGACGATATTGCGGGGGCGCTCGACCGGTTCACCGGCGCCGACCGCGAGGCCCGGGTGTTCCTGCGCGCCGACCAGGCGGTGGCCTATGGCGAATTGATGGAAGTGATGAACCTGCTGCGGTCCTCCGGCTATGTCCGGATTGCCTTGGTGGGACTGGAATCGGCCAATGGAGTGAGCCTGCCGGCGAGCGGGGCCGGCCCGTCAGGGCCATGACGGCGCGCGCCGAAACATTCGTCTCCGAGGACCTGCTGCGGACCCGGTGGGGCGAGGTGGCGCTCTGGGGCGCGGCCAGCGCGATCGTGCTCGGCCTGGCCGGAGCCGGCTGGTGGGCCTATCAGAACCGTCCTCCCGAAGAGGCGACAGGCGGCCTGTCCGTCGCCGTGATGGTGGATTTCGCCGAGTTCGAGATGTCCCCCATCACCGAGGAACTGGAGGTTCCCGAGGGCGAATTGTCGGCCCCCGCCGAGGAAACGCCGGTTCCGGAGGCGGAGCCCGAGGAGGAGGAGCCGGAGCCCGAGCCGGAGGACGTCACTGAACCGCCGCCGGAACCAGAACCCGAACCAGAGCCCGAGCCAGAACCAGAGCCGGAGCCTGAACCCGAGCCAATCGTGGAGGAAGAACCCGTGATGGAGGTTCCCGAGGTGGCGGTGCCGGAGCCCGCCGTGGCCATGCCGATGGCCATGCCGCGCGAGATCGCCGAATTGCGGGAGCGCACGCCGCCCACCGCGACCCGGCAGCGCCGGGCTCCCCCGCCGCGCCAGCAGGCGTCCTCGGCCTCGGCGCCCCGGCCGGCCCAGCAGCAGGCGCCGCAGGCCGCCGCGCCGCAGCAGGCCGCCATCGATCAGCCCAGCGCGGCGACGGTCGAGCGCTGGCAGTCGAGCGTCCTGCGCCATCTGGCGCAGCGGCGCCAATATCCGCCCGGCGCGCAACAGCGCGGCGAGCAGGGCGTGGCGCAAATCCGCTTCACCGTGGATGTCGCCGGCCGCGTGCTCAGCGTCGCCCTGGCGCGCTCGAGCGGCTTTGCCGAACTGGATCAGGCGGCGATCGGCGTCGTCCAGCGCAGCTCGCCCATTCCCCGGCCGCCGGACGGCCTGCCGCCCTCGCGCCTGACGTTGGTGGTGCCGGTGGAATATACCAGGCGCTGAACATCCGCTCCCCGGCACGGCGGCCTAGGCATTGCCGATCAGGATGCCGGCGGCGAAGACCAGCGAGCCGCCCAGCACCACCTGCAGCACTGCCCGCCAGAACGGGGTTTGCATATAGCGCTGCTGGATGACGGCGATGGCCCACAACTCGATCAGCACCACCACCGCCGCTACACTGGTGGCGAAGGTGAAATCGGCAATGAGATAGGGCAGCGCATGGCCCAGCCCGCCCACCGCCGTCATGATGCCGGCGGCGAGGCCGCGCTTGAGCGGGGAGCCGCGGCCCGTCAGCCTGCCGTCGTCGGAGGCGGCCTCGGTGAAGCCCATGGAAATGCCCGCCCCCACGGCGGCGGCGAGGCCGACGAGAAAGGTCTGGTGGGTGTCGCCGGTGGCGAAGGCGGCGGCGAAGACCGGCGCCAGCGTCGAAACCGACCCGTCCATCAGCCCGGCGAGGCCCGGCTGCACATAGGTCAGCACGAACTGGCGGTGGGCGATCGCGCTTTCCGCCGCCCGCCCCTCGGCCCCCAGCACCGTCTCCTCGATCTGGCCGGCGCGCCGGGCGTGGTGCTGCTCGGCGGCCGCCAGATCGCCCAGCAACCGGCGGATACCGGCATCGGTCGCCCTTTCGGCCGCCGCCAGATAGAAGCGCCAGGCGGCCTCCTCCATCTCCCAGACCTGCTGGCGGGCCTGCTCCAGGGTCAGCGTCCTTTGCAGCCAGACCGGCTTGCGGACGAGAAAGCCGCGCACATGTTCGCGCCGGATCGGGGCCAGCCGCGTGCCGAACCGCGCCAGGTAAAGATCGAGCAGGCGCCGCCTGTGCTCGTCCTCCTCGGTCGCCATGGCCTCGAACAGTGCGGCGCTGCCCGGATAGGTCCCGCCCAGGCGCATGGCGAACTCGGAATAGATGCGCCCGTCCTCCTCCTCGGAGGCAATGGCGAGGGAGAGGATTTCCCGCTCGGAAAGGCTGGAGAAATCGCGGCGGCTAGCGGACCATAGGGACATCATGGCGGACCATAGTTTAGAATGATTCCAGATATTGTTTAGAATCATTCCAATCTTTGGGCAAGCGCCGGCATCGGTCTGCGACAATCTGCTTGCGGCGCGGTCCCGCCATGCGCTTGAGCGCGGCGCCGGGCCGGGTTATCGAGAAGGGGAGGAGACGGTGATGCACCAAGGCTGGCGGATCCTGGCGCGCGAGACCGGCATCGCCCTGGCGGTGCTGGCGGCCTATGTGCTCACCCTGCTGCTGCCGCTGCACCAGGCCGCGGGCCTGCAGCGCCATTTCGACGCGCTGGGATTTGCGGCGCTCGATAGCTGGTCGGTCTGCACGACGCTGAACCTTGACGGCGACGGTGACCAGCGCGAGGCGGCGGCCCTCTCCTGCCCGGCCACCGGCGTCGCCAAGCAGCAATTCGCTGCCCTGCCGCCGCCCACGCCATCCATCGTCAAGCCGCCTGCCGCCGCCTCCTTGCCGGTCGCGCGCGCCGTCCAGCCGGCCATCTCGCTGCTGCCCGACCATGTCGGCCAGTCCCGTGCCCCTCCGGCCGCGGTCTGAACCCATAGACCGGCAGCGCGCTGCCACCAGACCCGATTTTCCGACCGGAGACACCATGATGTTCCGTATTGCCACCCGCGCCCTTCTGGCCGCTTTCGCCCTCTCCGCCCTCGCTCTGGCGCCCGCAACGGCGCAGGACGCCGACCATGGCGGGCACGCCGACCATGCCGCCACCGCCGATATCGTTCTGGGCGATATCGTCATTTCCCGCCCATTCACCCGCGCCACCCTGCCCAACGCCCCGGTGGCGGGCGGCTTTCTCACGCTCGCCAATACGGGCGGCGCGGCCGACCGGCTGGTCGCAGTCGAGACCCCGCTCGCCAGGGAATCCCAGATCCATGAAATGGCCATGGAAGGCGAGGTGATGAAGATGCGCCAGCTCCCCGACGGGTTGCCCATCGGCCCGGGCGAAACCGTCGCGCTCGAGCCCGGCGGCTACCATCTCATGTTCATGGGCCTCACCAGCCCGCTGGTGGAGGGCGAGACCCTGGAGGTGACGCTGACCTTCGAAAAGGCGGGCACCGTCACCATCGAGCTGCCCATCGCCGGCACCGCCGCCGGCGCGCCCGACGACCACTCGGCCCACCACGGCCACTAGCCGTCCGGACATGCCCCCGGCGCCTGCCCGGGGCATGTTCCGGCAATGTCAGCCCGCGCCTTCCTCCAGCGCCTCCAGTCTTGCGGCCAGCTCCTGCACCGCCGCGACCAGCGGGGCGATGAACTGGTCGTAGCGCAGCGCCTGCATACTGTCGGCGTCGCCGGGGTCGCACAGCACGTGGCCGCCGAAATCGCGGGCGCCGCAGCGCATCACCGCCTCGGCCACCTGCTGGGCGACGAGCCCGTAATGGGTGCGGCCGTCGTCCTCGTTCCAGCGGAAGCGCACCGGCTCGAGGGCGCGGATGAAGGCGAGGCCGAGATCGGCGGGGGCGATGCCGGTCTTGCTGCGGGCGTCGGATGTCTGGATGGTGCCGGAGGCGGCCCAGATTGCGGCCCAGCGCGCGCCGCTGGCGCCCAATGTCAGGGCGTTATCGGTCCGGGGGCGCAAAACCCCGCCAATGCTGACGGCGCCGGATGCCGCTTCGATGGCGACGGCATCGGTCCAGGCGGTGCCGTCCGGGCTGACCTTGATGCGCCAGTCGGCATCGCCCATCAGCCCCATTTCGGCGCGGCCGGACCAGTTGGACTGGAACAGCAGGCTGGCCGTATCGGCGGCGGCGGCCTTGTTGATCTTGAGCTGATGGCCCTCGCCCTCATGGGTGAAGAGGCTGGCCGGCGCCGCCACCGCCAGCCGGTTGACGGCGTCGGCGCTGGCATTGACGCCCAGTTGCGGCAGGCCGGCTCCGGGCGCGGCGATTGTGACCCAGTCCGTGCCGGAAAACAGTTTCAGCGCCTCCGCCTGCCGGTCGTAGACCTGCCAGCCCGGGGCCGGGTCGAAAAAGCGCCAGGCGCCGTCCTGCCAGGCGGCGATCTCCCGGCCATGGCCGGCCCAGGCGCCGCCGGCGCCGGCAGGCACCAGCCAGGCCTCCCCGGCCAGCGGCGAGGCCGGCGGAACCGCCAGCGTCGCCGCCTCCACCACGGGCTGGACCAGCGTATCGAGCCGGCCGAGCGCCTCGTTATGGGTGATGTGCTTGAGTGCCTGCCCGGAAACGATATGGGGCAGGGAAAGGCGGGGTGTATTGTCCATGAACGGGCTCCAGATATTTCCGGAGCCAGTGTGCCGCGTCGCGCCCCGCCGGGGATTAGCGGCACAGATAGGGCTCAGCCCGGCGCCACCCGCGCGCGCCGGGTGAACAGGAAGGCGAGGACGAAGGCGGCGCTCAGCAGCAGCACGATGGTGGGGGCGGAGGCGCTGTCGATGAAGAAGCTGAGATAGACCCCGGCCAGGCTGCAGGCGACCGAAACGCTCAGGGCCACCAGCAGCATGACCCCGAAGCGTCGCGTCACCAGAAAGGCGATGGCTCCCGGGGCGATGAGCAGCGAGATCACCAGCACGATGCCCACCGCCTGCAGGGCCCCCACGATGGTGAGCGAGATCAGCGCCAGAAGGCCATAATGCAGCAGGGGCACATTGAGGCCGATGGCGCCGGCCTGCTGCGGATCGAAGATGAACAGCATCAGGTCGCGCCATTTGGCGGCGACCAGGGCCGCGACGACGACGGCGATCGTTCCCGAAGTGGCCAGGTCCGCCGCGCTCACCCCCAGCATGTTGCCGAACAGGATATGGTCCAGATGCACATCGGTCTCGATGGCGGTGTAGAGCACGATGCCGAGCCCGAACAGGCCGGCAAAGACCACGCCCATCACCGTATCTTCCTTGATGCGGCTGTTCTGCTTGAGAAAGCCCACCGAAAGCGCGCAGACCATGCCGGCGGCGAAGGCGCCCAGCCCCAGCGGCAGGCCGGCCATATAGGCCAGCACCACGCCGGGCAGCACCGCATGGGAGATGGCATCGCCCATCAGCGACCAGCCCTTGAGCACGAGAAAGCACGAGAGCAGCGCCGTGGGCACCGCCACCAGCGCGGCGATGATCAGGGCCTCCACCATGAAGGGGAACTGGAAGGGCAGCAGCAGCGTCTCCAGCGGCCCCATCACGCGGTCTCCCGGGCGATGCGGCGGCGGGCGGCGAGCCAGCCATGCTTGGGGGCGAAGACGAAGGCGGCGAGGAACACCAGCGTTTGCAGCACCACGATGACCCCGCCGGTGGCGCCGTCGAGGAAATAGCTCAGATACGCCCCCGCCAGCGAGGACAGCACGCCCACGGCGATGGCGATGAGGATGAGGCGCGCGAAGCGGTCGGCCAGCAGATAGGCGGT
Organism: Devosia honganensis; assembly: GCF_042648785.1. NCBI lineage: Bacteria > Pseudomonadati > Pseudomonadota > Alphaproteobacteria > Hyphomicrobiales > Devosiaceae > Devosia > Devosia honganensis. The sequence continues at coordinate 11,419 of NZ_JBHRYD010000009.1, forward strand.
GGCGCCCGGCGTGACCACCATGGCGATGACGAGGAAGGCGCCCACGGTCTGCATGGCGGCGACGGTGGCCGCGCTCAGCAGCGTGAAGAAGATGGCCTTGAGCCAGGTGGTGCGCAGGCCGATGGAGCGGGCATGGCTCTCGTCGAAAAAGGTGACCATGAGGTCCTTCCAGATCACCGCCATGACCAGCAGGGTCACGCCCGAGATGACCACCAGTTGCAGCGTGTCCCCGGGGGTGATGGCCAGGATATTGCCCAGCACGATGGTCTGGATGTCGATGGGGGTGGGCGAGAGCGACACCATGAACAGCCCCAGCCCGAAAAAGCCGGTGAAGATCAGCCCGATCACCGCGTCCTCGCGCAATCTGGTGCGCTGGGAGAGGAACAGCATGGCTCCCGCCGCCAGCCCGCCCGAGAGGAAGGCGCCGAGCGAAAAGGGCAGGCCCAGCATATAGGCGCCGGCCACGCCCGGCACGATGGAATGGGAGAGCGCATCGCCGATCAGCGACCAGCCCTTGAGCATGAGATAGGCCGACAGGAAGGCGCACACGCCCCCCACCAGCGCCGAAACCCACATGGCATTGACCATATAGTGGTAGGAAAAGGGCTCGAGCAGCAGGTCGATCATTTTTCCCCGCTCGATTGCTGATGGGCCTCGCGGCCCTTTTCCCCGTAAAGCACCAGCGGCCGCTCGTCGTCGGTCAGCACGGCAAGATGGCGCGTGTCGTCGTCCGCATGCAGGCCCGGGCCGGACAGCACGAAATGGCGCAGCACGCCCCCGAAGGTTTCCTCCAGCTTTTCGCGGGTGAAGACTTCTGCGGTCGGTCCATGGGCCAGCACCGTGCCCTTGACCAGCACGGTGCGGTCGCAGAATTCGGGCACCGAGCCCAGATTGTGGGTGGAGACCAGGATCACCTTGCCCTCGTCGCGCAGGTCCCGCAGCAGGGCGACTATGGCGTCCTCGGTCTTGACGTCGACGCCGGTGAAGGGTTCGTCGAGCAGGATCAGCTCGCCCTCCTGCGCCAGGGCGCGGGCGAGGAAGACGCGCTTTTTCTGCCCGCCGGAAAGCTCCCCGATCTGGCGGCGGGCAAAGCCGGTCATGCCGACGCGCGCCAGGGCGGCGGCGACCTTTTCATGGTCGACGGGCCGGGGGATGCGGAACAGGTTCATATGGCCGAACCGGCCCATCATCACCACGTCCTCGACCAGCACCGGGAAGTTCCAGTCCACCTCCTCGGATTGGGGCACATAGGCGACCTGGTTGCGCCGCTGCGCCCGGCGTCCCTCCTCCCCCAATATGGCGATGGAGCCGCCAGCCAGCGGCACGAAGCCCATGATCGCCTTGAAAATGGTGGATTTGCCCGCACCATTGACGCCCACCAGCGCCGTGATCGAGCCGCGCGGGCTCGAGAAGCTGGCATGGCGCAGCGCCGTCGTGCCGTTGCGATAGGCGACGGTGATGTCGTTGACGGCGATGCCCTGGTCGGATCGGTTCACTCTGTCAATCCTGCCACGATGGTGCTGGTGGTGACCTCGAGAAGGTCGAGATAGGTTGGCACGGGACCGTCCGCTTCGGAAAGCGAATCCACATAAAGCACCCCGCCATATTTGATGCCGGTCTCGCGCGCCACCTGTTCGGCCGGCCGCGAGGAGATGGTGGATTCGGAAAAGATCACCGGAATATGGTGCTCGCGCACCGCGTCGATCACCATGCGCACCTGGCGGGGCGTGCCCTGCTGGTCGGCATTGATGGGCCAGAGATAAAGTTCGTTGAGCCCGAAATCGCGCGCCAGATAGGAAAAGGCGCCCTCCGAGGTCACCAGCCAGCGCCGTTCTTCAGGGATTTCGGCCAGCGCCTGCCTCATGGGTTCGGCCGCCTCGGTGATCCGTGCCGCATAGGCGGCGGCATTGGCGGCGTAGATCTGGGCATTGGCCGGATCGACTGTGGCGAAGGCCTTGCGGATATTCTCGACATAGACCAGCGCATCTTTGGGCGACATCCAGGCATGGGGATTGGGCTTGCCCTCATAGGGGCCGGCGCCGATGCCGATGGGCTCGATGCCCTCGGTCAGGACGGCGCTGGGCACGTCGGGCAGATTGTCGAGGAAGCGGGCGAACCACTGCTCGAGATTAAGCCCGTTCCACAGGATCAGGTCGGCATCCTGCGCGCCCACCAGATCGCCCGGCGTGGGCTGATAATTATGAATCTCGGCGCCCGGCTTGGTGATGGAGATCACCTCGGCGGCATCCCCCGCCACATTACGCGCCATGTCGGCCAGGATGGTGAAACTGGTCACCGCCTTGATGCGCTCCTGCGCGGCGGCGGGCAGCGAAAGCGCGAGCGGGGCGGACAGCAGCAGGGCGGTAAAAAGGCGGCGGCGCATGCGAAAACTCCACGGAATGGCTATGCGAGAGATAGTGCAATTGAAAATCATTTGCAAGTAGGAAGTGAGGAACCCCTGCTCCCGGGGCTGTCTCGGAGTTGACGCCGCTGGCGTGCCATGGAAAAGCGAAGTCGAACGGCCCGCCGGGGCCCCGGCCCAGACGCGGAGAACCGCCCCATGGCGATGCATATTGCCCTGACCTTCGACGACAATTTCTGGGCCCCGGCCTATGCCACCATGCGCTCGGTGTGCCTGTTCACCCATCGGCGCCAGGACCTGGTCTTCCATCTCTGCCACCGCACCCTGTCCGATACGCACCGGGCCGATCTCGAACGGATCGGCGAGGAATTCCCGGTCGAATTGCGCTGGTACGATCTCGACCGCTCCGAGATGTTCCGCGACATCGCCGCGCGCATGCCCGAGAACAAGCGGCTCTCCAACATCGTCTATGCGCGGCTGATGATCGACCGCCTGGTCGGCCCGGAGGTCGAGCGCATCCTTTATCTCGACTGCGATATGCTGGTGCGCGACGATGTCGGTCACCTCTTCGATCTCGGTCTCGATGGCAATTCCATTGCCGCGGTGCGCGATACGATCGGCGCCTTCATCACCGGCGGGCGCGACCTTAAAAACAATCGCGACCTGTTCGACCCGGCCGACTATTATTTCAATGCCGGCCTGGTGCTGATCGACATCGCCGCATGGCGCGAGGCCGACATCATCGGGCGCATGGAAGCGGCCTATGCCAGCGGCGTCATGCAGCGCATCTATTACGACCAGGACCTGCTCAACCTGATCTTCAAGGACAAATGGCTGAAACTGCCCTGGCGCTGGAACGTCATCGACGCCCGCCACGCCCATGAGGGGCTCGATCCGGCCATCCTGCACTATACCGGCGAGAACAAGCCCTGGGGCATCTTCTCGGGCATGCTGCAATCGGTGGCCTATGCGCGGCTCTACCGCCACGTCATGACCAACGAGCTTTTCTACCGCTTCGCCCGCCACCGCTGGAAACGCTGGTGGAAGAGGAAACTCGGTTTGGGGCGCTGAACCCCCGGCGGCTCCCAAACCCACCCCTCCCCAACCCTCCCCTCAAGGGCAGGGCAATCGCATATGGAAAAATCTGTGAGGCCGGTCCCTTCGCCTCCCTCCCCCTTGAGGGCTTCGAACTGTCCCGTAGGGTCAATCGCTCCGGTGGAGCGATTGAAGGTGAGAAGGCCATGAGAGCTATGCTCGAATGGCTGGGCCAGGGCGGTTCGGGATTGTCCGGGAGTCCGATCAATTCATCGAGAAAATCGACGGCGCGGAACCCCCACCCTTAACCCCGCCCCTCAAGGGGGAGGGGGAACACGACAGCGGCCATTGCGCCGTCAGGCTCATATGCAATTCCCCTGCACCCCAAGGGGGAGCGGGGGCTGGTCGCCGCTTCCGTCAAAACCTGAAAGCCTCAATCCACCGAGGCGGGGTCCAGTCCCTCGGCCGCGCACAGGGCGGCGAGGGCGCTGCCGGGCTCGGGCAGGGGCATGGCGGCGCGGCCGCGATCGGTGAGCTGGCTGCGCCAGAGATGGATGGCGCGCGTTTCGGGGCGGATGGCACCTTTGAGGCTCGAGCCGGATCGCATCAAACCGGGAATGCCCTCATAGGGCACAGGGTAGAAGCTCGCCGCCGGCAGCACCCGGCCGGCCAGGCCCAGCCGCGTCACGTAATGGGTGAGCGCCATGGGGCCGGTGGCGCCATATTGCATGTGCTCGGCGCTGACCCGGTCGCCGAAAAGCCGGCGGATGGCCACTTCGTAGCGGCGCAGGGGCGGCAGGTGCGGCTCGAAAAGCGGCCGTCTCTGCTCGGTGAAAATGGCTAGTAGATGCTCGAGCAGCGGCGTTCCGGCGGGGATGTGCAGCACGGCGCCATTGACCGAGCCGGGCCGTTCCCAGGCCATGAGATAGTCCGGCGGGCCCTCTATGGGCCGCAGGCAATAGACGTCCAGATCGGCATAGACGCCCAGGCCCGCCGCCAGCGCCGCATAGCGGAAATGGTCGGAGAACACGCCCGGCGTGCCCTTGCCCTTGTAAAAGACCAGCTTCTCGCGCGGCAGCACCTGGCCGGCGTCGCGCCACTGCGCGCCCGCCGGCAGCGTGGCGATGGGCTCGTAGGAATAGACGGTGACCGGGTGGCCGCGGCGCCGGAAGGAGGTGATGGAAAGCCTTTCCAGCCAGCTCATCGGGCCATGCCAGAAGCTGACGATGGGGGGCAGGGTCATTGCGGCAGGAGCCTTTGCTGGAGCGTCGCGTCACGCTCTAGCATGGCGGCGGGTTCCGCCCAAGCCCGCAGCAGGCGGGCTCGGGCAGGGGCGGTCAGTTGGCCGGGGCGCGGCGGCGGTATTCGGCGGCCAGATAGAGGGCGAGGGCGGCGAAAACGGCGCCGATGCCGATCTGCGGCCAGTCGAATTTGTGCAGGAAATCGGTGATGAAGGCGGCGGCGTCGAATCGCTCCTGTCCCTCCCAGATGCGGTCGAGATAATCGAAGGAGAGGGGCAGTTTCGAGCGGTAGTCGAGATAGGCCCAGGTTTGCGTCTCGAAGGGATGGCGCCCGCCCAGCGTCACCCATTCCAGCGCCGAGACCACGATGGGCACGAGGAAGGCCAGCGGAATGGCCCAGCGGCCCACCGCCGTCGCCATGGCCCCCACCAGCGCCATATAGGGCAGATACCAGAGCAGCGCGCAGACCGCGACGACGAGCAACACCAGCGTCATCTGGGCGTAGATGGCGGCGATCCCGCCCAAAAGCGCCGCATTGCCCAGCCCGGCGATCATGATGGTGGCATAGGCGACGCCGAACATCAGCAATATGCTCAGCAGCGCCACCGCGACGATGGCGCCGGGCAGGATGGTCATCGCTGCCGCGAGCTTGCTCGAGAGCACTTTGAGATCGGAAACCGGCATGGATTTCCAGAACAGCATGGCATTGTCGCGCTTGTCGGCGGCAAAGCCGTCGGCGCAGTAGAAGAACAGCACGAAGCCCAGATAGGCCAGCCAGCCGGCGGCGAGGCCCGCAAAGCCGGCCTCGAACACCCAATTGGGCACCACGGTCAGCAATTGCCCGGAAAAGCGGGTATCGAGCCGGTCGGCGCTGAAGGCCAGCAGCGTCAGCGCGAGGACCACCGCCACCAGGATCAGCGGTGCGATGAGAAAGGCGCCGCGATGCTCGATGAACTCGCGGTGCATGAGCGCCAGGAATGCCTTCATCGCACGGTCTCCGGATTGGCGGTGGGCCGCTGCATCAGGGCGACGAACAGATCGGATATGGTGGGAGTGGAGACCCGGCCCAACGGTTCCAGCGCCGCCCGGTCGGCGCCCTCGAAGATCATCACGGTCTGGCCGAAGCGGGTCTCCTCATAGACGGGGCCGTATTGGCGGGCCGTCTCGCGGGCCGCTTCGTCCTCGGCCACGAGCTGGGTGAATTTCTCGCTCACCGTCTCCATCGGCATGTCCAGGATCATCTCGCCGTCGCGGATGAACATGATGTCGGAGAGCATGAACTCGATCTCGTCCACCTGATGGGTGGTGATGATCAGCGTACGTTCCCCGGTCATGTAGTCTTCCAGAAGGCGCCGGTAGAAGCGCTTGCGATAGGTGATGTCGAGCCCCAGCGTGGGCTCGTCCAGCACCAGCAGCCTGGCGTCGATGGCCATGACCACGGCCAGGTGCAATTGCGCCATCATGCCCTTGGACAGGGTGCGGATCTTCATCTCCGGCCTGATGTCGGTGCCTTCGAGGAAGGCCTGCGCCTTGCCGGGGCTGAAGCGGGGATGGATATCGGCCATGAGCGCGAACAGCTCGCGCACCCGCAGGAAGCGCGGCAGGCTGGCGACGTCGGAAATGAAAGCGACGTGCTCCATCAGCCGGGCGCGGTGGGCGAAGGGGTCCTCGCCCAGCACGCGGATCGTGCCTTCATAGCTGGTCAGGCCCAGCATGGCGTTGAGCGTCGTGGTCTTGCCCGCCCCGTTATGGCCCACCAGCCCGTAGATGCGGCCGGCGGGAATGTCGAAATCGAGCCCGTGCAGGATCTGCTTGCGGCCGAAGGATTTTTTAAGGCCGCGGGTCGAAACCACGGGCTCGGCGGTGTCGGATAGCTGGGTCATTCGCTCTCGCCTTCCGGCTGGTTGTGCGGCGGCAGGCGCCCCCGGTCCCTATTCGTCATAGGCCTGCGTTTCCACCGGGGTCACCGGCGTCGGCAGGGGCGGGGGGGACGGTTCGGCGCCCAGTTCCGAGAGCCGGTGCTGCAATTGCACCATCAGGGCGAGCTTGTCCGTATCGGGCAACTCGTGCAGGCGCCGGCTGAGGCGGATGGTGAAATCGGAAAAGGCGTTGTGCCAGTCCGAGGGCAGTTGCCGCAGATCGACGCGCCGTGCCGCCGGGGTCCGCGCCGCCTGGATGCCGGCAATGGTCAGCTCGAAATAGTCGTCGAGCTGGGGCATCACCACCTGGTCGCCGCCCAGCCTGCCGCTGGCCACCAGCGCCTGGCGCAGCGCCTCGCGCTCCTCGTCCTCGCCATGGGTGAGGAACAGCGCCCCATGGGCCGGCAGCCGCGCCCGGATCCAGTCCATCAGCTCGGAATGGTCGGCATGGGCGGAATAATTGCCCATGGAGCGCACCGCCGCCCGCACCGGCACCAGCGTGCCGTGGATGCGCACTTCCCTGGCGCCCGACAGGATGATCTGGCCCAGCGTGCCCGGGGCCTGATAGCCCACGAACAGCACGGTGGCATTGGCGCGGATGAGATTGTTGCGCAGATGGTGCTTGATGCGCCCGGCATCGGCCATGCCCGATGCCGACATGATGATGGCGCCGCCCTTGATGGCGTTGAGCGCCTTGGAATCCTCCACCGCCTCGATGATGCGGAAGCGCTCGTCGTTGAACAATTCGTCGGCGCTGAGTTCGGTGTCCTCGAACATCTTCGCATATTTGCGATAGACGCCGGTGACCTTGCTGGCCAGCGGCGAATCGAGCACCACCAGCCGCGGGTCGATTTCCCCGTCGCGGATCAGCACGCCGATATCGTGCAGCAATTCCTGGCTGCGCTCCACCGCGAAGGTGGGGATGATGAGATTGCCGCCCCGCTGCAGGGCGGTGTCGATCTCCTGCCGGAGCGCCTCGCGGCGCTGGACCAGCGTATAGTCGGCGCGCTCGCGTCCGCCATAGGTGGATTCGCACAATATGTAGTCGAATCCCGACGGCCCGTCCGGCTCGGCATAGAACACTTTTTCGTCCGGCCCGATATCGCCCGAGAACATCAGCCGCACCGGCTTGCCCTCGCCATTGGTCACCTCGACCTCGATGGAGGCCGAGCCGATGATGTGTCCGGCATTCCAGTAGCGGGCCCGCACGCCCGGACCCGGCTCGATCCACTCCCCGTAATGGCAGGTCCGGCGGTGCTTCAGCGCCTCCTCGGCATCCGCCATGGAATAGAGCGGCCTGGCGGGCTCGTCGCCGCGCCGCCCGCGCTTCCTGGTCTCGCGCTCGGCTTCGCTTTCCTGGATGCCGGCGCTGTCGGGCAGGAGATATTCGAGCAGGCCCGCCGTGGGTTCGGTCATCCACATCGGTCCGCGCCAGCCCTCCAGATAGAGCTTGGGCAACAGGCCCGCGTGATCGATATGGGCGTGGGTGAGCAGGAGGAAGTCGATGGCCTTCGGATCGAAGGGGGTCGGCTTGAGATTGAGGTCGCGGACCGACTTGTTGCCCTGGAACAGGCCGCAATCGACGAGGAACTGCCCGCCCGGATGCACCACCCGGTAGCACGAGCCGGTCACCGTGCCCGCCGCGCCGTGGAAATGGAGGGTGACGGTCATCGGCTGGCTCCTTCTGGCGTGTCTTGTCGGAGTTAGCCCTGTTCGCTCGTTTTTGTCGAGGCGGGCGAGGGTGATCCCTTCAGTTTGAACGCACGAGCCGGTTTACCCTCCCCCTTGCGGGAGAGGGGAATTGCATATGAGCCTGACGGCGCAATGGCCGCTGTCGTGTTCCCCTCCCCCTTGAGGGGGAGTGTTTACTTTGGACGCTTCTGGTTCGATCGTTATTGCCCACACCAACGCTGTGCTGCCCTCGGGCTCGACCCGAGGGCCGGCCTGGGAGCCCCGAAACCCGAGTTTCTTGCACGTGGACAGAGGCCCTCGGGTCAAGCCCGAGGGAAGCCCGGTGTGGGGGATAAATTGTGCCAGCAGTCCGAAATGAACACTTCCCCCTTGAGGGGAGGGGCTAGAGGCTTTCATGTTTTGACGGAATCGACGACCAGCGCTCCCTCCCCCTTGAGGGGAGGGTTGGGGAGGGGGTGGGTTTGGCGAAGCACCGAAGGACCCCCACCCCCGACCCCTCCCCTCAAGGGGGAGGGGAGCAAGAAAGCGCTGATCCGCTTGACAGTGAAAGGCTCTAGGGTGGGGGTTCCGCGCCGTCGATTTTCTCCATGGATCAGTCGGATTCCCGAACAATCCCGAACCCCCACCCTCATTCCCTCCCCCTTGCGGGAGAGGGGAACGCAAGGCGCATGATGCCGGACCGAAGACCCTAATTGCCGAAGATCAGGTCCATCAGCGTGCGTTGCGAGCGCTGCTGCTGATAGGCCGGCTGCTCCTGCTGCAGGGTCGCCGGCGGCGCGAAGGCACCGGGCTGCTCGACGCTCTGCTGGTTCTGTGCGGCCGGGGCGCTGGGCACCCACACTTGCTCGCCCGTGGCCGGATCGGTCACCAGCATCATCGGCATGCCGGTATCGGGGTCGATGGGGGCGGCGCCGAAGCCGCCATCCTGGAAGCCGCCATCCTGCCCCCCGGGCGCGAAGCCGCCCGGATCGGCGGGCTGGCCGAAGCCGTCATACTGGACGATCTGCCCGCCGTCCTGCCCCCATCCGTCCATGGACATGCCGGCATCGGCGCCGGTCTCGACCGGCAGTCCGGTGGCCGGATCGGTCATGGTGCCGGTCTGGATCGGCGGATGCGCCGGCGCCTGCCCGCCAATGGGCCGCAGGCCGGGCAGGGGCTGGCCCGTCGCCGGGTCGATGGCGGTGACCTGCCCGGTGGCCGGATCGGTCACGGTGTGCACCGGCTGGCCGCTGCCCCCGTCCACATATTGCACCATGGGCTGGCCGCTATTGGGGTCGATCACCGGCTGGCCGGTATTGGGGTCGATCAACTGCTGGGCGATGAGCTGGCCGGCATAGGAGCCGCCCGGAATGGGGGCGGGCGAGCGGCCGGCATGGGCTTTGGTCATGAATTCGGACCAGATGGCGGCGGGGACGTTGCCGCCCGAGAGCCGTGTGCCCTTGTTGTCGTCATTGCCCAGCCACACCCCGGTGACCATGGCCGAGGTGTAGCCCACGAACACCGCGTCGCGCGATTGCTGGGAGGTGCCGGTCTTGCCGCCGAAATCCCAGCCCCCGATATTGGCGCCGCGCCCGGTGCCCACTTCCACCGCGGTCTTGAGCATGTCGTTCATCTCGGCCAGCACCGTGGGGTCCACCACCCGGCCCGGCCCGGCGTCGGACGCCTCGTAGAGCAGCTTGCCCTCGACGTCGCTGATGCGGGTGATGACGTTGGGAATGACGCCGTAGCCGCCATTGCCGAAGGGCGCGAAGGCGCTGGTCAGCTCCAGCAGGTTCACTTCCTGCGTCCCCAGCGCGATCGAGGGCACCGGGGTGAGGTTGGAGGAGATGCCCATGCGCATGGCCACCTCGATCACCTTTTCGGGGGTGACGTCGATGGCCAGCCGCCCGGCCACGGTGTTGAGCGAATAGGCCAGGCCCTGCCGCAGGGTCACCGTGCCGGCATAATTGCCCGAGGCGTTGCGCGGGCTCCAGCCATTGTAGTCGAACTGGGCGTCCTCGGCCAAAGTGTCGGGCGTATAGCCCTTTTCCATGGCGGCCATGTAGACGAAGGGCTTGAAGGCCGAGCCGGGCTGGCGTTTGGCGGTGACGGCGCGATTGTACTGGCTGGCCTGGTAGTCGACGCCGCCCACCATGGCGCGCACCGTGCCGTCCACGTCCATGGCCACCAGCGCCCCCTGGGTGAAGCCGCGATTGGGGCCTTCCTGGGCCACCTTCTCCTTGACGATGAATTCGGCGTCGCGCTGCATCTTGTAGTCGATGGTGGTCTGCACCACGACATCGCTCTCGATTTCGCCGATATAGGCGGTCATCAGGCTCTCCACCCAGTCGGCGACATAGGATTCCGAGCCCGCCACCACGGTGCGGATGGTCTGGTTGGGGTCGATCCGGGCGGCATCCGCCTCCTCGCGGGTGATATAGCCCTCCTGGGCCATGAGGTTGAGCACCAGCCGCTGCCGCTCGCGCGCCACATCGGGATTGGCCTTGGGATTATAGGCCGAGGGCGCCGGCAATATGCCCACCAGCATGGCCGCCTGTCCCAGCGACAGATTGCGCGCCGAAACCCCGAAATAGGTCTGCGCCGCCGCCTCGATGCCGGTCGCGCCGGCGCCGAAATAGACGCGGTTCATATAGAGTTCGAGAATTTCCTCCTTGGTGAAATTCTGCTCCAGCCAGATGGCGAGAATGGCTTCCTGCACCTTGCGGCCCAGCGTCTGGTCGGGGGTGAGGAAGAGATTCTTGGCCACCTGCTGGGTGATGGTGGAGGCGCCGCGGGTGACGCCGCGCGCCTGCACCGATTCCACCGCCACCGACAACAGCCCGATGGGGTCGACGCCGAAATGGCTCATGAAGCGGCGGTCTTCCGAGGCGATGAACGCCGCCGGGACGTAGTGGGGCAGTTCGCGGAACGTCACCGCCTCGCCCCCGGTCTGGCCGCGATTGGAGATCAGGCTGCCATCGGCGGCGAGGATGCGGATATTGGGCGGGCGCTCGGGAATGGCCCAGCTATCGGCGGCGGGCAATTGGGCGCCGTAATAGACGATGATGCCGATGACGGCGAGCCCGCCCCAGAGGCAGGCGACGAACCCCCACCACAACAGGCCCATGAGGAAGCCGCCCGAGCGCTTCTTCTTGCGGGCGCGGGCCGGCTCGGCCCGGCCCCGGCGCGGCGGCTTGCCACGGCCCTTGGGGGGCTTGCCGCCGCCGTTGCCGCCGGCGCCGCCATTACCGCCGGGCCGGTCGCCCTCGACCGAAAACACCATGGACTGGCCCAGCGTGGGCTCGACGCGCTGGCCCTTGGCCCCGCGGGGCTGCGGCTTGTTCCGGCGGGCGGCGGGAGCGCCGACGCGGTCATCGGCCGAAATGCGGAAATCCATCAGCGGACCTGTCGAGAAAAGTAGGTTTCTGCCGCTTTTACCCTGTTCGCGGGCGTGAGGAAACCGAGGGCGTCTCCAAAACGCCCATGGCGCGGCCTTGCTCCGCCGCTTCTCTGCGGCAAATGTGGCCGGTTTATGTGAACCCCGCCGTTCCGGCGTTCACTGTTGCGCGCCCGTCACAGCGCGACGCCGGGCAGCGGACGGTTTGACCGGCCCGCCGGCCTCGCGCATAGAGGAGCGATGAACGCCGCCCTGCGCCTGCTTCGCGTCCTTTTCCTCGCCCTCGCCCTCGCCCCCGTCTCCGCCTTGGCGGAAGGGCCGGTGGATGCCGCCTTCCGGGACGCCATCGCCGCCTTCGCGGCGGCGCGCCCGCATCTGGGCGCCGTGGCCGACGGCGTCGACGTCGCCGCCTATGGCGACGCCCTCGGGGGCCGCCGCTTCGCCTCCGCTTATTGGGGCGGCGTCGTCGAGATGGCGGTGGAGGAGCGCCTCGAGGCCACCGGCTCGTGCAGCCGCTTCGCCGCCTTCGTGCGCATGCCGCCCGAAAACGGCGTGGTCGCGCTGGTCCTCTGCCCGGAATTTTCCACCCCCGGCGCCGATTCGCTGCGCCGGCTGACGATCCTGCACGAATTGGTGCACGTGGTGGCCGGGCCCGACGAATGCCGCGCCATGAGCTTCGCCGCCCGCATCGAGCGTCTCGCCTTCGGGCACGCCACCCCGGTCGAGCGCTACTGGCGGGCCAATGGCTGCGAGCGCTCGGGGCTCCGCGCGCCGTGAGAAGGGCCGTTCCTCAGCGCCAGCCCAGGGCCGGGGCGATGTGGGTGAGAATGCTTTCGATGACATGGGCGTTGTATTCGACCCCGAGCTGGTTGGGCACGGTGAGCAGCAGCGTGTCGGCCTCGGCGATGGCCTCGTCCCGGGCCAGCTCGCGGATCAGCGTGTTGGGCTCGCCGGTATAGCCGCGCCCGAAGACGGCGCGCACTTCCGGCTCGATATAGCCGAACTGGTCCTGTTCGGGCCGGCCGGTGCCGAAATAGGCCCGGTCCATGTCGTTGACGAGGGCGAAGATCGAGCGGCTGATCGAGACGCGCGGCGTGCGGGCATGGCCGGCCTGTTTCCAGGCCTGCTTGTAGGCGCGGATCTGCTCGGCCTGCTGGACGTGGAAGGGCTTGCCGCTTTCATCGAAAACCAGCGTCGAGGATTGCAGATTCATGCCCATCTTCGCCGCCCAGATGGCGGTGCCCGCGGTGGCCGAGCCCCACCAGATGCGGTCCCGCAGCCCCTCCGAATGCGGCTCGAGGCGCAGCAGGCCCGGCGGGTTGGGGAACATGGGCTGCGGATTGGGCTGGGCGAAGCCCTGTCCCTTGAGCGCTTCGAGCAGCACTTCGGCATTGGTGCGCGCCATGTCGGCATCGGTCTGCCCGTCCTGCGGCACATAGCCGAAATAGCGCCAGCCATCGATGACCTGCTCGGGCGAGCCCCGGCTGATGCCCAGTTGCAGCCTGCCGCCGGCGATGAGATCGGCGGCGCCGGCGTCCTCCACCATGTAAAGCGGGTTCTCGTAGCGCATGTCGATGACGGCGGTGCCGATTTCGATCCGGCTCGTGCGCGCCCCCACCGCCGCCAGCAGCGGAAAGGGCGAGGCGAGCTGCCGGGCGAAATGGTGGACGCGGAAATAGGCACCGTCGGCGCCCAGTTCCTCGGCCGCCACCGACAGCTCGATCGATTGCAGCAGCGCATCGCTGGCCGATCGCGTGCCCGATTGCGGCGACGGGTTCCAGTGGCCGAAGGACAGAAAGCCGATCTTTTTCATCTTTGCCTCGCTATGGGATGGACGCAGCCTATCCCTTCGGCACGGCGAGAAAAAGCCGGCCCGGCGGAACGGACCGGCTCCTTTGCATGAACGACGGCATCCTTTTTCCTCCCCTCCCCCTTAGGGGAGGCAGCGCTCGCCGCCGCTTCCGTCAAGCATTGAGACGGCCTAGACGTCCAGATTGCTCACATTGAGCGCATTGTCCTGGATGAAGTCGCGGCGTGGCTCGACGAGGTCGCCCATCAGGGCGGTGAAGATGCGGTCGGCTTCGCTGGTCTCGTCGATCTCGACGCGCAGCAGGGTGCGGGCATTGGGATCGAGGGTGGTTTCCCAGAGCTGTTCGGCATTCATCTCGCCCAGCCCCTTGTAGCGCTGCAGCGAGACGCCCTTGCGGCCCGCATCGGTCACCGTCCGGAACAGGGTCGAGGGCCCGTAGATATTGGTGGTCTCGCCCTTGCGGGTCAGGGTCGGCACCCCGCCGAACAGTTCGTCCAGCCGTCCGGCCAGCGCCCGCAGCTTGCGCGCATCGGCGCTTTGCAGCAGCGCCGCGTCGATCTGGTGGGTCTCGGTGACGCCGCGCACGGTGCGCGAAAAGGCCAGCGCGTCCTCGTCGGTCACTTCGCCGGTCCAGCCGCGCTCCCATTCGTCGGAGATGCGGTCGAGCCGGTTGGCGACGCGCTTCAGCGTCGCCGCCGATTTTTCCGGATTGGACATGCCGTCCGGGTCGAGCCCGCCCACGATCGCCGCCTGCTCCACCAGATTGCGGTTGTAGCGGGTGTTGAGATTGTCGATGGCGTTGACGATGTCGCGCGCCTGGTGGAGGATTCCGAGCAGGTCCGCGCCGGCATGCACGGCCCCGTCGCGGGTGCGGAACACCGCGTCTTCGAGCCCGCCTTCGAGCAGATAGTCCTCCAGCGCCCGCTCGTCCTTGAGATAGAGCTCGGAACGGCCGCGCGTGGCTTTGTAGAGCGGGGGCTGGGCGATGTAGATATGGCCGCGCTCGATCAATTCGCGCATCTGGCGGTAGAAGAAGGTCAGCAGCAGCGTGCGGATATGGGCGCCGTCCACGTCCGCGTCGGTCATGATGATGATCTTGTGGTAGCGCAGCTTGTCCGGGTTGAACTCCTCGCGCCCGATACCGGTGCCCAGCGCGGTGATCAGCGTGCCCACCTGGTCCGACGAGATCATGCGGTCGAAGCGCGCGCGCTCGACATTGAGGATCTTGCCCCGGAGGGGCAGCACGGCCTGGTTGGAGCGGTCGCGGCCCTGCTTGGCCGAGCCGCCGGCAGAATCGCCCTCGACGATGAAGATTTCCGACTTGGCCGGGTCGCGTTCCTGGCAGTCGGCCAGCTTGCCGGGCAGGGAGGAGATTTCCAGCGCCCCCTTGCGGCGGGTCAGCTCGCGCGCCTTGCGCGCCGCCTCGCGGGCCGCCGCCGCCTCCACCACCTTGGCCACGATGGTGCGCGCCTCGTTGGGATGCTCCTCGAACCACTGGCCGAGCTTTTCGTTGACGACGTTCTCCACCACCGGCCGCACTTCGGAGGAAACCAGCTTGTCCTTGGTCTGGGAGGAGAATTTGGGGTCGGGCACCTTGACCGAGAGCACGCAGGTCAGTCCCTCGCGGGTATCGTCGCCGCTCAGCTCCACCTTTTCCTTCTTGGCGATGCCCGAGCTCGTCGCATAGCCGGTCACCTGCCGGGTCAGCGCGCCGCGCAGCCCCGCCAGATGGGTGCCGCCGTCGCGCTGCGGGATGTTGTTGGTGAAGCACAGCACGTTTTCGTGGTAGCTGTCGTTCCATTGCAGCGCCACCTCGACGGTGATGCCGTCCTTTTCGGCGCGCATGGCGATGGGGCTGTCCAGCACCGGCTGCTTGCCCTTGTCGAGATAGTTGACGAAGGCCTCGAGCCCGCCTTCGTAGTGAAGCTCGACCTCGACCGGCTCGGGATGGCGGCGGTCGGCCAAAAGGATGCGGACGCCCGAATTGAGAAAGGCCAGCTCGCGCAGCCGGTGCTCGAGCGTCTTGAAGTCGAACTCCACCATGGTGAAGGTTTCGGGGCTGGGCAGGAAGGTCACCGCCGTGCCCGAGCGTCCCTCATATTCCCCCACCACCGCGAGCGGCGCATCGGCCACCCCATGGGTGAAGCTCATCTCGTGCACCTTGCCGTTCTGGCGGATGGAGAGCTTCAGAAAGACCGAGAGCGCATTGACCACCGAGACGCCCACGCCGTGCAGGCCGCCCGAGACCTTGTAGGCGTTCTGGTCGAATTTGCCCCCCGCATGCAGCTGGGTCATGATGACCTCGGCCGCCGAGACGCCTTCCTCCTTGTGGATGCCGGTGGGGATGCCGCGGCCATTGTCGGTCACGGTGCAGGAGCCGTCGGCATTGAGGGTGACGGTCACGAGGTCGGCGTGGCCCGCCAGCGCCTCGTCGATGGCGTTGTCCACCACTTCGGTGACCATGTGGTGCAGGCCCGAACCGTCGTCGGTATCCCCGATATACATGCCGGGGCGCTTGCGCACCGCGTCGAGGCCCTTGAGCACCTTGATGCTGTCGGCGCCGTAATCGATGGGGGTCGGGTTCTCGCTGTCGCTCATGGGATCCGAATCAGTCCTTTTCGCTTCCGTCCGGTTCTAGCGGAACGGGGGCCAAACCCCAAGGAAATTGGCCATTTCCGCCCCATTTCCCTGGTCTTTCCACCGGCCCGGGGTCACGCTCGCGCCAGTCGTCCGTCGCGCACCGAAACATGTTGGGCCCGCCCGCCCAGGGCCTCGAACAGCACCGGGTCGGTGCCGGTGAGGAAACACTGGGTCTCCAGCCCGTCCAGCGCCGCGAACAGCGCCCTGCGGCGGTCGGGATCGAGATGGGCGGCGATCTCGTCGAGCAGCAGGAACGGCACGATGCCGGTGCGCAGGCGCACCAGCCGGGCATGGGCCAGCACCAGCCCGATCAGCATGGCCTTCTGTTCGCCGGTCGAGCCCAGCGCCGCCTTCATGGCCTTCTGGGCGTGGACGACCTCGAGATCGACGCGGTGCGGTCCAGATGTGGTGCGTCCGGCGGCCCGGTCAAGGCCCCGCAAATCATGCCAGCGCTGCGCCAGCCGGGCCTCGAGCGCGGCCGAGGTGGCCGGTCCGGCCTCGTCCTCGAACAGCGCCGTCAGCGACAATTGCGCGGCGGGAAAGCCGGTATCGCCCAGGCTCTCGGCGATCAGCGCCTGCAGGTGGAAGAGGCTGTCGGTGCGGTTGAGGTGGATGGAGGCGCCCAGCGCCGCCATCTGCGCTTCCACCGCCGTCAGCCAGCGCGGATCGCCCCCTTCCTCGAGCAGCCGGTTGCGCTGGCGCATGGCCTTGTCGAAATCGGCCACGGCGGCCGAATGGTCCGGGATCAGCGTCGTCACCAGCCGGTCGAGAAAGCGCCGCCGCTCGCCGGCCGGGCCGGAAAACAGCCCGTCCATGGCCGGGGTCAGCCAGAGCAGGCGCAGATAGTCGCTCATCGCCTCGACCGAGCGGGCATTGGCGCCGTTGATGCGCACCCGCCTGCCGCCATCGGGCAGCGCGCCGGTGCCGATATCGGCCGGCCCGCCGGCGGTCTCGATGGTGGCGGCGACGGCCCAGCCGGTGTCCGATCCCTGGGCCTGGAGCAGGTCGAAACCCGCCCCGCGCAGCCCCCTTCCCGGCGAGAGCACCGAAATGGCCTCCAGCAGATTGGTCTTGCCCGAGCCATTGGGCCCGGTCAGCACCACATGGCGCGCATCCAGGTCCAGCGCCGCCGAGACGTAATTGCGAAAGGAGGTGAGGCGCAGGCGCGAAATATGGCGGATCATGTCGCCGTGTGCGGCCTCACACCCGCATCGGCATCAGCACGTAAAGCGCGTTGGCCTCGCCCTCTTCCCGCACCAGGGTGGGGGAGTTGGCGTCGTTGAACAGGAAGACGGCGTTTTCCGAGCGGATCTGGGTGATGATGTCGAGCAGATAGCGCGCGTTGAAGCCGATCTCGAAGCCGTCGGTGTCGAAATCCACCGCCACTTCCTCATTGGCCGTGCCGTGATCGGGATTGGTCACCGACAATTCCAGCAGGCCGTTCCGGGCGGAGAGCTTGACCGCCTTGCCGCCGCGGTCCGAGGCGATGGTGGAGACGCGGTCGACGGCGATGGCGAAGCCCTGCCGGTCCACCAGCATCTGCTTGTCGTTGTTCTTCGGGGTCACCCGCTCGTAATCGGGGAAAGTGCCCTCGATGAGCTTGGAGAGCAGCACCACCGGGCCGACGGTGAAGCGGATCTTGGTGTCGCTGACCTCGACATGCACCTCGCCCTCGACGCCGTCGAGCAGCTTCTGCACCTCGCCCACGGTCTTTTTGGGCACGATGATGCCGCTCATGCCCTCGGCGCCGGCGGGGGCCGCGATCTCGGCGCGGGCCATGCGGTGCCCGTCCGTGGCCACCGCCCGGAACAGCGCCCCGGCGGCGGAATTGTCCACGGCATGGAAATAGATGCCGTTAAGATAATAGCGCGTCTCCTCGTTGGAGATGGCGAACTGGGTGCGCTCGATCAGCTCGCGCAGCGCCGCCGCGTCGATATCGAAATCGTGCGCGAAGGCGCCCGATTTAAGATCGGGGAAACTCTCGGGGGACAGGCATGCCAGGTTGAAGCGCGACCGCCCCGAGACCAGCACCATGTTCTCGCCGCCATCGGTCTCGAGCCGCACCTCGGCCCCGTCCGCCAGCTTGCGCACGATTTCATAGAGCGTATGGGCCGGAACCGTGGTCGCGCCCGGCGTCGAGACCATGGCGGGCACGCTTTCGGTCACCTCGATGTCCAGATCGGTGGCGCGCAGCTCGATATGGTCGTTTTCGGCGCGCAGCAGCACGTTGGCCAGGATCGGATAGGTGTTGCGCCGCTCGACCACCCGATGCACATGGCTCAGCGATTTGAGCAGATGATTGCGTTCGAGCGTGACTTTCATGCGGCGACTTCCTGACGGTACGCGGACAGCAAAAACCCCAGCGAACCGGGGCTTGGACATTTGCAATTTGCGAGAGGTTTAGCAAGGGCGGGCAGCCGGTTTGCCCCGAAAATCCCCGCCCGGCCGGCCCCTCTCCCCTGGCGGGGGAGGTTGGCTCGGTCGCCGGCGGGGACGCCCCCTATTCCTCCAGCATGCGCTTGAGCAGTTCGATCTCCTGGCCCAGCTCCAGATCGTCCTTGATGAGCTGCTCCACCTTGCGCACCGAATGCAGCACCGTCGTGTGGTCCCTCCCGCCGAAGCGGCGGCCGATCTCGGGGAGCGAGCGCGAGGTCAGCGCCTTGGCCAGATACATGGCGATCTGGCGCGGGCGCACCACGTCGCGGCTGCGGCGGGCCGAGAGCAGCTCGTTGCGGGGCACCTTGAAATGGCGCGAGACGATCTTGAGGATGTCCTCGATGCGGATGCGCTTGGCGTCGCGGGTGCGGATGAGGTCGGCCAGCGTCTTTTCGGCCAGCGGCACGGTGATCAGTTCGCCGGTGAGCTGGTTGGCGGCCACCAGCCGGTTGACGGCGCCGTCCAGGTCGCGCCCATGGCTGATCACGGCGCGCGAGATATAGTCGATCACCGCCGCCGGGAACTGCATGCCGAAGCGGGCGTTCACCTGGTCGGCGCGGCGCTGCACGATGGCGCGGCGCAGCTCGATGTCGAAGGCGGTGATCGGCACCACCAGCCCGCCCGAAAGGCGCGAGCGCACCCGCTCGTCGAGCATTTCGAGGTCGCGCGGCGGCGCGTCGCCCGCCACCACCACCTGCTTGGCCCCGGTGAGCAGCGTGCCCAGCGTATGGCCGAACTCGGTGGCCGACTTGCCCTGCAGGAACTGCATGTCGTCGATCAGCAGCAGGTCGACCCGGCGCAGCCATTCCTTGAAGCCCAGCGCCGACTGGCGCTGCACCGCACTGATGAAATGGTACATGAAATGGTCGGCCGTCAGATAGACGATGTTCTTGGACGGATCGGCCTGGCTCACCGCATGGGCGATGGCGTTGAGCAGGTGGGATTTGCCCAGGCCGACCGTGGAATGCACATAGACCGGATTGAAGGTGACCGTGTCGTTGATGGCGGCATGGGCGATTTGCCTGGCCACCCCGAAGGCCATTTCATTGGCGGTGCCGGCCACGAAGTTCTCGAAGGTCATGCGCGGGTCGATGGCGCTGCCCGAAAGGGCATCCCCCTTCGAATTGTCGCGCACGAGGCGCGGCGCGGCGGGGGCCGGAGAGGGAGAGGGCGCGGCCGCCGGCTGGAGGGCGGGCGTCTCGGCCGCCGCCTCGGGGGCCGGGGCGAGGCGCGGGCGGGCCTGGCCGTTGACCCGCATGGTCACCTGCAGCCGCGCCGCCTCCGGCACGTCGTTGCGGAAGGCCTCCACGATGCGGTCGGCATAGTTCGATTGCACCCAGGAGCACAGGAAGCGCGTGGGGGCGGACAGATGCACCAGGTCCTCGACCAGCTCCTCCAGCTCGAGCCGCGCGAACCAGGAGGTGAAGACGTCCTCGCCCACCGCCGTTTTCAGCCGGGCCCGCACACGGGTCCAGAGCTCGCGCTGCGACTGGGTGGAGGTGTCGGAACCGGACATGACTGGAATACCGCCTTTGCTGGAAGTGGGAAGGGAGGGGGAAGTGGCCGGAGCCCCGTCGTCCCTTCCCGCGGTCGCCTGTCGCATCATCGTATCTAGCCCCATATCTCTGCTGCCGTCCGGTCCGCAAAAATCCGGAGGCACCGTAAACAATCCTGCTGCCGCGCCCGCCCTGCCGGGACATCCGGGCACGGCTTCGCCCCTGCGCCCGCCCTGCGGGCACGCCTGTTCGGTCCGGCGGACTGGTGCCGCCGTTTCCCTATCGACCTGTCACTTGAACCCGGCCTGACCTGGCCGGAGGTCTGTCGAACGCTGCCAACCTCGAATGAACCGGCCGCGCAATTGCGGCCAACACAATCTCTACTGGCTCCAACGCCCGGGCGTTTCCGCCGGGGGTTGCCCCATACACGTCTCCCTCGCGGGACCCGGCCGGTGAAGTCGGGAGCGTCGAGCGCTCCTCTTTTCCTCGCCGGCCCGGATACATTAGAGGCACGGGTTTGGACCCGCAACACGTGAATCGTTGAAATAGGGGCTTGACTCGGAGTTGGGATTTTCGCCACCGCCCGCCCGTCGAAAGTGCCTGCGGACAAGAGCCTGTGACTCAAGGCAGATTCCAACCCTTAGCCGGGTGCATATGGTGAAAAATTTATTCCGCCCACCCCGGTTTAAGGGGGCGGCGGGCGGTGGAATACCCGCGCGCCTGCTCTCGCAACCCATTGGACGAAAAGGGAGAACTGGGAAGTACGCCCTATGTTCCGCTGGCGGCCGGAGCGTCACCGGCCTGTCATGTGACAGGGGTGCGACGAAAAACTTGCCCGTCCGGGACCAAAGAAAATGGGCCCCTTCCGGAGCCCATTCGCCATGGCTTCGCGCGGGCCCCGAGCGGGCCGCGGCGAGTTCGCCTCAGACCGCCAGCGCCTTTACGCGGGCGTTGAGGCGGCTCACCTTGCGGGCCGCCACATTGGCGTGGACGATGCCCTTGCCGGCGGCGCGGCTGATCTCGGGCTCGGCAGCCTTGAGCGCGGTGGAGGCGGCGGCGTGGTCGCCCGAGGCGATCGCTTCCTCGACCTTGCGGATGAAGGTGCGCATGCGGCTGCGGCGCGACTTGTTGGTCGCGGTGCGGGCCGCGATCTTGCGGGTCGCCTTCTGGGCTGACGGCGTATTGGCCATTTCGGTCCTCTTGATCGTCCAGCCGGACAGACGGGCGCCTCGGGGCGCCGCAGCCTGCCGGGATGAAATGAAAGCGGCGGCCAGGGAGCCGCCAAGTCGGGCGGTCTATAGGGGAAAGGCGGGAAAACGTCAATACGATTCCCCGGCGGCGCGCGCGGGGCGGCGGCGCGGCCTTACGGCGCCTTCTGGCACACCGGGCAGAAGAAGGTCGAGCGGCCCGATTGCACGATCCTGTGCACCACGCCCGGACACAGCGGGGTGGGGCAGGGATCGCCCTCCCGGTCATAGACGGCGAAATTGTGCTGGAAATAGCCCGCGCCCTCGACGCTGCGGAAATCCCTGATGGTGGAGCCGCCCACCTCGATGGCGGCTATCAGCACTTCGCGCACGCCATTGGCGAGGTCCTCCAGCGCCTTTTTGGGCCGTCCGTCCGCCCGCACCAGCGTCCCGGCGGCGATGGTGGGCAGGATATGGGCGCGGTGCAGCGCCTCGGCGACATAGATATTGCCCAGCCCCGCCACCACGCGCTGGTCGAGCAGCGCCGCCTTGATCGGCGCCTTGCGTCCCCTGAAGGCCCGGGCCAGCGCCGCGGCGTTGAATTCGTTGCCCAGCGGCTCGGGGCCGAGCCCCTGCAAATAGGGGCTGGTGGACACGTCGTCGTAAAGATCGATGAAGCCGAAGCGGCGCGGATCGGCATAGATCAGGTGGCTCCTGCCGTGCCGGGGGTGGGACAGCTCCCAGATCATGTGGTCGTGCCGGGGCTCGGTGCCCGGCTCGTAATAGCGCGGCGGCTTGTCGATGGGATGTTCGGCAAAGCGCCAGGAGCCGGTCATGCCCAGATGGCTGAGCAGCGTCCGGCCGTCCGAAAGGTCCATCAGCAGATATTTGGCCCGCCGCCGCACCGCCGTCACCACCCGCCCCTCCAGCGCCGCCGCCAGTCCCTCGGGGAAGGGAAAGCGCAGATCGGGACGGTTGAGCCTTACCGAAAGGATCGTCGCGTCCTCGACCCAGGGGGCGAGCCCCCGGCGCACGGTTTCGACCTCGGGCAGTTCGGGCATGCGGTGCAACTCCTTCACCCTGCGCCGGTTTGGGCCATGGGCATTTGTGCAGGCCTTATATAAGGTGCGGCGCAGAAACGACGAGGCCTGTCGAGCAGATGCCATCCGATGCCATGACCCAGAAGCGTGAAACCACCCATTTCGGCGAGCGGACCGTCGCCCTCGAGGACAAGCAGGGCCTGGTCGACAAGGTGTTCCACGACGTGGCCGACCGCTACGACCTGATGAACGATCTGATGAGCGGGGGCGTGCACCGGCTCTGGAAGGACGCCCTGGTGGCCGACCTGGCCCCGCCCCGCAACGGCACCCGTCCCTATCGCGTGCTCGACATGGCCGGGGGCACGGGCGACATCGCCGAGCGCATCGTCAATGTTTCGCTCGGCTATGCGCAGGTGGTGGTTTCCGACATCAATCCGGACATGCTGCGGGTGGGCGCGGAGCGGGCGCGCCACTGGCGCTATCCCGATCAGGTCAGCTTCGTTGAAGCCAATGCCGAGGAACTGCCCTTCGAAAGCGGCAGCTTCGATGCCTATACGATCGCCTTCGGCATCCGCAACGTGCCGCGCATCCGCAAGGCGCTGGACGAGGCGCATCGGGTGCTGCGGCGCGGCGGGCGCATCCTGGTGCTCGAATTCTCCCGCGTCGACGTGCCCGGGCTCGAGGCGCTCTACCGGGGGTTTTCCGATCGGGTGATCCCGCCGCTGGGCCGCATCGTCACCGGCGATGCCCAGCCCTACCAGTATCTGGTGGAATCGATCCGCAAATTCCCCGAGCCGGCGCAGTTTTCGTCCATGCTGGCCGGGGCCGGCTTCAAGCGGGTGAAGCACACCGCCTATAGCGGCAATATCGCCACGCTGTTCTCGGGCTGGAAGCTCTGATCCATGGCGCTGGGCTCCTATTTCCGTCTCGCCCATGCCGGCTGGGTGCTGGCCCGGGAAGGCGCCTTTTCGGTGCTGCCCGTCCAGTCCCTGCCCCCGATGATGAAGGCGGGCATCGCCCTGGCGCGCCTGGTCGAGCGCCGCGCCGTGCGCCGCACCGGGCGCATCGAAAGGCTCAATGCGGCGCTGCACCGGCTCGGCCCCTCCTATGTGAAATTCGGCCAGACCCTGGCGACGCGGCCCGATATCGTGGGCGCCGAGGCCGCCGCCGACCTCTCCGGCCTGCAGGACCGCATGCCGCCCTTCGATCCCGCGCTGGTGCCGGGCATCCTCGAGGCGGCGCTGGGCTCCAAGGCCGCCCAGTTGCACGAGGTCAGCGAGCCCGTCGCCGCCGCCTCCATCGCCCAGGTGCATCGGGCGCGCCTGCGCGTTCCGGGGGAAGTGAACCGGGTCGTCGCCGTCAAGATGCTGCGGCCCGGCATCGCCGAGCGCTTCCACGCCGATACCCGCAGCCTTTATGCCGGGGCGCGCCTGGCCGAGGCCTTTTCACGCGCCAGCCGGCGGCTGCGGCCCACCGAGGTGGTGCGCACGCTCGACCATTCCATGCGGCTCGAGCTCGATTTGCGGCTCGAGGCCGCCGCCATTTCCGAGATGGCGCAGAATATCCGCGATGACGAGGGTTTCGTCATTCCCGAGGTGCAATGGGACCATGTGGCCGAGAACGTCCTGACCACCAGTTGGGTGGACGGCATCCCCATCCGCGACCATGCCGCCATCGACGCCGCCGGCATCGACCGCAAGGCGCTCGCCGCCAAGCTGCTCCAGGCCTTCCTGCGCCACGCCATTCGCGACGGCTTCTTCCATGCCGACATGCATCCGGGCAATCTGTTCGCCGATCCGCGCACCGGCGACGTCATCGCCGTCGATTTCGGCATTATGGGCCGCATCAACCGCCGCGAGCGCCGTTTCCTCGCCGATATCCTCTATGGCTTCATCACCCGCGACTATCGGCTGGTCGCGCAGCGCCATTTCGATATCGGCTATGTGCCCCAGCATCAGTCGGTGGACGATTTCGCCCTGGCCATCCGCTCCATCGGCGAGCCGCTGCACGGGCGCACCGCCGCCGACATCTCCATGGCCCGGGTGCTGGGCCAGTTGTTCGCCGTCACCGAATTGTTCGACATGCAGACCCGGCCGGAGCTGGTGCTGCTGCAAAAATCCATGGTGCTGGCGGAGGGGGTCTCCCGCACCCTCGATCCCGCCCTCGACATCTGGACCGTGGCCGAGCCAGTGGTGGGCCAGTGGCTGCGGCGCGAGGAGGGTCCCCTGGGGCGGATCGACGATCTCGTGGGCCATCTGACCCGCCTCGGGGAAGCGGCCGTGCGCGTGCCCGACCTGCTCGCCCAGGCCGAGCTGACCATGCAGGAGCATCGCGCCATGATGCGGCGGCCGCCCGATCGGCTGATGCGCGGCGCGGGGCTTGCCGTGCTCTCGGCCGTCTTCGTCCTTATCCTGGTGCTGATCTGGCGTCTGCTCGTTCAAAGCTGAGGGCGGCGCCAATCCTCCGCTTGCCGGGCAGGGCGCCAGCCCATAGATTGCCCCGCAATGGCGGATGACGCCGCGAAGGGAGACAATATGCGCCTCGATCTGTTCGGCAGGCTGGCCGGCACCGCCCTCATGGCCATGGGCCTTTCGGCCTGTATCGACGTCAGTATCGACGTCGACGTCACCAGCCCCACCACCGCCCGCGCCACCATGACCCAGGTGATGGGCGCCGATTTCTACGCCATGGTGAAGATGAGCGAGGAAAGCGGCGAGATGGACGAGGGCTCCTTCTGCGGGGACGAGGGGACGCTGACCGAGAACGCCGATGGCAGCGGCACCTGCACCATGGTGGAGGAAGGCCCCTTCGACAGCCTCGATCTGGGCCAGGAGGCTGGCGGCATCACCTTCGCCGCGGCCGGCCCGGGCCTGGTGCGCGTCGCCCTGCCCACTGACGAGATGATGGAGGGGATGGACGCCGAGGAGGACATGGACGAGGAAAGCCGCCAGATGATGGAGGCCTTCTTTGCCGGCCGCACCATCACCATCGGCATTTCGGGCGCCCAGGTCGTCGAGACCAACATGACCCTTTCGGGGGACGGAAGGCGCGCCGAACAGGTCATCCCGCTGCTCGATCTGGTCAACGGCACCGCCGACCTGCCCGACGAGCTCTTCGCGGTGGTGCGCGCGCCTTGAGCGTGTCGCCCGCCATCCGCCTCGCCCTGCTGCCGCATGGCGAGGGCCTGCCCCTGCCGGCGCCCCACAGCCCCTTGGCGGCCGGCGCCGATCTGCGCGCCGCCCTGCCCGAGGGGGAGCCGCTGGAGCTGCCGCCGGGCGGGCGGGCGGTGGTCCCCTGCGGCTTCCGCATGGCGCTGCCGGCCGGCTACGAGGCCCAGATCCGCCCGCGTTCCGGCCTTGCGGCCCGCCATGGGGTGACGGTGCTCAATGCCCCCGGCACCATCGACGCCGATTATCGCGGGGAGGTGATGGCGATCCTGGTCAATCTGGGTGAGGCCGCCTTCAGGATCGAACGGGGCGAGCGCATCGCCCAGATGGTGGTGGCGCCGGTGGTGCGGCCTTCATTCGAATTGGGAGAACTCGATGCGACCCAGCGCGACACGGGCGGCTTCGGCTCGACGGGACGGGGCTGAGCCGGCCCCGCGGCTCCATCCATGGGCGAAAGCCCTGGTCGCGGCGCTCGCTGCGCTCTTGCCCATCGCCACGCCTTCCCTGGCCGGCGACCGGGCGCTGATCGACTTTATCGGCTTTTCCCCCGATTTCCGCTATTTCGCCTTCGAGGAATTCGGCATCCAGGACGGCTCGGGCTTTGCCTATGCCAATCTCTATGTCGTGGACCTGAGCCGCGACGATTGGGTGGCCGGCACGCCGATCCGGGTGCGGGCGGACGATGAGCGGCGTCCGCTGGCCGCAATCCGCGCCGAGGCGGCGGCCGGCGCTGCCGGTCACCTTGCGGAACTGGGCATCGACGTGCCGGTGGAGGTCGCGGCGCTGATCGGCGACGGGGTGCCCGATATCGACGCGAAAAGCCTCGTCTTCGGCGCGCCCGGCTATCAGCCCGGCGCCGTGCTCGACCGCCACGCGCTCGCGCTGGCCACCTTCGAGACGGCTGCGGCCAGTCCCTGCGCCGACTGGTTCGGCACGGCGCCCCTGGGCTTCGCGCTCACCCTGTCGGGGGAGGGCACGGAAACCCTGCTGCATCGCGACGCGGCCCTGCCCCGCTCGCGCGGCTGTCCGCTCGATTACCGCCTCTATGGCGTGGTCATGCCCTTCACCGCGCCGGTGGCGGCCCATGCCGTGGCCATCATTTCGGTCTATCCCGGCGGGTTCGAGGGGCCCGACCGGCGTTTCCTGGCCGTTCCCCTTGGCCGGTGAAGTGCCCCTTTCGCCCGAGGAGACGCGGCGCTATGCGCGCCATCTGGTGCTCAAGGGCATGGGCGGGGCCGGCCAGCAAAGACTGAAATCGGCCCGCATCGCGGTGATCGGCGCCGGGGGGCTGGGCAGTCCCGCCATCGCCTATCTCGCCGCCGCCGGCGTGGGTCGGCTGGGCATCGTCGACGCCGACACCGTGTCGCTCTCCAATCTGCAGCGGCAGATCGTCCACGCCACCGCCGCCATCGGCCGCAACAAGGCGGACAATGCCGGCGCCTTCGCCGCCGCGCTCAATCCCCATGTGGCGCTGGACCTGCATCCCCGGGCCATCACCCGGGACAATGCCCGGGACCTGCTCGGTCCCTATCAGATGGTGCTGGACGGCACCGACAACCTCTCCACCCGCCGCCTCGTCGCTGCGGCGGCGGCGGCGCTGCGCCTGCCGCTGGTCTCGGGCGCCGTCTCGATGTTTTCGGGACAGGTGACGGTCTTCGCCCCGCATCTGGGCGGCCCCGGCCATGACGCCATCTTCCCGCCGGGGGCCAGCGACGCGGCGCTGCCCTCCTGCGAGGCCAACGGCATTCTGGGCCCGGTCACCGGCGTCATCGGCTCGCTCATGGCCATGGAGGCGGTCAAGCTCGCCACCGGCATCGGCACCCCGCTCATCGGCCGGCTGCTGGTCTATGACGGCCGCGAAAGCCGCTTTTCCGAACTGGACTATTGAGGCCCGTCCGGCGCCGCCTCACGCCTCCGGGTGCTTGAACACCAGCGCCGCATTGGTGCCGCCGAAGCCGAAGGAATTGGAGATCACGTGCCCCAGATCCGCCTCGTCGCGGCGCTGGCGCAGGATCGGCATGTCGGCGAAATCGGGGTCGAGCGTCTCGATATTGGCGCTTTCGGCGATGAAGCGGTGCTTCATCATCAGGATCGAATAGATCGCCTCGTGAACGCCCGTGGCCCCCTGGCTGTGGCCGGTCAGCGCCTTGGTGGCCGAGATCGGCGGGCATTTGTCCTCATTGCCGAAGACGGCGCGCAGCGCCTCGATTTCCTTGAGGTCCCCCACCGGGGTCGAGGTGGCGTGCGGGTTGATATAGTCGATCGGCGCCTTCACCCCGGCCAGCGCCATGCGCATGCAGCGCTCGGCGCCCTCGCCCGAGGGCGCCACCATGTCGACGCCGTCCGAGGTGGCGCCATAGCCCACCAGTTCGGCCCAGATGCGGGCGCCGCGCGCCTTGGCGTGCTCGAATTCCTCGAGCACCAGCACGCCCGCGCCCCCCGAGATGACGAAGCCGTCGCGGGCCGCGTCATAGGGGCGGGAGGCCTTTTCCGGCGTCGCGTTGAAATCCGAGCTGAGCGCCCCCATGGCGTCGAACAGATCCGTCAGCGTCCAGTCGAGGTCCTCGTGGCCGCCGGCGAAGACGATGTCCTGCCGGCCCATCATGATCTGCTCCATGGCATTGCCGATGCAGTGCTTGGAGGTGGCGCAGGCGGCGGTGATCGAATAGTTGATGCCCTTGATGCCGAAGGAGGTGGCCAGGGTGGCCGAGGCGGTCGAGCCCATGGCCTTGGGCACGGCCAGCGGCCCGATGCGCCGCGGGCTGGTGTTCTTGCGGGTGATGTCGGCGGCCTCGACGATGGTGCGGGTGGAAGCGCCGCCCGAGCCCATGACGATGCCGGTCATGGGGTTGGAGACGTCCCCGGGCTCGAGGCCGGCATCGGCGATGGCCTGCTGCATGGCCAGATAGTTCCAGGCCGCGCCCTTGCCCATGAAGCGGGTGACGCGGCGGTCCAGCACCTCGAAGGGGTCGAGGCGCGGGTCGCCCTTGACCTGGCTGCGAAAGCCCAGTTCGGCATAATCATCGGCAAAGACGGTGCCGGGCCGGGCCTGGCGCAAACTGTCGGTGACCTCGTCCAGCGAGTTGCCGATCGAGGAAATGATACCCATGCCGGTGACGACAACTCGTCTCATAATGTCCTCGTGCTAGTCTTCATGCGGGCGTCTTGGGGGACGTCTCTTCTATGTTGTACGAATTGGGATTATTTCACCCCCGAGGGATGTTTTTCTTTATTCAGGCGACGGGAATGAGGCCGACCCGGAGATTTTCGGCGATATAGATGGTCTCGCCATCCGCCTTGACGGTGCCCGTGGCGATGCCGAAGGGCAGGGGAGAGCGCATGTGCCGCTTGATGTCGATGCGGTATTCCAGCAGCTTCTTGTCGGTGGTCGCCTGGCCGGTGAACTTGATCTCGCCGCCCAGCGCCCGGCCGCGCCCGGGCGAGCCCGACCACCCCAGGAAGAACCCGGTCATCTGCCAGAGCGCGTCCAGTCCCAGGCAGCCGGGCATCACCGGGTCGCCGATGAAGTGGCACTGGAAGAACCACAGATCCGGGCGCAGGTCGAGCTCGGCCACCACATAGCCCTTGCCGTGGGCGCCGCCGGTTTCCTCGATATGGGTGATGCGGTCGAACATCAGCATGGGCGGCGCGGGCAGGCGCGCATCGCCCTGTCCGGGCAGTTCGCCGCGGCCATGGGCCAGCAATTCCTCATATCCGAATGCGTTCTGCCTGTCGGCCATGGAGATGTTCCCCGCTCCTGTTCAAGCCCCGTCTCGTATAGGGGCGCATGGTGAGGGTCAAGCCGGCCGAAAGCCCATGCCGGGAGCTGCGGCGGTCGGTCCGCTTGTCTCGGGCGGTCCGCGACAGTATAAGAACCCCAGTAATTCCGGACCCCTATGACGAGACCTTCAGGCCCCATGCCCGATCGCAGCCTTGCCACCCGGCCCCATCCATCCCGCAAGCCGTGCCTGACCGCCGTTCTGCGCATGGCCGGCCTGCGCCCGACCCGGCAGCGCGTGGCCCTGGCCGAGCTGCTGTTCGGCGGGCCGCACCGCCATGTCAGCGCCGAGCAATTGCACAGCGAGGCCGCCGCCGCCAAGGTCAATGTCTCGCTCGCCACCATCTACAACACGCTGCACCAGTTCCACGAGGCGGGGCTGCTGCGCGAAGTGGCGATCGACGCGGCGCGGTCCTATTTCGATACCGACACCTCGGACCACCACCATTTCTTCGTCGAGGACGAGCAGCGCATGATCGACATCCCCGCCGAGGCGGTGGAGTTCAAGGCCCTGCCCGAGGCGCCCCAGGGCATGGAAGTGGCCCATGTCGACGTGGTGATCCGCGTCCGCAAGACCCCGGCCTGAGCCCGGCCCGGGCCTGAGACGAATCGTCCGACCCCTCCATCCGCGCCCGTGACAAACCGGTTCGGCTTGCTCATAGTGTGCCCGGTTTCAACAGCGGCAAGGGTGGCCGATGCCCGAAAAGGTCAATCTGAAAGCCTATTTCGAGCGAATCGGCTTTGCCGGTTCCATCGCTCCCACACTGGCGACACTGGAATTGCTGCACGCGCTGCATCCCGCCGCCATTCCCTTCGAAAATCTCGATCCCCTGCTGGGTGAGGCGGTCCGGCTCGACCAGGCCAGCCTCGAGCGCAAGCTGCTCGCCGAGGGGCGCGGCGGCTATTGCTTCGAGCACAATATGCTGTTCATGCGCATCCTGCGCGATCTCGACTATACGGTGCGCCCGCTGCTGGCGCGGGTGGTCTGGACCGATCCGTCCGGCGCCGATCGGCCGCCCAGCCATCTGCTGCTGCTGGTCGAGATCAACGGCCAGGCCTATATCGCCGATGTGGGCTTTGGCGGCCTGACCCTGACCACGCCCCTGCGCCTGCGCGCCGGCGTCGAGCAGTCGACGCCCCATGAAAGCTTCCGCCTCACCGGCGGGGACCCGGACTGGACGCTGGAGGTCGGGAACGGCGAGGACTGGCGCGCGGTCTATCTGTTCACCCTCGATCCGGTCGAGGAAGCCGATATCGGCCCGCTCAACCAGCGCCTTTCGACCGATCCCTCCTCCCCCTTCACCCGCGAGATCAGGGTGGCGCTGGCGCCCACCGGCAAGCGGCTCAAGCTGCATGACGGCCGGTTCACCATCCAGCCGGTGGGGGGCGAAAGGCAGGAGCGCGTCATTACCGGCATCGAGCAATTGCGCTCGGTGCTGACCGAGGAGTTCGGCCTGGTCCTGCCCAATGACGAGCGGCTGGAGCCGGCGCTGGCCGCCTGCCTGTCCCGGGCCTGAGCGGAACAGGATGGAGGAGATACTGGCATGATCACCGTTTTCGGCTCCACCAATCTCGACCAGGTCGGCACCGTCACCCGCCTGCCGGCGCCCGGTGAAACGGTGGCGGGGGGCAGTTTTTCCATGGCGCCGGGGGGCAAGGGCGCCAACCAGGCGCTGGCCGCGCGCCGCGCCGGCGCCCGGGTGCTTCACGTCTCGGCGGTGGGGCAAGACGCCTTTGCCGACATGGCGCTGGCGCTGCTCGAGGCGGGCGGGGTGGATTTGTCGCAGATGCGCCGGGCCGATGCCGCGACCGGCATCGCCATGATCTTCGTCGACCGGCAGGGCGAGAACGTCATCGCCATCCTGCCCGGCGCCAACGGCACGATGAGCCCCGGGGACGCCGAGCGCGGCCTGGCCGCCCTCGCCGCCGGCGATACCCTGCTGGTGCAGCAGGAAGTGCCGCAGGCCGCCACGCGCCGCGCCCTCGAGATCGCCCGCGAGAAAGGCGCGCTGAGCCTGCTCAACACCGCGCCCTTCCTGCCCGACACGGCGGAGCTGGCGCGCCTCGCCGATATCGTCATCGCCAACGAAACCGAATTTTCCCTGCTTTCGGGCCGGCCCATCGCCGAGCTCGACGCGGCGATGGCCGACTGGGTGGCGGCGACCGGCCGCACCATCGTCGTCACCCTCGGGGCCGAGGGCGCCCGCGCCCGCACTCCGGACGGCGCCCTCTCGGTGCCCGCCCACCCCGTCGTGCCGGTGGACACGGTGGGCGCCGGCGACACGTTTTGCGGCTATCTCGCCGCGGCGCTCGACGCCGGCCTCGACCTCGGGCGCGCCCTTCACCGCGCCGCCGTCGCGGGGAGCCTCGCCTGCCTCAATCCCGGCGCCCAGCCGGCCATTCCCCTCAAGGCCGACGTCGACGCCATCGCCGGATAGCGCCTCCGCGTCGCCCTCATCCGCCTATGCTGCCCCCTCACCACCGCTGCCCGACCCATCGTCACCGCCCGGTTCATCCGGGCGGTCCATGCCATATAGCGGTGGACTGGATTGCCCGGATGAGCCGGGCAATGACGCAGGAGGGGCGCGCTCGGTTGGCGCTGCCCCTTGGTCTCAACGGCACCCCCCCAAAAAAACGCAAAAAGCGGGCCCTGCGACCCGCTTTCCACGAACCGGTCCGGCGCGGCGCCTATCGGGGCGCCAGCACCATCACCATCTGCCGGCCTTCCGAGCGGGGCTGGCTTTCCACCTTGGCGATCTCGTCCATCTGCTCGCGCACCTTCATCAGCAATTGCATGCCGATATCCTGGTGGGCCATTTCGCGGCCCCGGAAGCGCATGGTCACCTTGACCCGGTCGCCTTCGCCGATGAAGCGCTGCACCGCCTTCATCTTGGTGTTGTAGTCGTGGTCGTTGATGTTCGGCCGGAGCTGAACTTCCTTGACCTCGATCACCTTCTGCTTCTTGCGCGCCTCGGCCGCCTTTTTCTGCGCGGCGTATTTGTAGCGCCCGAGATCGAGCATCTTGGCCACGGGCGGGTTGGAGTTCGCGGCGATCAGGACCAGGTCGAGCCCGGCCTCCTGCGCTTCGGCCAGCGCTTCGCGGGTGCGGACGACGCCGCGGTTTTCACCGCTCGCATCGATGAGCTGAACGTCGGGGCTGGTGATATCCTCATTGGCGAGCGGCCCATCTTTCTGGGGCGCAATGGGTCTCATGGGACGACGAATGGCAAGCGTTCCTTATGCTGATGGAAGGAGGGTTGGAAATCGGCCCTAAAATCGTGTTAGCGGCGTCATAAGTCAACTGGCGCCGGTGCGGAATCTGTTTCCGTGTGCCCGGAACGCTCCGGCACGGCGCCCGAACCATCACCGGAGCCGCAATGAATTCTCCCAACGCCTTCCGTCTTGCCGTCGGCATTGGCGCCGACATGCGGGAAATCGCCGTGGAGCAGCGCCCCGGCGCCGCGCCCGGCCTTTTCTGGCTCAACGGCTTCCGCTCGGTGATGACCGGGCGAAAGGCCATGGCGCTCGAGGCTCTGGGCGCCGAGCGGGGGCTCGAGGTCACCCGCTTCGACTATTCGGGCCATGGCGCCTCGGGCGGCCGCCTCGGGCAGGGGACCATCAGCCGCTGGCTCGAGGAGGCCGAAGCGGTGCTGGCCCGAACCGCCGGGCCGCAGATCGTGGGCGGCTCCTCCATGGGCGGCTGGCTCGCCCTGCTGCTGGCCCGCCGCCAACTGGCCGCCGGACGGAAGCTGCGGGGCCTGGTGCTCGTCGCTCCGGCGGTCGACGCCACGCGCCTCATCGCCGCCCGCATGAGCCCGGAACAGCGGCGCGATCTCGACCGGCAGGGCTATTTCGAGCGCGACAGCCGCTATGGCGACGGCCTTTATCGCTACGGCCGGGACCTGCTCGAGGACGGCGAGCGCCATTGCCTCCTGGGCGCGGTGATCGAGACCGGCTGCCCGGTCCATATCCTGCAGGGCGGCCTGGACCCCGACGTGCCCGCCGCCCATGCGCGAAAACTGCTCACCCACATCCTGCACGATCCGGTCACCTTCACCCTGGTGCCCGATGGCGATCACCGCCTCAGCCGCGACACGGACCTGGCGCTGTTGCGGAACGCGGTGACCGGGATGGCGTGACGATCAGTCCCGGACGAGCCGCAGCAGCGGCTCGAAACGATAAAGTGCCGGCCGGCGCCCGGCAGCGCTCTCCACCGTTTCCAGCAGCCTGTTCTCGCTGAGGATCCGGATAAGCCGGTGCGCCGTGGGTGCCGGTATGCCGGAACGGCCAGTGAAAATATTGTTCCGGAAAATGGGACGGGCGAATACGAAATCGAGGGCGGTGATGCTCCACTGATTTCTGAGAAGCCGTCGGAATTCTTCCTTCATCTCCTCATAAAGCGATCTGATCCTTTCCGCCTGAATGAGATTTCTATTGGCCTGCTCCTCGATGGCCGCCAGGAAGAACAATATCCAGTCTGTCCATTCCCCGCGTGCGGACACGGCGCGCATCTTGTCTATATATTCGTCGCGCCGCTCCTCGAAATAACCGCTGATATAGAAATGCGGCGCCTCTATCGCGCCGTAATGCCACAACATCAGGGTGATCAGCATGCGCCCGACCCGGCCATTGCCGTCCTTGAACGGGTGCAGCGCCTCGAATTCGAGATGCGCCAAGGCCGTCCGGATCAGCAATTCCCATTCGTCATCATCGATGAAATCCGTCAGTTTCTCCATGCCCAGGCCGAGCGCTTGCGGGTTGATCGGGATGAACTGCACCTTCCTGCGCGACCGGTCCGCGAGATAATTCTGTTCGGTCTTGAATTCTCCCGGATTGAGGCTCGCTCCCCGTCCGAACCCCAGAAGCACGCGATGAGCCGAGCGTATGAGCCAGGGCGAGATCGATGCGCCATCCTTGATAGCCTGATGTGCCTGCGTCAGCGCGCGGCTATACAGATAGACCTCCACCGCTTCACTGCGATAGCGATGGGGATCGACCGCTCCGTCATCCTCCTGGTCGGCCTCATAGCGCAGCACTTCATCCAGCGTGCTCACGGTTCCTTCCATGCGGGACGAGACGACGGCCTCCTGATTGCGAAGGGGGGCAAGCAGGATTTCGCTATTGTGCATGCCCTTCAGCATCTGGTCGTATCGCGCCAAGGCCGCGGCGGCGGAAGACAAGGGCTTTATGAGACGCCTCATATCGAGGGTTTCAGGCGGAAACCGGTCATAATGGTAGTCCACCGCCTCACTCAGATCGAATTCCGCCATGGGACTGCCTGTCAGGATCGATGGTTTTTGCGATAAGAGGTATCTTATCTGTCTTATGCGATACACAAAGGATTTTGTCTATCAAAAATTCCTTTTAATGATAGACATTGGCGCTAGAGGTTCGCCAGAGCGACTCAAGGAGGTTTGATTCTCGAGAGGGGCTGAAATTGAAAATCAAACCCGCGTCGCCAGCCGCGTTTTCTGCCGGCCCGCTTCATCGAAATTGTCCGGGGCCAGCCAGCGCTGATACTCGCTGCGCAGGGCCGGCCATTCGCCGTCGATGATGGAGAACCAGGCGGTGTCGCGGTTCTCGCCCTTGGCGATGCGGTCCTGCCGGAACACCCCTTCGGGGCGGAAGCCGAAGCGCCGCGCCGCCGTCTTGGAGGCCTGGTTGCGGTCGTTGCATTTCCATTCGAAGCGCCGATAGCCCAGATCGTCGAAGGCATGGCGGGCGAAGAGGTAAAGCGCCTCGGTGGCGAGCCGGGTCCGCGCCATGGGCAGGCCCCAATGGATGCCGCCGATTTCGATGGAGCCGTGCTCGGGAAAGATGCGCATCCAGGCCTGCTGGCCCACCGCCCGGCCCGTTTGCCGGTCGATCACCGCCACATGGCGGTCCTGGCCGGCATTGGCGAGGTCGATGCGCGCCGCCATTTCCGCAAGGCTGAGCGGCGCGTCGTGGAACAGCCAGCGATAGCGCTCCGGCCCGCCCGGCAGCGTCGAGACCGCGAACAGGTCGGCGGCGTGACGCCGTTCGAGCGGTTCGAGCCGCACATAGCGCCCCTCGAGAACGATGCGCGCGGGCGCGGAAACGGCCGGGCTGATCGTCATGTTTCCGCCTCGAGAATGGAGGCCAGCCCGGCGCGATAGTCCGGATACAGCAGCTCGATCCCCAGCGCCGCCTTGATGGCGCGATTGCAGACGCGCTTGTTGTCGCGGTAGAAGCCGCGCTGCATCGGGGTCATCGCCGCCGTCGCGAACGCCTCCTCGGGCGGCGGCGCCATGCCGATCAGGGCGGCGGCATGGGCGGTGACCTCCTGGGGCGGGGCGGGCGCATCGTCGGCGAGGTTGAAGGTGCCGGCGAGGCGCCGCTGCGCCGCCAGCGCGGTCACCCGGGCGATATCGGCGCGATGGATGCGGTTGAACACCTGGCCGGGCTTGACGATGCGCCGCGCCGTGCCCGCGCGCAGCTTGTCGAAGGCGGAGCGGCCCGGCCCGTAGATGCCGGCCAGCCGCAGGACCAGCAGCTTGATGCCCCGCGCCGCCGCATAGGCGCGCCATTCGTCCTCGGCCAGCACCCGCCAGTCCGAGCGCATATTGCGCGGCACCAGCGGCGCGCGCTCGTCGATCCAGGCGCCGTCGAAATCCCCATAGACCCCGATAGTGGAATAATAGCACAGCCATTCCAGGTCCCGGGCGGCGTCGAGCTCGTCGCGGTGATGGCGCAGCACCGGATCGCCGTCCTCGTCCGGGGCGATCGACTGGATCACGTGCGAGACGCCCGTTGCGAGGGCCGGCCCCACTTCGGGCCCCTTCTGCCGGCCGTCGAAAATCATCGCCCCGAGCGAGCGCTCGGCGAGGGCGGCGGCTTTCTGCGCGGTCCTCACCGTTCCCGCCATGCCGGCGAAGGCGCCGGTTCCGCGCATGAAGTCGGCGCTGGCGCCGGCCGAATAGCCCAGTCCGAAAAAGAAGGCCCGCATCACACCGCTCCGTCCCATTCCGCCCGCACGCTCTCATCGCTCTCGGCGGCCAGCCTGTCCAGCCGCATCGTCGCGGCCCGGGCCGGATCGAGCCGCCGCAGCGCCCAGATCGCGGCGCCCCGCACCAGCGGCGAGGGATCGCCGAGCCGCGCCACGACCGCCGGCACCAGCGCCTGCTGGCCGGAATTGCCGATGCCGATCAGCACGTTGCGCAGGAACCGGGCATGGCCGATGCGCTTGACCGGCGAGCCGGAAAACAGCGTCCGGAACCCCGCATCGTCCAGCTTCACCAGTTCGGCCAGCGCCGGCCGCTCCAGTTCAGGCCGGCTGCGCAGCCGCGCCTCGCGGCTGACCGAGGCGAATTTGTTCCACGGGCAGACCGCCAGGCAGTCGTCGCAGCCATAGATGCGATTGCCCATGGGAATGCGGAATTCGCGCGGGATCTGCCCTTTGTGCTCGACGCTGTAATAGGCGAGGCATTTGCGCGCATCGAGCTGGAAGGGGGCGGGGAACGCCCCGGTGGGGCAGATGTCGAGGCAGCGCGTGCACGAGCCGCAGCTTTCCCGCTGCGGCGCGTCCGCCGGCAGCTCGGCGCTGGTCAGGATGGCGCCCAGGAACAGCCAGGAGCCGAATTCCCGGCTCACCAGCACCGAGTGCTTGCCCTGCCAGCCCAGCCCCGCCGCCTCGGCCAGCGGCTTTTCCATCAGGGGAGCGGTGTCGACGAATACCTTGACCTCCGCTCCGGAGCGCCGCGCCAGCAGCCCCGCCACCTCCTTGAGCCGCCCCTTGATGATGTCGTGATAGTCGCGGTTGCGGGCATAGGCGGAGATGATCCCCACCTGTTTTTCGCCCAGCAGGGCCATGGAATCGAGCTCGGGCCCGTAATTCACTCCGAGCAGGATCACCGATCGGGCGTCCGTCCAGAGCCTTTGCGGGGCGCCGCGTCGGTCCTCGGTCTGCTCCATCCATGCCATGTCGGCGTGCCAGCCCGCCGCCAAAGCGTGGCGCAGCTTTGCCGGCAGGTCCGGGCGGGCATCGGCGCGGGCGATGCCGAAGGCGTCGAAGCCCAGCGCCAGCGCCCGCTCCCGCAGCGCGGCGACGAGTTTTTCCCCGCCGGAAGGGGCCGGGGGGCCGGGGTCAGAAATCGAGGTCCGCATAGCCTTTCGAGGGCGGCATGGCCACCACGCGGTCGTTGAGCAGGGTGCGGAAGGCCGGGCGCGACTTGAGGCGCGAATACCAGTCGCGGGTTTCCGAGCCGGCCTTGGCCCAGTCGATGTCGCCCATATAGTCCAGCGTCGAGAAATGCGCCGCGAGGGCGAAGTCGGCCAGCGTCATCTCCTCGCCCGCCAGCCAGTTGCGGCTGGCCAGCAGCCAGTTGAAATAGAGCATGTGCTCGTTGAGATTGGCCTTGGCCGCGCGCAGCACCGAGGGCTCGGGGGTGGCGCCGCGCTGGTCGCGCTTGGCGATCTTTTCCTCGATGAGATAGCGGGTCACCTCGTCGTCGAACTTGACCAGCACCCATTCGGCCAGCCGCCACATCTCGGCGCGGTCCAGCGGGGCGGCGGGGAACAGCCCTCCCACCGCCTCGGGGGTATAGAAATCCTCCACCGCATGGATCGAGGCCAGCACGCCCACGATGGGCATCTCGGCATCGGTGAACAGGATGGGCAGGCTGGCGGCCGGATTGAGCTCCAGCAGCGCCTCCTCGCGCAGCCAGGGCTTCACCTCTTCCAGATCCAGCGGCACGCCATATTCGGCGCACATCAGCCGGATGAGGCGCGAGGCGGGATCGAGGGGATAGTGCACGAGGCTGGGCATCGGGACGCTCTGATTGCTGGCGGCCGCCCGCCCAAACCCCGCCTTGGCGCCCGTGGCGAACACGGCTAAGAGGTTTGGCCGCAACGGCCCTTCGAAACGAGTTAGGGGATCAGATGAACGCCGATCAAGGTCTTTTTGTGCCCCTGGTGCTGGGAATCCTCGAAGGGCTTACCGAATTCCTGCCGGTCAGCTCCACCGGACACCTGCTGCTGGCCGGTCATTTCTTCGGCCTCTCCCGGCCGGCCACCTTCGTCGTCCTCATCCAGCTCGGGGCGATCCTGGCCGTCATCACCATCTATTTTACCCGGCTGGGCCTGTTGATCCGCGATGCGCTGACCGGAAAGGCCTATGCCTGGCACTTCGCGCTGGCGGTCGTCCTGGCCAGCATTCCCGGCGCCCTGGCCGGGGTGCTGTTCCGCGATTACATCCAGCAGGTCATCTATGAGACGCCCCTGGTGATCTGCATCTCGCTGCTGGTGGGCGGGGTGGTGCTGCTGCTGGTCGACCGCATGCCGCGGCGCGAGAAATACGACGACATCTACACCTATCCCTGGCATCTGGCGCTGATCGTGGGCCTGTTCCAGATGATCGCGCTCATTCCCGGCGTGTCGCGTTCGGGCGCCACCGTGGTCGGGGCCATGCTGTTCGGCGCCACCAAGCGCTCGGCGGCCGAATTCACCTTCTTCATCGCCCTGCCGATCATGGCCGGTGCCTTCGGCTACGATCTCTACAAGAGCCGCGAGCTGATCGATCCGGGCCTGGGGCTCGATATCGCCATCGGCTTTGCCGCCGCCTTCGTGGTCGGCGCGCTGGTGGTGCGCTACCTGCTCGATTTCGTCTCCCGCCACGGCTTCGCGCCCTTCGCCTGGTGGCGGATCGTGGTTGGGGGTCTGGGGCTGGTCGCCATCCTCGCCTTCGGCCTCTGAGCCCCGGTTCCCCCTCTCCTCCTGTGGGGAGTGTTCATTTCGGGCTTTTGGCTCAATTTATCTCCCACACCGGGCTTCCCTCGGGCTTGTGTGGACGATTTTTGCTTTACTGCTTGCATCAGCCGGGATGCGCATCCCGGCTGATG